>DLJQ01000024.1 GCA_002484335.1 Flavobacteriales bacterium UBA7612
GAGTCCCGTCCGGATCGCAAATTCATTCTGTTGAATTTCAATGTTATTGATTGCCAAAGATTTAACATTAAAAGAAAATGGAACGAAAGCTAAAAATACAAGAACGATATCCTGTATATGGAACGAAATTGGCACGAAAAAAAGTTCGTCCAATGAATTATCGATTCAAATTGCACAATCATGTGCGTAAAACAGATGGAAAAGTAAAACTAAATCTATTTGTAACTCACTCTGGAAAATCAGAAACAATCCCAATTTCAAATGTTTTAATTAATCCTAATAAATGGAATAAGAAAAAACAACGTTTAAATGCTCGTGTATCTGAAGATATTGATGTAAATGCAGTATTAGATCAAATTGAAGAAAAAATCCTTCAAATAAAGAATAAATATGCTATAGACAATTCAATATTAACTGCTGAAAAATTTGTTGAAGAATATTTATATTTTAATGCTAATATTGATTTTTTAGTATTTATGGATGTACAAGTAGAAAGGGAAAAAGATTTTTTGAAAAAGGCTACTTATCTCTATTATTTCAATGTTTTAAAAAAATTAAAGAATTGGAAAAAAGAAATAATTTTTAAAGAAATCAATGATGTTTTTTTTGAGGACTATACTGCATATTGTAAATCATTAGGTAATCAAACTAATACTATATCAAGAAACATTAGAGCTATAAAAAAGTATCTTAAAAAAGCTCTTAAAAAAGGTATTAAAATTAATATTGATTTAGAAGATGTAAAGACTAAACAAATCAATTCAACTAGAAATGATTTAAGTATATCTGAAGTAAGATTATTATTACAAGAATTTTATAAAAATCAATTACCTTTTAGAGCTCAACAAAGTTTAGGGTTATTTTTATTTAGTTGTTTTACAGGCCTTAGATGGAATGAATTAAATAATTTTTCTCTTGATAACATTTATAAAAAATATATTGTTATTTGGCAAGAAAAAACCGAGAATCCATTAAGAATACCTTTAACATTAGAAGCTTCTGATATTGCTGAAGCAATAGATTGGAATAGAAAAATTTCGTACCAATGTTGGTTAAAATATTTAAAAGAAGCTGCATTATTACTTGGATTTAATAAAAAAATTTCGTTCCATGTTGGACGCCATACATTTGCAACAAATTACATGCGAACAAATGGAAATGTTGTGAAATTAATGGTTTTATTAGGGCATAAGAAAATATCTACTACCCAAATTTATGTTCACATGACTGGAATGGAACAAGATGATCATATTCATAAGTTATCTAATCTATATGCAATAGGAAGTGGGCTTTAATGCCCACTTTTATCTTAAAACTAATGTTTCTACACTAACTTCTTCAATATTATTTTCTATATCTCTTTGAATTTTTTTTACAAAATGGATATTACCATAACAATATTTTTCTTTTTTAATATTAAAAGGATCTAAGAACCTTGTTTTTGTTTCAAATTCCCAAGAATATTGCACAGTTTTAATACGAAATCTTATCCATGTTTTATAAAATTCTTCAGTTATAGATGGTGTTTGAAAATCTATCATATCAACTGTTTGATTATCATTTGTACTATCATTTCTTAAAACTGCATATATATTACTTACATCATCTTTATATATATAGGCAGACATTTGATTATTTCTCATTAATAAAGGTAATGGAGTTGAATCTATGTTGATAGTAGTAGTGTTATCGTTGATAATAAAATTTTCAGTATAATATCCATTTTGATTTATAAAAGTTTGAATCAATGGATAGTTTTCATCATCTGAATTTTTAAATTTTAAAAGATAAGAATCTCCTAAATTTGTTGATCTTTCTTTTTCATACACCTCTGTAAAAGTCCAGTCTTCTGGATTTTTTTTAGAACGTAAATATTTTTCCTTTAAATTCATTGATACAACACCATTATTTTTTACAGTAAAATCTACATTAAACCAATTTATTGTCGCTTGAATAAAGGTACCTTGAGTTGTATCAGGTAATGCTAATTTTAAATCAATAATGTTAGAATCTACAGTATAACTTATCAAATTACCATTATCATCAAATAATTCAATAGGAGTAATTAAAATTTCAGTTTTTTCAGAATCTCTTTGATAATCATAAGCTATTAATTTTAATTTAGAACCTCCTTTTTTTGTTTTGAAAGTAAAATCTACATTATAACTAGCTCGACCAGATTTTGACCAAATTAATTGATCATCTAAGTAGATGTAAGCTCTAACATCATGATGTTTTCTGTTCCAATTATGTATAATGCCTTTTAAACGAAATTGCCCAAAAAAATTAATTTCCTGAGTTGATTCCCATCGTCCATATTGCCATCCTTTACCAAGTCTATTTCTGAAACCTTCACGAATATAACTCTCTAAACCAATAGTCCAATCAATTGTTTGAGGGCGATCTTTTAATTCAAATTTTTTACCTGATGTTAAAATTAATTTCTTTAATTTATCAACATTATAAATATCTCCTTCAAGTTTGTAACCTGCCTGTGTTATTACTTGTTCTAATACATATAACCAATACATATATGGACGAATAATAGTTCTATTATAAATAATGTTATTCGTCGTATCTATTTCATTAACTAACCAAGTATTATTTTCTTTTAAATTGATTGAACCTTTAAAATTTGCAAAATTTAAATCATCAGTTGAATATTGATCTGTGTGTATACAAGGAAAATAATAATTTACTTCTGGATAAAATTTAGAATTAATTTCAGTAGCATGATTTCTAATATTGCTTACATTAATATCTGGTAAATTAAGATCAGATAATTTTTTATCCCAATTAGGGAAATTTTCTTGACCATAAAAAATTGAAAATGAAAAGAAATTATTATCTAAACTCACAATTTCAAATCTAGCAGAAAAAATTTCATTATTTAAATTTACTACTACATCATATCTAACTTCATATTCTTCAGCATTATTAGACTTATATTTTAAAAAAAACGGATGAATGTCATAAGGTAATTTTTCAGGTAAAGTGTATGCAGAAACTAAGCTATCTGTAAACCAATTATTTTCTTCAGTAAATTGAATTCGCCTATTTGTTAAATCTATATGAAATTGATTATCAATTTCTGTAACTCTTATCATAAGTATCTGGGTTAATGTGAAATTCTAAATCATAGCTGTAAAGTTCATCTGTACTATCAAATAATTCTAATTTTTCAGTTGTTGGTATTATCTCAATAATTTCATTTGATTTTATAAACCAACATTTAGGAGATGATAATATTTCATTAATTATCTCTATATCATCATTTGTTATTACGCCTGTATTTATATTTAAGGTGTTAGTTCTTGTTGAATCAACATTTTTTATTGTACTTTTTTTAGGGATAAAAGTTGTATAATTCATAGAAATAGGAAAAGAATATTCTCCTGTAATTTCAAATATTTTTAATAAACCCCAATAATCAATAAATGATATAAAATTTGAATTTAAAGTATCTGGAAAAATTTGGTATCTTATAACCTGTACACCTAATTGAAATTCAACCATATCACCTATATTACATTTTATTGCAGAAAAGTCTATATAAACACTAAATATTGAAAGTTTAGCATTTTGTATAATTGGTATGTCTAATTCTTGAATAATACCATTTATATAAACTTTAATACCTTCTGATTTATCATATAAATATGATAGTATAGTTTTTCCATTAACTGTTGCTCTTAAAGTCTTATTAACATGATTACCTAAAAATCCAATATTTTGATTTGTTAAAGTTAACGGCCTATGACCTTTTATAAATAGTTGTGTGGGTATAGAATACCAAAAAACATTTTCTTTGGTTGTAAAATTAATTTCTGTAACTTCTAAAGTTACACGAGCAAAATCATACATTTTCTTTTTATCTACAGTTTTAGAGGTAATTTTTAAATCATTAATTTGATCTTCATATAGTAGAAAATAATCATGAATATATTCTCCCAAATTAAAAGATGTTTTATTATTTATAAAATATAAATTAAGGGATTCATTAATTGAGATAACTTTACCTGTATTGTTATAAACTAATCCTTGTAATGTTATATTCAAATAATTATTTTCATTTCTTTGATAAGCTGAAAAATTTAATAATTCATTTTCCATTGAAAAATGGATATCTTTATTATAATCTGAATTCCAATAACTATATAATTCAAAATCAACATTTATTTTAACTTCTGTATCAGAATCTTTAAATATTATTTCACCAAAATAGCTACCTATTTCAAGTTCTATATTTTTTGTTGTAGATCTTATCAAATATCTTTTAACATTAGATATTTCTGTATCTAATGTAATTTCTAACCAATTAGGTTTAGAAATAGTAATAGGTTTTGGTGTGTAAACTATAATACTTTGCCAATCTCCAAGAGGTAAACTTTCTAAATGAGAAAATGATAAAGTATTTGTATCTGTTTCTAATTTATCTGTATTTGTTTGTAATATATTTAATATTAAAGTAGATAATGTCTGATTTACTTTTCTAAAAGATAGTGAAGTACTATTGATACCATATTCTAGTTGATTAGAATCATCAACTGTAAATATTAATTGTCTTGTTCCAGCTGGAAATGTTTTAGGTAATTTTTCTCCATTTGCTAAAATATATGTAGGTCCATTTATGGTGTAATCTGTATCACTATTTACGTTTATTTTACTAGATGTTGAAATATTGTTATTTCTAGTATAGTGGATTGAATCTGAATTTTTGTCAATCGAAAATTTGTAAGTAGTTGGTAAATTAACAGATAACCTAACATCAATTGAAGATGATGCTAATGTAGACCATGGATCATTTCCTTTTTTACCAGAAATTATTACAGAAAAATAACCTGTATAATATCCATTTGGTACATTAGATAAATCTTTAGTTTTTATCTTAGGTGTACCTTGCCAATTACTACTACCAGATAGTAATATTTCATCAGAACCATCTATCTCAAATAAATCATACCCATACTGAGATGTGGAGCAACTAAATTGTATTCTATAAACAGTAGCATTAGGATCTACACCTCCTTGATATGTATTAACAGCTATACTACTATTTTTAGATGTATTATCAGATAAATTAAAATTTACTTGTGAAGGTGATATTTTAATAATGTAATTATAAGAATTACCTCCAACATTTCCATCATCTACGGAAAATCCTGTATCTGGTTTTATTGCCATTACATTTTTGTTTTTGATATAAATTGTTGATATTTTTTTTGCCCATTAGATATGTTTTGTTGAAATCTCATATCATTTATAAGATGAGCTTTGACACCGTTTGTTTTTAGTTCATTCAACATTTCATAATTAGCAGACAATAAAGCAATCATTTGAGAATTATCTATTGACGCATAATTAGGATTTATTCCATTTTCATAACCTGGAGATTTAGTCCCATTTATACTATTCATAACTGCTGATTTTAAACTTGGTGAAAAACCTTTCCAATCAGGACCAGAAATTATTACTTCTGGAAAAAATTGTCCTTGTTCACCTGCAAGAAAATGTGTTGGTTTATTTACTAAACCAGATTTAGCAATTCCTCCTTTCTTAGCTCTGAAATTTTTTCCATCTTGGGCTCTTTCAATATTAATATAACCATCTTCATAACCTTGTGATGGTAATGGTTGTTTTGCAATTAAAGCTGTTTGAAATAATCCCATTGCACCAACTATACCAGCTAATGCAAAATTGGCTGGAGTCCAAGGTTTATTACCTAAAGCTCCTACAACTGCTGCAGCTGTACCAGTAACAGATGAAATTAAATCCATTTGTTTTTGGCGTTTAGCCTGTTTATATTCTACTTCAGCTTTCTTTTTATTATAAGCATCTTCTAATTTTTCTACTTCAGTATTATAAGTAGCTTGGGAAATATAACCTTGATCTAATTGTTTCTGAAGGTCTGTTTTTCTTTTTTCGGTATTTTTTTGAAATCTCTCTAATTGTCTATTTTCATTAGCAGCTACAAAGGAATAATATTGTCCAAAAGCATTTTGTAATGCTCCTACAACAGCTACAATTTCTTGTAATCCTATTTTACCTGCAGATATATTATCATATAATTGTTGCCACTGATCAACAGACATTCCTAATAAATCTGTTTGTCCTGCTAATAATGATTTAGATTTTGTATTTTCTTCATCATTTTCAGATGAACTTAATTTGAATTTCTCTATTCCTAATTCATTTAGCTTATTTTTTACTTCATCCAATTGTTTCAACATTTCTTTTTGTTGATCTGGATTTAGTAATGAGAAATCTAAAGTGTCAATATCAGAACCATTTATTATATTATTTAGTTTAGTAATACCTTCTTGAACTAATGAAATTTCTAAGTCTAATTCTTCTTGTCTTTGTTGCTTGGTTAATGCTTTTTTTACTTCAGAAAATGTTTTAATACGTTTTAGCTCTTTATCAGATAAAGTTTTTCTCAGTAAATTTTTACCTGTTTCTAAGTTAGTAATTGAAGACAATTCTTCATTCTGCTGATATTTTAATTCTTGTTTTTGTTTTTCTACTGATTGCAAATAATCATCATAAGATTTTAAATCAGCTTTACTTTGTATATGGCCAAATTCTACCCAAAAATTTAATTCAGATTGAGTAATTAATTTGTTTATTTCAGCATTTTTTGTTTCAAATGTTGTTTTCATCGTATCTATATTCTTAATAATAGCGTCATATTCAGCTATTGATGTAGAATCTTTTGAATTAGATTTTAATGAAGTATATTTAGCTTTATCATTTGATAATGCAGTGAAAGTAGATTCATTTACTTTTTGAGATTCTAAATCTTCTTTTTCTCTTGAATGTTTTAATTTTAATAAAGAAATTTCTTTATCAAAACCTTCATTCATTAAATTTATTTCAGCATCTTGTAAATCTCTTTTTATTTTTAAAATCTCTTCATTATTTTTTTGTTGATCTTTTAATAAATCATCTAAGTATTTTTTACGATCATTTTTTTCTTTTTCAGCTGCTTTTTCAGCTGCTTTTCTTAGTTTTTCAGCTTCTTGTTCTTGCTTTTTTCTTGCTTTTTCATTTGCCTTATCGTTATTTGATAAATTAAAATCTGTCGTTTTAGCTGAAGATTCAGTATTTAAATCTAATCCTAATAATGAATTAAGTATTTCTGTATCTGCTTTTTGTTTCTGTAATGTTTGTTTATACTCATTACTATTTTTATTTAATGTTTTTAAAAGAGATCCTGATTTTTCTAAACGTTTTTGAACTTCTGTTATTTGTTTTTCTTGGGAATTATTTAGTGAATTAATTTGATTTGTAACTTGATTATTTTTTTGACTTAAATCATCTATTTCTGTTTGAATAACTTTTTGATTTCTTCCTATATCAAATCCAAATGCTTTACCATCAGAACCCCAACCATTACCTGTGCTTTTAGTATTTTTTTTCTCTGTTTTTAAAGCATCTATTTTATTGTTATTTTTTATTTGTTCAGTATATAATTCAGCTTTATATGCGACAATAGCTTTTGCTTTTGCTAAATCATCAATATGTTTTATGTAACTTTTTATTAAAGAAATTCCTTCTTTTGTTGTGATGTTTTCTAAAGTCAACGTGTCTAAATAACCATTTGTTATTTTCTTTAATAATTCTAAAGCCCTTTGTTTTTGCTCTAAAGATGTATTTTCATCTTTAAGTACAGATAATAAATTTTGAATTCTATTTTTTTGCTCAGAAGTCGATTCAGAGGCTTCATTTTGAATTTTTACTGATGCAGACATTACATCGTTAGCTGATTCTGTATTATCTTTTAATAATACATATGATGCTGCCAATGCTACAACTAATGCTGTTACTGCACCTAATGGAGATGCAGATAAAGTACTATTTAATAATCTTAATTGTGCTATTGCAGCTTTTATATTTCCTGCTAATAACATTTTAGCTATTGCTAATCCTTCTGTTCTTATAATAGCAATAGCTGCTAATGCATTTTGTACTTTTAGTTGCAGATTGTAAAGAATGGTATTTGCTTGAGCTCTGGCAGTCCAAATAGAATATAATTTAATTGCAGTATTATATGAAACTAACCCTGAAACTAAAATTAAAATCATTTTGGATAATAAAATGATATTATTTCTCCAAGATGTTGTTTGATGATCTGTATCTTCAACTGCTCCAATAAATTTAGCAAATAAAGTAACACATGTTGTTAGCCATGAAACTAAAGTATCTGAAGTGAACCAACTTTGTACTGTATTCTTAATTTTATCTAATGTTGCCTGTAAATTGTTATTTTTAATATTAAATTCATTTGTCAATGATGTTGCTTCTTGCATTGCAATATTAGCAGTTAACTGTCTATCTTTTAAAATATCTACATTAGAAGCTAATGCAGATAAAGCTGCAACACCACGTGTACCTCCTGCATCTAATTCGTCCATTTTAATAGTCATAGCTTGTAATCCAGCTTCTGAACCATTTAAACCTTCTAAAAATTTGATAATAGCAGCATTGGAATCTGTATTTAATAATTTATTAAAATCTTGTAATGACATTCCTGCAATTTTTGCATATTCAGAAGGATCTTTAAACATGTCTAACAGTACTTTATTCATTGCTGTGGAAGATACTTCTGCAGATTGTCCAATTTCATCAAAAGTTGCAGCGTAACCAATGTTATCAGATGCTGATATTTTAGCCTGAGAAGCTACTCCAGCCATTCTATTCATGTAATCAACTAAAAAACTAGCTTGATTAGCTCCAGATGCTGAAACTTCATTAATAGCAGATCCGAGAGCCTCCATCGATCCTTCAAAATCTTTTCCTGTTTCAGTAGCTACTTTATATGTAGTAACTAATTTTCCGACATCACGTATTTGAGATTCAGAAAGATCATCACCTAATGCAACTTTTAACCTATCAGCAACAACCATAAATCCTTCTACAGATTGTAAGCCTTCTTTACCTAGTCGACCTGCTTCTTCTGCTAATTTTAATAATTCAACTCTGGAAGTACGTGTATCTAGTTTATTAATATGTTGATTTAATTGTTGAATTTCTTGAGCTGTCAAACCTGTTGTTTTCATGACATCAGCTTCTGAGTCAGCTAATTTTCCATTAAAATCTATCCATTTTTGAAAAGAATAAGTAAGTCCAGTAATTGTGGCCGTTATAGATAATAAAACAGTTTGGTAGCGTTGTAAAAATCCACTAGCAGAACTAAATGCAGATCTTTGTTGAGATCCTAAAGAATTCATTCTAGTAAGTTGAGCATTAACTTCTGCTAATTGTTCTTTTAATTTATTTCTATCATTAGAATTCAACATTTTACTTAAAGCTAATTGAAGTTCTTTTGCTCTAGCTTTAAGTTGTTGACTTGTCATTTCATTAACTTTTAATGCTGAAGTTAATTGAGAGATTTTATTTCTATTATTATCTAATTCTTTATTATAGTTACTAAGTTGTGATTGAAGATTTTTATATTCATCTGAATTTTTTGATTGTGCAGAACGATATTTTTTCATTTCATCTTGCACATTTTTAATAGATGTTTTTAATTCATTATTTCTTTTTTGAAGATTAAAAATTTCTTTTTGTCCTTCATTCCCATTTACAGAAATATTTAACCGAATATCTTCTTCATGTATTTTGTTTGCCATATTGCAGTTTTACTGCAAAATCGCTTAGAAATAGGAGGTAAATGTTGACACAAAAAAAGCTACTTATTTATTTTTATATTAAATTAGTATCTATGATAACAAGAGAAGATATAGATAGTGCATTTAAACTACTTAGTTTTTTAGTGCCTGTACAAACTTATTCTGTTCAGTCATGGGATAAGGATGTTAAAATAATATCTAATAGACTATATCAAATTGAAAAAGATAAAGAAATTAAAATGTTATTTTTTAGATTAAATTCTATCAGTGAAATTACTTGGAGAAAAATATATAAAAAAAGTAAAGATTTAGAACATTTGAATTTCACAATTAAAAAAAAAGATGGATATTGGTTTTTAAGTTGGGAATAAATTCAGAGAAGGACATTCATCTCCTTCTCTAAAAAAAAGTGGTCAAATTTGACCACTTTTTTAATTATTTAATAAAATTATTATTTTCTATTTTCTTCTATTAAATACTTGGTTGCACCAGCATCATAATAACGTAGTGTAATAATAGAATTTTCTAAGGATGTCCAATTAGTACCATTCTTTAAAATAATGGTTGTACCTGTTCCTCCATTTGCCAATGTATAAGGATCATTTCCACCACCACCAATTAAGGTAATTCTATCATTGTGTTTTACATTATTAAGTTCTGAAAAAGAAATTTCTGCTGTTGTATCAGCACTTGGTAATTGTACCATTTTACCAATTTCACCATCTACAATAATAGTATTTGAAGTAGCCTTTATAGGTTCAGAAAAAGTTAAATTTCCTTCATAATAACCAGGGAACTGAGATGTTTTACCATCTGCTTGCCAATTTAATGTAAAATAAGTTCCTTCATTGTTACTTGTATAACTTGGAACTAATTGCATTGGAGTACAAGGAGTTCCTTCTACAATATAACCTAGTTTATCACATGATCCAATTAAAAGAATTGAATCTACTCCAGTCCAATCTTCTAAAAATTCTAATGCTTCAACTGTACCACCTGGATGTTGTGTTGCAAATTTAGGTTCACGAGAAAATGCATCAGGATCTCCTGTAGATTCCCAAGAAGCATCTCCTTTAGACGATGTGTGGTAAACTGTATGCATTCTAGCGTTTGCTGCAAGTACAAAATCATTGATAAAACGAATCCCTTTTTCATCTCTTGATGGAAATTGAATAATGTCAGCAACAGCGATGATTATAATTTCTTTTTTGAAATTAGTAGGACCTCCTGGTGCTTTTCCTTCTGGTCTTTTTAAATTTGGACGCATAGTCTTATTTTTTTAATTAACGTTTAAGAAAAAGTAACTACCTAAGTAGTTACTTTTAAAAATTTATTCTGAAATATTTTTGGCAATTTCATACCATGATCCTTCAATAAATACTAATTGAATATAATCATCAGATTTTTTTAGAACTACATCTGCATTTATTGCTATTGCATCTGATTTTTTTACAGTTAATTCTGCTATATCAGAACCATAAATAGTTATTTTTTTATTCTCAATTCCATTGATAATAGTTAATAAATCTTTTGCTTCTGATCCATTGAATTTAAATTCTGTAGCATTAACAGCATCTATTGCAGTATTATCAAAATTGATTTTATCAGAAATAGATGGTGCTGAAGCTGTACGCTTAATTTCTTTGAATTTACCTTCTCCTAAAGCTAATAGGGTTAAAGTACCTCCAGTTTTCAAATTAAAATCAGTTGTTAAATCTAATAGTTCTCCTTTTTTTATTTTTACTTCAGCTCCTAAAGATGTATTTCCTTGAATTTTTATGACTTGTCCAGAAGCTACATCTGCTAGTTCTGTAATATCTGTTTTAAATTCGGAATCAATTTTTGCAGTTGAATAATACATTTTAATGATTCCTGATGTGTTATCATAAGCAGGGAATGATACATCTTTTCCGAAAATAGGCATGTCATTTGTAAAAACTACTTGATTAGCATATTTATTAACATGCGTTTTTGATAGCTTAATACCGATGTATTGAAGACGAATACCTAATTTATAATCTGCAAATGCATAAGTATCTCGCTTGTCATGACCTAGTGTAAATTGATTAGCTTCTTCTGGTAAGAAACTTAATTGATCAATATTTTTGGATAAAGTCAAATAGAAAAAATCAGAATTGACCATATCAGGCACAGCTTGTAATTTGATATTTGGACGGTCTTTCACGTAGTCTATTGTAGATTTGAAAATACCTCTTTGATTATCTAATACTACTACCTGACTGTTTCCTAATGCTTGTTGATAAGCTAATTTCCAAGCTGCAGACATTCCTATTTCTAAACCTTGAAGTTTTAAATATTCTTCTGGAATTAGCTTGATAAAGTTCTCAACATAATCTACAATATTTTCTAATGTTGGAGCACCTAAAGAAAATGGTTGTAAAATATTTCTTGTGTTGATAGCTCTATATAATTGAATTAATAATCCATCTTGAGCATTTACAGAATTACCTGCTCTGTTATCAGGTGTTGGAACATAAATACCATTAATTTGAGCATTACGATCCTCCAACATTCTTTGTTTGATTGTTTCTGAAAGAATCCAACCAATAAAAGACATCTTCCAAGGATGTGAACCATCTAAATTATAGATATTAGCTATCCATGTGTTTTCTAATGTTTGAAGTTGTGGTCCAGAAAATTCTAAATCAATTTTCTTAGGATAAACTTCTCCAATTTCTACAGAAATATTAAAACCTCCTTTTGCTGCCCATGTACTTGAACGTGCTTGAGTAACTTCTCCAAATGTAATTGAAGCTGTTGTAATACGATCTCTAACGCCTGTAGTTTGTGACCACTCTGCAGGTAAAGATTCAAATTCATTAAAGAAGGTTACTAAAACAGTTGGATTTTGACGAATAAAATGTTCTACATCACCTTGTAGTACGGGAATATTTTCTTTATTCCAATCTGTTGCTTTTGCAGAACCACTCATTGCTCTCTGATTCCAAGATCTGTGTTCAACAGCTTGATAATCTAAATTTTGACCAAATAAGTGTGTAGCTGTATGCTTTGGTAAAGCATTTACACCATAAGGAGTTAAATTCATAGCATTTTGAATAACTGCTGCAGGATTATCTCCAATAGATTCTTTAGCCATTTCTGTATTTTGTTTTTGTAAATTTCTTATAGTTGCAGTTGCTTGAGCTTCTAATGGTTGTTCTACTGCATTTGTTTCAGAAGTTTCTTCTGTAGCATTTACGACACCATTAATTTCCTCTAAAACTACTCTTAACTCTTCTGAAGCTTGATTGCCTTCAGTTTCCTTTTTTAATTCAGCATTAAGGCCATCAAATAAAGCTTGAGCTTTTTCTACGCCTATTTGTTGTTCAATTTTTTCTCGCTGATCTTCAGACAATGCGATTTCATTATCTTTTACTTCAATTTTCTCAATGCCTAATATTTTCATTAACCATTTAGATGAAGTTTGCATTTTAATCCAATTAAAATTCATAAGAAATATTTTATTAATTATTGTTGTATTTTATTTCAGATAGTACATCTATCATTTCAATAGCATCTTGTAAATTTCCAATGCTATCGATTAATCCATATTTTAATGCATCATCTGCATTAAATGTGCGTCCATTCAAAATACCTTCTATTGATAAGTCCAACTTTGGTCTATTTGCTTTTACAGCATTTTGAAATTGTAGAGCTAAAGGGTTTAAAGATTCTGATTTTAAAGAATCATAATTACCTTCTAAGGCTTCTATGATTGGTTTATTTTTCCAATCAGATAAATCAGAATAAACTTCATGTTCTTCTAATCCTGCCATTTCTAAAGCTTTTTTATACCCATAGAAAGTTGCAACAACTCCAATAGAACCAAAACGAGCAGATATATTATTAGAAGCCATTTTATGATCTGCAAGAATATCTGTTGCCCATTCTCCTAAAGACAATGCTTGATCACACAAAGCAACTACAGGTTTTTTCTTTTTAGCTGCAAAATCAATAAATGGATTAATAGCAGGAACAGCACCACCTGGTGTATTTGTTTTTAGAATAATTCCTTTTACAGAATCATCATTATTGTATTTATTTAGTCTATTTGCTATACTTTCAGCACCATAATTAGAACAAGTATCATATAATGTAACTGGTCCTATTAATTCTACAATTGCGTAAGTAGAATTTTGTTTCTTACTATCGTTTGTAATTGTATCACCATATTCATTGGCTAAATAGCTTATTGCTTCTGGTTTTTCTCCAAAAGATTTAGCATTAAATTGCCCTTCTAAAAACTGATTGGCTATTTTTGAGTAATATCTTGTACTTTGTAAATCGAATGCCCAAAGGCTGTTTTGTAATTCGAATAATACCTTCATTGTATAGTATTTGAAGGCAATTTAATTTCATTATATTTGAAGATTACTGACGCATGAAAAAGATGAATAAATTATTAAAAAGAGTTGCATTTGGGATATTGATAATTTCACCATTTGCATTTGTTATTACAGTTGGACAATTTTTAAGAACAACAGGCTTTAGTTTTAATATAGATATAGGTATTTTAAATGATTTTGGAGGTTTTGTAGGGGGGGTATTTGGAAGTTTATTAACTTTTTCAAGTACTTTACTTTTAATTTATAGTATTAATAAACAACAATTAGAAATTGATAAATTAAAAGATAAGGAGGATGAAAAAGATTTTTATAATCAATTAATTATTTTTTTAGATTTATATAGATCAAAAAGTAGAGGATATCTAATTGGTGATAATATTCCTAAATCAAATTATGAAAATCAATTTCAATATTATTTAAAATCTTTTAAAGGAAGATATGATTTACTTCAAAAAAAAGATATTTTAAAAGAAAGTTATTTCAATAAAGATATTCAAAGCAAACTAAATGATGTTAATTCTCTTAATATTATAAATGAGATGCAAACTGATTTAATTTTTATTTTTAAGTATGTTGACGGAAATAAATATGGTGAAAAATATTATCAAATATTAAGAATGTTTATTCTAAAAGAAGAATTTATAATTTTATATTTTTATTGTTTACTATTATTGGTAGAATCTAAATTATATTTTAATCTAGAGAATGAGAAATTTGTTTACAATTTTTACAAAAAAATGGAATTAGATAAATACTTAAGTGATGATTTTTTTAATTCAATAATGCATGATAGATTTTTAATAAATTAACGCCCAATAAAGGGCGTTTTTAATTATATATTCATTTTATTTGAAATTCTTTCTGTTCTCTTTTGGTTATTAATTCTGAGTTTATCTATAGCTTCTGGTTCTGCCATTGCTAAAGAATTAAAAATACTTTGAAATTCAGTTAAAATAATATTCCCATCTCGTAAATATGCATAATCTCCATTATCAAAATAACCTATAAAATCTTGTTGAACATCTTTTACAACATTGGAGATATGAGCAGGATTATCGGTTTTTAGAATAATATTTAGGATAGTACCTATAATTTCTTGTTCTAAAATAAGTGTTTGGTTATTGATTTTTTGTTGATGTACATCTAATGTACTGTTGTTTGTTTTTGACATAATCGTTGACATTTTTATGATAAAAAAAAGGTAGGTCACCGTCAACGAACATCATACGATGAAGTCTTGGGACTTGCACCCATATGCCTACCATTATATTTTTAAGATTTTTTTTCATTTGATGTATGAATTCGTTGACAAAGCAAAGATAATAAAATAAAAAAGAGTTATGCAAATGCATAACTCTAAAAGTTTATTTTTTGTATTTATCGAAGAAATCAAGTAATGATTTGATATGACTCCTTGTCTTCTTATTAATTTTATTATCACTTGCTTTCGTATCACTTTCGAAACGAATATCAACGTCTTGTTCACTATTAGCAATTTTTCGTAAAATTTCAATTTCTTCATCACTAAGTAAATTACTAGAATATTCTTTTACTTTTCCAGCATTTAATACTTTTGTTTCTGGTTTTGAAATTGGAAAATCAATAACTTTATTATTTACGATAAATTTTACTTTATCATGAAAAACCCAATTACTTCCAAAATAACGAATGTTTAGAAATATCAAAGCTTTACCTTCTTTGTAAGATATGTAAGGGTCTAAAATAAAATCTGTACGCCATGCATTTTTTGGATGTATAAAATATCTGCCTTTGAATTTATCAAAATCAAATTCGTATTCTTTATTTTCTTTCGGATTTAATGTAGAAATATCTTGAAAATCAAAACTAGTTTTTGGAAAATTCAATTTTGATATAGAATCTTTTTTAATTTTCACTTGTTCTATAAGTTCTGTGTCTTTTGTTTTTTCTTCAATTTTAGTTAATTCACTTAACCATAGTTCACGTTCTTCATCTGATTTTAAATTCGTAAATAATTTATTTACAGAATTGAACATTACCCTATTTAAAGTATCTTTTTCAGTGGTTTGAGTTTCCTGAGGAAATGCCGAAATTGTAATTGTCAGCAATAAAAAGGAAAGAAATTTTTTCATGAATTAAAATTTATTATTTTTAATGTATATTTTAAGATTGTATATAATTTCATCAAGTATTAGTGAGGGAATAACAAACTCTTTTGAATCATTAATCTTGATTTTTCTAACTATCATTATCTTAAATTCTTGTATGGAAATATTATTTTCTAATAATAATAAATATATTTTTAGAGTTTTTTCATTTAATTGTTTTAGTTCAATTTTGTCTAATTCAATTCCACTACTTATTAATAAACTAATTAATTTAGAAAAATGGAAGTTTTCTATTTTATTACTATCATTAACTTGTGATATACTTGGATATAATACTCCATATTCATCTTCTATATTTCCATAAATATTAGAATCGAATAGTTTATCAAAATAGCTAGGACTCGGTTTATTGGAATAACTATCCTCTAAAACATCATGATCTATATTATAAATATCTGGTAAGTATCTTTCAGCATCAATAATATGTAATATTTGATTAGTATTATTATAAGAATTATAAACGTAATGCATTACTGTTTTTTTGTCTGAATGAAACCAATCACTTTTAGTACTGTCATATGTTAGAAAAATCACACTCTTATTTAAAATTTTAATATTTTTTAAAATTTCATGATAAATAATAAAGTCTCCTTCTTTATTTATTTCTTTATCTATATCACTACATCCAGGAAAACGTAAATCTATATTTTTTTCAATAGGTGTACTTTTTAATGATACTTCTAATTCAGAAAAATGTTTTTTTATAATTGAAATTTCATTTTCATCTAAATCATCAAGAATATGGCATCCCAAAATAAGATCTAAATATTCATCATTTGAAAAAATATCAAATTGATATTTTTTTTGAAAATCTTCTTCAAAGAATTTATTTAAGCCTTCAAATTCTTTATCAATTTGTTCTATTTTTTCTGTAATATCTTTTTGGTCATTAATGATATATTTACTTTGATTTTTAAAATTATTAAATTGTTTAATAACATCATATAATGATTTTAATGTAGGTTTTATTTTTGAAGAATTAAACCCTTTAATAGTTTTTTCACGATTCTTAATAAATTCTTTTTGAACGTGTCTAGTAATATAAATTCTTTCTTTATTTTCTTTAATATAACTAAAAAATTTTTTTCTCGACTCTAATGAAATTTCATAATATTTCAATAAAAAATTAGTATCAACAAAAATTGGATAATTATTTTTTTCTGAAATAATTTCTTTAGATTCTTTATCAAATTTTTTTAAACATTCCCAGTATTCATTTAATGATTTTATTTCTCGTTTTGCCTTAAATGAAAATTCATCAGATATCAATTCTATTTTACTCATCGTATTAATTATTTTTTTTTAAAACTTATAAAAGTAAATAATAAAAATAATATCAAATTATGGTTTTCCGTAAAATAAAACCCACTCATTTGAGTGGGTTTTATTAATCTTTGTAAACAGCTTGAAATAAAACTGAATTCATACCAAACATTCCGCCTGCAAGTTTATAACCTTTGTCTAAATATTCGTTAACTTTTTTTTCAAGTTCTGAAGAATTTCTATGAAAAAGGATTTTGTAATCTGACATAACTAATATAATTGATTAAATTTTTCATTTTCTATAATTCCTATTTGATATCGCCCCACTTTATTATATATATCTTCATCTATTTCAATTCCTAAATAATAAAAAGGAAATTCCATACTTGAATTATATTCTGTTAAATGGTCAATAACCAATTGGTCAAAGTTTTTTTGATGAAGTAAAATCATATATTCTTCATCTAATTTTTTATCAGTAATAAAATCTTTTAAAGTTTTAAAAGTAATAGGGAAGAGTTCATAAATAGAAATTTTAGGTGTCATTTATTTTTTTTCTAAAATACTAAATATTTTCTAACTTCTTCATTTCTTCTATAACTGTATCAGTATAACCAAAAGATATTTCTGAAATAATATTATTTAGATGTCCAAATACAATTTGATTATAAATAGGATAGTTTTTCTTTTTAATAATACCATTTTTAGTATTACGAGTTTTCATGTCAACAAATCTGTGTAATTTTAATAGTGAAAATGTTGCACGAAAATCAGATACATTTAATGCTAATAAATTAAATTTTGGATTAGAAAAATCGTTTTCTTTCATCCTTTCTTTTTGTGCTTGGATTATTGATTTTCCTTCAGTAGTAAGAACACGTTTTATAAATCTTTTTTTAAGAACATGATCAGCATTATCTTTTCTTAATTCAATTAAATTCATAAAATTATATATTAAACGTCCAACTCCAGCCAAAGCAATCCGTTAATCCTTTTACAGGATCTATTTGAAATGATGCTGTATCAAAATTTCTAAAAATTTCACAATTGGATTCTTCATCATCAAAATTTTTAAAAAAGTATTCTAATAAATTATTCAATGAATCTTGAGTTCGTTTATATATCATCATATCCTCAAAATTATTTGTAGGGAGTTTAGGATCTCTTTTTTCTAAAATCAAAAATTGCATCAAATTACGATATTGAATATTATCTATATTTTGAGATTTTTTACTATCTACAGAAGGAATTACAATAACTAATAAATGATTATCAGTAACTTTATGATGTTGTAAATTTTTTACAACTTCAGATTCATCCTGTACAAGTTTAAAAGAATTAAATCCTATATCTGCTGATTTAATTTCTAATCCTAATTCATATAATCTTTGGATATCTATCATTTTGATGATTGTTTTTGTTGTTCTTGCATGTCGATTGCTTGTTTAGTAATATCATACATTCTGATTAAGACTTCCCATAGGTTCGAATTTCTAACATTGTTGTAATCCCCAAAAACCCCAGATTCTGCCATTTTATAAGCAGTTGCTTTTATTCCTATTCCAGGTCGTGGAGATTCATAAGAATTTAAATCATTATCAAAAATTATTGATAAATCAATTTCTTTACCTGCAATAGTAACTGAAGCAGAATTAAGAAAATTCATAAATGCTGTGATATGAAGAAAAAACCCGTAAACTATGCCTAAATCTAAGTGTTTGAATTTTGATATTCTTTTTAATGATTTTTCTTTATCATATTTTTCATTCTTTGGTAAGAAGAAAATAGATAAAACTTTATAAATATTATCTTCATCAGGATATTTGAAGTGATCTAATATTATTTCTACAGCATCCTCCCATTGCCCATAAGTATTTGTTAAAAATCCATCTGATGGTGCATAATATTTTTTTAACCAATAATAGAAGTGTGTTATTTTTCTTTCAGATAAATGATTAATTAGCTGAACAGAATTAATTTCTTTATCTACTATAAAAAATGATTCAATATATTGAGATAAAAATGCAATGTTATTCCAATGCTCTAAATCCTCATTTTCAGTTCTTTTATTTTTATCTGTAGGTTTTATTTTTAGAATAGAATATACTGCTAGTGAAAGAAATTGATTCCAATCTATTTGTTTTACATGATACAAATAAATTAGTCGACAAATATCTATGTACTCATTCGAGCTACACTCTTGTAAATTTTCTGGAAAATAAACCTTTTTTTCTAATCCAAAATATATTTCCTTCATAATTATATGTCTATGATTTTATCATTTTTACTTAAATCTATTTCATAAGATATAGATTTGTTATCTGAGTTTATTTTAGGCTTAATAAGATTTTCAATCTTAACTAATTCAGCTTTATAATCTTTTTCAAAAACATTTTTTAATACTCCAAATTGATTTGTATCAGGAACTTTTTTAGCTTGAGATGTTTGATTTTCAGCTACAAAATTTTGTAAAATACCTTCTGGTAAAATAGTTGCAGATAATCTAGTTGAAGCCCAGAAAAGAGAGTAATATGCACACGCAGCTTTTATATGATATAGTATATTTTGATTAGGTATAGATTTATTTTCTTTTAATGCTGTAAAATATTCACTCCAAATTGATTCTGTTATTCTTGGAATTACTTCTTCTTGTATACATTTCTTAATACCTGGGATCAATTTAATCAATAAATATCTTGATTCAATTTCAAAATATTCATTAAATTCATCTGTAGTTCTGAATAATGGATAAAATGTGTTTTTATATTCCTCTGAATCTTTCCAATTTTTATTAGATTTAACTAAAGGATTTAATTCATCCAATGTTTCAATCATATTATCTAAAGCTTTATAGTATCTTTTTTCCAACTGTTTATTATCACGATCAATCATCCATTCAAATGCTTGTTTTTCGTGTTCAGATACTCTCATCCTTCTTCCTGAATTAGTATGAGCTACATCATTATTAATAACATAATTTCGATAAGCATCTACAGCAATAGGATAAGCAACAGAAGAAATTAATTGTTTATTAGATTCTGAATCTTCTTGTTGGAGTTTATATATAGAATTGTATAATTCTTTTCCAATTATTTTAATAATTGTTTTTGTTGAATTATTTGCATCTAAAATAATATTTTCAAATGTTATATCAGCATCTATATATGGTAAATACTGTTTTAATTCTTCACTATTTGTAAATAACAATTCCATGATTATTTGTTTATTATTCGTTCAGAAGGTGTAATATCTTGTTGTCTTTTAACACCAACATGGTAAAAACCTAATCTTAAATCAGTTCCTTTAAAATTAGCTCTAATGGCTTCATTGTAGGCTTTAAGTGTTATCATTTCTGGAATAGTAACATTTGTATTAAGATGTGTTTGATGGGCATATAATTGCTCACTTCCTGAATCTGATTTACCTGTTTGAGAAATATTACCTAATGCCGAATGTATCCCTATTCCTGCACCAACAGCATAATCTGCACGTTGAGAAACTGCAATTTGTGATTCAATAAAATCTTTTACATTTTGGTCAATTGGTTTTATTGACCAACCAAACTCCCTAAGATCAGTTCCATTATCATCATACAATTTTATTGTGTGCCACATTTTTCCAGAGTTATCAGCTCCAGATAATACTGTTGTAATTTGCTTAAATAATGATTGTCTATATTCAACTAACATAGAAGATTTATAATCAGTACCTTTTTCTGTACAAATGTCTTTTAATTCTAATTCCTTTTTATCCCAATATAATTGAGGGGATTCAACATGAAATTTTAAATTGATTGAATTATTAGTAAAAGCTTGTAAAATTAAAGGTGTTGCTGTTGAAGTTTTCAACCATTCCAATGAACCAAATATATCTGGAACAGTATATACATCAATACCAAATGAATATTCATTTGAATAAACAATACTATTCTTTGAAGCAAAAGGATTTTTCCTATCAAATAGATTATAAACCTTAGCTGTTATATCATGATTATATTGATCAGCAAATGTATTTGATATAATACAATGAGTTGATTCTCTTTGGCCATTTATAAAGTTTTTAGATAATAATCCTTTACGAGCTTTGTTAATAGGAATATGATCTATTTGAGTTATGAGAGACGAACCAATTAAACTACCTTTATTCAATTCATATTTAGAAACACAAGCCTCCATGTAATTATAATCTTTTGCTAATTTATTTATTTCAGTTTCTGCATCAATAAAATCTAACCAATGATTAATTTCTTTATCATGAACCCATTCACGAATTAACTCATTACCATCAAATATTTCACGATATAATTTAGGACCTTGTCCCCATAGTAAGTTTTTCTTTTTGGATAATAAACCAGGAGCTATATAATTCTTTTGAACAATATCTCGAATAATAGTAGGTAAGTTATTACAATCACCATATTGATATATGTAGTATTCACCTAATTGTAGAACTGAATTATTCCATTCTAAGGAATCCTTTGTTCTTGGTTCTGTTTTTTTTTCACCACGAGGATCATTCATTGTTGAAAATGTTACTGCTCCCATATCATTGTACATCAACAATGCTTCTTCATGTTCTAATGTTTGAATCATAAGTAAACGTTTGCTTCATTTAACTTCATTAATAATGATCTATGAAATTGTCTATTTTCATTTTTATCTAAATCTTTATAAGCAATTAAAAATTTCGCTTTTTTAGATTGATCGTTGCGATATCCTTTGTTTAAAATAGCTCGATGAACTGTTTTCCTTTTTCCTTTTAATGTGTAGTACTCAAAACTAAATTCAAACTCATGTTCAGAGAACTGTTTCATACGACGAATAGCAGTCATGTAATGAATGTTCATATTCAAATATCGCATGCTATTGACACAACATTATTGACACAAGAAAATATATATTACATAAACACATATAAGGAAGTCTCTATTTATGATAGCTTCAGAACTTATAAGAAAATTATTAATTACGATTCGAATGAAATTTGTACAATTTTTTTAAATTTTAGAATATATTATTCGCTCAAACCCTTTGTATAAGAGGGTTGCAAGGGAGATTGTCATATTTCTAATTTTTTTTGAATCCTTCAACGTTGATTTATGATTCTGAGCGGGTCGGAGTGAAAGTGTTTATTTTATTTTTAATTATTTAAATAAAATGTAAAAACCATTGATTTTTAATCAATTATGGTTTTAAGTTTTTATTTAAAGTTATTAAAATAACTATTTCCATAGTAAAATGTTATTCTTTAGAATAGTTCTAATTAATTTGAATTTAAAATTTTAGATATTTGTTTGAACTTAAATTAAAAAAATATAAAATGAAATTCTCTGATAGATTTGGATATACTGAACCAAAAACAATTATACAAATAGATGGAATTGATAGTGATTTAAAAAATGCTCTTTGGAATATTATCGATATAATGTATTTATCTAAATATAATTCAAATAATATTTTTGATTCAAGTAATTCAAGAAATTATCAATCAATGATAAATAAAATTTGGGTTGGTTATTTTAAAAAAACTATCGATAGAATACCAAGAAGTGTAACAGAATTTAATAAAAATTTGAGAGATTATTTTTTTAATACAGAATGGTATAATATTTACAATTTATTAGAGTTTATTTCTATGAATTCTAATCTACATCCAAGTGAAATATTCTATGATGTTTGTAATAAAAAATTGGAGTCAGAACTTTCTGGATATCGTTTTGTAGATGGAAAAATAACTCCAATAATAAATGAAGAAGAAATTAAATCTATTGAGGATGCTATTTTAAATTCAAATCAATTTAAACCTGTACAATTACATTTACAAACTGCAATTGAGTTATTTTCAAATAAAACAAATCCAGATTATAGAAATTCAATAAAAGAATCTATTTCTGCTGTAGAATCACTTGTTACAATTTTGACTAATGAGCCTAAATTATCATTAGGTCAAGCATTGAAAAAATTAGAGGATAATGATATTTATATAAATAAAGTTTTTAGAAGTGGTCTTTCAACTATTTATGGATATACAAGTGAAGAAGATGGAATACGTCATGGGTTATTGGAAGAATCTGATATAAAACAAGAAGATGCACGTTTTATGTTGGTAATTTGTTCATCGTTTACAAATTATTTAATTGAAAAATTAAATAAAGCAAATTAATAAAAAAAACCTCCAAATACTGGCATATTTGGAGGTTGTAAAATAGATAAATTTCAATCCGCTAAAACTAAAATTTCTATGTTGTAAATATACGAATTATTCAATAATTTCAGTATCAATAAATGTACTTGAACTTGTACTTCTTGATGATGCAGATGTTCGCCAAATTCTACGCATAATCCAATATTTAAAAGCATCGGAAAAGTTTGTAGAATACATAGGTCTAAGATGCATTGCCAATTTTTCAGATGTTTTATTTTTATGAATCTTGGTTTTCCCTTTTCTATCTTTTTTTGTAATAACTTTTGTTATTTCTAAAGAAGATTTTAATTCTTTATTAAATTTTCTATAAATTCTTAAATTAGGAATACCTGCAATACCTTCATTTAACCATTTTGTCATGAAATAATATTCTTCATCTTGATAAATAGTTGCTTGGTTTTTTGACATTAAATTTACTTTCCATTTTTGTCCTATTTTGGAAGAATATTCTTCAATAGCATTTTTAACATCTGTTGCCCAATCTCTATTTACTTGTTCATATTGATTTCCTGAGCGATCATAATATAAATTCAATATTCTTTTTTCATGACCATCATAAAAATCAACAAATTTTGCAGCAATTTGTGCTGTGCTTTCTGGTGGTAGAGTAAAGAAATTTTTTAAAGCATATATATAATTTTTATTTTCTTGACCTGTAACCATACTAATCATATCACCAAAATCCATTCCTGCAGATACAGGTTGTCTTTTATCATAATATGGTTTTTTTATATGCTTTGCTAATGGATTGAATTCTTCTTTTAATGAATAGTTTGATAGATAATCTTCACGTAAACCATCATCAAAAAAATGATGTGGTCCTAAATAAGCATAAAACATTGCTCCTTGAGGAATGGTAGGTTTTAAAGATAAAATAGAGGTTTTAAATTCTTCAATACCTAACGTTTTCAATGAATCTTCAAAATATCCTAAAGTTAGTATCTGTAAATTAGCTAATGATGAACCAATTAAGAAGTAGGTAGAATCTTTTCTAGCTCGTCGCCATGCAATGGTATATTTAACTATTCTTTTTTGAATTCTTTGAATAGCTAGATCATCTCGATTTTTATAAGCTTTAAATAATTTCTTTTTATCCTCATTTATTTCATGAGCTAAATTTAATATTAGTTTTATTTGATCTACATTCATGTTTTCTTCCTGCTTCATAATCCAATCATATTCTTTATGCATAGGATTTGGCATATCAGTAGTAAATGAATGACCTCTATAATATACAGAATCTCCAAATTTGGTATATTCTCCACGGATAGCAGGGAATAACTTACCAATCTTTTTATCATCAAAATATTTTACTTCATCTCCAAATAAGTGTTGGTAGGAATTACCAGCAGCAGAAGATGGTTGATCTAATGATACTATTTTGAAAAAGCATCCATTGTAAATTGACATTGTATGCTTAAATGATTTTGGTGATTTATATGGTAAATCAAATTCTTTTGGTGGACGTTCATCCAAAACATAATGTACACCTTCTATCCATCCTTTTCTGTTCCACCCCTCAACTAGAGCATCTCTAACATTACCTATTGCATTTTCGTAAGTATCAGCTACCCATGCAAAATAAGCTCTAGGCATATCTTCAGCTATACGCATAGATCTTTCTGCTAATATATCAGAAGATTTTGCAGTTGCACGTCCAGAAATAATATCTAAATTTTTAGGAGAAACTAAGTCGGATAAAATTTTTATCCAAGATGAAAAACGTCCATCAACTAATGGATCATCAATCAGATTTGCGAACGTCTTCATGTTTTTCAGGAAATAATTTTAATGGTTCTAACATAGCTTCTTGATAAGCTAGTTGTTTTTCTCTCTCAGTTACATTTTCAAGATTATCTATAAATTGTTTAACTAAATTTTTATCTTGTATAGTATCTAAACCTAATAATTTAGGATCGTATGTATAAATTGCAAACATTTTACCTGCAGCATCTGTATTTAGTTGTGGAGGATCTTGTTTATCTAATTCTCTAATTTTAGCAACTTCAGCCCAAAGTTTAGTTGCAGCTACAAAATCTTTCGTGTCTTTTGCAGCCATGATAGCAGCATTAATTCCACGCTCCATTTTATCTGCTATTATATTTCTCCAGGCAGATTTAGAAATTTCATTATCACAATAGAAAAATTCTAAGGATTGATTATAATATTTTTTTGCTAAATAACGAGAAAATCCTTCTACAGTAATTAAATGATTTATTATGTGATCTTCACAACCATATTGATCTATACGTAAATGCATTGAACGTATTTTATCAAGTAAATCAAGATGTTCTATTATTGATTTTTTGGATTCTGGAATTATATCATCTGGACCATATTTACAATCTATAAAATCGTAAATATCTTGTAATGTTATTTCTTCTTTTTTCATCCAAAAAAGTGTTTTTTAATTTCTTCTATTTTTCTAGCATCTTTATTCTTTTCAAATTGAAAATTTGCAGAAGTATCACCTTTAGCAGCTTTTTCTATCATGGCATTATTAATGGTAAAATCAACTACCATTCGTCCTCGATTTATTGATTGATAAATTCTTGTTCCTTTAGTATTAGCTATTTTTATAAATATATTTTCATCAACATCTAAAAACTGTGCAATTTTGCGTAATGAGAAATTGGCACCTGCTAACTTTTCAAGTTGTTCATATTGTTCCTCGGATAGGAAAAGAGGATTTTCGTGAAATGGCGTTGACATTTTTTTTAGGATTTAATTTTTCGTAAGCTTCTCTGAGGTCTTGAACTAATTTTGGAAATTCTTCTTTCAACATCATTTGTTTTACTTCTTCTGGATAAGGTAATTGTGAAGAATGACTAAAATCTTCGATAGCTGATATTGCGTTATGTAAATCAGTTATATTTTGCATTTGTTTATATTATAAAGATTTCTCTAAATAATAGATTAAACCTTTTAATGAATTTTCGCCTGTAGCTAAATCAGAACCTATTTCTTCAAATTCATTTGGATTTTCTACATAATCATTTAACCAAGTATCCCAAGCGTCTGTAATCTGTTTTTCGCTATAAACTTCATTATTAACAGAAATAAAAGTATTTTCAGTTAATTTTTTCAAGTCATAAATAACTTCTGGAATAATATCCTTAAGTGCTTCAACAGAAATATCAGCTGGCATTAAAGGATTTTTGAGATTAGCATCTATATTTTCTAATCGGTCAATTATTAATTGAATGTTTTTCATATTAATTTGTTCATTAAGAAGTTTTATCTGTCAATATAGAGTTTAAATCCTCTAAATGATGTTTTAGTTCTTCAATTTTGTTATTGATAAATTCCATTTTATTTAGGATTAAAAACCAACTTTTTTGAAGTAATCGCTAAAGTTGGAAATGAGTAAAAAAAGATATTTAAACAGGCAGTGCTTAATTATTTGTTTTTTCTAAAGATTTTATAATTAGATTTCCTTCTAATTCTAATTTTTCTATTTTGGTTTTTAATGATTCTGCTTTATCAAAATCACCTTTATTTTCAGATTTTGTTTTATAACCTTTTGCAACACGAATTTGACCTTTTAAGGATTCTTTTCTTTGAACTTTTTGTTCAGCTGTCATATTCTCAATTGATTTTTTTAAGTTATGTGTTGAAAATATTTGATGATTTCCTAAGATATCTCCAGTTTCTTGGTAATGTTTCAATTCATCATAAATCAATGAATTTAATATATCAGCTTCAGAAACATTTTTAGCAATTTCTGCTCGTTGTTCTTCTGGTGTGTTTGGATCGTCTAATGCACCACGACCAGCAACTATTTTATTATATGCAGTGATTTTATCATTAATTAAAATCTTGAATTCCTCTGGACATTCCTCTGAATTTAAAAATGGGAATTCTACACGAATAGGAAGATCATTATTCTTATTTTCTAAATTCTCAGTTTGATTTAGTTCTGGATTATAATTTTTTAAAATATTTTCATCTTTTCCAACAAATTCAGATGAATCAATGATATTTTCATCTATAGATTTTGTAATTGTTTCTGGAGATGTGTAAATATGTTGTACTGTTTCTAAATCAGATATTTTATAAACTTTTTTAACTTCATAAATTAATTTAGAAAATTGATGTGGCGTACAACCTATTTTATTGAAATTTGATTCAAGATTTCTATCCTTAGATTGATTTTTTTTATAAAAATCAAATAGTAGATTAAATTTATCTGAGTTACTAAGTGAAGGATGTTTAATGATATTTAAAATGTCTGCTTTCATACGTTTTTGTTTTAAATATCCTTCTATTATTGTTTTGAGTTACTGACACAAAAAAAGCTACTTTTTTAAGTAGCTTTTTGATTATTTTTACCTATTAACTCAATACAATAAAAGACTGCTAATTGTATGTCGGCTCTTATATTTTCATCCGATGCAGAATCACTGCCATTCCAGTCCATGAATAGTGTTAATAAATTATTTTTTAGAAAATCTTTGTCTTCTTCTGAAAGTTCTTTTAATGGTTTGCTGTTTTTTTTGGCATCAAGTAACATTAGGTAAAATTTAATGGTTGTAATTTATTATTTTTAAGCGACAAAATAAGTCGTTAAAATTATTTTTTTATAAAATACTTATAAATTAAATAAATCATTAACGCTCCAAGTAATATTAATGCAACTAGAACTCCTATTGTAAAACCAAGTGTTTGATTTTCTTTATTCTTGTCGATTTCTATTTGACTGTCATTTGATTTTACTTCTGATTTTGAGCTAGAATCTAACTTTAGTCGCTCATTGATTATTTGATGGTTATTTGATGAATTTAAAGAATCTTTTTTATTGTCAATTGATTTTCCGTTAATTATTCCTTTCCCTTTAAATTTCCAACCGTTATTTAATTTAATTATTTCCAATTCGTCATTATTATCTAACCCTTTGAATGAAAAATTAATTTCCTTCATGTAGCTGGACCAGGATAAAGAATCAATTTTATTAAGGTTATTATTCTTTTGAATTGAAATAGAAGAATCAATTTTATTAATTTTTAATTCAGACTTTTCAATATCGACTTTTGATTTTTCTACAATTTTTTTTGAAGTTCTACATCCGTAAAAACTTATAATCAATAGAAATGATATAAGAAGTGCTATTAATGACACTATTTTTCTGTGATTCTTCATAAGCTACTGATTAAAAGCTCTATTCATCCAGCCTCTTAAAAACTTATCTTGTGATGGATTCCGAACTGTTATATTTAAATAATATTTAGCGTTTTCAACGACCAGCTTTTTATGCAGCAATTCATTACCTATTACTTTATTTTTATTGCTTAATTCATTTATATCAAAAGTTATATTAGTATTTATAGAAATAAGGGAATCGTAATATAATTGATTAATAGGAGGAATTGTATCAGGAGTAAAAGTGTACTTTAAATTATTTTCCTCCTGAAAAACTGCAATCTTTTTATTTAGAAGAATTTTAATTTCTGATTTTAAATCTTGTTGAGTGTTTTTTTTAGAAAGAATACTTTTCCCTTGATTGATTATATTATCATATTGATTTCTGTAAAACAACCCTCGTTTATTACTGATATTTAAATCTTTCCAAATAGAATAATTTAATTGATATTCTTTGTAAACTGAATCAAAATTATTTATAGGAAAAATTAAAGCTGGTTCAATTTCAATTGAGTCTTTTTCTGTTTTTACGTCCAAAACAGTAGTTGGAGTAATTTCATTTCCTTGATCTGATAAATTGTTATTCTTAAAACATGATGTTAAAAGAAAAATCGATAAAATTATTAGTAGTTTATTTTTCATTTTCTAATAGTTTGTTTAATGGATTATTTATTAACTGTAATAAGTTATCTGTTACTTTACCTGTTTCAGATACTCCGAGAGCTTTTTGAATTTGTTTAATAGATCTTGATTGACCAGAGTTCACTCCAAAGTCATATAAAGTATCTGCAATAGATTGACTTTCTATTGAATCTGCGTCTAAAACATTCCAAAACTTAGATTTATAGAATTTCTTTACCAATTCGTCTAAATTTGAATCTTTGATGATAAGTCCATATTTAATTGGACCATTCTTTTTTTTGTAAGCATCAATAATTTTCCATCCTTCCCAAGTTTTATGAAAATTACGGGCTATACCTTTATAAGTTTCTCCTCCGTTATCACCTTTTACATCAGCATAACCTCCTTCATTAACTGAAGTTCGTTTGTAAGCATTATTAAAATTTGCCATTGTTACTATTTTTTATTGTTTAACATTTTTTCAAATACTGTTACAGAGGTTTTTCTTATCCAGCTAATAAAAATTGTGATTAAGTCGATATTTTCAACTTTTTTCTTATTTTTTACAGAAAGTATATTAGCTAAAATGGAAAGACATTCATTTGCCAATAATATTCTTACAGCTAAGTCTGCTGTCCATACAAAATTCATTTCTAAAGCTATTCCTAATACAGAAACTGTGAATGGTATTATTAATAATAATAGTTTAGTTACAAAACCAAACATAAATATTCTAGGAGAAATTTTTTCATCAAGTATAATTCCTTTTACAACTCCTAAAAACATATCTATCATCATAGCAAAGAATAGAAACAAAGCCATGTCATAGTTTAGGTTTATTAAAGCAAAAAAACCATAAAAAAAGCATTTTATAATATTGCTGGTAGTAGCATCTGTACCAAAGCATTCATACAATCTCATATTTTTTACTCAAATATCTCATAGTAAAAAAAATAACTTGTTGACACAAAAAAATCTCTTTAAAAGGATTTTACATTTTTTATTTAAAAAAACTGTCTCAAATAGGTTAGTTGTAGGTTATAGTTTTGGTCTAATTTTATAATTCAAAAATGCAGAAATCAATGTTTTTCAGAAAGGACAAAGAAAAATCCCACTTATAAAGAGGGATTTGTATATTTGAAAAAAAAATAAGATGAAATTATATTGCAAATTCAATATCCATAAATGGAATTACACTTCAAAAACATTAAGAACTTGTTGTTATTGTAATAAAACACAAGAATATATTAATGAAGGTCCTGTATCAGGATTCGGAGATTTTTCATATTGAAAACTATTAAAAAATAGTTTTCAATTATTCTTCTGAAAAAATAACTAAATTATTAGTTATCCATTTTTTAAATATTTGATACAATCTATAATGACCAGCTCTATTAGGGTGTAACATATCTGTTGATGAATTAGTAAAAAAACTATTATATTCTTCTAACGTTGGTAATAAATTTCCAATTTTAAATAAATCTAGTAACGGCACAGAATAAATATCTGAGGCTTCTCTTATTGCGTTCACATAATCATTTATATATAAATTTAGAGAATTTGAATAATTTTCTGCAGGTTGTACATTTGTAGAACCAAAAGTAGCGTAACCTCTATGTAATGGAGTTACTAACACTATTTGAGAATTAGGAAAATTCTTTTTTGCAAAAAGTAATAAATTATTAATTCTTCCTTTAAATGTCGAGGAATTGTATAAATAATCTTTTCGTTTTAGATTTTGCATTGTTCCATTTTTATTTACACTTTCAGTTAATTCATTATAAAAATCACCCAAAGGTATGTTGGAATTATAATCATTAGTTCCTCCAAAAATGAAAATTGTTTCAAAATTAATACCGCTTGATTTTGCCGTATTTAATTGTGTTAACATTTGATTGTATTGAGCACCATTAACTGCATAAGAAGTGTTATTAACGAGTAAATCATCAGCTAAAAAAGAATGATATGTTTTATCTGTGCCTACTCCAAAAGTTATACTATCGCCGATAAATGCAAAATTTAAACTTGAAAAATCCCCAATTTTTTTATTAAGAAATTCTAAGCCATTCTCTGAACTATTTTTTTTAATGTTTAAATATTTTGTATAAGAAGTATCCTTTTTGTATTGAACTATTATTTTATACATATCTGAAGTAACCTCAAAATCAAAATCAAAATAATAATTTTTAGTACTTCCTATCTTGACACTACTTGTATTTCTGTTATCTATATATTTAATTACTTCATTTTTGCTATTGAATATAATAACTGCTGGAATAAACAAATCGGTATCAATATACCCTACAGATTTTCCCTTAACCCTTTCTATATTATTTTTCGAGTTGTCTATTGATAAAAAAGTCCAAGTATTATAAACACCTAAACTGTTAATATTATATTCCGAACTACTTGTTCTGTTATATACTGACCTATCAGCCGTGCTATCTAAATCACTATTCGAGGAATTAGAAACACTAGAAGGGTTTAAATTAAAATTTTTAGGAAACAAAACAGAAGCAACCTCTCTATTTGCTATTGGGTTTTCAGAATTCACATCAAATTCTTTATCTACATCGACATGAAAATTCTCAATAAAATCATCTATTTTTTCAATAGCATCATTTACTGCTGTCATGTCAGGTTTGGCAATAGGAAAGTAATCCAAAGAAAAAGAATTCCCATCCCAAAAAATAAATCCCATATAATTATTAGTAGCATCTGCAGCAGGTAAAACTACATTACCAAAATTTTTATATGTACCTGGTTGAGTTACTAAAAAAACACCTTGTCCTAAATCAGATGGTAGAGTAGATGTCGTTGAAATTTTACCTGGATAAATTCCTCCAGATGAAGCTACTAATCTTTTGTGTTGTTCAGATATATTTTCTGCATGATTTTGAAGAACTTGTACAAGAGCATTCATTTCTTCAGCATTTTGTTGAGAACCAAATGTTTTTGGTAGCCATACAGGATAAGATATTTCCATAATTTTTTATTGAAAATTAGATGTATTGTTGTAAAAAAAAACTGACGCAATTAAGCATCAGAAGTCCATTTATGTTGAAAACGTTTTAGTTTAGCTGATGATTTTTTGTATCTCATATACATCCTTTCTATCGATTCTAATGTATGTCCATGTTCTTCTAAATCATAATCTTTCATATACTGTCGAATACCTTCTTTAATCTTTCCTGTACCTTCATAACCTCTCAAATATGAATTGATTGAAGTTCTAAATATATCTTCAAGCATATGATTAAGATCTTCTACAAATTCTTCTGGTAATTTCAAAAAATGATTTTTACCATCAATATATTGATATACTGATGCTGAGTATATTTTAGAAGATAAATCTTGAACTTCAAAAACCATATTATAAAATCTTTTGGTTGTAGGTCTTTCTGCTTTTTCGCACATAGATCTTATGTATCTACCAAGTGAAGATTTTAAATCTATTTTTACACCTTTTACTTTTTTACCTGCAATAGTATATTCTTTACCTTCAAAAAAATCATATAATATAGGAATAAGCTCTGGACGAATAGTAGTTTGAATTAGTGTACTCATGATAAAATTAATTAGATATAAATGAAAGGATATGTAAAAGTGTAACCTGTATTTACGACATTTTTAATTGTTGCTGGTATTATTGATTTTGAAGTAAATTTTGCTTCTGTAAAATTTAAATCAGATGCAAATGAAAGTGTAGGTTTTCTATTTTGTTTAACATCATTTCGACCTACAATTATTTCTGATCCATCTGATAATATTAATCCTATTAGTTTTACTTTTTTTAGAAATTCACTTTCTAATGCATGTTCATTTGTATTAGATCTATAAGAAAATTGAACAGTTTGTGTATATACTCCTCCAGCTCTCGTTTCTTCATAATCTTGCTTAAAAGATAAAGAAGATCTTGAATGCTTAATATTGATAGCTGTACCAGCAACTAATGTTTTGTAAAATCCTTTTTTTGAAGTATTATTTTCTTCTACATCTACTAAAATAGATGCAACTTTATCATTGGTATATAAATTAACTTTACATACAACTCTTAAATGTTTATTTTGTTGATTCATAATAAAAAAGGATTATTACAAAAATAAACAAAAAAATAGACATTAATTATTTTAATGTCTATTTTTTGTTTATAAATTAATCATAAAAATCCTTTATTAGATTTTATCTGGATATTCTTATGTATTTGAGAAAAATCAATATCTATTTTTCCTAAATTTTTAAAACTTTCACAAAGCTTATTTAATTCTAAATAATGTTTTTGATTAACTGATTCATATTGAATAATAAATTTCATATATAAGTCAATAGTAGGAGTTCCTTTAGCTAATAGGAAATTAAATTTTTTATTGATTTTTTCTAAATCCCAATTAGCAGATTTTCTATTAAAAATTAAAATCAGATTGTAAATTTCTAAATTAGTCTTAAAATCTATTTTATTTGATAATATCTCAATTTGTAAATACTGTTCTTTAAGTATTTTTCTTTCATTTAAAGATTTTATAATTATTTGAATTATTTTTTTCATCTATTATAATTTTATATTAAACTCCTGAGCCGTTTTTCTTATAGCCGTTTCAAATTTATTTTCTAAGTTTTGAATAAAACTTGTAGATTGTAATATAGGTTGTTCAAATGCCATTTCTGTACCTTTTCTAACAAGGTTTTAAGTTGAATTGATTCTTCAGAATTAACACCTGCATTGTCCATTTCTTCTAATATTGCTAAAGCATGTATTGTTGCTTTTATTAGAAATGTATTTTTTTCTTTTTTGAGAGTTGTTTTTTCATTAGTAATTATTAAAAATTAATATCTTCTATTAACAAAATCTTGATAATATTTTTGTCTTAATTCATAATTATCTTCTATTAATTTTTCGATAAATTCTTCATGATTTTCTATTCTTTGTTTTAAAAAATTAATTTCATTTTCATTAGAATTAATTATGCTTTTTTTTTCTTTATTATCAGATATTACTATTAATATTATAACTATTAAAACTATAAGTATTAACACTGTATAAAATTGTATCTTCATATTTTATATATTTTCAATTAAAAATTCTTTAATTTTTGAGAAAGATGTTTTTTGTAAAAAAAATTGCATCTGTTTTAGCTCTTCTTTATTTTGTACTAATTCTAAAATATAACCATATATAAAATTGGTACATTCTACAACTTCATTAATTGTTTGGCAATCGTTAATTATTAATATAACTTTTGCCTGTTCTACAACATTTAGCATGCAATTTCATTTTTAGGTTCTGATTCTTCTTCATTTTTTTTCTAATCCCAATTCTTCATATAATATTGATGTATCATATGATTCAAAAATGTAAATGAGATTTTGATCTAAATATTTTTTAAATAATTTCATGTCTAATGATGAACTCATTAAAATTGGACCAGCAAAAACATTAAATTCTTTTAAGTGTATGAAAAATGGAAAGTTTTCACGTATAACCATTCTAGGAATACCTGAATAATCTATTATTTTAGTTTTAAAATCTGAAGATTTTGCTTTTTTTATATTTATTGTTGCTACACTCATGTCTATTTTTTATTAAAATGTCTAAAATTTGTTTCTATTAAGTGAAAAAATAAAATCGTTTTCCAACAATACTAAAAAATTGATTTACAATTATTTAAACTGTTATTTGCATGTTTTTTTGTTGGAAAGTGTTGGAAATAAAAAACGTTTTCCAACACTTTCCAACATTTCCACAACTTTTCCAACACTTTTTTTATATTTAATTTACTTAAAATCAATATTTTAATATTTGTTGGAAATGTTGGAAAAAATATTGTGTCGTTATGAGTTTTATTGACACATTTTTTAACTAACATTTTGTTTTTAGAATGGTAAATCATCTTCTACTTCTTTATTTATTGTGTCAGAATTCGCCAAACTCTCTTTTTTATTATCAAACAATGATGGGGTTACAGGGGAATCACTATTTTTATTACGCTCTTGGATATCTATTGAATAATTAATATCTAAAACATCTTCTTGTTCAAGTTTAGATGTGTCAAAAATTAAAGCAGATGTATTTACTCCTTCTAAAAATCTAACACTTTTAGAACTTCCAATAAAAGCATCATCTTCACACAATGCTTTTCTTAATTCATTTTTTGTTGGTGCAGAGGAATTGAATGTTCTGTACCAATCTTGCTGAACACGACCATAAACAAATGAAAAATTAAAATAGATAGTTTTACCATCAACTTTAAAATCAACTCCATTTTTTAAATATGATGGAGTAGAAGGTCTCAAACATGTGATAAATAATTGCCAGAATTTCTGAATAACACTTTCATTCTCTATTCTTCTTCTTTGTGCAGTAACCATTACATCAAAATGAGATAACATTTCATCACGGGTAAATGGAAAATGTATTTCATTGTGAAATATTTCATACATTGCTGCAATAACTGCGTGATTTGTTGCAATTCTTTCAGGTAAACCCATGAATGCATTTCTCTTAGTCAGGCTAGATTTATAATTTCTGAATTGGCGTGTAAAATGTTCTTCAACTAAATGCCTTTTTAAAAGTATATCTACCATAAAATGAGATACACCTTCTTTTATCATATCATCTAATTTGTTGAAATTTTGTTTAGCTTGTTCATCAAAACTATTAACGACCATTTCCTCCCATAGCATTCTTATAATTAAAGGTTCTTCGGTTGGACAATCATTAGATGTTACAAGTGGAGCTGAAAGAATAGGAACTTCATCAGATGATACACGAGAATCTAATGTTCCAAACTTGTAACCATTTAAATCCCATAGACCTTTTAACATTTCATTAGTTTCTAAATCTCCATTACGGTATTCAGAAAGGTGTGTAATTACATTTGCAAACTGGGCAAATTCACGTATTTGTGCTTTACCTGTTGATTTTTTAGAAGATAAAGAAATTACTGATTGAATGTCTCCAAAAAATGATCTTAAACCTTGTGATAATTGATCCTTTCCTGAAGATCCAGGACCAAATAAAAATAATAATGGAAAAGCTGATATTTCTGATTTGACAATATCATGAAAAGCTGCTGCTAATAAAAATAATATACCAGTGATAGCATGATCTCTATGAACTTTTCTAAGTTGAGATAAGTAATCCTCTAAAGTGAAATTTGATGATTTCACAATGAATCTTTTTTGAGAAATATATCTTGTTGGATTATTTTTATAAATACCATTAGCCGATGGAACATAATAAGTAACATCATTGTAATGAAATACTCCATTATCATCCATTTTTACAGTTCCTGTACCAGGAATTGTTATTTGATTATTCCATACAAAAAAACCTTCAGGATTCCACCCTAAAACATCTACTGCACGTCCTGTTCCCATGGAATCAAATAAATAATCTTTTAAATTATCTAAGTGATTTGTACGACCTTTAAATCTGTAATTTCCTTGATTTTCAAGAACAGTAGTAAATACTCCAGTATTTTGCATAGAGTTTGCAGGTGCATCAAAAATTCGTTCTACACCTCGTTTATTTTTAATCCTAAAAAGTTTTTTAGGAAATTTATCATCATTCATGTGTTGAATGATTTCTATTTCAAAATTAGAAATTGATTTGAATGTATCTAATTCTTCATTACGTTCAACTAATGCCCAAATCTCATTTTCATGTTGAAAAAATGAATATTCTCTTATTTGAGATTGATATTTTGAAATATCTACATCTTGTAATTTAGTAGGTAAATCATATTCTGAAAGATTGATATTTTTTCTTTCAATTTTAATAGAATCTAAATCTTTGATGATTTCTTTTAATGTTGTTTTAGATAGCTTAGAAGCTTTTTGCAACATTTCTTGATAGATTTCTCTATGTGTTTTATCTTCTATAGTAGATAATACACGAGCACATTTTTTTATACCCTCAGCTTTTTCAATAGTAGTATCACCAATTATCCAGTTTTCCATTAAAAAAGAAAATCCATTTTCAATTAATCCTTTTTCACGTAAGAAATTGTTTAATTTTTGTTCTGGAGTTATTTTATATTCTCTTATAAAATCGTCAGGATCTAAATTGTCAGGTAAAATACATACCTCTACATTAAAACCTTTAGCAAATAATTTTGGTACATTTCTAAGAATAGCATCTATTCCTGCTTTATCACCATCAAAGCAAACTATTGCTTTTTCTGCAAATCGTTTTAATTTGTTGATTTGACCTTCTGCTAGTTCTTTACCATAAGGAGATACTGTATTAATAATACCATTTTCTTGCCATGCAATAACATCATTATAACCTTCTACTAACCAAACAGTATTTGATTTTGATATTGATTGCAACGCAAAATTTAATCCAAATAACTGATTGCTTTTATTATACATTTCAGTATTAGCTGGATTCATCCATTTTGTTTGATCTTCTGGGTTTAAAGATCTTGAGGAAAATCCAAGAATTTCTCCACGTTCATCATAAATTGGATATGTAAGTCTATTCCAAATCTTATCTTTATTTTTTTCATTGATAAGATTTAAATCACGACCTAACTCAACTAAACCATTTTCTTTTAATAAATTGTAGATGAATTTTCCTCCTGGTGCATAACCCAATTCCCAATGTTCAACTTGTTCATCTGAGTATCCTCTTTTTTTAATTTCTGACCAAGCTTCATGATTTTTAGGTAACTCTTTTAATTGTTGTACAAATTTCCTTTGAACAGATTTTAATATAGGTTTTAATTCATGTATTTTTTTCTGTTTTTCCTCATATTTAATTGCAGTAGCTTGATCTTCATATTGTACATCCATTGTACAAAATTTTGCTAAATCTTTTACAGCTTCTGGATAAGAAAAATTATATTTCTTCATTAAATATGTAAATATATTACCAGATATATCGGCTGATTTATCATAAAACATTTGTTTTGATGGTGAGATTATACAAGATGGTGTTTTTTCATCTTTGAATGGCGATAAACATATATAATTAGCACCTCTTTTAGAAACTTTATGATCACGAGAAAATATTTCAACAATATCTACACGTGATAGTAATTCTGCAATAAATTCTTCTTTTATTAATGACATAGCGGATTATTTTAGAAATAAACTAAGCGTATAATTTATAGGATTGAAAAACAATCCTATAAATTGAATACTTTTATTTTCATTTTTTATTTAATTATAAATAACCAAATGTTTGGGCTGCTAATTCTCCAATAGTGCATAAATCTGCGTTTTCATAACATTCTTCATTTTCATCATCATCAAAACATTCTGGATAACATTTAGAAATTTCATTATCTAAATCATCCCACTTTTTTTGAACATTTAATAAATTTTGTATTTTATTTTTTAAATCTCCAATTTCCCAAGTAGAATGGTTTTCTTGAACATACTTTAAATCTTTTTGTGCTTCAGCTTGTTCTTTTGGATAATCATAAGTTTTAAAGAATGTGATTTCACGTTTTTGATTTAATCCTAATACGTATGTATCATGTGTTTTATTTTCGATTGGCATTTTTTATAATTTATTATTTATGATTAATTAAAATGGTAAATCATCTTCTTCATTACCTGTTGGAGGAATATCAGATGGAGCAGGAAGGGTTGAACCTATTGGTTTTATGGATAAAAATTCTATTTTATTAACCAACATTTCTAATTGAGGAATAGCTTTACCATCTTTGATATATGCTGTTGCTTGAGCCTCACCTTCTAAATATATACGATCTCCTTTTTTGATATACTTTGCTAATTCATGAGTTTTTGTATATCTAGTACATCTTACCCAAGTTGTTTGTTCTTTTAACTCTCCAGTTGCAGTTTTCCATTTTTTTGAAATAGCTACTGAAAATTGAATTGATATTTTTTCTGAATTTTCGAAGTAATGTAATTTTGGATCATTACCTACATGCCCTATTATTTGAAAGTTATTTATAGCCATTATTCAAGATTTTTAAGCTGTTTTCTAATATCTTCAACAGGAATTGCTAATGCATAAGCATCTTTACGCTCTAAGTATGGTGCAGCTTCTGGAAATTGTTCTATGATTCTTTTGTAAGTGACTAACTGCAGTAGAGCATTATAAATACTTTGTTTTAATTGTATTTTTTCTGCTTTAAGAGCTTCACATTTATTGTTTAGCTCTATTAATTTTTTAGAATAATCTTGATTTAAATCATTAATAGTAATTCCATAAAATGAATCCTCATTAGTTTTACATGGTAAAGGACTAATAAACTTAAATTCTTCTCCATTTAAACCATTTCCAAAAAATTTAATTCTTATACTTTTAGAAATATATGAAGGAAATTCCTTATTTAATTCAATTACTTTTGCAGGTATTCTTTTATAATATATTTCTGAAACATATTCAGTCAATTCTTTTTGGATTTCACTAATTTTTTTGTCCAATTTTATAGTCAATTTCTCTGAAATTGTATTTGCTAAATCTTTACTTATTCTACTCATTTTTTTACTTTTTATTATTATTTAGGGATACCGAATGCAAATGATTTTTTACTATCTAAGGCGAACAAAGGATAATAATATGATTTTTTTTGCCTTGCATATTTTTCTGCTTCTAACTGATTAGTAAAAATTTTAGTTCGTCCATCTTTTACTCTATCAGTAATTTCTTTACCATTTTCTGTAAAATATCTCATTGTCTATTTTTTGTTTTATTGTAAATTTTACGGTTATTTTAATTCAAAAAAATATTCTTCCAAATATGTTTTATTTGAAAAGTACATCCACATTTTGTGCATTGATATACATCGTAATCAATATCCCAGGATATTAGTCTAAATTTCTTCATCTTTAAAAAACTCTACCCATTTTTTTAACCAAGCATCAATTGCTTCATATTGGTTTACTTTGTCCATTTCTAAGAATTTAAAAAGTTTCCACCTCTTTTAGAGATATTTTTTTTACTAATTCTCCCATAACCCTATCTTTCAATTTTTCAATTGAATCAAAATTTTCAAGAACTTCATTTGTTGATTGTTCTATATTAAAATTTTGTGTTCTTTGGATAATATCCAATACATTCCATGTGATTGATAATTCACTTTTTGATAATTTTTCTAAACTCATTTTTTAAAAAATTAAATTAAACTTCAGTTATATGTTATTGATTGCCTATTAAAATTTTTGAAGGAATTAAATTGTATTTAAAAGCAAATACAGTTAATTCTTGTTTTGTAGAAATTTCTAATTTTTCATACAAAAGCCTTTTTTGGTAATGAAGTGTACCAAGTTTAGTTTTTAGTTCTAATGATATAGCATCATTAGTCATATCTGTTACTAAACATTGAATTAATCGAATTTCTGAAAAAGAAATAATTGAATTTTTAAATTTTATGTTTTTACATATTTTCCCTTCTGAGGTACATTGACCACGTAATGGACATTCCCAATATTCACCCTTTTGAAGTTTTCCAGAAGAACATATATCTGCATTAAAATCTAACCCTCCGAATCTACATTTTGTAAATTGTTCTACTTGCTTATTTTCGTTCAGTGGATGCCAGTCCAATAATGCTAAATAAGCTTCAGTATCTTTTATCATTGCAGTTTTTAGAATATTAAAAACTTTAGAATCTATGTCATTAAATGACATTATTTTACCATTTTGTAAAATTTTTAAATCATTCCCAGTAGTAAAAAATTCAATTTCAGAAGAAATCATTCCTGGATACAAATTTTGATTAATCATAGCGGATTGTCTAATTTTTGTTTTATTGTCTAATTTTTGTTTTAAATAATGCAAAAAAATATTATTCAGCTTCTAAAAGCTTTTCATTTTTCTTTGCTATTTTTTGTTGTTCTTTTGCAAGTTTTATTAAGTGTGTTAAAATCTCTGCATCTCCACTTAATCCATTTTTTACACGCCAAATTTTTTGTTTATTAGCATTGTTTAATTCTAACTTCATACGTGTACAAACTTCTTTACTATACTTATTTGGTAAATACTTAAATAGAGAACTTAATTTCATTTTATGTATATGCATAATTCTATTGTCTATTTTTTGTTTATTTTTGTTACGTTTTGTTATATTCTGTTACGCAAATGTACACGTTTATTTACAAAAAACAACAAAATGTCTAAAAAATGTTTAAAAAAAATAATTCTAAATGAATACATTTTCAAGCAAACTAGAGTACCAAAGGGAAAAATATAATTTAACTAAAGAAGATTTAGCTGATAAACTTGATATATCTCGTCAAACATTATATAACTATTTGGGAGGAAGAAATCCAAATTGGGAATTATTACAAAATATTCAAAAGGTATTTCCTAATTTATCAATGGACTATTGGATTAATGATTCAATTTCTCAATATGATGATTTTATAAAATATGAAAATAAAATTAGTGAAGTTAAAGAGAGTATTGATGAATATTCAGAAGCTAAAAAGTTTTCTATTATAAATAATAAACTCGATACTATTCTAAAAATAATAACTAATTCAAAGTAGCTATTTAAAAGGTTTTTAGCTGAGTTTTTTCGTTCCATTATTTATATTTTAAAACCTTGTAATTACTTCAGTAAATACATTTTTTTTAAAAAAAGTAAAAGAATATTAAACCAATTAAAAAAAGAGAGTTTTTGTAAAATATTTTCGTTCCAATTTCTCTCTTTTTTATATCAATTAATTATTAATTATAGCCATTTTCAGTTTCATATTTTTATTATTGTTCCTTCATTAATGCATTTTTTGTAACGAAATAGGAACGTAGATTCTCAAAACAACTGTTTTTCAGTGTTTTATTTTAATTTTGAGAGTCCCGTCCGGATCGCCAATTTTTATAGCTTCACAATTCTGTGAAGCTTTTTTTTTTGCTCATATTTTTTTAGGGCAATTGCTTCGCACCGTGCTTTCACGCTATATCTTTTATAAACAATCCAATTTATTTTCTTTAAAAAAATAAGAATTGTTTATAAAAGGATGCCACTTCAATCACTATTGCAAATTCATAACTAAAAACAATTATTAGAAACAATTTTAAAAGTAATTAGTTTAAACAACTCCAATTAAATATTTTATAAAAATGTTGATTTTTAAAGATTATTTCTTAATAATTTATTACGTATTCTAGATAATGTTTGTCTTTCAATACCAAGATAGGAACAAATATGTGTCAGAGGAATTCTATTATACCAATCGGGATGCCTTTCTATGAATTCTAAATAACGAGATTCAGCATTACCAAATAAAAAGCCTTCTATACGACTTAATAGATTACTATGTGCATCTTCTACTACTTTACGTACATAACGTTCCAGATAAGGAAATTTATCAGTACTTATTTGTATATGTTGAAGAGGAATGTTAACAATAGTAGTAGGTTCTAAACATTGAAAATAAAATTTACTTGGATTTCTATTTTCAAAATGTGTATAATGTGAAGCGTATTGCCCTTCACTTATAAAGTTTACTGTTTTCTCATTACCATTATCGTCTATATAGAATGCACGGATAAGTCCAGAACTCACATAACCTATTTCTTTTTGTACTACATTAGCTTGAATGTAAAATTGTTTTGCAGTAAGGAAAGAAACTGTTAGACCTTCAGCAAAAAATTGTAATGTTTCATCTTCTAGTTTAGGACAAATAATTTTTACAGTTTGTAAATAACTTTTTATGAATATTTCTTCCAAATGAGTACATATTAAGACTAATACACTAAGTTAGTTTTAAATTTGAAAGAATTTTGTTAAAACAATTATTATTTTTAATAATCTCAGAATAAAATCTTGTATTAATAATAACTGGATTATTCTTGTTCTAAAAAATAAAACTGTTGTATTTACAAATATCAACAGTTTTCGAGAATTCTTATTTTTTAAATAATTTAAATTATATCAATATATTTACTATAACTCAAATATTTGAGGTTTCATAGTAGGATCATGATTAGCTATAATAGCTATACAATTACTTTTTTCACCTATTTCTTTTACCCATTTGATTGAATTATAAGCTTTTTTATCATCAACAGTAATACCAGGAATAATCATTTTTTCCCAACTTTTTGCCATATATGCTGCATCAGCATACAAAAGTAAAGTTTTACCATTATTCTGTATAAGTGTACCAGACATTCCATGCGTATGACCAGGTAAATGAACAAAAACTAATGTATTGTCTCCAAATAAATCAAAAGAAGTTTTTTCTGGTCCAATATTAGTCTTACTGAAACTGAAAGTTCTAATATTCATATTTTCCCACATAAATTTTTTATAGACCATAGGATTTTTCAGTGCATATTTTAATTCAATATCACTAGTTAGAATTTGTTTAGCATCTTTTACTAATCGTAATCCACTAACATGATCTGTATGTAAATGACTTAAGATCAAATAATCTATATCACTAGGATTATATCCTAGTTTTCGAATTTGTTCATCTATAGCTTGTCCTTTAGGTAGATAAGGTTTACTCACTTTATAATGAATCCAACCTTGGTATTCCCTTGCTTTTGTTCGTACTATAGAATCCCAACCAGTATCTATTAGTACAAGACCTTTTGGATGTTCTATAAGATAAGCTGAAACAGGAACAATTATTTGATGTTTTTTACTTCTTAAAATACCAGTATAAGGTGCTGGATGATAAGTTTTTTCTTTATGTGTAGTAGCATCGTCTATTCCAACAGATCCACAGTGTAAGACATGAACTTTTATTGTGTTATTCATGGTTTTTTTTATTTAAATAACTACCATAATAATAACTACCAAAAGCAAGAAGACCACCACTAATATATAAAATAGTAGGTGTTTTTATACCGAAAAAATATATCATCATCATACCATAAATAGTCATAGACCAAGCAAATGAACGATAAAAGTTGTTTTCTATTATTTGAAGTATAAGTAATAATAATAAGAAACCTGTTTTGGCGTAATATGCTTTTTGTGCTATATCTACAGCATCTTGAGGTGATATTGCAATTTGATATTTATCGAAAATGTTTATTCCTTTAAAAAAATTGATTTGCATTGTTACATTAACAACAACATAACCTAAAACAATAATTAGTGTGATTATGTGGTTTAATTTGTAGGCATTTGTATTTTTCATATTAAATAGTTTTTTTTATTATTGACTAATTACTGGAGCTTGTTTTGAAAAACTATTGTCAGTAAGTTGCTGAACTAAGAAATGAGCAACATCACCAACATTGATTGAATATTTCATATTCTTCCCATCTAAAGTAGGATTTATTTTTCCTGAAGCTGGTTTATTTTTAATTGTAATAGAACGTACTATTGTCCAATCTAATTCACTATTCATAATCTCTGATTCCATTTTATTTTTATCATTAATTATATATACAAACCATTTCATAAAAGTAGGAAACACAAATTTTGTTAGTATTTTAGGAAAAAATGAAATACTATTTCCTGCTCCAGCTACACTCATGGCAATAATTCTATTAACTTTATGTTTTTTCATTCCATCAAGAATTAAACGTGTAGCGTCAGCGGTAAAGGTTGTAGGTTTTCCATCTCCTTTACCTCCATAACCTAATGTCTGAATAACAGCTTCAGCTCCTTTTAAAGCATCTATAACTGCATTAGCATCTAGAGCATCACCTTTTATAACTTTTAAATTTGGATGTCGAATATTTAGTTTACTTGGGGTTCTTACTAATATCGTAACAATATGTCCTTTTCCTAATGCTTCTTTTACTGTTGCGCTACCAACCAAACCAGTAGCTCCAAATATTACTATATGCATATTTTCTAATTTTATAGAACAAAGGTCATTAGATAAAAATTGAATTATTGTCACTTTTGTGACAAAATATGTTTTGAAAAATACGTTATAAACTTGATCTTCTAATTTAGTAGTTCAGTTGGTTAGAATACTTGTCTGTAAAGAAACTGGGTACGGGTCAGAGTCCTTTCCAGATAGCTAAGTTATAGCTTCACAATTTTGTGAAGTTTTTTTTGGCTCTTATTTTTTCTTCTTATTTTCGAATTACTAATTATTTATAAATAAATGAATCATTTTTATCTTGCAAATGCTCTTGTTACCAATGACAAAGGAGAAATGTTGGCTGTTCGTAAACAAAATTCAGAATATTTCCAGATGGTTGGTGGTAAAATAGAAACGAATGAAGAACCAATTGTTACATTACAAAGAGAGTTTTTGGAAGAAATAAATATAGATATTAATCAACATATAGTAAACTTCCTAGGAAAGTATTCTACAATGGCAGTGAATGAAAAAAATACTGAAGTACATGCTGATGTATTTCATGTTCATTTAAAGACTTCAGATACACTAAAAATGGCTAATGAAATTGCAGAAATTGCCTGGATAACAAAAGAAAACTATACAAAATATAAACTAGCGCATTTATTAGAAGAATTTAGCTTGCCTATTTGGTTAACAATGAATTTTTAAATAGAATTTTATGCTGCGTTAGTAATTGTAATGGAAATCCTTTGCTAGTTTATTGTACAATTATTTTACTAGTAAATATTGCAATGCAAAGCCCGCCCCAACGCCCAAATAATAAGTGGTTTTTATATTTTTTTGAAAAAGAAATTTTAACGAAAAAACAATAAAAAGTATTAAAGATAAAATTTAATAACTGTTAAAATTTAAAATAAAACTTTAATACATAGTTGTGATTTTGTTATAAACTGTAAGTGATTATAATTCTTAGTATTGTAAAAAAAAATATAATTTATGAAACACGTTTACGCTATTATTTTATTTTTATTAGTTGGTTTATGTAACGCTCAAGATCTAAAAAAGGATACAATAGAACTAAATGAAACTATATTTTATGATAAAAGTAAGTTTAAATTAAAAAGAGTTGGGCATGATACAAAAACAAAATCGATATTAATTGGATTAACTGCTGATATTAATTTTAAGAAGGATTCACTTCCAGAGTTTATTAAAGAATTAATAATTCCTATAAAAACGACAAATAAAGAATACACTTTTCAACGTCTTAATTTTAATTTCAGTGACCAAATAAAAGATGATTCAATCTTATTGAAAGTAGATTTATATGCTAGTAAAAAAGGAGAATTTGATAAATCTCTATTAAATGAACCCATGCAAGTTGTAGTGAAGAAAAGTAAACAGCGTGAAAATATTTTTACAATTGACTTGAGGGATTTGAATTTGAAGCATAGAGGAGATTTTTTTATATCAATGGAATTATTGAGTAAAATAGAAAAGCCTGTTTATTTTAGTGCTGCATTACTTGGAAAGTGTTTATACAAAAGCACAAGATCGTCACAAATAAAAAAAACACCATTGGGTATAACTCCAGCTATTAATGCTGATATTTTAATTAGAAAATAATGAAGAAAAATTGTTTATTACTATTGTTATTTATTTTATCGATTTGTAACGCTCAACAGAAGTCATATCGATTTGTATACGATTTAAATCAAGAAATGATAATGACAGAGGAAATGAAGAACCTTAATCCAAAGAATTTAATACCAGATATTCAAAATGCATTTAATGAATCGTATGTTTATGATGTTGTTACATCAAAAAATGCATCTTTACTAAAAATAAGAGAAAAAGTTTATAATTCTCAAAATAATGGAATACATATAGAACCAGAACCTAAATGGTTGTTGATAGATTACGCAAATAATGAAACTACCAATTTTACAAGGTTAGGAGATTCTTATATAATGGATTCCATTAAAACTTTACAGTTAAAACCGACCAAAAATAATAAAATCATTTTAGGTATGCCTGCTAGAGAATTTACGGCAGAATATGAAGATAATTTTTATAGTATTTGGTTGAGTAGGTTTAATTCTTTGACAGTTAGTCCAATAATATTTCAATTCAAAAATTATATTGTATCAGAAATTACAATTGTTAATAAAAAAGTTGAAGAAGAAGGAGGGAAAATGGTAAAACGTTATGTACTGAGTGATTTAAGTGAAGATAAAACTAAAATTGATTATAAAAAAATGAAGCCTAAAAATGTTCTTACCACAAAAGAATATAATGATTTTATGGAAAAATTGGAAAACTCAGGAAACAATAGTGTAGATAGAGAATAATAAAAAAGCCCTCGCTTGTTCAGGGCGAGGGCATATAGTTAAGTGTGTGTTATTTCTTCAAATAAATTCTAAATTAAAATTAATTAATATCTATAGTATTCTGGTTTAAATGGTCCTTCAACCGTTACACCAATGTATTTAGCTTGTTCTTGAGATAAAACTTCTAATTCAACGCCTAATTTAGCTAAATGTAATTGAGCAACTTTCTCATCTAAATGCTTAGGTAAAGTATAAACTTTATTTTCGTAAGAAGATGTGTTAGTCCATAACTCGATTTGAGCTAAAGTTTGGTTTGCAAAAGAGTTTGACATAACAAAAGAAGGGTGTCCTGTAGCACAACCTAAGTTAACTAAACGACCTTCAGCCAAAATAATAATATCATTACCATTGATATTGTACTTGTCTACTTGTGGTTTAATTTCTTCTTTTGTGTTACCATAGTTTTTGTTTAACCAAGCCATATCGATTTCATTATCGAAATGACCAATGTTACAAACAACAACTTTGTCTTTCATTTTAGCAAAATGCTCTGCGCGAATAATACCGAAGTTTCCTGTAGTTGTAATGATGATGTCTGCATTTGCTACAACAGTATCCAATTTTTTTACTTCATAACCTTCCATAGAAGCTTGTAAAGCACAAATAGGATCAATTTCTGTTACTGTAACAATAGCTCCAGCACCACGGAAAGAAGCCGCAGTTCCTTTACCAACATCTCCATAACCACAAACAACAACACGTTTACCAGCGATCATTAAATCTGTTGCACGTTTTACAGCATCAACAGCAGATTCGCGACATCCGTATTTGTTATCGAATTTCGATTTTGTTACAGAATCGTTTACGTTAATTGCAGGCATAGGTAATGTACCATTCTCCATTCTTTCATAAAGACGGTGTACACCAGTAGTTGTTTCTTCTGATAAACCTTTGATATCAGCAACTAATTCTGGAAAACGATCAATCACCATGTTCGTTAAATCTCCACCATCATCTAAAATTAAATTTAGTGGTTTACGATCTTCACCGAAGAATAATGTTTGTTCGATACACCATTCAAATTCCTCTTCGTTCATCCCTTTCCAAGCATACACAGGAATACCAGCAGCAGCTATTGCAGCAGCAGCATGATCTTGTGTAGAGAAAATATTACATGAAGACCATGTAACATCAGCTCCTAAAGCAACTAACGTTTCAATAAGTACTGCAGTTTGGATTGTCATATGTAAACAACCCGCAATGCGAGAACCTTTTAAAGGTTGAGCTGCTTTATACTCTTCACGGATAGCCATTAACCCAGGCATCTCCGCCTCAGCCAACGTAATTTCCTTTCTTCCCCATTCAGCTAAAGAAATATCTTTAACTTTGTAAGGAATGTATTGCGTTTTTGTATCCATCAATTGATATATTTAACTAACTTTTGATTTGATTATAAGATACAAATTTACAAACTAATTTACGATTATAAAAATGCCAGTCATCGATTATATAAACGATAAAAAACATACTCGCCTAATTACTTGGGATGTAAACGAAAGTAATGAGGAAATGTTAGAATATCTTCAACTTAAGGATTATAGGATAGAGAAATATCGTAATCTTCGACCTAAACAAGCTAGAGAATATCTTGGTTTAAGAGCTTGTTTAAAAAAATTAGATTTAGATTATGATGTAAATTATGATGAAAAAGGAAAACCTTTTTTAGAGACAAATAGTGAAATTTCTATTACGCATTCCTATGGTTTAGTGTCTGTTGGGATAAGTGAATTCAATATAGGTATAGATATAGAACTTAGTCGTCCTAAAAAAATATTAAATATTAAAAATAAATTTGCTCGTCCTGATGAATTACACTGGCTCCCTAAAGGGAAAGATGAAATTGAGTACTTACATATTATTTGGGGAATAAAAGAAGGTTTGTATAAATTGAACGGCGGTAATTTATGGAATTTTTTAAATCATTATCGAGTAGAAGAGTTTGATTTAGTAGAAAATAAACAAATTGTTTGTTGGATTTCTGATGATGTAAAAAGTAGAAAATACCATGCTTTTTATAAAATGATAGGTGATCATTATTTGATTTGGGTATTGGATTATGAATAAATTTTAACTTAAAATTACAAAATGAATGATTTTATAGATTACATCCTTGCTCCATATAAAACATACACTACACTAAACATTATATTAGAAACAATAGCTACGTTGTTCGGAATAATTTCCGTTTTTTATACTTACAAGCGTAATATATTAGTTTACCCTACAACAGTAATATCAACACTTATATTCATTTATTTATTTTTTAGTTGGGGGCTTTATGGAGAAACAATTATTAATGTTTATTATGCTTCAATGGCTTTTTATGGTTGGATTCTCTGGAAAAAAAATCTTAAAGAAGATCATAAACATGTTGAGGTATTTTGGGCAACAAAAAAAGAATATTTTTATGCAATTCTATTATTTTTATTCAGTGTATTATTTATTTTGACAGTTTATTATTTTCGTCCAATAATACAAAATGGTTTTAATTGGAACTATATTTCTCAATGTAAATTACATTATACTCCAATAGATTTTATAGATGCTTCTACAACAGCTATATTTTTAATTGGAATGTGGATGATGGCACGGCAAAAAATTGATAACTGGATTTTTTGGATTATAGGAGATTTAATTATGATTCCTTTGATGATATACAAAGGAGCAGTAATTACATCAAGTCAATATCTTGTATTTCTAATTTTATCTATTATTGGGTTAATAGATTGGATAAGAGTACAAAAAAGAGATACTTTTTAATTTATATAAAAATCATTATTTTAGCATAAAATACAAACCAATAAAATTATTATTATAAAATATATGGAAAATCAACAATTTTATCAGAATCAGCTGGTAGCAGATGCTACAATAGCAGAAAGGTCAACTTTTTATAAACATACCTATGGTCATGTTGCTGGTGGTGTTTTAGTATTTGTGCTTATTGAATCACTTATGCTGCAATCAGAAGGTCTAGTAAGATTTATGTTAAGCTTAACTTCTGGTTATTTATGGTTGATATTATTAGGTGGATTTATGGGAATTACATGGGTTGCCCAAAAAATGGCTTACGAATCAATTTCTAAATCAAAACAATACTTAGGTTACTTTTTATATATTATTGCAGAAGCACTAATTTTTGTTCCCATGCTCTACATTGCCTTGTATTATGGAGGAACTTATGTAATAAAACAAGCAGCTGTTGTAACAGGAGGATTGTTTGTAGGTTTATCAGCAATTGTATTTTTAACAAAAGCAGATTTCTCTGTTTTAAGAGGAGCATTAACAATAGGATTCTTTTTAGCAATTGGTTTAGTAATTGCAGGAATGTTATTCGGATTCAATTTAGGTTTATGGTTCTCTGTTGCAATGTGCGCATTGGCTGGTGGAGCAATATTATATAATACACATCAATTAAAATACGAATTTGGAACACAACAGTATGTTGCTGCTGCATTATCATTATTTGCATCATTAATGTTATTGTTTTGGTACATTTTAAGAATTTTTATGAGTAGAGATTAAATCTTTAAGATAAATAAATTGTATATTGAACCGTAACATTATTGTTACGGTTTTTTTTATAAAAATTATGACAGATAAAGAAAAAGAGACAGATAGAATAAAATCATCTTTTCGTCCTAAAGATTGGAATGAAATAAGAATTAACGATTCTTGGGCATTGTTTAAGATTATGGCTGAATTTGTTCATGGCTATGAAGCAATGTCAAAAATAGGACCATGTGTATCCATTTTTGGTTCAGCAAGAACTACAAGTGATCATCCACATTATCATTTAGCAGAAGATATAGCATATAATTTAACAAAAATAGGTTTTGGAGTTATAACAGGAGGAGGACCAGCTATAATGGAGGCTGCAAACAAAGGAGCTCAGAAAGGAGGAGGTTCTTCCGTAGGATTAGGAATTACTTTACCTTTTGAAACTAGCCTAAATAAATATATTGATAGAGAATATGAAATAAATTTTGATTATTTCTTTGCTCGAAAAGTTATGTTTGTAAAGTATTCTCAAGGTTTTATAGTAATGCCTGGTGGTTTTGGTACTTTAGATGAATTATTCGAAGCCTTAACACTAATTCAAACTAAGAAAACAGGTTCTTTTCCTATAGTTTTGGTTGGCAAAGATTATTGGGCAGGTTTAATAGATTGGTTGAAGGACAGAATGTTGGAAGAAGGTTATATTAATGAAAAAGATTTGGATTTATTCCGTCTCGTAGATACTTCTGAAGAAGCTGTTTTACATATCAAAAACTTTTACGAAAAATATAATATAAAACTTAATTTTTAAAAAAAGATTATAGCACAAATATTTTGGGCAAACCCTACGGTACGGGCTTTATCGTTCCCAATCTTTGCTAAATAAATGAAACTTTCAAAATATAAATTATCATTTATTTAGCAAAGGATTTCTACTACAATCCCTTTTGCAATTTTCTTATAAAAAAGAAAAGAAGACTATAAATAAAAATACTTTAAGAACTTGTAGTAATCCTAGAAAAAAGTGTTTCTCACAGATAGTATCAGCCAGCAATAGTAACCAGGTATATGTTACTTTTGTTGGGTACTTTGAGATAACAACTCGGGAGAGAAGCAAAATTTATGTTGCGTTGTTTTCCCAAAATTAAATTATTAACAAGTGTTGCTATTTTATAGTATTAGGTTTTAAATTAGTATATTTTTAAAAATAAAAAAACGTAACTCAGTTNNAACTGAGTTACGTTTTTTTATGAAATGATTATTTTTTAATCAGTTTTGTACTCGATTTACCTTTTTCTGTAGAGAAAACAACTAAATATATTCCTTTATTTAAAGATTGAATATCAAAAGAGTGATTTGATTTATAATAACCTTTAAATTCTTTAATTAATTTTCCTGATACATCATAAATTTTGATATTATTAGTAATAGTATTCAGACTAAAATAATCTTTTGTAGGATTTGGAGTTATACTAATTTTAAAATCTTTGATAGTATTTTCTTCCGTTTTTAAAGAAGTTTTTTTATTTCCTAAAATTCTAAATTCACCAGGATTTAATGAAATTACATAAGATGAATTTGCACTTGTTGGGTTAATAACTGTTTCATCCAATAAATTATACCAACTACCTAAGTAAGGAAATAATGGTGCAATATTCTGAGTTGTAGTTTCAAAATTCGCAATCACTATAACATCTTTAAGTTCAGAATCTTTTAAGTTATCATTTTTGATATGAATTCTAGGTTTTAAATCTCCAGAAGATATTGTATAAGTATCCGTATCAAAAACCTTATTATTCAATCTTAATTCAATAATTTTAGACCAAATTTCATAGACACTTTTTCTATTTATATCTTTTGTATATCCTATTTCGGACGGGATTGGTTTAGGGTCAGTTCTACATCCATCATTTATAGTCTCATCATTACAATAGTTTATTGAATATTCATATCCTAATTCTCCAAATTGCCACAACATTTTAGGACCAGGAATAGTAAATAGAACAGCTCCTAATGCTTTTTGTCTTTCTAGAGAAGTGTTTAAATCTTTTACACTGTAAGAATTATTAGAAGCTCCCCATTGTAGGTTTTTATACATTATACGTTCTTCATCATGACTTTCGGCATAACCAACTAAATGCTTTTTATTAAATCCTTTTACTGTATGATTTAACCAATTGAAATTGCTATCAGAACTATATCCCATTGTATTCTGATTGAAATTGTTTGTCGCTTTTCCCCAAAGCATTATTCCTTTTCCTTCGTCTATTCTATAGTTTGCCCATTCTGTTTCTTCTTGTGCAGAACCATTGTTTCCTAAATGTTCGAAAATAACATAAGATTTGGGATCTATTGACCATTGATAATCTGCATATTGTTTTAATATTTGTACACGGTCTGAATGATAGTCGTTTGTACAATTTTCATCAGACGGAGAACATTCTTGTGTAAAACCTTTTGTTAGATCCCAACGAATTCCATCAATATTAAATTTATTAATCCAATGCTCTATAGTTCTATTTACATAATATTGTGTAGGAGATAGTTGATGATTCATGTCATAACCTACATTATAAGTATGTTTAGCTTCTTGATTAAGATATGGATTTTTATCTGTAGGTTCTCCGTAACCATCTCCATCAGGATCGTTCATCCACATTCTTACTAATGGAGATCTACCAAAAACGTGATTTAAAGCTATATCTAAAATAACTGATATTCCATTTTGGTGACATAAATCAATAAATTCTTTCATTTTAGATGCTGGTCCATAAGCTTTGTCTAATGCTAAATGATAAGATGTATTATATCCCCAAGAAATATTACCTTCAAATTCCATAACAGGCAAAATTTCAATAGCATTTACATTTAATTTTTTAAAATAATCAAAATCATTAATTAAAGATTCCCATGTTTTAGAAGTATTAAAATCTCGAATTAATAATTCATAAATAATTAAATTTTCTTTATTAGGTCTATTAAAATTAGTAGTTTTCCAGTTGTATTTATTTTGATTTGTTTGTAATACAGAAACTTCAAATTCTTGACCATTAGGATAAATAGGCATATTAGGATATGTTTCTTCATTTATATATTGGTCATCATAAGGAGACAAAATTAATGTAGAATATGGATCTGCAGTTTTTATACCATCACTTGTTCTGTACTGAAATGTATAAATATCATTTGCTTTTAAATTGTTTATCTCTAACCAATATAAATCTTTATTAGTGGTATCTCTATTCATGACATAGTTATCTGATATTTTCCAATCATTAAAAGAACCAATAACATGAATAAATTCTTTTTGTGGTGCATATAAAACTAAATATGCTTTTGTAGGATCATTTTCTATATAATTTATTCCTTGTTTTAGAAGACTTGGAATAGCGATATCCTTTACTGTAGGTTTGATATGTACTTGGAATGATTTTGAAATAACCTGTCCATCATTTTCTGCTTTTAAAATATATTGCTGATTATTTGTAATGGTATAATTTTTATTAAAAACAGAAGATGAGGTTACGTTTTCTATTTCTACACCATTTGCCGTTAATGACCAATTTGCACTTTTAGTAGTAGTTGCATTAATTTTAAATTCTGAACCAGATGAAAGGTTTGTAATACTATTTTCTGAAGGCTGGTCTAATGTCATTCGAAATGAACCTACATCTATTTTAAAATTTTCTGTTTGTTGTTTTCCATCTTCGCTTCTAAAAACAACATTAATAGCTGTGATATTTTTAGAAGAGTTCGACGAATAAAATTGATAAATAGAAGAAGGTATCTCTAATTTATATGTAGTATTAGAAATAAATTTTAATTGAGGTTGATTAGTATTATCTCCCCAATTTCCAATTGTATTTTGCCATTCTACGCCATCTATTGTAATTCCAGTATGTGCATAAATATTACCAGAATAGTTTTCTAATCCAGTTCCATTTTTATCAAAAAAAATAGTCGCAGGTAAGTTCTGTTCTAATATAGTAGGAATAGTACTAATTTGTGCTCTTATATAAATTATAAAAAGCAACATAATAATAGATAAAGTTTTTTTTCATTTTGTGTGTGATTTAAAAAAAGCCATTAAAAAATAAATTTTAATGGCTTTTATGATTATGTGATTTTTTATTATGAAAATTATAACCCTTCTAATTCTGTTATACCATCATAATTAATTTTTACTTTTATAGTAGTCTCTTTTGAACTAACCTTAAAGTTTGGTCCTCCACTATCATAAGCTGTGTATGGAGAACTATCTCCGATATTGAATTTCCAATCTTCATTATAGATTTTATTTCCAGAATTTTTTGATCTAAATTTTAATTCACCACTTTTCAAATTAGTTGTTAATTCAAAAACATTATCAGTAAAATTATAGTTTAAAGCAGTTTCATTGTCCCATCCGTTAGGTGTTGCATCACCTATAATTCCCCAATTCATTTTTACATATTTATATGTAAGCTTATCTATATCAACTTGTACGTAATATAGACCATCACCTTCTGTTTCTGCGATTTTCACATCTCCAGAAGAACCAGAATTTTCTAGCTGACCATTCTGAGCTCCATTAGAAGTACCATAGTTATCAGGATTAAAGTCTGTTGTTTGTCCTATAAATTTAATTCCATCATTTTGACCTACTTTAACATAAGCTTCAAATACTTTTTTAGTGCCATCTCCTATGTATCTCATTTTAAGACCATCTCCAGCATTCCAGTTATTTTTACCATAGTAACTTTGTACACCACCAACTAAATATAAAACAGGATCTCCTTTAGGTTTATACGTAGTAACGTTAATTGATACAACATCAGAAATTAATACTTCTGATTCGTGAGTACCAATTGATGAAATAACTCGATATTCTAAATCTTCTGCAGTACCAGGAATTAATCCTAAAGTTGTTGCTACGTTATTTAATTCTTTAACAGTAATGTCATATACAGTTTCAGATATAGTTGCAATTGATTTAGGTTCTTTGAAATTATTTCCTTTTTTATCTAATTGTAACTCGTATTTAGGAACTGTTGCTATACCATAATCTGCGGCAGACCATTTAAATGAAATAGCAGTTTCTGTTGCATTTTCTTCCGATAGAATAATTGGATCAGAATTTGTAATTTCAATTTTAGGGGCAATAAATGTAGATGGATTAACTTTTAATAAATCTTCATCATCATTACATGAACTTAGTGCAAATACACTTGCACAAGCTAACGAAATATATTTAATTAATTTTCTCATCTTAGTAACCTGGATTTTGATTTAGATTAGGGTTAATTACAATAATATTGTTTGGAATAGGGAATAGTGCTCTTGTAGCTGGAACTGATGTCCCATTTTGAGCTCCACCTTTAAATGGCCAATTGTAATTTGATGTATACTTGTTAAAACGAATCAAATCTGTACGACGAGTACCTTCCCAATACATTTCTCTTGCTCTCTCATCTAAAATGAAATCTAAATTTAATTGAGAGTCTGTAATGTTTCCACTTGTATTTCCGTATGCTCTAGTGCGTAATTCGTTAATTAAACTTAGAGCAGTAGCTCTGTCTCCTCCAGCTCCACCTCTTAGAACAGCTTCTGCATAATTTAGGTAAACTTCAGCTAAACGAATGACTGGTATATCTGTGTCAACATATTCTCCAGTAGCATCTCTTGTTGCAGCACCATCAGCTCTTTTATTAGACCATTTAGCGACAGCATAACCATCTGTAAATGTACCTACATTATTTATTTCGAAAGATTGACCATCTGTAAAAAACATTGCTCTTTTATCTTTCCAAGCTGTTGGCTCTCCATTTTGATTTGTAGCAGAAATAGAACTAGAAAATTGTTCTACAAGGGCTTTTGTTGTACGAGGACCTCCCCAACCACCATTCACACCAAAGTCAGGAGCTTTCATATTTCCTCCAATAGAAGCTTTTACTATAAATGTAGATCCACCGTATGTACGAGAATTAGCACCATCAAAATTTAAAGTAAAAATAGCTTCATCTTGTGCTCCATTTGTATCATTATCCGCTAAAAATAATTCATCATAAGCAGAACCATTTTTATTAGTATCATTCGTATTTATTTTATATGGAGACTGCATAGCTAATTTAGCATATGTAATAGCTTCAGTATACTTAGCTTCACCAATCCAAGTTTCAGCATTCAGATATAAACGTGCTAATAATGCTTCGGCTGCGACTTTGTCTACACGACCATATTCATTTCCTTTACCTGTTTTTAGTTCTTCTTCAATTGCTTTTAACTCATTTTCAACAAAATTGAATATTTCTTTACGATTACTCTGTTGTGGTAATTCTGATGAAATTTTTGTGACTAAAGGAACATTTCCATAAAGATCTATAAGATTATAATAAGCATAAGCACGAATAAAGCGAGCTTCGGCTATATAGCTTTTTACTTCTTGATCTGTTTCAGCTAATTTTTCAGCATTTACAATAAATGAATTAGAAAAAGAAACTGTTTGAGCTAAACGATAATACATAGCTTGTATAAAAGTATTATTAGAACCCCAAGATATATCATGTAAATTAGGAATTCCTGGATCTCCCCATCCTATTATAGCTTGGTCTGTAGTTAATTCGTTTAAATAAAATAATAAACGCGAATATTGAGACGTTCCTTCATCTATTCCTTGTATATCACCTTGCCCATCTGGTCCTTTTTGACCTGTTAAAGCTAAAGAAGCATATACTTTTGCTAAAGCTAATTTAGCAGAAGAAGGATCCTTGAATACATCAAATTCTGTATAAGTATTAGGATCGTTTGGCATTAAGTCTAAGTCATCATGACAAGAAGAAAGAGAAAATGCTAAAATAGTTGCAACTATATATTTAGATATTGTATTTTTTTTCATTTTTAATCAATTAAAAATTAACATTAAGACCAAATACATACGTTCTAGGTCTTGGATAAAAATTATTATCAATTCCTCTGTACATTTCAGGATCTAATCCACTATAATTTGTGAAAACAGCTACGTTTTGTACTGCTCCATAAAAGCGTACATCCATTCCTTTTATAGCTTGTTTTAGATTGTACCCTAATGTAATATTATCAATACGGAAGAAAGATGCATCTTCTATAAAGTGATCGCTCAATAGATTTGTTTCAGTAATATTTGTAAATCCTGTTTTATAATAATCAGTATGTACATTCGTTAAGAAATTTTGACCATTTCCTGTTGCTTTTCTACTATATCCTTTTGAAGAGGCTACATTATTGTAAGCATAGTTACCTAAGCTAACACGTGCAGTAGCAGATAAATCCCAATTTTTATATCTAAAACTAGTATTTAATCCCATTGTGACTTTAGCAAAAGGACTTTTATGGATGTATCTATCTTTTTCGTTTATTATACCATCACCGTTCAAATCTTCGTATGCACCTTCAATAGGTTTTCCATTAGCATCATATATTTGTTTGTAAACATAGAAACTAAAAGGCGCTTCTCCTTCTCTTTGGATTTGAATATTATTTCCTGTTCCTCCATCAATACCTCCAGTCAAATTATCAGTTGGTAGTTTGGTGATTTTATTATCATTAAATGCAATGTTGTAACCAAATGACCAATCAAAATCTTTTGATTTAACGATATCTGAATTAATACTAAATTCAATTCCTTTGTTTTCCATATCACCGATATTTTTATCGATCATATTTCCAAAATTAGTAAACGGATCTACATAAACACTAGCTATTAAATCCTTTGTTTTTTTACTATAAACATCTACTGTACCATAAATTCTATTTTTAAATAAAGAGTAATCTAATCCAATATTGAATGTATTAGAAACTTCCCATTTCAAATCTCCATTAAAAGGCTGTGGACGGTAAGTTTGGTAAAATGTAGAACCAAATTGATAATTTGCAGTAGCTTGTGAAATTTGATAACGTGTTAAATATTGAAAGTTATTTAAACCAGCTACATTACCAACTTGTCCATAACCTACACGGAATTTAAGATCATTTACAACTGTACTTCCTTTCAAAAATTCTTCTTTTGAAATGTTCCAAGCAAATGCTGCAGAAGGGAAATACCCCCACTGATTATCTTTTTTGAATTTTGAAGAAGCATCAGCTCTCATTGTAGCTGTTAAAATATACTTGTTATCAAAACTATAATTTAAACGTCCGTAATATGATAATAAAGTACTTTGATCTCTAGAATAAAACTCATATTGTTCTGCATTTTGTTCTTTTAATAGACCGTCAAAATTATATTGATACGTATTAAAATATTGATAACTATATCCTCCCATAACTTTTACATTATGTTTTCCGAAGTCTTTATCAAAAGTTAAATATGCATCAAATAATTTATTATAAAACTCATTATTAAACGATGTTTTAGAACCATTCCAATTAGCTAATTGACTAGGTAAATTAGCAGATTTTATTTTACGACCATTAGAATTTGATATATCGTATCCAACATTTACAGTTGCAGTAACAGAAGGTAAAAAATGTAGATTATAATCTACTTTAGCATTACCAACAAAACGTCGTATTTCTGATGTGTCATCAACTTCATTGATTAATGCAACAGGATTGACAGGGGCTAAATTATGTTTTACAGCTCCATCCATCCATGTATGATAGCCACCAAAAATATTAGCTCCAGAATATACTGGTTGTGTAGGATCATATTCCAATGCAGAACTTATTGCATCTCTATTTGCAAATTGATTTTCGATATAAGAACCACGAGCATTAATTTCAAAACGTAAATGTTTATCTAATAGAGTAGGATTCAAATTCATCGACAAAGTTGTACGATTGATATTATCTCCTCTTAATATACCATCTTGATTTGTATTAGAAACAGAAAATCGAGATGGCATATTACCACCAATATTTCCTGTAGCACTAAAATTATGGTCAAAACCAGCAGCTGTTTTGTATATTTTTCTTTGCCAATCTGTATTTGCATTTCCTAATCTAGCAATTTCAGCTGTAGTACCAACTTGGTTTACTAGTTCACGAAATTGATTTGCATTCATCATATCAATATATCCTTCAGGTTGATAAATTGATGTCGTTGAATTATAACTATATCTAAAACCTTTTCCTTTTCCTTTCTTTGTTGTTACTAATACAACACCATTTGCAGCACGAGAACCATAAATAGCTGTAGCAGAAGCATCCTTTAATATTGTCATTGTTTCAATATCATTTGGATTCAAGAAATCAATAGGGTTACGAGAACCTCCAACGTTTGTATCTGCTAACGGAACTCCATCAACTACATACAACGGTTGTGCATTTAATGATAAAGAACTATTTCCTCTAATTAAAATATTTTGTCCATCACCAGGAGCACCTCCAGCAGATGTCACTACAACACCAGCAATTTTACCAGTAACTAATTCTTGAGCTGAAGTAATAGAACCTTTGTTGAAGTCTTTGGAATTTAACTGATTAACAGAACCCGTTATGTCTTCTTTTTTTGATGTACCATAACCAATAACAACGACTTCTTTTAAGTTTTCTGTCGTTTTAGACATTCTAAGTTGTAATTGAGTTTGTCCTGCGTATGTTATTTCTTGCTCATCAAAACCAAAGTAACTGATTGTGATGATATCTCCGTCATTTGCTTCTAATATAAAATTACCTTGATCATCAGAAACAGTAGATTCTCCTGATGTGATATTTGTAATATCAGCACCAGCTAAAATTGCATTGTTTGTACTGTCATAAACAGTCCCTTTAACCGCTTCTTGAGCAGATAAAATAGCTGGACTAGAAAGTACTAATGCAAGAAGAGTTTGTTTAAAAATCCTCATATTTTTTCATGTTTTGTTTCGTTAATTTTAATCTATATTTTTACTTCTCGATTTCAAATGTATGTTGTTTATTTTATTTATTGTGTACTAAAGACACCTTTGGGTTAGACGAAAACGTTTGCGTGTTAATAAATAATTAAATTATCTATTTTTATGTGGTAGTTTTTAATAAAAAATACGGAAATTAGTAAATCAATATTAGTCATTTGAGTAATTAGAAGATCATGAAGAAGAATTTAACATTAAAACAGATAGCAAAAGAATTAGATGTCTCAATATCAACTGTTTCTAAAGCGCTGAAGAACAGTGATGAGATAAGTGAAGCAACGAGAAATAAGATTCAAGCTTTTGCTAAACTGTATAATTATAAACCAAATAATATAGCATTAAGTCTTAAGAATCGTAAGACAAAAACAATTGCTATTATTATTCCCGAAATAGTTCATGATTTTTTCGCTATGGTAATTAGTGGGATTGAAAATCTTGCAAATCAATATGGTTATAATGTTTTAATTTGTTTATCAAACGAATCTTATGAAAGAGAAGTTATTAATATGGAAATGTTAGCTTCTGGTAGTATAGATGGTTTTGTGATTTCATTATCAAAAGAAACTCAAGCAAAAAAAGACTATCATCACATTAAAGAAATTATCAATCAAGGAATGCCTGTTGTTATGTTTGATCGTGTAACAAGAGAAGTATATACCGATAAAGTAATTATAGATGATGTATTAGCAACACAAGAAGCTATTCAGTACTTTATTAGTAAAGGGCGTAAAAAAATTGGATTTATTACGACACCTGATTATATTAGTGTAGGTCGTTTAAGAACAGAAGGTTATAAACGTACATTAGAAGCTAATGGAATTAAAGTTAATGAGAATTTAATTTTAAGAATAGAAGATGAATCTAATTTAGAAGCAACAATAGAAGAGTTTTTTGAAAAGAACGATTTTGATGCTGTCATGGCTGTTAATGAATTATATGCCGTTAATGTTCTTAGAACAGCTTTAAATAGGGGAATGAAAGTTCCAGAAGATTTACATCTTATTGCTTTTACTGATGGAGTAATTTCAAAAAATTCTATTCCTAGTATTTCTACTGTAAAACAAAATGCTTTTAAAATGGGAGAAATAGCAGCACGTTTATTAATCCAAAAATTGGAATCTGAACACGAACATGAACATTATATTACAGAAGTTGTAGGTACTGAATTATTACATCGTGAAACTACAACGATTTAGTGATTTTTTTTAGGTTAAATAGTTATTTTAGTAGCAATAATCCAAAAAAAAAGTTTTAACATTGTAACCAAATCAAAACATATTTTTACTTCTCAAATAAAAAAATATAGTTTTGATAAGCTGAAACGCTTATCGTAAATAATTAATAATTACGATAATGGAAAAGCGTAGATTAAGTTTCTGGGAAATTTGGAACTTAAGTTTTGGATACTTTGGTATACAAATGGGGTTTGCTTTACAAAATGCAAACGCTAGTAGAATACTACAAACTTTTGGTGCAGATGTGCATCATCTTTCTTGGTTTTGGATTGTTGCTCCATTAATGGGATTGGTTGTACAGCCAATTATTGGACATTATTCTGATAAAACATGGGGACGATTTGGTCGCCGTAAGCCTTATTTTTTAGTAGGAGCTGTCCTTGCTAGTTTAGGACTAATTTTAATGCCACAAGCTGGAGCTTTTACAGCATTATTACCTGCCTTATGGATGGGGGCAGGATTTTTAATGATTATGGATGCTTCTTTTAATATTGCAATGGAACCATTCCGTGCATTAGTTGCTGATATATTACCTTCCGATCAACGTACATTAGGATTTTCTGTACAAACTGCATTAATTGGATTTGGAGCTGTTTTAGGATCATGGTTGCCATATATTCTTAGTAATTGGTTTGGAGTAAAAAGTACAGCATCAGAAGGTGAGATTCCATTTCATTTAATTTTATCCTTTTTAATAGGTGCAATCGTTTTGATTATATCGGTTATAATAACTCTTTCGACTACAAAAGAATATTCTCCTGAAGAACTAGAAGCATTTGATCGTGCTGAAGGAAAAGAAATTATAAAAGAAGAAAAAACATCTTTATCAAATATTTTTAATGATTTTAAAAATATGCCACAAACAATGAAACAATTGGGGTGGGTACAATTTTTTACATGGTTTGGATTATTTGGTATGTGGGTATTTGCAACACCAGCAATAGCACATCATGTTTATGATTTGCCTTTGTCAGATACCTCTTCAATAACTTATAATAAAGCAGGAGACTGGGTTGGAATTATTTTCGGTGTGTATAACGCTGTTTCAGCAATTTTTGCTTTCTTTTTACCTGCACTAGCACTAAAATTAGGAAGAAAAACAACTCATACAGTTTCTTTATTAATAGGGGGAATAGGATTAATTTCTATTTATTTTATTCATGACCCCAAATTGTTGATTTTTTCAATGATGGGAGTAGGAATAGCATGGGCAAGTATTCTTGCAATGCCATATGCAATGTTAGCAGGAGCTATTCCTTCTAAGAAAATGGGAGTATATATGGGGATTTTTAATTTCTTTATTTGTATTCCGCAAATTATCAATTCAATTTTAGGAGGACCAATAGTTAAATATATTTATGGTGGAGATCCTGTGTACGCTATTATGATGAGTGGTGTTGCATTTATTATTGCTGCATTACTAGTACAGCGTGTTCAGGATAACGAAAAACCAATCAAAGCATAACTTTATTTTGAAAACAAAAGCATTTATTTTCGATTTAGATGGTGTTATTGTAGATACTGCAAAATACCATTTCTTAGCATGGCAAAACGTAGCTAAATCTTTAGGAATTAATTTTACTCATGAAGATAATGAACAATTAAAAGGGGTTTCTCGTGTACGATCTTTAGAATTAATTCTTGCATTAGGAAATGTTCAAATTACTGATGAACAAAAACAAGAATATCTATTAAAAAAGAATGAAGAATACCTGACATATATCGATAAGATGGATGAATCTGAAATTCTTCCAGGAGTAATGGATGTACTTAATTTTCTTAAGGAGAATAAACAACCAATTATTTTAGGTTCAGCATCTAAAAATGCACGCCCTATTTTAGAAAAAGTAAATATCCTTCATTATTTTGACGACATCGTTGACGGCAATGATGTATCAAATGCGAAACCAGATCCTGAAGTGTTTTTAGTAGGAGCTAAAAAGGTAAATCAAACAGCAGCAAATTCAATTGTTTTTGAAGATTCAGTTGCAGGGATTCAAGCTGCAAATAGTGCAGGGATGACAAGCGTTGGAATAGGAGAAAAATCAGTATTAAATGAAGCAGATTATAATTTCAATGACTTTACTGAAATTTCAAAAGATTTTCTATTAAAATTAATCAATCAATAATATTTACAAACAACAATAAAATTAAAAATGAATCAAGATTATATTATCCCAAATTCGTGGTCAATCATTGAAGAAGGATTTGAAAAAGATCGTGTAAAATCTTCAGAAAGTTTATTTTCTATTGGTAACGGAGCAATGGGACAACGTGCAAATTTTGAAGAATTTTATTCAGGTGATACTTTTCAAGGAAGTTATATTGCAGGTGTTTATTATCCAGATAAAACAAAAGTTGGTTGGTGGAAAAATGGATACCCAGAATATTTTGCAAAAGTTCTGAATGCTCCAGTTTGGATAGGAATTGATATTGAAATTAACGGTGAACAGTTTGATTTAAATACATGTAAAGAAGTAAAGAACTTTCGTCGTGAATTAAATATGAAAGAAGGTTTATTAGACCGTTCTTTTATTGCAATTTTACCTTCAGGATTAGAAATAGAAGTTAATGTTCGTCGTTTTTTAGCTGCCGATTTAGATGAAATAGGTGTTATAAAATATGATATAAAACCATTAAATGGAAAGGCTAAAATTGTTTATAAACCTTATGTTGATACTGGTGTAAAAAATGAAGATGCCAATTGGGAAGAAACTTTTTGGGAACCAATTACAACAGAGATAAAAAAAGAACAAGGTTTTGTACAAGCTCGTACATTTAAAACACATTTTAATGTGGTAACATTTATGGAAAATATGTTTTTTATTAACAATGAAAAACAAGAAGTTAGTCCGTTATCACAAAATAAAACAAATCATAAAGTAGAGTTTACTTATGAGTTGAATATAGACGTGAATGAAATAGCTACAATTCATAAATTTGGAGGATATGTTGTGTCAACAAATCATCAAGAAAATGAATTAATTACAGCAGCAGAAAATGTTTTGGAACAAGCTAAAACTATAGGTTATGAACAATTGTTAATAAACCAAAAAGAAGCTTGGGCTAAGATTTGGGAAATGGCAGATATTACGATAGAAGGTGATGTAAAAGCTCAGCAAGGTATTCGTTTTAATATTTTTCAATTAAACCAAACCTATTCAGGTAAAGATGCTCGATTAAATATTGGACCAAAAGGATTTACTGGAGAAAAATATGGAGGTTCTACTTATTGGGATACAGAAGCATATTGTTTACCATTTTATATGGCTACAAAAAACCAAGAAGTTGCAAGAAATTTATTAAAATATAGATACAATCAGTTAGATAAAGCCATAGAGAATGCAGAAAAATTAGGATTTACAAATGGTGCTGCATTGTATCCAATGGTAACAATGAATGGTGAAGAATGTCATAACGAATGGGAAATAACTTTCGAGGAAATTCATCGTAATGCAGCAATTGCTTTTGCTATTTTTAATTATACACGCTTTACAGGAGATGATACTTATATTCCTGAAGCTGGTTTAGAAGTCTTATTAGGTATTGCTCGATTTTGGACACAGCGTTTCAATTGGTCAAATGATAAGAAACAATATGTTATGCTTGGTGTAACAGGCCCTAATGAGTATGAAAATAATGTGAATAACAATTTTCATACATCTTACTGTGCACAATGGTGTATTAACTATGCTGTAGAACAAGTACAAAATGTAAAAGATAACTATTCTAGCGATTTTGCACGTATTTCTTCAAAAGTAAATATTACAGATGTTGAGTTAGAGAAGATGAAAGAAGTTGCTTCAAATATTTATTTTCCATACAGTAAAGAATATGATGTTTACTTACAACAAGATGGATTCCTAGATAAAGATTTAACTCCAGTTTCTCAGTTAGATAAAAGTCAAAGACCAATTAATCAAAAATGGTCTTGGGATAGAATTTTACGTTCTGCTTACATAAAACAAGCCGATACGTTACAAGCATTTTATTATTTCGAAGATAAATTCTCGAAAGAACAATTAGAAAGACATTTTGATTTTTATGAACCTTTAACAGTTCATGAATCATCATTGTCTCCATGTGTACATTCTATACAAGCGGCTACTTTAGGTCGTATGGAACAAGCATACACATTTTACTTAAGAACTTCTCGTCTAGATTTAGATGATTATAATAAAGAGGTTCACGAAGGTTTACATATAACATCTATGGCTGGTACTTGGATGTCTATTGTAGAAGGATTTGGAGGAATGCGAGTAAAAAATGATCAACTTTATTTTGAGCCTCGTCTTCCAGAGCAATGGGAAGAATTTACATTTAAAATAAATTTCCGCAATCAAATCCTAAAAGTTATCGTAAATAAAGGAAATACAATGTTCGAATTGGAAGGAAATCAACCATTAGAGGTTTATGTTTTTGACCAAAAAGTTCTTGTACAACCTTCTATTTAATAAAAAGGGAAAAAATAGAAATACCTTGAAAGTCTCGGCTTTCAAGGTGCTTTTTAGCAATGAATTGTAAGTTGTGTTAACTTCAATTTTCGATTCAAAAAAAAAACACATGAGAAAATTACTTCTAACAATATCATTATTTTCATCATTCACTTTTGCTCAAATTCAGAAAGTAGAGCCAATGTTTTGGTGGAAAGGAATGAAAAATCCTGAGCTTCAGATTCTAGTTTATGGGAAAAATATTAGTACATATAATTTAGAATTATCTGACAATGTAAAAATAAAAGATATTCAGAAAACAGAGAATCCAAATTATGTTTTTGTAACAATTAATACAAATGAAGTGAACAAATCTTCATTTAAAATTAATATCAAAAATAAAAACAAAGTTGTTGATTCTTACACGTACGAATTAAAAAATCGCGAAGCTAATTCTGCCAATAGAAATTCTTTTACATCAAAAGATATTGTTTATCTAATTATGCCAGATAGATTTGCTAATGGGGATGAAAGTAATGATTCTAAAAAAGAATTAATAGATAAAGCAAATAGACAGATTCCAGACGGAAGACATGGTGGTGATTTACGTGGAATAATAAATAATATAGATTATATACAAAATTTAGGTGCAACTGCTGTTTGGTTAACACCTGTTAACGAAGATAATCAAAAACAACACTCATATCATGGTTATGCTCAAACAGATTTATATAAAATAGATGCACGTTATGGTACAAATGAGGATTACCGTGAATTATCTCGTCAATTAAACAAACGTGGCATGATGTTAATTCAGGATTATGTAACGAATCATTGGGGTTCTTTACATTGGTTAATTCAAGATTTACCTGCCAAAGATTGGATTCATCAATTTGCAGACGGAGACAATGGTTTTAAACGTTCTAATTATCGTACAACAGCACAATTTGATTCTAATGTAGCTGAAATTGATAAAAAAGAAGCTTTAGATGGATGGTTTGATAGTACAATGCCCGATATGAATCAATCAAATCCTTTGGTTGTTAATTATCTTACACAAAATGCTATTTGGTGGATAGAATATGCAGAACTTGGAGGAATGCGTGTCGATACTTATCCTTATAATGATAAAGTAGGAATGGCAAAATGGGTGAAAGCAATTACAGACGAATATCCAAATTTTAATGTTGTTGGGGAAGCATGGATGCACTCACCTGCGCATATTGCTTATTGGCAAAAAGATTCAAAAATAGCAGAAATAGATAATTATAATTCTTATTTACCATCTGTTATGGATTTTCCTCTTTTTGGAGCAATCCCAAAGGCAATTACAGAAGATGAATCGTGGGATAAAGGAATGATTAGAATCTATGATAATTTTACAAACGATTTTCTTTATCCAAATGTAAATAACATGTTTGTTTTTATGGAAAATCATGATACAGAGCGTTTCAATGAAATTATAAATGGAAACATAAACGATTATAAATTAGGATTAACATTAATATCTACTGTTCGTGGAATTCCACAGGTTTATTATGGTTCTGAAATTGGAATGCGTGGAGATAAAAGTAAAGGTGACGCTGCAATTCGTCAAGATTTTCCTGGAGGGTGGAAATCGGATAAACAAAATGCCTTTACAAATGATGGTAGAACTACAGAACAAAAACAATTTCATGATTTTACTGCAAAAATCTTTAATTGGAGAAAAAATAAAGAAGTAATTCATTCAGGGAAAACAAAACATTTTATTCCACAAAATAATGTTTATGTGTATTTTAGATACAATGATAACGAGTCTGTTATGGTTGTTATGAATGCTAATACAGAAAAGCAAACATTAAAATTAGACCGTTTTTCAGAAGCTTTAAATGGATTTACTTCTGGAAAAGATATCATATCTAACAAAAATATCTCTGTAGATACAAACAATACAATTTCTATTGATGGAAAAACATCAATGATTATTGAATTAAAAAAATAAAACAAAAACACAAGAATAATGAAAAACTTCAAGTTTATATTAGGATTAGGAATTGCAATGATGAACATTGCCTATGGACAAGAATTGAAATCCCCTGATGGAAATTTCGTGATGGATTTTTCTTTGTCTAAAGATGGAAAACCTACTTATCAATTACGATACAAAGGTAAAGATGTTGTAAAACCAAGTCATTTAGGATTTGAGTTTAAAACAACTCATAAAGAAATGGATTTTGCAACTCAGCAAAGAGTAGAAGATGAAAAAGCAAAAGACATTGCAAATTTTTTATCTGGTTTCGAAATAGTAGATACAAAAACATCAACGTTTGATGAAACTTGGGTTCCAGTATGGGGAGAAGTAGATAAAATAAGAAATAATTTTAATGAATTAGCTGTAACAGTATCTCAACCAAAAACAGACCGTCAAATGGTTATTCGTTTCAGAATGTTTGATGATGGATTAGGTTTCCGTTACGAATTTCCTGAACAAAAGAATTTAAAATATTTTGTTATTAAAGAGGAACATTCTCAATTTGCTATGACAGGAGACCATACAGCTTTTTGGATTCCTGGAGATTATGATACGCAAGAATATGATTACACAGAATCTAAGTTAACAGATATTAGAGGTTTATTTGATAAAGCATATATTGGTAATGCATCTCAGAAAGCATTTTCTAAAACAGGGGTACAAACAGCTCTTATGATGAAAGCATCAAATGGACTTTACATCAATTTACACGAAGCAGCATTGATTAATTATCCAGCAATGAGTTTAAATTTAGATGATAAAAATTTAGTTTTCGAATCTTGGTTAACACCAGATGCTTTAGGAGATAAAGGATATTTACAAGCTCCTTTCAATACACCTTGGCGTACAGTAATTGCAAGCGATGACGCACGTGATGTTGTTGCTTCTAAAATGACATATAATTTAAATGAACCATCAAAAATAAAAGATACATCTTGGATAAAGCCAGTAAAATATGTAGGTGTATGGTGGGAAATGATTACAGGAAGAGGTTCTTGGGCGTACACAGACGATTTTCCTACAGTAGAATTGGGTGTTACGGACTATTCTAAAGCAAAACCAAATGGAAAACATGCAGCAAATACAAAGCATGTAAAAGAATATATAGACTTTGCAGCTGCCAACGGATTTGATGCTGTTTTAGTAGAAGGATGGAACGAAGGATGGGAAGATTGGTTTGGAAATCATAAAGATTACGTTTTCGATTTTGTAACTCCTTATCCAGATTTTGATGTAAAAGAATTAAATACTTATGCAAAATCAAAAGGAGTAAAAATTATTATGCATCACGAAACATCAGGTTCTATACGCAATTACGAAAGACATATGGACAAAGCATATAAATTTATGCAAGACAATGGTTACAATGCAGTAAAAAGTGGATATGTAGGTGATATTGTTCCTCGTGGAGATTATCATTATAGTCAAAATGTGGTTAACCATTACCAATATGCATTAGAAAAAGCAGCAGAATATAAAATTATGGTTAATGCTCACGAAGCAGTACGTCCAACAGGAGTAGCACGTACATGGCCAAACTTAATAGGTAATGAATCGGCTCGTGGAACAGAATACCAAGCATTTGGTGGTTCAAAACCAAATCATGTAACTATTTTACCATTTACACGTTTGTTAGGAGGACCAATGGATTATACACCAGGTATTTTCGAAATGGATATAAAGAAAATGAATCCTAATAACGAATCACACGTAAATTCTACATTAGCAAACCAATTAGCATTGTATGTTACAATGTATTCTCCATTACAAATGGCTGCTGATATTATAGAAAATTACAATAGATTTCCAGATGCATTTCAGTTTATAAAAGACGTTCCGGTAGATTGGCAAGACAGTAAATATTTAGAAGCTGAACCAGGAAAATATTTAACAGTTGCTCGTAAAGATAAAAAATCAAATAATTGGTTTGTAGGAAATGTAAATGGAGAAACACCACGTACAACAAAAATTAAACTCGATTTTTTAGATAAAGGAAAAAAATACGAAGCAACAGTTTATACAGACGCTAAAGATGCACATTACAAAACAAATCCACAAGCCTATAAAATAGAAAAGAAAAAAGTAAATTCTAAATCTACTTTAGATTTAACTTCTGCTGCAGGAGGTGGTTTTGCAATAAGTATAAAAGAAGTAAAATAAACAAGTTCTAATTAATATTTGGGCGACCGAGCGGGCTTTCTGCTTTATCTTTTGTATAGGATGTTTTCGATACAATCTCAACATTCCTATACAAAAGGATATCGCTGTCAATCCCTGTCGCAAAAAGAATACAAATTTCTATTGTGCGTTAGGGATAGTAGAGGAAATCCTTTTCTTATTGTAAAATAAAACTTCTATGATTTTTTGTTATCAATCCCGAAGTTACAATAAGAAAAGATTGCAACGAATAGCCCGACCAAAGGGAACGCCCAAATTTATATTTTCAGTTTTTATTTTTATTACATTTTTGAATGTTTTAGGATTAATCAATTCAATTAAAAATTAATAAAATCGGATAAATAAATTGTAATAAACATAGCTGAATAAATAAACCTTAAAAATTGTGTATGAAAAAAATAATATTCTCACTTGGAATCACTTGCTTGTTTTTATCTTCTTGTTCTAAAACAACGCTACAAGGAACACAAGAAAATAAAGGATTAGAGAAACAATCTTTTACTTGGAATGGAGCTAATATTTATTTTTTGTTGACAGACCGTTTTAATAATGGTGACAAAACCAATGATGTAAATTATGGTAGAACAAAAAAAACAGCGAAGTTAAGAGGTTTTGAAGGGGGAGATTTCCGAGGTATTATCAATAAAATACAAGATAATTATTTTTCTGATTTGGGAATAAACGCTATTTGGATGAATCCAATTGTGGAGCAAATTCATGGAGATGTAAACGAAGGTCAAGGAACAACGTATGGTTTTCATGGGTATTGGACAAAAGATTGGACAGCCATAGATAAAAACTGGGGAACAGAAAATGAATTGCAGGAGTTGATAAGCAAAGCACATGCAAAAGGTATTCGCATTATGTTGGATGCTGTTATTAATCATACTGGACCTGCTACTGATGTAGATACTGTTTTTCCTTCGGATTGGGTTCGTCTTTCACCACAATGTACCTATCAATCGTATAAAACTACAATAGAATGTACATTGGTAGAAAATCTTCCTGATATTCTTACAGAATCGGAAAATGATGTAATGCTTCCTCCTCAATTAATAGAGAAATGGAAAAAAGAAGGTCGTTTGGAGAAGGAAGTGGGAGAACTGAATTTATTTTTTGCAAAATATAATTTTCCAAAAGCGCCAAAATACTATATAATTAAATGGCTTTCAGATTATATAAGAAAATATGGAATTGATGGTTATCGTGTAGATACAGTAAAACATACTGAGGAAGAAGTATGGAAAAAATTTGCAGAAATTTGTCAAGATGCTTTTACAGAATACAAAACAAATAATCCGACAAAGGTATTAGATAATAATAAATTTTTCTTGATAGGTGAAGTTTATAATTATACAATAAATGATGCACAAGAGTTTCAATTCCCAGACAAGAAAGTAAATTATCACAATAATGGTTTTGATGCTTTAATTAACTTTGATTTACGTTCTACTCAGAAAGAAACATTTCAAAAAGTATTTAATCGTTATAATAATGTTTTACAAAATGAAATGGGGGGTAAAACGGTTATGAATTATATTACTTCACATGATGATGGTTCTCCATTTGATAAGACAAGAGAAAATGCTTGGGATGCGGGTACAAGATTGCTACTAACACCAGGGATTTCACAAGTATACTATGGTGATGAATCTGCACGTCCTTTAGAAATAGAAGGAGCAGAAGGAGATGCTAATTTACGTTCATTCATGAACTGGGATGGAATAAAATCGGATAAAGACAAAAAAGCATTACTTCTTCATTTTCAAAAATTAGGACAATTCAGAAGAAATCATCCAGCTGTAGGAGCAGGAAAACAAAAAGATTTGCAGGATGAACCTTACATTTTTTATAGAAATTATAATAACGATGAGGTAATTATAGCATTAGGATACTCTAATGAACAGAAAAAAATTAAGGTAGCTGATTTTTGGAAAGAAGGAACAAAAGTAAAAGATTTTTATTCAGGAACAGTTTCAACTGTAAAAGACGGTTTTGTTCTATTGAATACAAATTTTGATATTGTTTTATTGGAAAAAATAAAATAAAAAAACACAGAAAATGATAAAAAAAATAATAGGTTTTAGTTTTATAGCTGCTCTGATTTTAACTAGTTGTAATGCTAAAAAAGAACAAAATAAAGAAGAGGTTGCTGTAAATAATGGGATTATTACTCCTTATACAGCAGAAATGGCTGAAAATGCAGTGATTTATGAAGTAAATATTCGTCAATTTTCTCCAGAAGGAACTTTTGCCGCGGTTACAAAAGAGATTCCTAATATTAAAAAATTAGGTGTTAAGATTTTGTGGTTAATGCCAGTTTATCCGATTGGAGAAAAAAATAGAAAAGAAGGTTTAGGTTCTTATTATTCTATAAAAGATTATAGAGGAATTAATCCTGAATTTGGTTCTGCCGAAGATTTAAAAAAACTAATAGAAGAGGCACATAATAATGGTATTTATGTTGTGTTGGATTGGGTGGCAAACCATACAGCATGGGATCATCCTTGGATAAAACAACATCCCGATTGGTATGAAAAAGATAAAAATGGAAAATTACAATCTCCTTATGACTGGACAGATGTTGTAGCATTGGACTATAATAATAAGGAAATGCGTAAGCAGATGATCGCTGATATGAAATATTGGTTAGATGATTTTAAGATAGATGGATTCCGATGTGATATGGCACATGAAGTACCTACAGATTTCTGGGAAGAAGCTAAACCACAACTAGCTGATGGTAAAGATATTTTTATGTTAGGTGAAACAGAAAATACAGATCTTTTAGTAAATGCTTTCGATGTGGCTTATGGTTGGGAATTGCATCATATTATGAATGATATTGCAAATGGAAAAAAAGATGTTTCTGCAATAGATGTTTATATGGATTCTATTCCTAAAAAATGGCAAGCTGATGATTATAAGATGATATTTACATCCAATCATGATGAAAATTCATGGTCAGGATCAGAATATGAAAGAATGGGAGATGCTGTAGAAACATTTGCTGCTTTATCGTATGCTTTACCAGGAATTCCATTAATATACAATGGACAAGAAGAAGATTTTAAGAGACGATTAAAATTCTTTGTTAAAGATTCTATTGACCGTAATCCTAATGCTAAAATGAGAGGTATTTATGAAAAATTAGGAGAACTTAAAATAAATAACCTTGCATTTAATGGGGCAAAAAAAGCAGCTTCGTACGAACGTTTAAAAACATCTGATGATAAATCTATCTTAGCTTTTAAACGTAAAAAGAATACTACCGAAGCATATTTTATTGCTAATCTTACAAAAGATGAAAAAAGTGTAGTTATTCCTATAACTGGCGTTTATAAAAGTTATATGTCAAATACAGAAATTACATTAGATGCAAATACAAATCTAAAATTAAAACCTTGGGAATATTTAATTCTAGTAAAATAATTAATAAAAAAAGTGAATCANNTGATTCACTTTTTTTATTAATACATTTCTAAATTAAGCTTCAATAAATTCTAAAATATCTTTATTAATTGTTTCATGCTCTGTAGTAGGCATTCCGTGAGGAAAACCAGGATAAGTAATTAATTTTCCATTTTTTAATAATTTTGCAGATTTTATTGCAGAATTTTCAATTGGAACAATTTGATCATCTTCACCATGCAGAACCAAGACAGGTATATCTACAGCTTTTAAGTCTTCAGTAAAATCAGTTTCCGAAAATGCTTTTATTCCATCATAATGAGCTACTATTCCACCCATCATTCCTTGTCTCCACCAATTTCTTTGTATACCTTCTTTTACATCAGCACCTTCTCTATTATAACCATAGAAAGGAAAAGTTAAATCAATATAAAATTGGTTTCTATTGTTTAGAGTTTGCTCTCTTATATTATCAAAAACTTCGATTGGAACACCATCAGGATTACTTTCACTTTTCACCATTATTGGAGGAACAGCACTAATTAAAACAGCTTTCTTAGCACGACCTTTAGAATACTTGTTTACATAGCGAATAACTTCTCCGCCTCCAGTAGAATGACCAATGTGAATAACATCTTTTAAATCTAAGAAATCAACTAATTCCGCTGCATCAGCAGCATATTGCTCTATAGTGTGATTATAAATATTTTGGCTAGAACGACCATGACCTCTTCTATCGTGAGAAATTACTCTGTAACCTTTTTGAAGAAAGAAAATTACTTGTGCATCCCAGTCATCTGATGATAATGGCCATCCATGATGAAACATTAATACAGGTCCTTCTCCTTGGTCTTTATAAAAAATCTCTGTTCCGTCTTTTAATTTTAATGTACTCATTGTTTTAAATTTTTATGTTTGTTATTAATTTATTTCTTTAGCAAATGTATTGTGGATAAATCTTGTAGAAATTAATCTAGTTTAATTTCGTACAGTTTTTAAAAAAAATTAGAAATTACTTTCAATTTGGGCAGCTATTTCCACCTTCCGTTCCCAATCTTTTTATTCTACTTCTTATAATAAAAAGGATTTCCACTCAAGTTGGGCTGCATACTATTTATTATTTAAAAATATTTTCAATAAAATATAATAAGAAATTTCACTATAGGCTAGGGCTTTTTTTCTAATAAAAACTACTATATTATTTATGTATTTGATTTTAAGTTGTGATTTTATAAATCAATTTTAAAGTATCTTTCTTTTGGATAATTCTTATATAAATGAGTCTGTAAAATGAGATGTTGAATTTGTATTAATATTATTTTCTTGAATTTGAAAAAAACTTGTTTTTATTAAACTAGTTAAATGTACAGCATTTTTAGTCACTATAAATTTGTCATATCAAAATTAAAAAACGAATAAAATGGAAAATAGAATATTAGGACTGCATCATATTACAGCAATAGCAGGAAATGCAAATAGAAATTTAGCTTTTTACACTCAAGTTTTAGGAGTAAGATTAGTAAAGAAAACAGTAAACTTTGATGATCCAGGAACATATCACTTTTATTTTGGAAACGAAGAAGGAACTCCAGGGACTATTTTAACTTTTTTCCCATGGGAAGGCATTGGTAAGGGAATAAATGGTTCAGGTTTAGCCACGCATATAGGATATTCAGTACCAAAAGGGAGCCTAGAATTTTGGAAAAGTAGATTACAACATTTTAATATAAATGTAGAAGAAGCTGAAATTTTCGGTGAAAAATTAATTTCATTTCAAGATCCAGATGGTCTACAATTACAATTTATTGAATCTTCAACAACAGATGATAGAAAAGTTTGGACAACGGATGACATTAAAGAAGAAAATGCTTTAAAAGGTTTTCATAATATTACTTTAACTCTGAAAAATGCAGCTCCTACAATCAAGGTATTAACGGATATTTTCGGATATAGTTTACAGAAGCATGAAGGTCAAAGATATAGATTTTCAACAGATGCTATTGAAACAGCAAATCTTGTAGATATTATTGAAAGTAATGAAATTGAAGCAGGAAAAAATATGGCAGGAACTAATCATCATGTTGCTTTTAGAGTGAAAGATGAACAAATTTTAATGGAATTTAGAGAAAAAGTAATAGCTGCAGGACTAAATATAACAACAAAAATTAATAGAGATTATTTTTACTCATTATATTTCCGCGAACCAGGAGGTATTTTATTTGAAATAGCAACTGATAATCCAGGATTTACTGTAGATGAGCCTTTGAATGAACTAGGAACTAGTTTAAAACTTCCAAAACAACACGAACCCTTACGTGAAAAAATAGAAAAAGTATTGCCGAAGTTATCATAGATCATCAAATAAATTTTAAAAGCAACATATTTTAGTAGTAAGTAAATATATTATGGAAACAACAAAATTAGTTTTAGGAAAAGTAAGAGGAGAAATACAACTTTTTTCAGACGATAAAAAAGCAGGTAAAATGGATATCTCTATCATAGGAAATAAATTAACAGTTTATCATACAGAAGTTGATGATGAATATGCTGGAAATGGTTTTGCTAAATTACTATTGAACGAATTGGTAACCTATGCTAGAGAAAATGATTTGAAAATCGTACCACTTTGTCCATATGTTTATGCACAATTCAAACGTAGTCCGGAACAATATGATGATGTTTGGTTTAAAGAAGATAAATAATATTATTTACTAAGAATTAATTATCCAACAGAAAAATACAAATAAAATGAATCATATTTTAGATATAAAAACAGGAGGAAAATCATTGAATGAAGCTGAAAAAGTTTTAATAATGATTCATGGAAGAGGTGGAAGTGCACAAGATATTTTGAATTTATCGAAACATTTGAATGTAAACGAGTATGCTTTATTAGCTCCACAAGCTACAAGTGGAACATGGTATCCTTTCTCTTTTATTTCACCAGTAGAGCAAAATGAACCTTGGTTGTCATCAGCTATAGAAACTATTGAAAAAACGGTTCAAACTGTTTTAAATGCAGGAATTAAAACTGAAAATATTTACTTTTTTGGATTTTCACAAGGAGCTTGTCTTACATTAGAATTTTTAGCAAGAAATGCTCAGAAATACGGAGGAGTAGTTGCAATTATTGGAGGACTAATTGGTGAAGAGATAAATCGTAGAAATTATAAAGGAGATTTTGAGCAAACTCCAGTTTTTTTAGGAACAAGTAATCCAGATTTTCATGTTCCTGTAGAAAGAGTATATGCAACAAGTAATATCTTGAAAGAAATGAATGCTAATGTTACAGAAAAAGTCTATCTTAATTTTGGACATTCTATAAACCAAGAGGAAATTGAATTGGCTAATTCTATTGTTTTTAACTAATCATGTATCGAGTAATCAATTTTTAATATTTAGTATAAAAAAATAAAAAATTATGCACGAACAACTTTTATTAATTCTTGGGCTTTTAATTGTGGTTATGCTTTTGGTAATGCTAGCACAACGCATCAGAATTGCTTATCCTATATTTTTGGTATTGGCAGGTTTTGGTATTAGTTTAATACCCGGAACTCCAGTTTTAAAACTAGATCCAGATATTATTTTTCTAATTTTTTTACCACCATTATTGTATGAAGCAGCTTGGTATACTTCATGGAATGATTTCTGGAAATGGAAACGAACTATAGGATTGTTGGCTTTTGGATTAGTTTTTTTGACTTCTATTGTCGTAGCATTTGCTTCACAGGCATTAATTCCTGGTTTTACATTAGCGATGGGATTTTTATTGGGTGGAATTGTTTCTCCACCTGATGCAATTGCAGCAACAACAGTTTTAAAAGGTTTAAAAGTTCCAAAACGCACAATTGCAATGTTAGAAGGCGAAAGTTTGATTAATGATGCATCATCACTTATCGTTTTTAGATTTGCTTTAGCTGCTGTAATGACAGGAATATTCTCGATGCAGGAAGCAACAGGACAATTTTTTCTAGTAGCAGGAATGGGAGTTGTAGTTGGAATTGTAGTTGCACATATTTTTTATGCTATACATAAATTCTTACCTACAACTCCTGCAATAGATGCTGCATTAACAGTTATTACTCCTTACATTTTATTTTTGACTGCAGAACATTTTCATTATTCAGGAGTGATGGCTGTGGTGAGTGGAGGATTATTTATGTCGTTTCGCTCGCATGAAATTTTTAAAACAGGAATAACTAGAATAAATATGACAGGAGTTTGGAATACACTAATTTTTGTAATGAATGCTCTTGTTTTTGTATTGATTGGTTTAGAACTTCCTGATATTATAAATGGTTTAGGCGAAACTTCTGTCATGGAAGGAATTAAATATGGTTTAATTATTAGTTTAATTGTTATTGTAGTACGTCTTTTATGGATTTATCCTGTTGCACATGTTCCAAGATGGTTGAGTAAAAAAGTAAGAAAAGATCCAAGTCCAGGATGGAAAAATCCTTTAATTATAGGCTGGGCAGGGATGAGAGGAGTTGTTTCATTGGCTACAGCATTATCAATTCCTGTTATGATGAATAGTGATACAGTTTTTCCAATGAGGAGTTTGATTATTTTTATCACGTTTGTAGTTATTTTCATTACTTTAGTTTTTCAGGGATTAACGCTTCCATTAATTATTAAATTAACAAAAATAGGTGAAATTGATCCGATTCTTCCTCCTCATGAGCAACAAGCAAATATTCAAATTAGGTTAGATAATCTTGCAGTTAATTTATTGAAGGAAAAATATCAATCTAATATGGAGACTAATAGTTTAGTCAAGAATTTTAAGAATACGATTGAAAATGATATTGTACAGCAAAAAAGTCATTTAGAATCATTGGAAATGTGTACTAATAGACGAAATGATTTAAATGAATATAATCAGATTATGCTTGATATTTTTGCGTTTCAACGAAAGGAATTATTTAAAGTTAAGCGAGAAAAAGAATTTAGTGATGATGAAATTAGAAAAGCAGAATCTCAATTAGATTTAAATGAGCTTAAAATTACAGGAAATAAACATTTGTAATAAATATTTATTTTTTAGCCCCGATAGTAACGGCATCCTTTTTTACAAATTAAATGATATAATTTGAAAAAAAGATATAGTGGATAGCGGGAAAAAGCTTCAAATAAAATCTTTGTTTTTTGATGTTATAAAATAACTTTTTTAAAATTTGATACAATAAAAATGAAAATATTGAACTTTTTAGTGATTGGAAAAAATCAAGAGATTCTTGAAACTTTAAAAAGAATTATTGAAAATAATGAAGGTTGGAATGCAATAATAGAAAGTAATGAAAATATTTGCGAGGATTATATTAATAATAATGAAGTAGATATTGTTTTGTTGAGTTCTGGATTGAATGAAAAATTTGAAACTGAAATTAAAGTTTTTTGTCAAAATTTAGATAAAGATGTTAAAGTAATTGATCATTATGGTGGAGGAAGTGGACTTTTGAAGAGTGAAGTATATACATTTTTCCCTAATTTGCAGTAGAAAATAAATTTATGTTTCAAAATATAATTAAAAATATTTCACGGTTTGTTACTTTAACAGTACAAGAGGAAAAAATTTTTGAAGATTTGTTGACTCTTCAAAAATTCCCAAAGAAAACGCATTTACTCAGAGAAGGAGAGGTTTGTCAATTTGAGGGCATTATAAAAGAAGGATGTGTACGTACTTATTATCTTGATGAAAATGGTTTTGAAGTAACACTTTTGTTTGCTGTTGAAGATTGGTGGATTACGGATATTGATTCATTTAATAATAAAACGCCTTCAAGGATTTTTATAGAAACTTTAGAAGATACTGAAATCTATATGTTGACTCCAGAAACTAAAGAGGAATTACTATTAAAAGTTCCCAAGTTCGAGAGAGCTTTCCGAATGATGATGCAACGTTATGTAGTAACTCTACAGAATCGTTTGGTTAAAACAATTTCTCAACCAGCGACAGACCGCTACTTAGAATTCATAAAAGTATATCCTACAATTCCGCAGCGTGTAGCACAATATTATATAGCTTCATACCTTGGGGTTTCTAAAGAGTTTGTGAGTACAATAAGAAAACGATTATCAAATAGATAAAAACAATATGTTTTTAATTTATATGAATGTCAAATATGGAAATATTTGACATTTTTTTTATTAGAGTTTATTTTATTAAACTAGTTAAATGTACACGATTTTCTATCAATATATATTTGTTTTATTAAAGTCAAATAGTTAAAAACAAAAAATATTATGAAGAATACAATAAAAAATACTTTAAACAAAACATTATTAATAGGAGGATTACTTTTCTCTACTTTAATTTTTTCTCAAACTACTACATTAAATTCTAGTGTATCTACAGTTGCAGTTGGGACATCAAGAAATTGGGGAACAGTGGACGGAATTTCAATGATAGGACTAGTTCAAGGACCTTCTTCTGCAGATACTCAATTACAAGTTGCTTGTGTTTTCGAATATACAGATAATGATATTCATAGTCCACAAGCTTTACCAGCAAACTTAAATGGATTGGTACATTTAGATGAAGCTTTAAAAGGAGAATTTACAAAAATAAGACAAGCAGGTTATTTTAAAGGTCATGCTTTAGAAACGATTTTAATATCTCCTCCTAAAGGTTCTATATCTGCAAAAAAATTATTACTAATTGGTTTAGGAAATAGAAATCAATTCACTCCAGAATTGATGACTTTAGTGGGAGAAGTTGCAACTCGTGAAGCAATGAGATTGGGTGTAAGTAATTTTGCTTTTGCAAGTGATTTAAAAGATGCTGGAATAGATTCTCCTACAGCCTTAGTAGCAGAAAATGTAGTGAAAGGTATTATTGACGCAAATCGTTCTGAAGTTTATCTAAAAAAGAATAATCTCTCAGAAACAAAAAAAATAGAAAAAGTGTATTTGTTAGCTGGACCATCTTTTTTTGAAGTTGCAGGTGGCGGAATACAAAAAGCTATTGTTGATGCATTAAAATAAACTTCTAAATATATAATAAAAAAAGTCTCTTTCTAAAAAGGGACTTTTTGTTGTTATAACTAATTGTAACACTTTATTTTTATAATTGTAAAGATGTATTATATAAAAATACTATACTTAATCAATAGACTTTAGGTTCTATTTAAGTATATTTACACCCTAAATTTCATAATTAGATGGATAAAAAATATTTAAGATCATTAATTTTTAGACATCTCGATGGTCTTGTAACTGCTCCAGTTCTTCAAGCATTAGCAGATAAAGGTATTTTACATTACATTGTAGAAAATAAAACGCTAAAATTAAATGAACTGACAGAAGAATTTCAGGCAAACGAAGGATATCTAAATGTTGCTTTACGTGTACTTGCTTCACAAAATATGTTAGAGTATTCTGTTGATAACGAAAAAAATAGTGTAGAAATAAAAACAAATAAATACTCAGACAGAGCTTTTTCTAATATTGAGATTTATGATGATTTAGCAAAATTTTTAGCGACAGATGAAGTATTGAAACAGAATGAGCTATCAGAAGAATTTTCTAAAAAATGGATAAAATTATTTGATAAATATCAAAACTATTTAGTTTCAAGTGATGATACGGATAGTTTAGAAAAACCATTACATTATCAAGTATGTAAACATATAGAAGGAGCATTAGTTGCACCAATTATTGTTCGTATGGGAATGAGCGGTCTTTTTCATAAATATTTTATGGAAGCATCTTTTAGTGCTGATGAATTTCATAAAAATCCACAAATATTTGAAAAGGTTCTTGAAAGATTATCTATTTTGGGATGGTTTACAAGGCATGATAAAAACTATAAATTCACGGAGAAAGGCTTATTCTTTGCTAGAAGAGCAACTTCTTATGGAGTAACAGTTTCTTACTTACCAATGTTTTCTAAATTGAATGATTTATTATTCGGATCTCCTACAAAGTTGAGAGAAATAGCAGAAGGAGAAGATGAACAACATGTAAATCGAGAGATGAATGTTTGGGGAAGTGGAGGAGCTCATTCTACTTATTTTAAAGTTGTAGATGAATTTATAATAGACATTTTTAATCAACCAATCGAAGATCAACCAAAAGGAATTCTTGATATGGGATGTGGAAATGGTGCTTTATTACAACATTTATATGATGTGATAGAAAGACAAACTTTACGAGGAAAACACTTGGATGAATTTCCACTTTTTCTTGTAGGTGCAGATTACAACCAAGCAGCTTTGAAAGTAACAAGAGCAAATTTAATTAAAAATGATATCTGGGCTAAAGTTATTTGGGGAGATATTGGTGATCCAGAAAGATTATCAAAAGATTTAAAAGAAGATTATTCAATAGAATTAGGAGATTTATTGAATATAAGAACATTTTTGGATCATAATAGAATTTGGGAAGATGTTCTTGCAACAAATACAAATAGAGTTAGTTCTTCTACAGGGGCATTTTCTTTTAGAGGTAAAAGATTATCAAATAATGATGTAGAAGAGAATTTATTAAATCATTTAAAAAAATGGGCTCCTTTTGTAGAGAAATATGGGTTATTATTAATTGAATTACATACAATTTCTCCAAATTTAACTTCAAAGAATTTAGGAAATACCGCTGCTACAGCTTATGATGCAACGCATGGATTTTCTGATCAATATATTTTAGAAGTAGATGTTTTCCATGAAATTTGTAAAGAGACAGGGCTTTTGCCTAATCAATCACTTTTTAAGAAATATCCAAATAATGAATTGGCTACAGTTAGTATAAATTTATTACAAAAAGAAAAATAAATTATTTCTATAAAAATAAAAGCTCATCTTTTTTTGGATGAGCTTTTATTTTTGAAAATCAAAAAAAAGATTAGTTTAAAGTAATTTTAGCTTGGCTAATTTTGAATCCATTTTCGTATACATTAAAAGTGTAAACACCTTTTTGGAATTCTTCGTGGTTCCAATCAAATACTAAATTTTTTGCTTGTCCATTTGTATAATCAAATGTAATTGCATCAGAATAATTGATTTTTTCTCCAGATCTTAATTCAATTTGTCCTCCTTTAGAATTTTCATAATTTCCTAAAGTTCCATCAGGATTATAAATAGCTACATATAATTTTTTAGATCCAGATTCAGTTCTAGAATTTCTATCTACGTCAAAAGATACACGAATTTTATCAATACGTTTTGCACGAGTTTTTTCGACTTCTTTTCCACTTTTTCTTACTCTAATCCCTTGTATTTGTTGATTAGATATAGATAAAGTTGAGCTTAAATCATTTATTTTAGTTTTGTTGATAGCATTATCTTTAGCTCTTACATTTTTTTCTGTCTCATAACTATAAGAAAGATCTTTATTACTTTCTCTTAAGTTATTGTTATCTGTTGTTAGAGCTGCATTTTTACTATTTAATTCATCAACACTACGAACTAAAATTGCATTTTCTTTTTGTAAACGAGAAACTTCAGATTTATAATTTTTAACACTTCCTTCTAAATCAGAAATCATTTTTCTAGCACGATTCATTTCTTCAGGAGTAGGATTTTCTTTATCTAAAATTCCTTGAATATCTTGATTCTTTAACTGAATCATATTTTCTTTATCTCCTAATAAATTGTTACGATCTTCAATTCTTGCTTTGTATTGTGTATAATCACTTAGAATAGAATCATATTGTTTACGAATTAAATCCTTTTGACTAACCTCATTTTTAAGAATTTGAGAGTTTAAAGTTTCGTTTTTTTCTAAGTCAGTTAACTTATTTGCTTGAAATAAATTATAACCAATACTTCCTGCTAATAAAAGTCCAACTAATGCTAATGGTAATATAAGACCATTTTTGCTCTTGTTTGTTGGTTGACTGTTTTCATCTTGTTCTTGCATGATTTAATGTTTTAAGATTATTTTTATTTTTTTATTGTTTTAAAGCCTAAGAAATTATTATACCAAAAAAATATTAAAAACTTAAATTAGCTTTTTTTTAACAAAATATTAATTAAATATGAAGTTTTAAGTTAGTTTTTCTTAATAAAAGCATAAAAAAAGAGCTTTACGATATCGTAAAGCTCTTTTTTTATGTTAAAGGTTTATTTTATTTACTAAATGTTCCTGTGTAAACAGATGTAAGTTTATCTAAAGATATATATTTTTTTAATACATCATTTACTTGTTTTACATTAAGGTTTTCTACCTTTTTTTCTAATTGATCGTAGTCATCAAAATTAATTCCATTAAGTAAATAATTATTTGATAATCCTAATAGTGCATTATCTGTACCTAATGAAGTTTTACGACTATTTTTCCAACTTCCAATATTTGCTTTTAATTCTTCTACTGTAAAACCGTCTTTTAAGGCTAAAGCAATTTCTTCTTTTAGGGCTTTTTCTACAGCTTCACGTTTTGTAGGATTTAAAAAAGCATAATATCCCCAAAAGGCAACGTCAGTTTTAGAATCTGTTGGAATAGAAACATATGATCCTGCACCATAACTTATTCCTTCTTTTTCTCGTAAACGCATTGGAATACGAGCAGATAGAAATCCTCCACTTCCTAAAATTTCATTTGCTAGAACAATAGCAGGATAATCTGAACTTTCTTTGTTCATTTTGAATGATATTCTACCAACAGCAGCAGCATTTTCTTTATCTGGAATATTGTAAATTTTATCTTCTTTTTTTGTTACATCAAAAGTAGGATAAGCTTTTTGATAATTTGATTTACTTGTCCATTTTCCAAAACTATTATTTAATAAATTTTCAATTTTAGTTTTATCATTTATTCCAACAATAGAAACAACGCCATTTTGCGCTCCTAAAATATTTTTATAAAAATTTACTAAATCAGATTGTTTTACTTTTTTATAAGCTTCTATTTGCTCTTGATAAGAGGCTGTATAGAAGATGGAAGATTTCGGATAATTAGAAGTTATTCTACTAATTTCATTAAACGCTAGAGCTTGAGGATCATTTGAGTTTGCATCAAAATATGTAACATATTCATTAACAGTTTTTGCTAATTCTTTTTCAGGGAATATAGGTTCTGTAATTATTTGACGAACAATATCCATTGTTTTTTCTAATGAATTTTTGTAAGTTGTAATAGATACAGATAATGTTTGTCCGTTAAATCTAAAATAAACAGAAGATTTTAAAGCATCTAATTGATCTTTGATTTGTTCTTTTGTTAAATTCTTAGTTCCAGCAGTTAATAATTCAGCAGTTAAAGAACCTATTTCATTTTTATTAGCTAATTCTTTTTCATTAGACACAGGTAAATTAAAAGATAAAATAACTTTTTCTCCTTTTATTTCTTTATCAATAATACCATATTTTAGTCCATTGACTAATTTACCTTCAGAAAAATGAGCTTTTAAGTTTTTAATAGAAGCTTCAAAAGGTTTAGCCTCCTTTTCAGTAGCTCTTCCTTTATAATTAGAAACTAAATCTGTAATTTGTTTATTTGTAAACTCATTTGGTTGCACACGAACTTCATCTTTTGTTGGAATAAAGACACCTAGAGTTCTATTGTTTGATTTGAAATATTTTTCTGCAACACGTTTTATATCTTCTTTTGTAACTTTTTCAATATTATCTCTGTATATAAATCCTAAACGATAATCTCCAGCTCCTACAATTTCAGTTAAATTGATAGCAAGGCTAATTGTATTATTTTTTACATTTTCTATGTATTTCAATAGTGTTGCTTTTGCTCTTTCTACATCTTGATCAGTATAATTGATTGTAGCTATTTTATCTAATTCAGTTTTAATATCAGCAGCTGTTTGTTTTATATCTTTATCTTTTGGGACATCAGCCTCAAAGTAAAAGAAGCTTGCATCTCTCACTTCAGGAGAATAGGCAGAAATAGCAGCAACTTTATGTGTGTCAACTAAACTTTTGTATAAATATCCTGAAGGATCAGATGTTAAAATTTGATTTAAAACATCAACAGTAGCATAATCTTTATCACTATATGGAGCTACATGGTACATTACACCAACAGATTGGCTGTCTCCAGCTCTTCTAACTTCTACATATTTTTCACCATCTTGTGCTGGCTCAACAGTTAATATTTCATCTATAATTCGAGTTGGTTTTGGAATAGTAGAAAAATATTGGTTCACATAATCTACTACTTGTTTTTCGTCAAATTTCCCAGCTACAATTAATGTAGCATTGTCAGGTTGATAATATTTTTCATAGAAACGTCTTAATTGAGGAGTTTTTACACGTTCAATATCTTCTTTAGATCCAATAGTTGATTTTCCGTAATTATGCCATAAATAACCAGCAGAAACTACACGTTGTCCTAAAACTCTTGAAGGATTATTTTCTCCAATTTCAAATTCATTACGAACAACAGAAAATTCTTTATCTAAATCTTCCTGTTTTAAAGTAGCATTAATCATTCGATCAGCCTCCATTTCTAAGCTCCAACGTAAATTTTCTTCATTTGAAGGAAAAATTTCATAATAATTTGTTCGATCATAATACGTCGTACCATTAGCATCACCTCCTTTGTCAGATAACATTTTCTTGATATCACCTAAATTTTTTGTTGATTTAAATAACATATGTTCTAAAAGGTGAGCCATTCCTGTTTCTCCATATCCTTCATGTTTAGAGCCTACATGGTAAACAATATTTACTGCAACATTACTTTGTGATTGATCAGGAATTAATAAAACTTGTAATCCATTTCCTAATTTATATTCTTTTATTCCTTCAACTTGAGTAACAAAAGTTGCATTTTTTGATGAGTTTTGTGCAATCAAATAAGTTGAAGAACCTACTGATAATAAGAAACACAAACTAAGTAAAGTTTTTTTCATTGATTGTTTTTTATAGTTTATTATAACTTGATTTTATTTCTTAATAGTCATTAGACGTAAATAGAATGCTTTAAGTTACAAAATCTTTTGTTAAATTTGTTTTGCAACAAACAAAAGAAATGGAAACACAAGAGGTAAATAAAATTACCTTCGAAGAATTTAAAAGTCAAATTATAAGTGATTATAGAATAGCTTTTTTATCTCGAGAGGTAAGTCTTTTAAGTAGAAGAGAAGTTCTGACAGGGAAAGCTAAGTTTGGAATTTTTGGTGATGGAAAAGAATTACCACAAATTGCAATGGCAAAAGTGTTCAGAAATGGAGATTTTCGTTCAGGATACTATAGAGATCAGACATTTATGTTTGCTATAGGAGAATTGAAAGTTGAAGAGTTTTTTGCTCAATTATATGCTTTTACAGACTTAGAAAAAGAACCAGCATCAGGAGGAAGACAAATGACTTCTCATTTTGCTACTCGTTCTTTAAACGAAGATGGATCTTGGAAAAAACTTACTGCTCAGAAGAATTCAAGTTCAGATATTTCTCCAACAGCAGGACAAATGCCTAGATTATTAGGGTTAGCCCAAGCATCAAAATATTATCGTAATGTTCCTGAAGCTGATAAAGAACAAAATTTTTCTGTAAATGGGAATGAGATTGGCTTTGGAACAATTGGTGATGCAAGTACTTCTGAAGGTCATTTCTGGGAAACTGTAAATGCAGGAGGTGTATTACAAATTCCTATGATAATTTCTATTTGGGATGATGGATATGGAATATCTGTTCCAGCTGAATATCAACGTACAAAATCTAATTTATCTGAATTGTTATCTGGTTTTCAAAGAAATGATAATGAAAGAGGATATGAGATAATAACAGTAAAAGGATGGGATTATCCTGGACTAATTGAAGCTTATTCTCGTGCTGAAAAATTAGCAAGAGAACACCATATACCTTGTATCGTTCATGTACAAGAATGTACACAACCACAAGGACATTCAACTTCTGGTTCTCATGAACGTTATAAATCTGAAGATCGATTAAACTGGGAAAAAGAATATGATGGAATTACAAAATTCCGTGAGTATATTTTAGCTTTTGATAATCAGTCAATTATTACAGAAGAAGAATTAGATCAATTAGAAGCTGAAATAAAAGCTGAAGTTAAATCATCTCAAAAACAATGTTGGAATGATTATCTAAATCCTATTCTAGAATTAAAAAATCAAGCAATAGATTTATTAGAGAAAATAGCAGAAGAAAGCTCTAATGCTGCTTTTATTCAGATAGAAATTAATAATTTGAAAGCTAAAAAAAGTCCTTTCAAAAGAGATGTTTATTCTACTGTTCGTAAAGTTTTTCGACTAGTAAGATTAGAAGATTTAAATTCTAAAATAGCTGTTAATGATTGGTTATCAAATAATCTGAAGCTAGAAGAACAAAAGTATTCTGCAGGTTTAGTTTCTGGAACAGCTACAAAGGTTAACCAAATAGCTCCTATATATTCTGATAGTCCTGATTTAGAAGATGGACGTGTTATTGTGCGTAATAATTTTGAAAAACTTTTTACAAAATATCCTAAAGCTTTAGTTTTTGGTGAAGATGCAGGTAATATTGGAGATGTAAATCAAGGATTAGAAGGCTTACAAGAAAAATTTGGTATTGATAGAATTTCTGATACTGGAATTAGAGAAGCAACTATTTTAGGACAAGGAATTGGATTAGCAATGCGTGGTTTACGACCAATTGCAGAAATACAATATCTAGATTATATTCTATATTGTTTGCAAGGTATTTCGGATGATCTCGCAACAGTTTTCTATCGTTCTTGTGGAACTCAAAAAGCACCAGTTATTATACGTACCAGAGGACATAGATTGGAAGGTATTTGGCATTCAGGGTCTCCAATGGGAGGGATTTTAAATTTAGTTCGTGGTGTAAATGTTTTAGTCCCTAGAGATTTAACAAAAGCTGCAGGATTTTATAATACATTATTACAAGCAGATGAGCCAGCTATTGTTGTAGAAAGTCTTAATGGTTATCGCTTAAAAGAGCCAGTTCCAACTAATATAGGAGAATTTACTACTCCAATTGGAGAAGTAGAAGTAACTAAGGGAGGTACTGATATTACAATTCTAACCTATGGTTCTACTTGGCGTATTGTTATGCAAGCAGCAAAAGAATTAGAACAATTAGGTATTTCTGCAGAAGTTATAGATGCTCAGTCTTTATTACCTTTTGATATAAATGGAGATGTTGCAAAGAGTTTAACTAAAACAAATCGTTTAGTTATTGTTGATGAAGATGTTCCAGGAGGAGCAAGCGCATTTTTATTACAAGAAATTATTGAAAAGCAGGCTGGATATTTCACTTTAGATAGTGCACCGGTTACTGTTACAGCTAAGGCTCATAGACCAGCTTACGCTACAGATGGAGATTATTTCTCTAAACCATCTGTAGATGATATTGTAGAAAAAGTATATGAAGTTATTAGTGAAGCAAAACCGAATGAATTTCCTCCTTTGTACTAAAAATAAATAATTTAAGTTATATATAGCGTATGTTCTTATGAATAGAACATACGCTTTTTTTGTACTTTTACAATATAAAAACCTAAGAAAAATGAAAATTTATACTATTATATTTTATTTTATGAGTATTGTTGTTTTTAGTCAATATAATGAAGTACAACCACCAAATAATATAAAAAGTTTACAAATATTCAATCCTCAATCAAATGATAATACACCTATAATTAGATTGAAATCAGATGAATATTTACTTTTTTTGTTTGATGATGTAAATGCAGGTTATCAAAGGTATCAATATGCAATAGAACATAGAAATGCGGATTGGTCAGAGTCTGGAATATTTCAATCAGAGTATTTAGACGGTATTAGTTCTGATTATGCTAGAACTCATAAAAATTCTTTTAATACATACCAACGTTATACGAATTATCAAATTCAATTTCCTAATCAACAAATGAATGTAAAATTACCTGGAAATTATTTATTAAAGGTGTATTTGAATAATCCTGATCAACCATTGTTTACTCAACGATTTGCTGTTTATGAACCATTAACAGATATAGATATGATGGTGTCTAGATTTAATAATCCTACAATTCCAGCACTTAATCAAAGATTACAAGTAAATGTGATTAGTGGAACTCAAAATTTAACAGAAGTTCCAGATGGAGCAAAGTTGTTTTTAATGAAGAATAATAATTGGAAAGATAGCTATTTTGTTGATCGACCAACATTTGCAAGAAATAATCAATTGACTTATAATAATCCAGATATTTTATTTCCAGGAGGAGCAGAATATAATTGGTTTGATAATAAAAATTTGGAAGTAGCTAGTATGACAACTGAAAAAACATTTAGAAAAGATAGTGTTTATCATACTGTTTTACGACCAGATATTCCAGGTTATAATTTACCTTATAACGATTATCCAGATATTAATGGTAATTTTTATATTCGTAATAATCGTTTTGGAAACGAGTATGCGGCAAATTCTGAAGCAGATTATTCTTGGGTTTATTTTGCTCTTGATGCATTTGATGATCAAAATGGATTATATGTACCTTATGTTGTAGGTGCGTTTAATAATTGGTCTATTGATGATAATTCTAGATTAAAAAATGATGATTCAGGCTTATGGGTGACTGAATTATTTTTAAAACAAGGATATTATAATTATCAATATGTGGTAAAAAATACAAAGACAGGAAAAATAGATCCTACTTACATCAGTGGAAGTTTTTGGCAAACAGAAAATCAATATCAAGCATTATTTTATTATCGCTCTTGGGGAAAAAGATATGATGTTTTGATGGGATTTGGAACAGGTAACTCTAGGAGATAAATATTTTTTTAATTAAAAATAAATCATAAAACTCTATAAATTTTATAGACTTTAAATTAATTTAGCACTTTAATTTAAAAATCTATGATAAAAAAATTACTCTCAGGAACAACATTTCGACTATTTATAGCAGTATTATTAGGATTGCTAATTGGAAAAATTGCAAGTGAAAATGTAATAAGTATAATACTTCCTATAAAACATGTTTTAGGACAAATAATATTCTTTCTAATTCCATTACTTATTTTTGGTTTTATAACACCATCTATAACTCGTTTAAAAAAAAATGCATCAAAATTATTAAGTACAGCTTTGCTATTAGCTTACGCATCATGTGTAGGTAGTGCTACATTTGCTGCAATTGTAGGTTATATAACAATACCATTTCTTAATATTGCTCCAACAACAGAAACGGTAAAAGAATTACCGGAAATGATATTTCGTTTAGATATTCCTCCATTAATGTCAGTTCTTAGTGCATTAGTACTAGCATTTTTATTAGGATTATCTATCATCTGGACAAAAGCTGATAAAATAGAAGCAGCTCTATATGAATTTCAGAATCTTGTATTCACAATGGTAAAAAAATTCCTATTACCATTATTACCATTTTTTATAGCAGCAAACTTTAGTGTACTTGCTTATGAAGGTGCATTAGCCGAAAGATTACCAATATTTTTTGCCATATTACTTATCACAATAGTATGTCACATTACTTGGATCTCAATATTATATTTATTAGCTGGATTGTATTCAGGTAAAAATCCTTGGCAAGTTCTTAAATATTATGGTCCAGTAATTCTTACAGCTCTAGGAACACAATCATCTGCAGCTAGTTTAGCAATAGCAATAGAAGAAACAAAGAAAAGTCCAGTATTACGTGAAGATGTAAGAAATTTTGCTATTCCATTATTCGGCAATATACATTTCGTTGGTTCTATTCTCGATGTCGTTTTCCTATCATTAGCTGTATCCCAACTGTTGTATGGTGCGATGCCAAGTATAGAACAACTACTTATATTCATACCTTTATTAGGAATATTTGCAATAGCAGCTCCAGGTTTGCCAGGAGGAACATTAATAACATCATTAGGATTAATTCATGCTGTATTGGGAATAGATGAAGCAGGGACTGCGCTTATGATTACTATTTTTGCATTATTAGATAGTTTTGGAACTACACATAATATAACAAGTGATGGTGCACTTACTTTATATCTCAGCTCCTATGCAGATAAAAATCAACTATCAAGTAGTCAAGTTTTAGAAAACTAATTTTTAGGGCAATCCCTTCGGTCGTGCTTTCCCGCTATATCTTTTACAACAACAGGAAATTNNAATTTCCTGTTGTTGTAAAAGGATGTCACTTCAATCATTATTGCATTGAAACATAAAATATAATAGCATATGTTACCAAAAAATAACTATATTTAGTTCACTAATAATCTATTAACAAAGTATAAATATGAAGAAAATAATAAGTGCTTCGGTACTTTCAGTAGCTTCTTTAATCAATGCACAGGTTTGGCCAGAAATAAAACCACCCGTAGCAGAAAAACAAAATCACATTAGAGACATTCATGGAGATAAAGTAAATGACCCATATTATTGGATGATAGATTATTTTAAAAAAGGAAAAGATTCAACAAAAGTTGTCAATTATCTTACAGCAGAAAATAACTATTTAAATGCGATGATGAAAGATACTGATCAATTCCGAGAAAATCTTTTTCAAGAAATGAAAGGTCGTATCAAGGAAAAAGACGAATCTTTACCCGTTTTCAGAAATGGATATTACTATTATTCAAAAACAGAAGAAGGAAAACAATATTTCAAATACTGCCGTAAAAAAGGGAGTTTATTAGCACCAGAAGAAATTCTTTTAGATGTAGATAAACTAGCTGAAGGATATAAATACTATGCCGCAAGTGGATTTAGTATTAGTCCAGATAATACAAAATTAATTTATGGTGTCGACGATGTTTCTAGAAGACAATATAAACTTTTTCTAAAAGATTTAACAACAGGAAAAACAACCGATTTAGGAATAAAAAACACATCTGGCTATGCTGTTTGGGCAAACGATAATAAAACCATTTTCTATACTTCAAAGAATGTAGAAACATTATTATCAGAAAAAATAGTTCGTCATATATTAGGAACAGAGTCTTCTAAGGATGCTGTTGTTTATGAAGAAAAAGATAAAACAAATTATATTGGAGTATCAAAATCCAAAAATCAACAATATATCATTATTTCTTCTGGTTCTACAACATCTTCAGAATCAAGATTATTAGATGCAGATAAACCAAACGGAGAATTTAAAATCTTTCAACCAAGGTTAAAAGACATTTTATACGATGTTATTCCATTAGAAGATAAGTTTCTTGTTGTAACAAATAAAGATGCACTTAATTTCAAAGTAGTAGAAACATCTCTCAATAAAACTTCTGTAGAAAATTGGAAAGATTTTATTCCTCATCGTAAAAATGTATTGTTAGAAGATGTAAGTGTTTTCAAAGATTTCTTTGTTTTTACAGAAAGAGAAAATGGATTGAATCAATTTATTATTTATGACCGTAAAACGAAAAAACAAAAACCTGTAAAATTTGATGAGGCTGCATATACAATTTATCCATCAAATAATCCTGAGTACAATACAGAGATTTTTCGTTTTGGTTATACATCCCTTATTACACCAAGCTCTACATACGATGAAAATTTAAAGACAGGGAAAAGAGAATTATTAAAACAACAAGAAATAGTTGGAGGATATAATAAAGAAAATTATGTAACCGAAAGATTATTTGCAACAGCAAAGGATGGAACTAAAATTCCGATATCTATTGTTTATAAAAAAGGTTTACAGAAAAATGGTAAAAATCCATTGTTATTATATGCCTACGGTTCTTATGGTAGTTCTATGGATGCAACATTTAGTAGTGTAAGACTAAGTCTTTTGGATAGAGGATTTGCTTATGCTATAGCACATATTCGTGGTGGACAAGAAATGGGTAGACAATGGTATGAAGATGGTAAAATGATGAAAAAGAAAAATACATTTACAGATTTTGTAGATGTAGGAGATTTCTTGGTTCAACAAAAATTTACATCTCCTCAGCACTTATTTGCTCAAGGAGGTTCAGCAGGAGGTCTGTTAATGGGAGCAATAGCTAATTTAAGACCAGACTTATGGAAAGGAGTTGTTTCTCAAGTTCCTTTTGTAGATGTTGTGAATACAATGCTAGACGAAAGTATACCATTAACTACCAATGAATATGATGAATGGGGAAATCCAAACAATAAAGAGGCATATTTTTATATGAAATCTTATTCTCCTTACGAAAATGTAGAAGCTAAAAATTATCCAAATATATTAGTGACAACAGGATTACACGATTCTCAAGTACAGTATTTCGAACCTGCAAAATGGGTTGCTAAACTCAGAGATTTAAAAACAGATAAAAATGTTTTATTATTAAAGACAGATATGGATTATGGACATGGAGGCGCATCAGGAAGATTTGATTATTTGAAAGATGTTGCAATGGTTTATGCATTCTTATTTAAGTTAGAAGGAATAATAAAATAAAAAATAAAATGTCTGTTTTGAAAGATTTTTCAAACAGACATTTTTTTATAAAATCATAAATTAAAATTCATTATTGAAGAATAGTTTTAATATTTTTATGTTTATAGGGAGTTCTATATCTTCAGTTAGATTTTCATTTATTTTCGTAAATTTGGTTTTTAGTAGAATATAAACAAACAAAATAATAAAAATGTCAAAGTCATTTGCTCAAATTCCTCAAGCAGTTAATGAAGAGGTAAAATCATATGCAAAAGGTTCTCCAGAACGTGCACAATTATTGGACGCATACAAAGAATTGTATAGTCAAGTAACAGAGGTTCCTCAGTATATTGGTTCTGAAGAAGTTTTTAGTGGTAATAAAAAAGAAATTAGACCACCACACGATCATCAAAAAGTTGTAGGTTATTACCACGAAGGAACTCAAGAAGATGTAAAAAAAGCTATTGATACAGCATTAGCTGCAAAAGAAGCTTGGGTAGCTTTGCCATGGGAAGATAGAGCGGCAATATTTTTAAAAGCTGCAGATTTAATTGCTGGTCCATATAGAGCAAAATTAAATGCTGCAACAATGGTAGGTCAATCTAAAAATGCAATGCAAGCAGAAATTGATTCAGCTTGTGAGTTAATAGATTTTTTACGTTTCAATGTTCAGTACATGACAGAAATCTATGCAGATCAACCAATTTCTTCGCCAGGGATTTGGAACCGTGTAGATTATAGACCATTAGAAGGGTTTACATTTGCAATAACACCATTTAATTTTACTGCTATCGCAGGGAATTTACCATCTTGTATGGCTTTAATGGGAAATGTTGTTGTTTGGAAACCATCAGACAAACAAGTTTTAGCAGCTAAAATAACAATGGATATCTTCAAAAAAGCTGGATTACCAGATGGAGTTATCAATTTAGTTTTAACTGATGGAGCAGAAACAGCAAAAACTGTTTTAGAGCATAAAGATTTTGCGGGATTACATTTTACTGGTTCTACAAAAGTTTTTAATGCTTTATGGCAACAAATAGGAAACAATATAGATAAATATAGAACTTACCCTAGAATTGTAGGAGAAACAGGAGGAAAAGATTTTGTTGTAGCACACAAATCAGCTTGTCCTACAGAAGTTGCAGTAGGTTTAGTTCGTGGAGCATTTGAGTACCAAGGACAAAAATGTTCAGCAGCTTCTAGAGCTTATATTCCATCAAATTTATGGGATGAGGTTTTAAAACAAATGAAAGAAATGTTAGCAACTGTTACTATTGGTTCACCAGAAGATTTTTCGAATTTTGTAACAGCTGTTATTGATAAAAATTCTTTCGAGAAATCTAAAGGATATATCGAAAGAGCAAAAGCATCTTCGGAAGCAGAGATTGTAATTGGAGGAACATATGACGATTCTGTAGGTTATTTTGTACATCCTACAGTTATAAAAGTAACTAATCCTCAGTACGAATCTATTGTAGAAGAAATTTTTGGACCTGTTCTTTCTGTTTATGTATATGATGAGAATGATTTTGAAGCAACATTAAAATTAGTTGATGAAACTTCGGCTTATGCATTAACAGGATCTATTTTCGCTAAAGAACGCTCTGCTGTTGAATTAGCTTCAAGAGCATTAAAGAATGCTTGTGGTAATTTTTATATTAACGATAAACCAACAGGAGCTGTAGTAGGACAACAACCATTTGGTGGAGCTCGTGCTTCAGGGACTAATGATAAAGCAGGTTCTGCAATGAATTTATTACGTTGGACTTCTGTTCAAACAATAAAAGAAACTTTTGTTCCAGCTAAAGATTATAAATATCCTTTTTTAGAAAAATAATATTTAATCTATAAAATTTATAATAAGCCTTACATTTGTAGGGCTTATTTTTTTGTTATGAACGATAATTCTGAAAAAGCAATAAAAGCTTCAATTTTTAGTATATTAGGAAATGCGTCATTGGCTATAATAAAGTTTTTGGCTGGATTTTTTGGTAATTCTTATGCGCTTATTGCTGATGCAATAGAATCATCTGCAGATGTCTTTTCTTCAATATTTGTTTTTTTAGGACTCAAGTATTCTTCACGCCCCGCGGATGAAAACCATCCTTATGGTCATGGTAAAGCAGAAGCTTTGATTACATTTTTAGTAGTTACATTTTTAATTGTTTCTGCAGTAATCATTGGGATAGAAAGTGTAAAGAATATTCTTACCCCACATCATCAACCAGCACCATTTACTTTATTGGTTTTAGGGGGCATAATCCTTTTCAAAGAATTATCTTTTCAATATGTTATGAGGAAAAGTAAAGAAACAAATAGTTCATCTTTAAAAGCAGATGCTTGGCATCATCGCTCGGATGCTATTACGTCTTTAATGGCTTTTATAGGTATTTCTATTTCTCTTGCTATGGGTAATGGTTGGGAAGCAGCAGATGATGTTGCAGCTTTATTAGCTTCTACCTTTATTCTATATAATGCTTATAAAATTTTACGTCCTGCTTTAGGGGAAATAATGGACGAACAATTATATGATGATGAGATAGAGCAAATAAGGAAAATAGCTTTAACTGTTCCAGGTATAATCGCAACAGAAAAATGTAATGTTCGTAAAAGTGGAATGGATTATTATGTTGATTTACATGCTATTGTAGATGGTAATATTTCTGTTGTTGAAGGTCACGAAATTAGTCATAATCTAAAAGATGCTGTTCAAGTTCAAATGAAACAAGTTAAGGATGTATTAATTCATATTGAACCAACATTTTTATCTGTTAGAGAATATTTAAGACAGAATAATATAAAAGATAAGCGAACAGAGGATTAAAATGATTTACTTATTTTTGTATAAGTCGATTTATTAATTATTTATATTTTATGATAAGATTTAGTCAAAAAATACCACTTTTAAAAGCTACAATTTTAGGAGGAATATTATCTTCTTTTGTTAAATTCGGTTGGGAAGTCCCTTTTCCACCAAGAACTCCTCAAAGAGAACTAACAAATCCACCTCAAGCTCTATTACAAAAATTGGGTTTTTCTGAAGACATCACACATTATTCATATATTTTTAGTGAACAAGCCCGACCAATAAATAGTTTTATTATTCATTTTGGTTTTTGTTTTGTATTTGCATGGTTATATTATTGGCTATTCGAAAGGTTTAAATTTATTTCTTTATACCATGGTGCATTATATGGAGTTATTGTTTATGTCCTTTTTCATTTCATAATAATGCCATTAATGGGAGTTGTACCACCAGCTTCAGAACAGCCAATAGAAGAACATATTTCTGAATTATTTGGACATATAATCTGGGCATGGTCAATAGATTTAATAAGAATTTATACACAAACAGAAGATAAGAATGTTTATCTTACTAAGTAATTAAAAATAAAAAGAGAAAAGAAACTACTTTTTTAGTAGTTCCTTTTCTCTTAAAAGCAAAATATATAATCTAAAAAAAATTAAAATAATCTAAATCCTATACCTGTACTTATTAGCCATGGATTTAAATCCACTTTTGCAGGTAAATATATTTGTTCTCCAACATTGGCACCTACAGTAACATCAGTATTTACGTACATCTTTTTAACATCAACATTCCAGTACAGTTTATCATTTATTTTGTAGTCAAATCCAAATTGAAATGCCCATCCAAATTTATTATCATATTTCACATCGGTAATGGCAGCATTTCTTCCTTTTCCTTGACCTTGATTGTAGAATATAGTATAGTTAACACCTGCACCTATATATGGTTTTAAATTTTTAGTAGGATATATATGATATTGTACATTTAATGTAGGAGGAAGTAGCATAACTCGTCCTAAATCTAAGTTACCTAATGCTGTATTTACAGCAGTAACACTATGTTGAGATGTACCTAATATTAATTCTGCAGCAATATTTTTAGTGAAATAATAAGTAAAGTCTACTTCTGGAATCAAATCATTTGTTACAGCTACATCACCACCTATAGTTCCTATTTTTGCACTTTCCATAGGTACAACTCCAGTTGCTCTTACTCGCATATGTAATTCTCCTGCTTCTTGTCCGTAAGACATTATTGAAGTAATTAACGCACCTAATAAGTATAATCCTTTTTTCATAAAATCTTTGTTATTATTCTTGAAACAAAATTCAGATAAATTTATCCGAATTAAAATGCTAAAAATCATTTCTTGAAATGACTTTAAACATTTGTTTTTTTTAGAAAAAATATTAACTTAAAAACGCTGATAGTCAATAGTTTTTAATGATTAAAAATTAGAGATGAATCGTATTAATTTTGTTGAAAATATTTTTATTATTTTTGGAAAAAGTTAACTCAATAAATGAATTTTTTAGAAAACGAGAATCTATCATTAATAAAACAGTCTGTAAAAGACTTTGCATTGCAATATATTGAACCGTATATAATGGATTGGGACGAATCTCAAGAATTCCCTATAGAAGTTTTTAAAGAAATGGGAAAAATGGGATTTATGGGGGTTTTAGTTCCTGAAGAGTATGGAGGTTTTGCATTATCTTATGACGAGTATATTGTAATAATAGATGAACTTTCTCAAGTAGATCCTTCAATAGGATTATCAGTAGCTGCTCATAATTCTTTGTGTACAAATCATATTTTAGAATTTGGTAATGAAGAACAAAGAAAGCGTTGGTTACCACAATTAGCATCAGGACAAACTATTGGGGCTTGGGGATTAACAGAGCATAATACAGGATCTGATGCAGGAGGAATGTCCACTACAGCAGTAAAAGATGGAGATTCTTGGGTAATAAATGGAGCTAAAAACTTTATTACACATGCAATATCTGGAGACATAGCAGTTGTTATGACAAGAACAGGTAATAAAGGAGAGAAAAATAATTCAACTGCATTTGTTGTAGAGAAAGGAACTCTAGGTTTTTCTTCAGGAAAAAAAGAAAATAAATTAGGAATGAGGGCTTCTGAAACAGCAGAGCTAATTTTTGATAATGTAAGAATTCCTGATGAAAATAGATTAGGTGAAGTAGGAGATGGGTTTAAACAAGCTCTTAAAATATTAGATGGAGGTCGAATTTCTATAGCAGCATTATCGTTAGGTATTGCTAAAGGAGCATATAAAGCAGCGTTGAAATATGCAAAGGAAAGAGAGCAATTTGGAACAGTAATAGCAAATTTTCAAGCTATTAATTTTAAATTAGCTGAAATGAGAACTGAAATTGATGCTTCAGAATTATTAATTTATAAAGCTGCTTATTTAAAAAACAATAACAAACCAATGTCAACAGAAGGTGCTATGGCCAAGTACTATGCATCAGAAGCTTGTGTGAAAATATCAAGTGAAGCACTTCAGATTTTTGGAGGATATGGTTATACAAAAGATTTTCCAGTAGAAAAATTTTATCGTGATTCTAAGCTTTGTACGATAGGAGAAGGAACTACAGAAATACAAAAATTAGTTATTGGAAGAAATATTTTAAAAGATTAATAAAAACGATTTGTTTAATTACTAAAGAGTTGTATATTTGCCATCTTAAAAAGAAATAGATAATATTATGTTAATTATACCAGTAAAAGACGGAGAGTCTATAGAAAGAGCATTAAAAAAATACAAAAGAAAATTTGATAAAACAGGAGTTGTTCGTCAATTAAGATCTCGTCAACAATTTACAAAACCTTCTGTAGCAAAAAGACAACAATTAAGTCGTGCTATTTACAAACAATCTTTATTAGCTCAAGAAGAAGCTTAAAAATTGTTTTAAACAATATAAAGAAATTAATTTCTGTTGACCTATTTATTAAAGTTGTAACTTTGATAAATAGGTTTTTTTTATGGAGTTTATTCAGCAATTTTTAGATTATTTAGCGTACGAAAAAAAATATTCTGTACTTACAATTACAAGTTATAAAAAAGATTTAGAAGATTTTTTATCCTTTTATACACAAGAAGAGAACTCGGATAATATACATTTAGCTAAAAAAAATCATATAAGGGCATTTATAATGTATTTATCAGAAGAGAAAAAATCTGAGAAAACAGTTAATAGAAAATTAAGCTCACTACGTAGTTTCTTTAAGTATCTTATTAGAGAAAAACATTTATCAATCAATCCGATAGAACAAATTCATTCATTGAAACAAAATAAACAAGTTTTAATACCTTTTACTCAGGCAGAATTGAATGATTTATTAAATAATGATGATTTTTTTCCTGAAACATTTGATGGTATTCGTGATCGTTTAATGATTGATATGATGTATCAAACAGGTATGAGGAGAGCAGAGTTGATAAATCTTAAAGAAAGTGATATTGATTCTGAATTATTAGTTATAAAAGTATTAGGAAAGAGAAATAAAGAAAGAATTATTCCTATTTCTAGTTTGTTATTGATAGATATAAATAATTATAACAATAAAAAACATCAGGAAATAACTTTACAATGTACGAATGTTTTTGTAACTGAAAAAGGAAAACCTTTGTACGATACTCTTGTTTATTCTAAAGTAAAGCATTATCTTAGTCTTATAAGTGTAAAGAATAAAAAAAGTCCACATATGTTGAGACATTCTTTCGCAACCCATATGTTAGATTCAGGAGCAGATCTGAATGCTGTAAAAGATATATTAGGGCATTCAAGTTTGTCGTCTACTCAAATTTATACACATGGTAGTATAGAAAATTTAAAAAAAGTGTTTAACAAAGCTCACCCACGTGAGAACAAAAACGAAGAATTATGACAATTAACTTTCAAGCAGTAAACTTTAATACTAAACCTGGTTTAGAAGAGTATTTAAGTAAAAAATTAGAAAAATTAGAAACTTTGTCTGATAAAATTATTGCAGCTAATGTTTCATTTAAATTAGAGAATACTTCAGAAAAAAGTAATAAAACAGTGGATATTAAATTGGAAGTACCAGGAGACGATATTGTAGTGAGTAAAACAGGTCAGTCTTTTGAGGAATGTATTGATTTGTCAGTAGATACATTAAAAAAACTAATTATCCGAAAAAAAGAAAAGATCAGTGATCGATAAATAAAAATAAAAATTAACTAAAAAAAAGTATTAAAAATTTGGTTAATTCAAAAAACAACGTAAATTTGCAGTCCGTTAAACAAAGATATTTAACGGACTGTTCTTTTATATTAAAGTAGAATTATAGTATTTTTATGCCGATGTAGCTCAGCTGGCTAGAGCAGCTGATTTGTAATCAGCAGGTCGTGGGTTCGAGTCCCTCTATCGGCTCATAAAAAAAAAACATAAGGTTGGGGAGATACTCANNTTCGAATCCTGCTCTCCCCACGATAATTATTTTTTTAATCTTTTGTAGTTTGCTAATTAATATTTAGCTTTGCAAAGTTTTGAAAATAAAAAACGCGGGAATAGCTCAATTGGTAGAGCGTCAGCCTTCCAAGCTGAATGTTGCGAGTTCGAGTCTCGTTTCCCGCTCAAATTCTGGTTCGCCAGTGTAGTTAATCTTTTAGCTGGTTGTTTATTCATTTAAGCCAAGGTTAACGCGAGTCAAAAATAAATATCTTTATTTCAATTAAAATGTGTATTTTTGCACAGGAAAAAATAAAGTTATTTTTTTATAATTTAAGTATAACAATAGAAATTAATAAAAAGTAAAATGGCAAAGGAAACATTCAACCGTAATAAGCCGCAC
>DLJQ01000011.1 GCA_002484335.1 Flavobacteriales bacterium UBA7612
ATCAAATTGATGATTACTTTTTCCGTCTGGACGTACTCCCGCATTACGATTTAAATCATAATAATCTTTTAAATCGTTTACATTTAAAATTTCATAAACCGTTTTGCATCCTTGACAACAAAACTCCTTCTCATCGAACTCTATAACCTCTTCTTCAATTCGTTGACCGCAGTGAAAACAATTCTCCTTCATAGTATTTTGCAAAAATACTTTCCTTTTCGCAGAATTAACACTAACTTTGTATGAATTAAGTCATAAGTTATCAACACATGTCAGAATTCAGTGAAAACGTAGCATCTATTAAAGCTATGTTTGAAACCCCAGAATCTTTTGGAGTCTTTAGTAAAGAAGAATTGTTAGAGTTTGAACAAGAGAAAAAGATTTTCAATTTTAAAAAAGGTAATGAAATTATACAGGAAGGAAATACTCCTAAAGGTATTTATTGCGTAATAAAAGGTACTGCTAAACTTTTTAAAATTGGTTTTAATGGAAAAGAACAAATACTACGTTTCATTAATGAAGGAGATATTTTAGGTTACCGCTCTATATTAAGTCACGAAGTTTTTGGTGCTTCTGCTAATGCTATGAATAGTATGGAAGTTTATTATATTCCAGAGAAATTTTTCTTGAAATTATTAGAGGTTAACCCTAAACTTGCATTCAATATTTTACAACGAATAGCAAAAGATTTAGGAGAATATACTCGTACAATTACTTATTTAGCTCAAAAAACAGTTCGAGAAAGATTAGCAGAAGTTTTACTACTTCTTGAAGGTAAATTGGGAACAGATAATGAAGGGTTTATCAATATTTCTCTGACAAGAGAAGAAATGGCTAACCTAATTGGTACTGCAACAGAATCTGCGATCCGTTTAATTTCTGAATTTAAAACTGATCATTTGATAGAGGTTGAAGGTCGAAAAATTAAAATATTAGATCATCATAAATTAACAAAATTAGGACATGTTATTTTATAATTTTTTATAAACTATAACAGTTTTCTTTACAATATTTCTAAAAAACTTCAATAGCTTAGCTATTGAAGTTTTTTATTTTTAAGCAACATGAACGAAATTAAAATTCTTTCTCTTACGAAAGATTATATTAGAAAAACATTCTTAGATGAAGGCACTGGACACGACTATTTTCATATTGAAAGAGTTGTTGTTAACGCAAAAAAAATTGTAGAAAAAGAAAAAGCAAATGCTTTTTTAGTTGAATTAGCAGCTTGGGTTCACGATGTAGGTGATTATAAATTACACGGAGGAATTGATAAATCAGAAGAATTAATTCGCGAATTTTTAACTTCCATAGAAGTTGACGAGAAAACAATTAATAAAGTAATAGAAATTGTATCTCAAGTTTCTTTTAGTAAAGGAAATATACCTACATCCATAGAAGCAGAAATTGTACAAGATGCTGATAGATTAGATGCTATTGGAGCTGTAGGAATCGCTCGCTGTTTTGCATACGGAGGAAGTACAGGAAGTGTTTTATATAATCCTGAAAATAAAACAAAAAATTCTTCTAGCATACAACATTTTTATGATAAACTATTTACATTAAAAGATTTAATCAATACAAAAACAGCTAAAGTAATTGCAGAAGAAAGACATCAATACATGGAAAATTTTATCCAAGAATTTTATAGAGAAGTTGAACCATAATTTTTTTAGATGATTAGATATTTATCATTTCTTTTATTCATTTTATTTTTAACCTATTCATGTTCATCTGTTAATAAACATAATAAACAGATGAACAATGAAATTTCTGTAAAAGAGATGAAAAAAGACATTGATTATGTTCATAAAAAATTAAACAAATATCATCCGAAGTTAGATCTTTATCAATCTAAAAAAGAAACTGAATATAAAATTGATAGTCTAAAAAGATCAATTCAAAAACCTTTAAAACCTAATGAATTTTTTGTAAAATTATTTCCCTTATTTTCTAGTTTAAAACACGGACATACTGATTTATATCCAATTTATAGACGATTTAATAAAAAGGATTTAAAAAAATATAAGAACTCTAAATCTGCATTTTATAATTACAGCTTTTTTTATCAAAATGATTCTATTTACCTTATTAAGGATTATGCAAAAGTAAACCCTATCAATGGAGGTTCTAAGCTCTTATATATAGATAGTGTTCCTGTGGATGAAATTATCAAAAAATATAAATCGAGTATTTATGGAGATGGTTATAATAAAACATTTTCTGATAATTATTTTAATCGAACTTTTTTAAATTTTATTACATTAGAACAAGGATTAAAAGATTCTGTTGAACTTTCTTTTTTAATGGGAAAGAATATTATTCGTAAAAAAACATACAGAGAATTTCCTAAAAAGAAAACCATAAAAATACAAGAAGACTCAATCAAAAAATTAACTCCAAAAAGCATACAAAGAGAAATTCGTATTAAACAAAAAAAATATGGTTTTAATAAATTAACAAAAACATATTCAAAAGAATTAAGTTTTCCTACAAATGACAGTACAATTGCAGTTCTGAAAGTAAAAGATTTCCATAAAGGAAAAATTAAAAAATTATATAAAGAGGTTTTTACAGATATAAAAAATCATCATGTAAAAAATCTAATTTTGGATATTAGAAATAATGGAGGCGGATATATAAAAGATGCTCATTATCTATATTCATATTTAGTAGAAGATTCAAAAGTTTTTACTGGTCAAAAAATTGTTGCTAACAAAACATCTTTTGGAAAATCCATATACAATCTTCTACCTTTTCCTACATATCCTTTTCTATGGATTGGCGGAGGATATTCTTATCTAAAAACAACCAAAAACAAGGATAATGAATATCAATTAAATCTATCTTTTTCATCAACAAAAATTGATCAAAATTTAGTCTATCATGGAAATTTATATGTTATAATCAATGGTGGATCTTATTCGGCCTCAACATTATTAGCAACTAATCTTTATATCAAAAAAAGAGGATACTTTGTTGGAGAAGAAACTGGAGGAGATTATAATGGAACAGTAGCTGGACTTATGCCTCAGTTTACTCTTCCGAATTCTAAATTAACTATGTCTATTGGAACCGTTTTTATTCCACCAATAGAACAGCGAATAGAAAAAGGACATGGAGTTTACCCTAATAAAGAAATAAAAGAAAATTTACACACAAAAATACAACATAAAGATCCTGAATTAGAATGGATTATTAAAAAAATTAAAACAAATAAAAAAAGAGATGATTAGAAACCATCTCTTTTTTCTATTTTGTTATTTAACTTATATAAATTAAGCTTTTGTAAGTTCTTCAATATAATTAGTTGGATTTTCTGCATTAAAAACTGCCGAACCTGCAACAAGAGCATCAGCACCTGCTTCAACTAATTTCGATGCATTTTGTACTCCTACACCTCCATCAATTTCTATAATAACATTTGCACCAGCATCTGTAATCATTTTCTTTAATTTAGAAACTTTATTATATGTATTTTCTATAAATTTTTGACCTCCAAAACCTGGATTTACACTCATAATAAGAACTAAATCAAGATCGTTAATAACATCTTCCAAAACAGAAACAGGAGTATGTGGATTAAGTGCAACACCAGCTTTCATTCCTTCTGCTTTTATAACTTGAATAGTTCTGTGTAAGTGAGTACAAGCCTCATAATGTACAGTTAATATATCTGCTCCTGCATTTTTAAATGCTGAAATATAGCGATCAGGATCAACAATCATTAAGTGAACATCAAGAACTTTATCTGTTAAAGAATCTATTTTCTTAATAATATCCATTCCATAGGAAATATTAGGAACAAAAACTCCATCCATAACATCTAAATGAAACCATTCTGCTTTTGAATTATTTACCATTTCGATATCTTTTGCTAAATTTCCGAAATCTGCTGCTAGGATTGACGGTGCTACAATTGGCATAATTTTATTTTTTGTTTGTTTGTAAATTGTTCTGCGAAGATAATGAAATAAAAAAATCGTCGAAAAATTCAACGATTTTTTATTTTTTAAAAATTATACCCAACTTTGAAACCTAAATCCAAAGATATACTTGTTGTAGTTTCTTTTCTTGAACTCCATTCATAATCACCTATATAATAATTGTATTTATCTTGGTAAAAACTTAGGCCCAAACCTGTGTAAAACTCATAAAAAAACTTTTTAGCGAACATACGTTTCAATCCATAATTTATAGTAACACTTCCTTGAGGATCTACATAAGTATTATCACTAGAAACTGTTAATAAATCTGGTATATAATTCATTTTTAAAGCAATGTAGTTTCCTGAATTATTTTTTGTATTTCTATTTTTTGATATTCTTCTATTAAAATTATAGTAATATCTACCTTGTAAATTAAGACTTGTAGTAAATATAAAATTGAAATCACTTTCTCCATACCAATCATTTGTGTAAGAAAATCCTCCTAAATAATCTATTCCTGCTACTGCAGTAAAATTATCTGAAATTCTTTTTTCGTATTCAACTCCTATTCCAATAAAACTTACATTTATATTAAATAAATCAGTTGCCTTTTCTTGACCAAATAAAAAAGTTGAAAAGAAAAAAAGATAATATTATTCTTTTCATTTTGTGTTAATTAATAACAAATATAAAGATTTGAATCAATTTAACAACATTTTATAATCGGTAAAATTATAAGGTTCTTCTTCTTTGATTTCCTCATTAATTGTAAAATGAATAGAATCTTTTGATAGAAATAAATAAGTGTAATGATCTGCTTTTTCATCTGATTCTCTATATTCAAAATAATCATTATCTCTAACTCCCCAGAAACCATTATCTTGTGAATAAGTTACACTATCATCGCTATGAATTGTTTTAAAAGAAACAGTAAATGTTCCATCCATTTTACGGTTAACAACCCAACTATTAGTTTCTCCTTTAAAGAATTTTCCATGATCTGTTCCTGACCAAATTCCAGAAAAACGTTTATCTATATCGATAGATTTTATAAAACTTATTATTTTTTGACTTTCGTTGTCACTCATTACATTTCATTGATTAATTTAGCCTATTAGCTAGAATAAAGTTTACAAAGATATTTAATTCTATAAAAATGAGAATAATGTTTTGTAACTTCAACAAAGCTAATTTTTTGTATCAATAAAAAAATCATTAATCACTAAAAATAATGCACTTATTAATTGTAGAAGATAATCAACGAATGGCAGAACTAATACAAAGAGGATTAGAAGATGTTGGTTTTACAACAACAATTGTATATGATGGCGAAATAGCCCTAAAATTAGCCATAAGAAATACGTATGATTTGATTATTTCTGATATAATTTTACCTAAATTAAACGGTTTAGACTTTTGTAAAGAAATAAAAAATAAAAAACCTGATTTACCTATCATTATGTTAACTGCATTAGGAACAACTGATGATAAAGTTGAAGGTTTTGATTCTGGTGCTGATGATTATATGGTAAAACCTTTTGAGATGAGAGAACTTGTAGCAAGAATAAAAGCTTTATCTAAAAGAAATTTTAATAAAACTATTAATCATATTCTGAAATATAGTGATTTAGAAATCAATCTACATACTAAAATTGTTACGCGAGAAAATAAAGAAATAGAACTTACTCCAAAAGAATTTCGCTTATTACAATTTATGATAGAGAATAATGAACGCGTATTATCAAGGAGTGAAATTGCAGAAAAAGTTTGGGATACTCATTTTGATACAGGTACAAATTTTATTGATGTATATATTAATTATTTAAGAAATAAGATTGACAAAAATTTCAATCAAAAATTAATTCATACTAAAACAGGACAAGGTTTTATATTAAAAAAGAATGAAAATTAGACTTAGATTAACTATACTATTCACTTTTCTAGCTGCAACAATTTTATTTTTATTTGCTTTTATCATTTATAATTCGGCAAAAAAAGATAGAGAAAAAGAATTTTTTATTGTACTAAAAAAAGAAGCAATCACAAAGGCTAATTTATTTTTAAAAGGTAAAGTTAATGCAGAAGTTTTACATAATATTTATTCCAATAATAGAGAAACATTAAACGAAGTTGAAGTTGCTATTTATAACAATCATCAACAGTTAGTTTATCATGATGCTTTAGAAATTGATTTTGTAAAAGAAACTGATCAACTACTTAAAAAAATTGAAAAAAAAGGATACCTATCATTTTATCAAACAAAATGGCAGGTTGTTGGTTTAAGATATTATTATAACAATAATATTTATGTTATAACTGCTGCTGCATTAGATGAATACGGATATAATAAACTAAGTAACCTACTTACAAGTATTATTATCATCTATTTTTTATCTCTTTTACTTATAATAATTGCTGCATTTTTCTTTACAAACAAAGCTATAAATCCTATAAAAAAAATAACAAACAGAGCAAAGGAAATATCTGCCTTTAACTTAGATCTAAGAATAGAAATTGAATCTAAAGGTGATGAATTAGCTGAACTATCAACAACTATTAACCAAATGTTAGATAGGCTAGAGAATTCTTTTGATGCTCAAAAAAATTTCGTATCCAATATAGCACATGAATTAAGAACTCCCTTAGCTACAATTATTACCGAATTAGAATATTCCTTAAATAAAAGTAGAACAAATGAAGAGTATCAAAAAATAATTCGAAATGCACTAAATGACACAAAGCAAATTGTTCGTTTATCAAACAGTTTACTTGATTTAGCAAAAGCAAGTTATGATCCTTCTGAAATTAATTTTAAATTAATAAGAATTGATGAGCTCCTCATGGAAGCTATTTCATTTGTACAGAATAGTAACAATCGTTATAAAATTGAATTAAATTACATTCAATTACCTGAAAATGGAAATGAGATGATTATAACTGGTAATGAGTATTTATTAAAAGTTGCATTTGTTAATCTTATTGAAAATGCATGCAAATATTCTCACAACAAAACATGCTATATCAAAATAAATTTTAATGACAGAGAAATAGAATTAGATTTTATAAATTTAGGAAATAAAATATCAAGAGAAGATTTAAAATCTTTATTCAATCCTTTTTTTAGAGGGCAAAATAAATCCAATATTATTGGTCATGGTATTGGATTATATTTAACAAAAAAAATAACTGATCTTCATAATGCTAAAATAAAAGCTAAATCTGATAATAAAACTATTTTTACAATTATTCTAAGCAAATAAATATATAAAACTAAATAAGCTTTACTTAAAGATAAGTAAAGCTTATTTTTTTCTAATAATTTTCTAATATTATTCTAAAAGGTTTCTAACAAGGAAATAATTCTGCAAATCTTAGTTTTGCAACATAATTAAAATCTGGATGGAATCAGTCTCCCAATCAAAAAAACAAGTAAGCTAAACTAAATTCATTTATAAATTTTTTAAGTGATTGTTTTTGACTTACACTAAAAAATAAAAAAATGAATTCATTAAACTTTACAATACAATCCTTATTTGTTTTACTAAAAAACCTATATCATAAACAACTAATCGATTACCAAGTAATTAATTTTAATAATACCACAAACTATTCTTTTTTACATTTTTATTAATAACATGTGACTTAATTTTTACTTATAATTTTTTAAAAATCTCATCAAAAAATGATGAAATTTTAGAAAATAGAAAACTTATAGTTATTAAATAATCACATTATAAATCATAACAAACTGTCTATGAAAATCATTAACTACTTCAAAATCACAACTTCAATTGTATTATTATTTTTTATCATCATAGGATGTAAACATAAGGAAGAAGAAAACGATGATCCACAAATTAAAATTTTTAAAGATGAAATTTTATTGTCGGAAAAGAATGTTATCGAATCAAAATTAAAATATGAAAAAGTTAAAGATCAATCTTTAAAATCAGAATTAATTGTAAATGGAACTGTAAAAGTTATTCCAAATCAATTTGCACAAATTTCATCTCCATTCGCTGGTAGAATAGTTAAGTCTTTTATAAATCTTGGTCAAACAGTAAAAAAAGGAGATGCTATTTTCGAAATAAGTTCTTCTGATTTTTTTCAGGCTCAACAAGAATATTATTCAGCACAACAAGAGTTAGCACAGTCTGAATTAAACTTAAAAAGACAAAAAGATTTATATGCACATGCTGTTGGAGTAAAAAAAGAATTAGAAGAAGCGCAAACAGATTATAATTTAAAGAGAATTGCATTAAATCAATTAACTGCATCTTTAAACGTTTTTAGTTCTAAAAATAAATTAGGTCAATCTCTTATTATTCGCTCTCCTATTAATGGAAAAATAGTTCAGAACGATTTAGTTATAGGTCAATATTTAAAAGAAGATCAAGAACCTCTAGTAACAGTTGCGGAATTATCTAAAGTATGGATTTCTGCACAAGTAAAAGAAAACGACCTAGGAGTTTTAAATCAATTAAAAGATATAAAATTTACAATAAATGCATTTCCAGATCAAACATTTGATGGAAAAATTATAAATATCGGACAGTTATTAAATGAAGAAACAAGAAGTGTTGATGTAACTATTGAAACTATAAATAATCAATCAATTCTGAAACCTGGAATGTTTGTAAATGTTCAATTAAATGATGCTCCAAAAGAGGAAATTATACTTCCTACAAAAGCAATTTTTCAAGAACATGACAGTCAATATGTTTTTGTAACAACAGGAAAAAGAAAATTCAAAAAAGTAAAAATTAAAGCCGTTACTAATACTAATAATAGTGATTATGTACATATTATATCTGGATTAAAAGAAGGAGATAATGTAGTAATAGATGGAGGTATTTATTTAATGGGAGCAAAATAAAAAAACAATGAACAAATTAATAGAATTAGCAATTGTAAAGAAATGGTTATTTCTTACATTATTTGTGTTTTTGGCTCTTTTTGGATATTACTCTTGGAAACAATTATCTATTGAGGCTTATCCAGATATTGCGGATGTAACTTCTCAGGTTGTTACTCAAGTACCAGGTTTAGCATCCGAAGAAGTAGAACAGCAAATAACAATTCCAATAGAAAGAGCCTTAAATGGACTTCCTGGAATGGACATTATGCGTAGTAAAAGTACTTTTGGCTTGTCAATTATAACAATCGTTTTTAAAGATGGTGTAGAAGACTATTGGGCTAGAATGCGAATACAAGAAAGATTGAATGAAATTGATTTACCATACGAAGCTCAACCAGGGTTAGATCCACTAACATCTCCAATTGGTGAAGTTTACAGATATGTTATAGAAAGTAAAACTAAAAGCTTACGAGAATTAACAGATTTACAAAAATTTGTAATCATACCAAAATTAAAGCAAGTAACTGGTATTGCTGATGTTTCTAATTTCGGAGGAATAACAACACAATATCAAATTGAAGTAAATCCTGATAAATTAGTCCAATACAATTTATCTCTAAATGATGTAACAAATAGTATTAAAGATAATAATATAAATGCTGGAGGAAGTACATTAACTCATGGGGATTTAGGTTATGTTATTCGTGGAATAGGATTGGTAAAAGACTTACAAGATTTTGGAAAAATAGTTATAAAGTCTGAAAAAGGAACTCCAATTTTATTATCGGATATTGGAGAATTAAAATATGGAAACTTAGAACGTAAAGGAGTTTTAGGATATACAGATAGAAAAACAGAATATAGCGAAGGCATAGAAGGAATTGTATTATTATTACGTGGTCAAGACCCTTCTACAGTATTACAAGGAATACATAGTACGGTTGATGAATTGAATAATGAAATTTTACCTAAAGATGTAAAAATTCATGCTTTTTTAGACCGCACAAGTCTTGTTGATACAACATTAAATACAGTATCACACACTTTAGTAGAAGGAATAAGCTTAGTTGTTATTGTTTTAATTGTATTTTTAGGAAGCTGGCGAGGAGCTCTTTTAATTGCGATTACAATACCAATATCATTACTAATTGCTTTTATATTGATGCACTTTACTTCTATTCCAGCCAATTTACTTTCTTTAGGCGCAATTGATTTTGGAATAATCGTAGATGGATCTATTGTAATGATGGAAACTATTCTTAAAAAAAGAGAAGAAAAACCAGAAGAAGAATTAAATGAAAAAAGTATCTCCACACTTGCACAACAAGTTGCCAAACCAATCTTTTTTTCAACCTTAATAATTATAACGGCTTATTTACCTCTTTTTGCTTTTGAAAGAGTTGAGCGAAAATTATTCACTCCAATGGCATTTACAATTGGTTATGCTCTAATTGGCGCATTATCCGCAGCATTATTATTAATTCCTGGATTAGCATTTTTTGTTTATAAAAAACCTAGAAAACTATTCCATAATAAATGGCTAGAGTATCTAACATCAAAGTATTCTAAAACAATAAATAAAATTGTAAGCAAACCTAAAAAAGTTATCTTACCTCTTATATTCGTTTTAAGTTGTACATCAATATTATGTGTTACTGTCGGAAAAGATTTCTTACCAACATTAGACGAAGGTTCTATTTGGCTACAAGTTGAGTTACCTCCTGGTGTTTCTATAGAGAAATCTAGAGAAATGAGTGATTCTTTAAGAGCTCATACAATGAAATTTGATGAGATAACTTACGTAATGGTCCAAGCTGGTAGAAATGATGATGGAACAGATCCTTGGACTGCTTCTCACTTCGAAGTTTCTGTTGGAATAAAACCATATAAAGAATGGAAAAAAGGAAAAACTAAAAATGATTTAATTAAAGAATTAGCTGATGAATATGCTAAAATGCCTGGATATACTGTTGGTTTCTCTCAACCGATGATAGATGGTGTAATGGATAAAATTTCCGGAGCCCATTCAGAATTAGCTGTAAAAGTATATGGACAAAATTTTGAAGAAACTAGACATATAGCTAATGAAATTTTAGATCAATTAAAATCTGTTAAAGGTGCAGTAGATTTATCTATCGATCAAGAACCTCCTTTACCTCAACTACAAATCAATGTTAACCGAAATAAAATAGCAATGTATGGACTTAATGCTTCTGATGTTTCTGAATTGATTGAAGTTGCTGTTGGAGGAAAGGCTATTTCTCAAATTTTTGTTGATGATAAAGTTTATGATTTTACTTGCAGATACAAAGAAGACAGTAGAAATACACCTGAAAAAATAAGTCAATTAATGTTAACAAATGCTGACAATGTAAAAATTCCATTATCTCAAGTAGCAGACATCAAATTAAGTACAGGAGAAAGTACTATTACTAGAGAAATGAATAAAAGACATTTAACTATAAAACTAAATTTAAGAGACAGGGATTTAAGTTCATTTTTAGCTGAAGCAAGAAAAAAAATCGAAAAAAATATAAAATATGATCATAACCAATATTCAATTAAATGGAGTGGTCAATTCGAAAATCAAGAACGTGCATACAAAAGATTATCTTATGTTGTCCCTTTCGCAATTGTAATCATGTTTATTCTACTTTATACTGCTTTTGGAAAATTAAGAGATGCTTTATTATTAATTGGAATTGTTCCGTTAGCAATTTTTGGAGGAATGCTAGCTCTTAATGTTAGAGGAATGACACTAAATGTTTCTTCTGCTGTAGGGTTTATTGCCTTGTTTGGTGTATCCATACAAAATGGTGTAATTATGATTTCTCATATCAATCAACTCAAAAAAGAAGGTTTATCACTTATTAATGCAGTGACAATTGGAGCTAAAGACAGATTTAGACCTGTTTTAATGACTGCTACTGTAGCAATTCTAGGTTTATTTCCAGCTTCATTAGCTACAGGAATTGGATCAGACGTTCAACGTCCATTAGCTACTGTAATTGTTTATGGATTATTATTTTCAACTGTAATTACACTTTTTGCTTTACCAGCTTTGTATTACATGATTGAAAAAAAATGGGGCGATAATAAATCATTAAATTCTTAACAATTAAAAAGTAGAAACATGACAAAAAAATGGATGATAACTTTGGGTATTTTAATGTTATTTAATAGAATTTTATTTGCTCAGAAACACGATAGTATTCAATTAGATTTTTCACAGTATTTAGAAACTGTCAAACATAATAATTTAGAATATGCAGCACAAAAATTTAATGTAGATTTAGCTGAAACAGAAATCATAGGGTCAAAAGCCTTTCCAGATCCTGAATTACAATTTGCTTATTTCGATAATGGCGAATCTAAAAAACAACTTGGTGTTGGATATACTGGGGAAATTGATTGGACAATTGAATTAGGTGGAAAAAGAAAAGCTAGAGTTAATCTAGCTAAAAGTCAATATGAATTAACTAAATTAATTTTATCTGATTATTTTAAAAATCTTAAAGCAGATGCCAGTTTAATTTTCTTAGAAGCTATTTACAAAAAAGAAATTCTTAATGTAAAACAAAACTCTTATCAAATGATGAAAGAATTCGCTGCGGCTGATTCTATTCGATTTAAATTAGGAGTAATTACAGAAACAGATGCAAGACAAAGTAAACTTGAAGCATCAACTTTCGCAAATGAAATTATACAAGCTCAAACCGATTATTTATCAGCTAAAAATAAAATGAAGTTATTCATGGGAATGGATAATCAAGAAAATTCTTTAAATCCATTTGCTGAATTAAAAAACTTTCAAGAAGATTATATTGAAGATGACTTAATCAATATTGCTTTAAATAACAGAAGTGATTTAATGGTTGCAATGCAAAATAAAAATGTTAGTCAACAGCTTATAGAGCTAGCAAAAGCTAATAGAAAAATTGACCTCGGTATAAATTTAGCTATAGATCATACAACTGTTGCTAGAAATCCTGATGCATTTACTCCTCAGTTTACTCAAATAAAAGGAGGTTTAAGTATTCCTTTAAAATTTTCTAACCGATACAACAACGAATTAAAAATGGCTCAAATTCAATTCAAACAAAATGAAACTGTTATAAAACAAGTTGAGCTACAAATAAAATCTGAAGTAAAAGAAAGTATTTTACAATATGAAAACTATCGTAAACAAGCTCAACAATTTAATTTAAAAATGCTAGATGAAGCAAAATTAATTTTAGATGCAAAAAAATATAGTTACAAAAGAGGTAATTCTTCTTTATTAGAGACTTTAGATGCACAAAGATCATATAACGAAATACAAACAAATTATTTGGAAACTCTATACAATTGTGCAGTAGCAAATATTATATTAAATAAAGTAATTGGAAATTAGTAAATTCCATTCGAATTCACTTAAAAAATAATTAACTTATAATTATCTTCCAATCAAAAGAGCTTACTTTTGCACAAAGGGAAAAACAATTAAACTTATGGAAAATAACATGCTTAATCAACACCCTGCTGATATTGCAGAACAATTATCAGGGTTAGATGTAAAAAGTAGAAATATTGCTTTCTACATGCTTTCTAATGACGAAAAAGTTGAAGTTTTTTCTTATTTTGATCCTACAATTCAACAAGAAATTGTAAAAAGTTTGACTGATAAAGATTTAGCTGAAGTATTAAATAATCTTGATCCTGATGATAGAACAGAACTTTTAGAAAATTTCCCTGACGAATTAATCAAACACTTTATTAATTTATTAAACCCTGAAGAAAGAACGATTGCTCTTAATCTTATTGGATACAATGAAGATTCGATTGCTCGTCTAATGACTCCAAATTATGTACAAGTAAAAGAAAACTATACTGTAAAACAGGTTTTACATCACATAAAAAAATATGGAAAAAAAGCTGAAACATTAAATTATATCTTTATTGTTGACGGAAAAAATAGACTAATAGACGATTTAAAAATTGGAGAGATTTTATTAGCAGATGAAGAAACAAAAATGGAAGAATTAATTGATCATAATTTTGTTTCTTTAACAACAGTTACTCCTATTGAAGATGCTTTTGAAGTATTCGAAAAATATGATCGCTCTACCATTCCAATTGTAACTGAAAGTGGTGTTCTTGTTGGAATCGTAACATTTGATGACATCTTAGATCGTATGAAAATGCGAGATACAGAAGATATTCAAAAATTCGGGGGGATGGAAGAATTAGATGTTTCATATACTAAAACTCCAATTCTTGAATTAATAAAAAAACGTGCAGGTTGGTTAGTTATTTTATTTGTAGGAGAAATGTTTACAGCATCTGCAATGAGTTATTATGATGATGAAATTGCAAAAGCTATTGTCTTAGCATTATTTGTTCCTCTAATCATTTCTAGTGGAGGAAACTCTGGATCTCAAGCAGCTTCATTAATCATTCGTGCAATGGCTTTGGGAGAATTAAAGTTAAAAGATTGGTGGTATGTAATGAAAAAAGAATTCACTTCGGGATTAATTCTTGGTGGAATTCTTGGAGTTGTTGGTTTTATTCGAATAGCTATTTGGCAACAACTCGGAATTTATGATTATGGTGAATATTGGATGTATATAGCAATTACAGTTGCTTTATCATTAATTGCCATTGTTCTTTGGGGAACATTATCTGGATCATTAGTTCCATTTATACTTAGAAGAATAGGTTTTGATCCAGCTACAGCATCTTCACCATTTGTTGCTACATTGGTAGATGTTTCTGGACTTATAATATACTTTACAATTTCCGCTGCAATACTGAGTGGAAAATTATTATAAAAAAAAAACCAGCTTTAAAAGCTGGTTTTTTTTTATCTACCGATATAAGTTTTTAATATTTTCGATCTCGAAGTATGTTTTAATCGACGAATTGCTTTTTCTTTAATCTGACGAACACGTTCGCGAGTTAAGTCAAAAGTTTCTCCAATTTCTTCTAATGTCATCGGATGTTGACCATTTAATCCAAAATATAAACGAATTAAATCTGCTTCACGTGGTGTTAAAGTCTGTAAAGCTCTTTCAATTTCTACACGTAAAGATTCAATCATTAACTGAACATCTGGCGATGGAGATTCTCCAATGTTTAATACATCATATAAGTTAGAATCCTCTCCTTCTACTAAAGGTGCGTCCATAGATACGTGACGACCAGAGTTTTTCATTGACTCTTTTACATCTCCTTCAGACATGTCCAATACTTCAGAAATTTCTTCTGCAGATGGAGCACGTTCATGTTCTTGCTCTAATAAAGCGTAAGCTTTATTAATTTTATTAATAGAACCAATTTTATTTAATGGTAAACGTACAATACGAGATTGTTCCGCTAATGCTTGTAAGATAGATTGACGAATCCACCAAACAGCATAAGAAATAAATTTGAAACCACGAGTTTCATCAAAACGTTGTGCGGCTTTTATTAAACCCAAGTTACCTTCATTAATTAAATCAGGTAAACTTAACCCTTGATTTTGGTACTGTTTTGCAACAGAAACAACGAAACGTAAGTTTGCTTTTGTTAATTTCTCTAAGGCAACACGATCACCTGCTTTGATACGTTGTGCTAACTCAACTTCTTCTTCTGCCGTTATAAGATCTACTTTACCAATTTCTTGTAAATATTTATCTAACGATGCAGTTTCACGATTTGTTACCTGTTTTGTAATTTTAAGCTGTCTCATTTAACTAAAGCCTCTTATTTTATGAATTTAATATCAATGTTTTAAAAATAGATGTGTACCCCATTTATATATGTATACGTAATACAATGAAAAAAGGTTACAAAATAAGTGAAGATTTTTTTAAAATTTAGGTAAAGATAGATTATATTTAACGGTTATAATCCTTATAATAGCAATTACAGCTCCGGATATAATAAAATTACTATTACGGTCAATTCCAAAACTTTCTAAAATTAAATAAACAATTCCTCCTATAATACAAGCTGTTGCATATATTTCTTGTACAAATATTGTTGGTGTTTTATTTATTAAAATATCTCTTAAAACTCCACCAAAAACAGCTGTAAACATTCCCATCAATACAGAGATAAAATCATTTGCTCCGAGTGAATGTGCTTTTTCTAATCCTACTATTGTAAATAATGCTATTCCTAACGTGTCAAAAAACATAAAAGTCTTTCTCAATTTAGAAAAGTAATTAAAAAAAACTCCTGCTAAAATAACTCCGATAAAGACGGAAAAAATAACATTCATATCATTAATCCAAACAAGTGGATAGCTGTTCAAAAAAATATCTCGTAATGTTCCTCCACCAACGGCTGTTATAAATGCATAAAATGCAATACCAAACCAATCATGTTTTTTACGTTCATCTGCTGCTAATGCTCCAGATATTGCAAAAACTACCGTTCCGAATAATTCGAAAATGTATTGTATTTCTATCATTAATAACGTTTGAATTTCGGCAATTCTAAATTATATTTTATAGCCATTAAACGTACGAATACTATTGCTCCTCCTGAAATAAAGAAATTTATACTTCGTTCTACATTAAATTGCATCAGTATTAAATAAACTATTGCTCCAAAAAGACATGCTACAGCATAGATTTCTTTCCTAAAAAGAATCGGAACCTCATTTAGCATTGTATCACGAATTACTGATCCAAAAACAGCTGTAAACATTCCCATTACAGGGGCAATAACTGGATCAATTCCTAATTTTAAAGCTTTTTCCATTCCTACAATAGTAAATAAAGCTATTCCTAACGTATCAAAAAGCATAAAAGTTCTTCTTAATCTCAATAAAGGTTTATAAAAAATTGCAGCTAAAAGAACTCCAAGTCCTGCTGCATATAAAAGATTCACATCTTTTATCCACATAATATCAACTGAAAGTAAAATATCACGAACTGTTCCTCCTCCTATAGAAGTTAGGAAACCAATAAATCCTGCTGCAAACCAATCGTAATCAGTTTGATCATCTGTTGCTAACGCACCAGAAATACCAAAAAAAAGAGTTCCAAACAACTCAAAAAAATACTGAATCTCCATTAAATTGAAAATAAAATAATTATTATTTTTTTACAAGTCTGCAAAAGTATATAAAAGACTGAATATATACTTTCTAAATTTAAAAATAATTACACTCAAAAAAGAGTTAAAAATTTATTGAAACTATAAAACTAATTTTTATTAGTAATAATTTATTATACAATTAAGAACTAAGTTATTAAAAAAGAATCGATTTGATAAGAACATATATTCAATTTGAATTATTAATACTTTTTAAGTATATAATATAAACATAGAAAATTTATTAATTTTACGGAATGAATTTCCCTCAAAAAAATAATACTAAAAAAATATATACAATTGATGAGATTAAAGATAAAATGGCTAAATATTGTCTTTATCAAGATCGATGTCATTGGGAAGTTGAGAAAAAAATTCGTGAATATGATTTGATTCCTGAAGCTAAAAATGAAATTATTTTTAAATTAATTGATTATGGTTTTCTAAATGAAGAACGTTTTGTTTTTAGTTTTGTTAGAGGAAAAGTAAATCAGAAAATGTGGGGAAAAAATAGACTTCGACAGGAATTGAAAATGCGTAATATTGATCAAAAATTAATTGATTCTGCATTTAAAGAGGAAATTGATTCTGATAAATATTGGATAAATATCACTCGTCTTGCTGAAAAAAAATACAATAGTTTATACAGTGAACGTGATTCGTTTAAGAAAATAAATAAAATAAAATCCTTCTTAGTTTATAAAGGTTATGAATTTGATTTGATAAATGATGCGATTGAAACATTAAACATTAAATAAAAAACTTCTTTATTTATTGTACAGAATATGCGTTAGGGATTGACGTGAAAATCCTTTTTATGTAGCGTTTTAGCGAAATAAAAAGATTGTAACAAAAAGCCCGCCCGAAGTGAACGCCCAAAAAGCTTTACAACTCATCCTATTAAAAATACAATTCAGTAAACTAATTTTTCATATAGATACAACTGTGTCTAGTTTTACACTAAAACAAACACAATATGGAAAATCTTATAAAAATAATTATCTACGTTCATGCTTTTTTTGGAGGAATAGGATTAATAGCTGGAACAGCAATTATGTTTTCGAAAAAAGGGAATTTACTTCATAAGAAGTTAGGAAAAATTTTCTCTGTAGGAATGTTAATCAGCTCTGTAATTTCTTTATTTATTTGCATGTTTCCTAACCATCATAATTCATTTTTATTAATGATTGGTATTTTTACAATTTATATGATTTTAATGGGGAATAGAGTTATAAACTATAAAGAGGAAGGATATAAAAATTATTTTGATAAAATTATTTCGGGAATAATGTTAACAATTAGTGTTATTATGATTGTATTTACAATTTATCAAAAAATATTTTATGATAACTTTCCTATTTTATTATTAATATTTGGAACTCTAGGATTTTTTATGTCTTACAAGGACTTCGTATTTTATAAAAATGAAAATAGACATAAAAAATGGTTGATTTCTCATGTAGGAAGAATTGTGGGAGCCTATATAGCTTCTGTTACAGCTTTTCTTGTTGCTGGTGCAGGTTTTGGTAATAATTTCTATGCTTGGATATTACCTTCTATTATTGGGACTATTTATATTGTTTTTTGGGGAAGAAAATTAAATAAGGCTATTGCTTAAGGAGAATATTTTTAAATTTTATATGATTCTAAAATAATATCAATTTGATAAATTTTATATACTTTAAAAGGTTAAAATTATTATATTATCAATAATTCGATTAAAAAATCAGAATAATATATTTTAAAAAGTTGCTATGATAATTTATCTCTGTTTTTTTGAATAAAAAAAATGTTTAGCTTTGTATGAAGCAAATAAACACAAGCAATGTCTGATTATAAATTAATTCTGCCTTCTATGGGAGAAGGTGTAATGGAAGCTACTGTTACCAATTGGTTGAAAAATGTTGGAGATACAATAGCAGAAGACGAGTCTGTTGTAGAAATAGCAACAGATAAAGTTGATTCTGATGTTCCATCGCCAATAGCAGGAGTTTTAAAAGAAATTTTAATCCCTGTTGATGGTATAGCAAAAGTTGATGAACCGATTGCTATTTTAACTATTGAAGGTGAAGTAGAAAATGAAGTTTCAAATAATTCAGAGACAAAAGTTAGCGAAGTACAAGAAAGTAAAATTTCTGAAGCTGCTACTATTTTAAATAAAGAAATAGAATCTATAAAAACTGAATCTATCACATCTATAGAAGATAAATTTTATTCTCCTTTAGTAAAATCTATAGCAAAAGAAGAAGGTATTTCTCAAACAGAAATTGATAGTATTGTTGGAACTGGAAAAGATGGACGTGTTACAAAAGATGATATTCTAGGTTTTGTAAAAAATAGAGGAAACCAATCTTCAAGTAATATAAAAGAAGAATCTACAAGACCTGTTGAAAATAAAGTCTCAACTCCTCAAGCTGCTCCTATAACAATAGGAAATGGAGATGAAATTATAGAAATGGATAGAATGCGTAAGATTATTGCGCAAAATATGGTTCAATCTAAACAAACTGCTCCTCATGTTACTTCTTTTGTAGAAGTAGATATGACGAATATTGTTCTTTGGAGAAATAAACACAAAAATGAATTTGCAAAAAAATATGGTGAAAAGATTACATTTATGCCAATCTTTATTGAAGCTGTAACAAAAGCAATTCAAGATTTCCCAATGATAAATGTTTCTGTTGATGGAGATAAAATCATTAAAAAGAAAAATATAAATATTGGTATGGCAGCAGCTTTACCTAGTGGAAACTTAATTGTTCCTGTTATAAAAGATGCTAATCAATATAATTTAGCTGGTTTAGCTAAACAAGTGAATGATTTGGCAAATCGTTCTCGTCAAAACAAATTGAAGCCAACTGAAATACAAGGAGGAACATATACCATAACAAATATTGGTACATTTGGTAATATTTTAGGAACACCTATTATTCCTCAACCGCAAGTAGCTATTTTAGCTGTTGGTGCAATTGTGAAAAAACCTGCTGTTATTGAAACTCCACAAGGAGATATGATTGCTATTCGCCATAAAATGTATTTATCACATGCTTATGACCACAGAGTTGTAGATGGAGCATTAGGTGGTATGTTTGTAAAACGTGTAGCTGAATACCTAGAAAGTTTTGAAATAAATACACCAATATAACAACAAAATTATTTCATTAAAATCCGGCTTTAAAGTCGGATTTTTTTGTTTAGTTATATAAATAAAAAAAGAAAAATATTTTATCCTTAAGTAGGATACAATTCAATGTTTTTGCTAACTTTAACTAAATATATCATATACTATATGGCTACATTCATATCAATATTAATTCTTCTATTAATTTTTGTTATTTTAATTTCAACATTTTTTATTGTTGCAGTTTCTGATGCAAAAGTTAAAAAAAATAAAGAACAATTTATTTTCGAAAATTTACCAGATAATATTGTTCTAAAATCTGTTATACGCTATAATATTGGACGACCTCAAGGAAAATTTTTAATGATGAAATCTTTTCAAGGAAGTGGTGTACTTTATGTAAATGATAATAAAGTTATTTTTCAGGATATTTTAAATAAAGAAGACCATACTTTTGATTTAAAAACATGTAAAATTTCTTGGGTAGAAAACAAAATTAATGGAATTACAAATGCTTTCAAGATTGCTGATCACGAAATCATAATATTTTTTTACATTGATCAAGGAGGTTTTATATTCAATACAATTGAAGAGAATATTTCTACTTCTGAACTTTTTAATCGTTTAAAGGCATTAAAAAAACAACTTAAAAAAGCTGAGTAGGTAAATGAATTGTTAAACCAGCTCTGATACCACTCATGTCTTTAAAGTTATCATTATTTCTAAATTCAAAAGAATATCCTGCGTTTATTTCTAAAAGACTTAGAACTGCAAAACCTACTTTTGGTGTAACTGTCCATGGAGAGACTTCTGCACGAATAACATAAAAAGCAGAACTAATATTAGAGCTATAAGGATCTCCTGTATTATTACTGAAATTAAACATATATCCTGCTCCAACCTCTGGCATTATACGAAATTTATCTTTCATATAACCCATGTTAGCATTAGCACTAAAAGTTAGTATATTATTATTCTTTTGAACAAGAAATAAATCTGTACCCACCTTTCCAAAATTTCCATTCCAATATTCATATCCCAAATTAACTGTAAAATATTCAGTTAATTTTTGTTGTGCATTGGTAGGGATAAAAGTAAAAAGTACTAAGAATGCTACTATTTTTTTCATGCTATAAAATTAATATATTTTATAAAATATTAATGCAGATAGAAAAAATTTTAACTACAAAAATAAATAGCTACAACATTACTGTTATAGCTATTTATTATAAAGATTTTATAAATGATATTATCGACTCATTAATTCATTGTAAAACCTTTTGTATATATTCTTCCATAATAATCAGCAAATTTTATAGAAACACGTCCTTTATAATTTTTTAGAACTTTTTCTATATCTGCTTTAGAACTAACTTCTTTATCGTTTACAGATAATAATATAAAATCATCTTGTACACCAGCTTGAGCTAACTTAGCTGTATTATCATTAATTTTTACAGAAACCCCATAATTAATACCAAAACTATCTTTTTGACGCTCTGTTAAAGGTTCAAAATCTGCACCTAAAATTTCTGTTGGAGTTAAATCGGCTTTACTTCTAACTTTAGTACTTCCTTTTGCGTCTTTAAGAGTAATTGTATATGTTTTTTCTGTATTACCTCTTCTCACTTTCAATGCAACTTTATCTCCTGGTCTTTTACTACCAACAATAAATGATAAGTTAGAGAAATTTGTAATTGGTTTTCCATCTACTTCTTTGATGATATCTCCTTCTTCAATACCAGAATCTATTGCAGAACCTTTAGAAACTAATTCGGTTACTAAAACTCCACTTTCTGATTTTACATTTTTCTTGTATTGTTTATTATATTGTTTAACTGCATCATCATTTGATAAATCAAATCCCATGATACCTAAATATCCACGTTGTACAATACCGTAAGATTTAATATCTTCAACAACTTTTTTAACTAAGTTAGCAGGAACAGCAAAACCATAACCAGAATATGCTCCCGTTGGAGAAGAAATAGCCGTATTAATACCTATTAAATCTCCATTTGCATTTGTTAATGCTCCTCCTGAGTTACCAGGATTAATCGCTGCATCTGTCTGAATAAATGATTCGATTGGTGATTCAGAATTTTTACCAAGAATATTAATACTTCTTCCTTTTGCAGAAACAATACCTGCTGTTACTGTAGAAGTTAATCCAAATGGATTACCTACAGCTAAAACCCAATCACCAACATTAATAGCATCAGAATCTACAAATTTTGTAAATGGTAAACCCTTGTCATTTATTTTTAATAAAGCAATATCTGTACTTGGATCTGTACCAACTAATTCTGCGATATAACTTTTTTGATTATTTAATGTTACTTCTATTTTTGAAGCACCAGCAATAACGTGATTATTTGTTACAATGTAACCATCTTGAGAAATAATTACTCCAGATCCCATTCCTGATGGTTGATCTTGATCTGGTTGTTGCTGTTGTTGTCTTCTTTGTTGTTGCTCTGGTTGACCAAAAAAGAAATCGAATGGATCAAAAAATTGTTGTTGTTGTTGTTGTTGTCTTTGATTCGAATAATTCTTAATACTAACAACAGTATGTACTGCTTTATTTGATGCCTCTACAAAATTAGGCGCATTATAACCATAATTTCCTTTATAATCAACGAGTTCAAAATCTCCATTATTACTATTCTTAGCATTCGAGATTAAAGGACTATTTTCTTTGTTATTCACAAAATAAAAACCTCCTAAAGTTGTCATAGAACTTACTAATCCAACTAATAAATAACCTGTATATTTTTTCATCTTAATGTTTTAAGTTTTTTATTTTAAACTGATAAATCAAATTTAAGACCAAAATTTTAACATTTGAAACATGTTTAACTGATATTAACACTGAATTATAAATATTTTATAACAGTAGTAATAAGAGATAAAAAAGTTTTTAACTTTGCTATCTATATATAAAAGTATAAAAGATTGAATTTAAAATTTTATAAATATCAAGGCGCTGGAAATGACTTTGTAATGATTGATGATCGTGATGGTCAATTTCCCATTTCTACTGAACTTATCAACAAATTATGTGACCGTAATTTTGGTATAGGTGCGGATGGATTAATATTATTACAGAATGATGAGAATTCTGATTTTAGAATGGTTTATTTTAATTCTGATGGAAATGAAAGTACTATGTGTGGAAATGGTGGACGTTGTATTATACGATTTGCTAATGATTTAGATGTCGCTTCTGACAAAATGACATTTAATGCCATTGATGGAGTTCATCATGGTATCGTTGACACTGACATAATTCGTTTACAGATGATTGATGTAAATGAAGTTGAAAACCATGATAAATACTTTTTTATGAATACAGGTTCACCTCATCATGTAGAATTTGTAAAAGACATAGATCATATAGATGTTTACGAAAAAGGAAAAGAGATACGATATGGTGCTCCTTATTTTGAAAAAGGTACCAATGTAAACTTTGTAGAAATTTTACCAGATGATTCTTTAAAAATAAGAACATACGAACGTGGTGTTGAAAATGAAACATTAGCTTGTGGAACTGGAATAACAGCTGCTGCTATTTCTGCTTATGTAAAAAATATTATCAATAAGAAAGAAATTCAAGTAAAAGCTCTTGGAGGAAATTTATCTGTAAATTTTGAAGAAAATAATCATAACTTTATCAATGTTTGGTTAAACGGACCAGCTGAAAAAGTTTTTGAAGGTGTAATTGAAATTTAATTTTATGAAAAAAATTAATTTAATCATTGTATTAATCTGTTCATTCCTATTTGTTGGATGTTCATTTTTAGATGGATTTAAAGGGAATGTAACTAAAGATGGATTTATTTACATTACAAAAGGAGCTAAATTCGAACAGGTTTTAGATTCATTAAAACCATATTTAAAAGATGTAAATCTTTTTACTGAATATGCAAATAACGAAGATTATCCTGCTACTATAAAATCAGGAAAATATAAAATATTAAAATCAGATACTAATCGTGATATCATTGATCGTCTACAAGATGGTGATCAAGAAGAAGTGAAACTTAGAATTAAAAATGAACCTACTATTTATCATTTAGCTGCTTCTGTTTCTAAACAAATTGATGCGGATTCTATCCAAGTTTTAACTGCTATTCGTGATTTTGTAAAAGAACAAAACGATTCTACGTTAAATGATGAAACAGTAAAACAATATTTTATTCCAGAAACTTATTTTGTTTATTGGGGAATTACTCCAGAGAAATTTATGGATAAAATGTACAATCAGTACAAAAAAGTTTGGAATGATGAACGTTTAGCAAAAGCAAAAGCTTTAAAAATGACTCCATTACAAGTTGTTACGTTAGCATCTATTGTTCAATTAGAATCTTCTGATAACATGGATGAACAACAACGAGTTGCAAGAGCATATATGAATCGATTGGCGAAAGATATGCGATTAGAAGCTGATCCTACATCTATTTATGCTTATAAAATGGAGAATGGATGGGATCAAAAAATTCAACGTGTTTATAAAAAATGGACATGGTCTTCTAATGCTTATAATACGTATCGAAATAAAGGTTTACCTCCTGCTCCTATTTGTTTACCAAATCTAGGTGCAATAGATGCTGTATTAAATCCTGCAAATCATGATTATATTTTCTTTGTTGCTGATCCTGCTAAACCAGGTTATCATGTTTATACAAATGATTATCAAGAACATTTAAAAAACGCTGAGAAATATAAAAATTGGTTAAAAGAAAATAATATAAAATAATTGTATCTTTAAGCTAAAGAAGTTAGCATGATACAAAATAATTATACAAAAAGAGAATTCCTAAAATTACTTGGTACAGGTAGTTTAGGAATTTTTTTTATGTCATTTTATTCGTTTGATGATTTTTTTGAAGAAGATCTTATTCTATTGACAAAAAAAGATAAGAATTATGACAACTTCAGAAAGTCTTTTAATAAAAGAATTGATAAATACCCACAATATATTGCTTTGTGTAAAACTGAAAAAGGAGTACAAAAAGCGATAGCTTTAGCAACTGAAAAAAAATTAAAAATAGCTATAAGAAGTGGTGGACATAGTTTTGAGGGATTTTCTAATATAGACAATGGATTATTAATCCATCTTGGGTTAATGAATAAAATTTCGTGGCAAAAAGATAATTCTATCATTTTGCAACCTGCTTGCTTACTTCAAGATATTTATGCGAATATTTTACCACGTAAACGAGTAATTCCTGCTGGTTCATGTGGAACTGTAGGAATTGGAGGTTTAGCATTAGGTGGAGGTTATGGATTTTTTAGTCGTAAATATGGCTTAACTTGTGATAATCTTCTTCGTGTAAAGATGATTGATTATAATGGTAATATTATTGATTCTACTACTGATTCTGATTTACTTTGGGCTTGCAAAGGAGGTGGAAATGGAAATTTTGGTGTAATTACTGAAATGCATTTCAAAACTTACCAAGCTCCACCATCTTTTAGTGGTTATCGCTTAAAATTTTCTAATCTCACGAAAGATAAGTTCATTCAATTGATAAAATTATGGTTCAAATCAACAGAAAATTTACCTCGTGAAGCTTTTTCTGCTTTTGTTCTTAATGGTAAATTTCTTACTATTTTATTTACTAATTATGAATTAAATCAAGATAAATTTGAAAATTACTTTTCTGAATTAATTCCATTAGCTAATGATTATAAACCAATGAAAGATAGAAATCTTGCTGCTGCTTTAAAAAATTATTATGGTGTTAAAGAACCTATTTATTTTAAAAATGCCTCCGCTGGTTTATATAAAAATATTAAAGATATAGAAAATGGCTTAGAAGATATATTTAATCAAGTAACTTCTACAAAGGGAATTATTTATCAAATAAACACATTAGGTGGGAAAATAAATGATATTAAATCTACGGATACAGCCTATCCTCATAGAGATATTAATTACTTAAGTGAATTACAAGCATATTGGGATTTACCAAATCAAGAAGTAAAGTTTATACAAGCATTTGAGACAATACAAAATACAATTAGGAAATTAGGAAATATAAAACAATACAGAAATTATCCTGATATTAATTTCCCAGATGCTAATAAATCTTATTTTATGGATAATCTAACCAGATTACAACAATTGAAAAAGAAATATGATCCAAACAACATATTCGATTATCCACAGGTTATAAAATAAATAAAGCACTTCTAAAGAAGTGCTTTATTATTTATTTGAATATTTTTTTCATTTTAAATTTTATCCAGCTAGAAAGACCTGGTTCTATAATATCTATTCCTAAGCCAAAATTACTATCAGCAATAATATGATGATGAGCTCTGAAATTTTCAAAATCCTTTAATTTGATTTCGTGATTAGTTTGAGGTTTAAATTCTATATGTGTACTTCCTCCATTATTTGTAATATTCTTTTTACTGGAGAACGTGAAAAATTTATCTTTTATGGAAGATTCTTGTATTGTATATTTTTCACTTGTATCAATTTTTTGGTCAGTAGAAAGGTTAATTTCATACTTCTCACTATCGAAATTATGCCAAAAACTTGCATCTTTATGTATAAAATCTCTAACGTTATTTTTAGTAATATTACGATCAAAATACATTAAGAACCTTTCTTTTGTTACACGATCAGTAAAATAAGGATTTTCTATTTTAGCAACATATTTTATTCTAAACTCATTCAACTTTTTATCATCAGAAATTACATCAATTGATGTTTCTTTAAAAATATCTCTTAAATCCATTTCTGGTCGGTCTCCATTATAATTCAATGCATTATAAAAAAAAGAATTCCAACTATCTATTATTTCTCTTTTATTCGTGTTCTTAAAATATCTTCGCATATTATTTGCTCGATTATATCTAAATAACGTTTCAGCTTCTAAAGAACCTATATTTCCTTTTACATTAACAGTTACCTTTTCATCAATACAAAATTTTGGAAATTCATAAGCTGGGCGAGCTTGTAATTGTTGATTAGGTTTTATTTCTAAATAATGACAGAAATAAATAAAACTTCTATTCTCTAACCAACCAAATTCTCCACGCATTGTAGGATCTACATAATATGTTTCTCCTTTATGCTCTATTTTTACAATAACATGATTAAATGCTAATAATGATGGTAAATAATATTTTAAATAAAAGTCTGTATTATAATTAAGTAAAATAATTGAAGAATCTAAACCTAAATAGTCGAAAATAACTTTTAATAAAATAGATTTAGCTTTACAATCTCCTTGTTTATTGTTATAAGTTACATCCGATTCTTGTGGTTTATGACCACTCATTTCATCAGCATTATAAATATAATAAATATGGTTCTGAACATATTCTATTGCATATTGAATCTTATCTTCTAAATTATCTATTTCATTTAATTTTTCAACTAAATTAGGTGCAAAATCTTCTAATTTAAATTTGTTAATGACCTCATCATAATAAGGGAAGATAAAATTGGACAGTTTTTCCCAATTACTTTTTGTTGCAAAATCTATATAAGGAAAAATTTCTCTATTAGGATCTGTAGGATTTAAATAATTATGAAGTTCTTGTACAAAAGTTTCACCTGAAGGAATTATACCAACTACACTTTCTAATAAATTACCATTCTCATCTCGGAAGAAACTCTTTTTATATTCAAATTCATCATTACGGTGATTGATTAATTCGAATTTATAATTTCCATAAGCCCAATAAGAATCTGGACTTACCCAAATATATCTACTATATTCTTTACGAACAAAGTCTTTTTCTGTAAAAATTTTCTCTTTTGAGTCTTCTAAAATTAATATATCATACAAACGTAAATCTTTGATTGATATATTTATTTTCTTACTCTTATTAATAACTCCAGAACCACTTTCATTTTCATTATCTAAAACTTTTATGGTAATATCTGGTAATTTATCTATTAATTGCCCATCTCTAATTACACTAATTCGGTGAATCAAAAATGTTTCATTTTCTTCTACAATTGTATCGTATGTTGATGCTTTTTCTAAATTAGCAGGATCTGTTAATGTATAAGCTAGATGAACATATTCTATTTGTTTATCTTGAAAAGCAGAGAATTTTTTCTCTAAGAAATAACAATAATCTCTCCCTTCATCTAAAATACTTTTAGAAAAATCGTTTTCTTTCGTTAACTCAATAAGTTGTTCATCAGAAAAGCTTTTTGCCCAACTTTCAGGCTTTATTATTTTGTACAATTCGTCTTGTAACTCTTCCATCATTAATCTTATTTTTATAAAATCTAAATTACAAAAATTATCAAAATAAAAAAATGAGTAGTAATTAATTGAAATTTATAAAATTACTTTTTCAAAAATCTTCTATTAGTCCAAACTGCTATTATAAAATAAAATAAACAAACTCCCCACATTTGTATAAATATATCATTAATTTCTACCAGAGATGCTCCAGCTTGTGTTAAAGCTAAAAATCCTTTTACACCAATTGTACTTGGAAAAAATATAGCTATAATTTTTATCCATAATGGAAAAGCCAATGTTGGATATGACACTCCTCCCATCATCAAAGCTGGAATAGAAAAAACTGTAAGAAGCATTATAGGATCTTCTCTGTTTCTAAAAAAATTCATTAAACTCATCCCTAAAAATATAATAGATAAGGTTACTGGAATAAGAAAAACCATTACTTCTAAAACATTTCCTCTTTGTGGAATTGTAAAAATGTGAAAAATAACTTCTATCCCAAAAAGAAATAATAACATTGATATAATAAAATAGGGTATAGATCTACCTATAGTCATAAAAAAATAACCAAATCTACCTTTAGCTATTTCGAAATTTTTAGAGAACGTATTGTTCTCTCTCATTGTACCGTACAAAACTCCCATTCCTGTTAATTGTAAAGTTTGCATTGCGATTATAATCACTAAAGGGATTACAAATGTTGCATAGCCTTCATCTAGATTATACAAAGAAGTAGAAATAATATTAAAAGGTTTTGAAGAAGCTTGAGCTTCTTTCATTGGTACTCCACTCATCATCGTCTGTTGTAGTTGTAATTGAGATGTGTAAGCCATTAAAGAATTAGATACAGCTTGTAATGTTTTATCATAATACAACATATATGATGCATCACAATAGATTGCAATAGTTGGATTATTCCCTGGTTTTTGTAAATCTTTTGAAAAGTTTTTAGGAATCATTATAATTCCATTTATTTTATTTTCTTCAAATAGTTTTTTAGCATCTTCTAAACTCGTCACTTCATATATTAAATCCAATGATTCTGTATCATTCAACATACGTTTAACTTCATGAGAAATTGTAGTTTGATCATTATCTACATAAGCTATAGGTAATTTTGTAAAGACTTCGGGACTATAAACAAATGTGTAAAAAAAATAAACTGCAATAACACACCCAATATAAATCTCTATTGAAGCTGAATCTTTAAATAATAATTGTTTTTCCTTTTTAGCTGTTTCTATAATTAAAGAAAGAGAGCTAATAATTTTTTTAAACATCATAATGTCCTTTCTTTAATTTTTTATGATATAATGGTATACCTATAACACCGAATAAAGAGAATACTGCAAAAATTATAAGATATATTTTTTGAGCATTACTAAAAATAACTCCTCGAACACCATAATCTACCATAAAACGCATGTATGAAGTATATGGGAATATATAACATAAGTATTGTATAAATTGATTCATCCCTAAAGCAGGAAAAGTATATCCTGCAAAAGAAAAAGCAAGTGCTGTATAATCCCCTCCAATAGTTAGAGCCGTTCTAAAACTAGTTGTTATAGAAACAATGAATAATGCTATACTATGACAGATTAAAATAAGAACAAAAAATAATATATTAACTCCTATAAAACTTCCTCTGAATGGTGTCCCTATTTTATAAAACAACAAACAGTTCATTAAAAATCCAAATGAAAAAAAGATGATTGTATACGGTAAAATTTTTCCTATAATAGCTATGTATATATTTCCTCCAGCTTGGTTCAATAATTCTAAACCTCTATTTTGTTTTAATACTAAACCAAATGTATAAATAGACATAATCATTGCCATTATTTGCAATGCCATTGGTATAAAAGCTATACTCAAATAATAACTATAGCTTGTGTAAGGATTATATAAAATGTGTATGTCTGCATTAATTGGTAATATAGAAGACATAGCTTCAGCAGATGATAAACCTTTTTGCTCTAATGTTTGTAGTACTATACCAGCCATAAAAGTTTGGGCAACTGTCTGAAAACTCTTAAAAATAATTGCACCTGAAAGAAGATATTGTCCATTATATGAGCAATATAAACTAGTATAATTTCCTTTTTCTATATTCCGTTGAAAATTTTTTGGTATTATTATAAAAGCGAATGAATCATTTCTTCTCACAGAACTCTCTCCTTCTAGTTCATTATTTACATTCTTTAAATCTATTGTAGATGTAGCATTAAGCATCATCCCTAGTTGTCTTGAGAATGGTGTTTTATCTTGATCAAGAATTGCTACTGGCAGTTTTGTAGGAACTCCTTTTTCCATTAAAGATCCATAAAAAGCAAAAATGAATATAGGAATACCAAATAAAACAACTAAAAGACGAGGAGTACTAAATATATGAGACCACTCTCCTAAAAATATTTTTAAAATTTTTTTTATCACAATTTATATTATAATCCCACTTTTATTTCAAATCAGCTTCATCTACCAGAGCACTCATTCCTGGTCTTAAACCTTCAATTTTTTGAACTGGATAAGCTTTAATCAAGAATGTTCTCGTATCAAAATCTCCTTGTGTTTTTGTTGCATTCCATGTTGCATAATCTCCTTGAGCTGCTACATATTTAACTTGTAATTGAACTTTTTTATTCTCTAAACCTGGTATAATAGCAAAAAATTTAGTTCCCATTTTAAACTTTGACAATAATGTCTCTTTTATATTAAAAAATACCCAAACATCATTAATATCAATTAAATTTATAATAGGATATCCCATATTTACAAGTTCACCATTATTAGGCATAATTGTTAAAACCTCTCCTTTACGTGGTGCTTTAACTTGTCCTTCATTTCTAATTATAGTTACAGTATTTATAGCATCTTGTGCTTGATTAACTTGCGCTTTAGTTACCTTTTTATCCTCAACACGCGCTCCTATCTTAACCATATCATAGTTCGCTTTAGATACATTTTCTGAATTTATTGCAACTTGATATTGCGTATAGGCTTCATCTCTTTTCTGAGCTGGAATAACTTTATCTTTATATAAATTATCTAAACGAGTATATGTTTTATAGGCTAATTCTTTAGCAGACTTAGCTTGTTGCCATACATTATAAGTTGCTAATATTTCTTGAGAACGAGAACCATTATCAATTTTTTCATTAACTGCTTCTGCAGCTACTTTTACAGATTTAGCTTGCTCTAATTGAGAATCTATTTCTGGTGTACTAATAATTGCTAACAACTGATCTGCTTCAACAACATCACCTTCTTCAACTAAAATTTTATCTATTCTACCTGGTATTTTCGAGGCAACATTTATTTGTTTAGCTTCAACTTGTCCTTGTAAATATGATATAGAAGGAGCTTTCATATACCAAAGTGATACACCTAAAATAACTAGGATTATAAAAACACCTAGTAAAGCATTAATAATTTTATTTTTCATAGGTTATATTAATTTGTATAATTTAAAAATTCTTTACTGAGTCCACTAAATTCTAACAAGTTAGCAAAAGAAACAGTGTAAGCATATTGTGAACTAAGAATTAGTAAACGAATAACTGATAAGTTATTTTCTGCATCAATAACATCTGTAGATGTAGCTAAACCTTCTGAAAAAGCCTTACTACGAACTCTAATTACTTCTGAAGCTAATTTTTCTTGTACTTTCAAATTCTCAATCTCTTCTTGACTTTTCTGAATTTCAAAATATAAGTTTTCCACTAAAGTAATAACATCTTTTTTTGCCTTAGCTTCTAAGAAATCTATACTTTCTCTTGTAGTAATAGCAGCTTTTAGTTCATTCTTATTTTTAAAACCATCAAATAAATTGTAAGTAACTCCTATTCCTACAGCCCAAGGTCTCTCTCTAGAAGAATCTAAAACTCCTAAACCTATTGGATTATTATGTAATAAAATTGTTTGACCGAAGGCTGCTACAGTAGGATAATAGATTGATTTTTTAGCTTTAACTCCTTGATCAGCTAAATCTTTTTGCAATATAATCTTCTGTAATTCAGGATAATTATTAATTGCCGATTGTTTATAAAATTCTAAAGAATTCAAATCTATAATTTCAAAAAAATCAGAAGTTAAATTATCTTTTATATCATCTGTAGCTAGCGTATTTGCTAAAGCTGATCTAGCTATTTTTATAGCTTTTTCTGCTGCTAAAACTTCTCTATTAGATTCTGAAACAGCTACATCTGCAACTAATTTTTCTACTGGAGCAATAATTCCGTTTTCTTCTAATTTAGTGGCGTTATATAAGTGTTTTTTCATTCCATCTAAAACTTGTTTACGAACAATTAAAGCCTCATCCGCTAGCTTTACTTGAAAATAACGTTGTGTCAGTTCCGATATCAGATGATTTTCTGTTCCTATAATAGTTTTAGCTGAAATTTCAGTTTCAATTTCACCAACTTTAACAGCTGCATTGATTTTCCCTCCTGTAAAAATTGGCCAAACAGCATTAAATCCTGCAAAAGCCATTTCTTTTTTAGCAATAGGAATACTCCAGTTTCCTAATATACTTGGATTCGGTAAATTTAAAAAATTAGCTAATCCATTTCGAGCATTATTAAAACCTTCTTTTAAACTTCGATCAAAAACAATACCTGTTGCATATGCATTTAATGAGGGATAACGTAGACCTTTTATAGATTTTGTGATATATTGTTGTGTTTCATTCTGCTTATAAACAACCTTTAATGAATTATTATCATGATACATTCTCTCATATGCATCAGTAAACGATAATGTTTGGGCATTCAATTGTTGAAACAGACTAATTACAATACAAAATCCTATCTTAATGTGGTTTGGTTGGTTGAACATTTTGATATAATTTATATTTTATTAAGCATTTAAATAAAATTGCCTTAAATGAATTTTATTTACTATTATTCATTACTATTTTAATCAAAATTTAAAAAAAATAGCTATGAATAACTTACAAGCAATTTACGACTTATTTTCTAATAGTATTAAGAAATATTTAAGAATAAAAAAACAATATTTATTATTGATTGTAACAATATATTTTTAGTTATTAAACTTATAATAATTTATATAAAAAATAAAGCTTAGNNCTAAGCTTTATTTTTTATATACATAACGAGATATTTTTAGTTAAAATTTATAGCGTACATTGAAAATGAAATATCTTCCTAATACATTTTTTGTAGAAGTATAAATACTATTGTTATTAACACCGTTACTAACAATTACGTTGTTACCTAAAAGATTACCACCTATTACAGTTAAATAGGTTTTTCTAGCAACATTGTATCGAACAGATGCATTCCATTCTTTAGCATTATTTAATTTTTCGTTGTTACGATATTGCATACGATAAGAAAAATCAGATTGTAATAATAATTTACTTGTTACAGACCAAGCTGCATCTGCATAGGGTTTCCAAGTTTTAAAATTTTGTGTAACAAGAGATTTATATTCGTTAAGACTTAAATTTAATCCAGCTTTTAATTCAAACTTTTTATTAAAAGTAAATTTATTTTCTAAGTTATACGTTTGACTAAAACTTTTATTATTTACGTTTTCTGTATTTTCATTTACAAGTACATCATTTTCAAACCTTCTGTTTGTAGCAATTGTATAATAATTTGATGTTGATATATTTCCATTTAATCGAAGATTATACCATTTTACAAATCTTTTTTCTACCATCATATTTCCCGAATAAGACCTTTGCTTATTATCAGAATTAATTAATGAATTAAATTGATAAGGAGGTTTAATTCCTGTTACAGTTCCAGAATTATCTGTAATATAATTCAGATTCATGATAGATTGAGTTTGTATACTATTTTCTTGTTCTGTATAACCTAAGCTAGCAAAAAAACTAAAGAAAGAAAATGCATTAAAATGTTGAAAGTTTAATGATCCATTATGAGTTAAAGCTTGTCTTAAATCACGATTTCCATAAAAAATAGATTGATAACTCTGAATGCTATAAGAATCATTTAAATCTTTCGTGTAAGGAAAACTATAATTTTGTTTGTAACTAGCATAAATATTTGTTGCATTACTGAATTTATACTGAATGTTTACGTGAGGTAAAACTTTTGTTTGATTCTTCTTCGTTTCAGAACCATCATAAAATTTAGTTGTTTGATCAAAATAAGATAAACCAGCACCTAAATCTGCTTGTAAGCTTCCTATTTTTTTTGTCAATGTAGCATCAATAAAAGTTTCATTATAATTGAAATCTGTATCAGAAATTAATTTATCATTGGTTAATAATTTTCTATAATCATAAATTGAATTATCAAAATTCTGAATACTGAAACTAGTTCCTGCTTTTAATTTTAAGTTTGAAGTATTTGTCAGCAAATAATTAAAAATCGTATAAAATTGAATCGTATTAAACGTATATTTTTGATTTTGGTTGATATTATACTGATTATTAACTTCACTTAAATTCTCGAAAATTGAAAAAGAAGAAAATGGATTAGAATCAGAAAAAATAGAATAATCTGGCGTGTCTTTTTGATATTGATGACGCAAATAAAATCCGATGTTATGATCTCTACCAACTTTTTTTATGTAGGATAATGTTTGAGAAAATGAATAGTTTTTTTGATCCGAAGAAATTGTTCTAAAACTGTTTTGTTCTCCATTATAAAAACTATTTACAGATTGTTCGTTGTCACTATCTAGATAATTAAAATTTAAACGGTATTTTATTTGACCTTTATCATTCGGATTGTAATCTAAACGTAAACGAGCCATTCCCATCATTGTATTATTCCTATTGTTTTCTTCATCTACCGTTGTATAAGTAGGGTCAACATTGTAATAAAGATTTTCTACACGAGAGTTATAACGAATGTTATTTGTGTTTATTAATCCGAAACCAGAAACACGTAATTTTTTATTAGGTTCTGCTCCAAAATGTACTGCTCCATTATAGCTGTTCATCATTGGAGCATCAGTTTTTGTAAAAATATTTAAATTATCATTTGTGCGAAGCGAATAGATACTTCCTTCAGCATTAAATTCAGAATATCCTCCAAAAAAACTTACATAATCATCTTGATCAAAAACTTGTTTTCCGAATGTATTAAAATCATTGATGATTGTTGCATCTGTTTTTTCAGAAAAATAAAAAACTTTTGCTTGTGCATCTGTATGTTTATCTGCATCTCCACCAAGAGTTACATTACCAAATGCAAGACGTTTCATATCATCTTTTAATTCAATATTTAACGAAAATTGTTCATCATCTTCTTGTAAAGATGAGGCAAAAGGATTTGATTTGAATTTTGTATTCAGTTGTATTTTAGATACTGCATCTGAAGGTAAATTTTTGTTCAAAAGTTTTTCATTTCCTCCCAATACTTCTCGTCCACCAACAGTTACCTGAGACATTTGTTTTCCTTTGTAAAAAACTTTACCATTCTGAACTTCAATTCCAGGTAATTTTTTTAAAATATCTTCTAAAACTTCTTCATTACCTACCTTAAAAGAATCTGCATCATATTCAATCGTATCTCCTTTTACTTTGATTGCTTGCTGTGCCTTAACAATTGTTTCTTGTAAAGAAATTTGTTGACCTTTTAGCAATTTTATTTTTCGATTAACATTTTCCTTTAAGTCAATATTTTCTAAATAGTTCTCAAATCCTGCTTGTTCAACTTCGATATCATATTTTTTACCACAAGGTAATTTAAACTCGAATTCACCAACATTATTTGTAAAAACAAAACCTTGACCTTCATTTTTATCATCAAAAATAGATACTGAAGCATCTGTTACTGGAATTCCGTTTTCGTCTACAATACTTCCTTTTAACTTACATTCTTGTGCAAAGGAAAATTGAGAAATACCAATCAAAAAAATAGGGTAGAAAAATTTCTTCATATAGTGTTAATTATAAAAATAAAACTGATTATTTAGTATCAACACTACTATTTGACATTTCTTGAAACTTTTTTTGCATTTCTTTCATTATTTTCATGAATTCTTCTGTTGTAACAACTTGTCCTTTTGTTGGCAAAGTAACTTTTAACTCTTTATCTGAAATATTTAATTCTTTTAATGTAATAATCATATGTGCATTATTCATTTCAAACTCTGCTTTTACAATAAATCCTGGCAATCCAGCAAGTCCATTAGGTCCATCTTTTAAAGGAATAGCCGGAGCAAACCAAGCGGTCACAGGAATAGAATCCATCATAACACCCTCTGCCTTTGTTGCTTGATAACCTGCTATTTCTGTTTTTTCACGAGATATTTTCCATTTATAATCTGGAATAGCATCTTTTATTAAAAAATTTTTCCCCATCATATCAACTTCTTTATATGATGTAGGTGGGGTAACTGTAAAATCTTTGTAAGTAGGTTTGCTATCAAATGAAGCCATTTGTTGAGCAATCATACCGCCTTGAGATTGTGCATTTCCTACTTTTTGTTCTAAAGTATAAGTAGACATTTTTCCATTACTCTTAAAAAAATAATTTATAAAAATTCCTGCATCAATTTCAGCTTTCAGCATTGGACCTACTTGTGCTCTTACTTGTGCTGGAATTGTTGTCATTAATTTTTCATAATCAAATTTTACTTCAGTAATATAAGTAGCATCTATGTTTTGTGTTTTACCATCTTGTGCAAAAGAAATAGTTGTTGTGATAATTCCTAAAGCAAAAGTTAGAATTGTTTTTTTCATATATCAATGTTTTATATAATTAGTATAGTATATTGATATAATGTTACATAGAAAAATAAAAAATAATTTTTAGTATATACTTTATTTAAAAACAAAAAGCCTAAGTAATAAAATACTAAGACTTCTTGCATAAATAATTAACTAAAAAACTTCCTCTTTTTTTATTATTTATAATATATAACAACTACTAATGTTTATTAATACCTGATGTGGCTGCTTTTTGAAGTGCCCATGCAACCAAATTTAAATCCATAGCAGAATTGAAAACAAATACATTTCCTGCTGTTCCCGAATTCCAATAACCAAAAGATTTAGCTATAGGAAAACCTGTTGTCTGATTATAAACTGCTGCCCATCCTGTTGTTGATGTATTTGTATCCCATGCAGCTGCTACAGAATCACCTACATAAGCAAAATTATAATGGTCATCATACCAAAGTATAGAATGTTCTGGATTTATACTATTATTAGAATATTGATTGTTTGCAGAAGCTATTTGCGTCGCAGTCGAAGGTAAATTTCTAACAAATACACTTCCACTATTATCTTCTCCCCAATATTTTGAAGACAAATTACCAAAAGGTCCATTAATTATTGGATCATTAGGATTATTATTTATTTGATAATCATTTTGACTACTATTTCCTCCTCTATCATAAGCAACTGGAGGATTAGTTGTTCCATAAATTCCTTGCAATAAAATATTCGTCTGTGCTGCTGTATTATCTGACGATCCATAAATTACAACACCTCCCTTTGCAATGTAATTATTAAGAGCTGTAGTAATATTAGAATTTGGGTTAGCTCCATATGAATAATATAAAATAATATCTGGCTTCTCTCCACTACCATTTAAACTACTTGCTGCTGCATTGACATCTGTTTGAGACCATAATTGATTTAATTTTATAATTTTAACTTTTCCATTTACGCCAAAAGAACTAGAATTAAATGCAGATTTTCGATATACATTGTTCCATGAATAATCACTAGTTCCAATAATAGCATAAGTCATCGCAGGTAAAGTTAATGGTATATTAACACTACATGTTGCATTGCCATCAACAGTATTTGAAACAATATTAACATCAAAACTAGAATTTACAGTAGGTGTTCCAGTTCCTATTAATGTAATAGTCTGTGTCCCTGTAGTTGTAAAAGTTCCTGAAGCAGAAAAACCAACTCCATTAATAAGATTTGTATTAATATCATAAGAACCTAATGAGCTAACATTAACATTCATAGATATTGTATTATTAGAACTTAAAGCTGTACCTTTAACATATGTTCCATTAACGATAGCTGAAGAACAATTTAAAGAATAGTTGGATATATCTGCTTTTACTTGAACAGAAATACTACATTTTGATTGAGAACTTTCTTGAGAAGAAGTTATATCAAAATTGTCTTGTTGAACTCCAATTGGTGTACCTTGTGCAGATAATTTAACAATTTGTTTACCAGTAGTAACAAATGTTCCCTGACCTACAAATGAATAACCATTATTAGAAGAAGAATTAGCCATTATTTGGTAATTACCAGGTTTTGTTACATTAACAGAAATTTGAATATAGTTAGTTCCATCGACCTCTTTTCCTCTAACATAATTTCCTTTTAATTCTGATAAATTACAATCAAAAGTAATTTTTGCATTACCTAAATTTCCACAAAGACTTTTCCATTCTTCTTCATCAAAATTCCAATAATTATAACAATTCTCTGAAGTATTAAAAATCATTAAACTATTATCAAATTTATTTAAACGAATAGAACTATTTGTAGGATAATCAGAATAAGTTAATTTATCTCGTTCTGAAGTTGTATAACGTTGAATTATTATTCCTGAGTAATTATCTGGATCATTTGAACTATTTGGATCATTACGTTCAGAAACATGTAAATTACTATTAGGATTTGGTGTATTTGTATTAATACCTACTTGACTAAATAGAAAACTAGAAATTAATAGGAATGGTAAAAAGAGATTTAATTTCATAAATTGCATTAATTTTGCGTTAATAATTTTACAAAATTACACCTAAACATAATTGATCTACTTACTATTTACGAGGCTTTGCAATGAAATATATAAAAGTATTAAAACTTTTTTTTTCTCAAATTTTAAATATTAAAATATTAATATTTAACTACTTAATTCAATGAAAAATGAAATATTATTAAGAAAAAAAATTATAATGGAAAAAACTAAATCTCATATATTGAATTTAGAGAAAAGAATATTAAAAGTTTATGATATTACTGTTAGTACAATTTTAATTCTTTTTTCTTCTATCTTTTTTATAATTTTTAATGACATTATAATGGGGTATTATTGTTTAATAGGATCTCTATTTCCTATTACTTCTCTTATCCTTGTTTATTTATTATCTATTAAAACTATAAATAAAATTATACATTTTCATTTAATCATAGGTCCTATTTATTTATCATTTCCGGTAGTATATTTTTGGAGTTATTCAATAATGAATTTATGCTGGTATATCCCAATTCCTTTTATTGTATATATTTTCTTCAAAAAAAATACATTTATAAAATATATGATTTATTTAATAATTGTAATTGGAATAACGTTTTTTATAGCAAATGATTTTAATTATTACTCTATATCATCCTATAAAATGCTTAGATATACAGATCTTCTTGTCATAGGTTCTAATATTTTGACAATGTGTATTTTTCTTCATTATAAAGATAGATTAAGAAAAATACAGATTGTATATGACAAAAAAAGACTTTCTATTAAAAATAGAATTATAACAAATGAAAATAATATTTCTAGTACTATTTCTTTATTTACAAAAATTGATGCTCTTATGATTGAGAAAGAGTTTTTCACTAACCCAAAATTTAGCATTTCTCAATTAAGTATTGAAGTAGGAGCTAATAATAATTATATCTCACAATCAATAAGATACCATGGATATTTAAATTTCAATCATTATGTTAACCATTATAGAATTAATAATGTAAAAAAATTAATAAAAGAAAATGATATGAGTAAAATTAAATTATTCTATATATACAGTAAAGCGGGATTTAATAATCAATCTACTTTTAATAAAGTTTTTAAAGATTTTGAAGGTATTACACCATCTGAATATATCGATTTTATTCAAAAAAATAAATTATAACATATTTATTGTGTAGAAGAAAAGCCTCAATATTAAATAAATACTAAGGCTTTTTTTGATGATAAATTATATTTTTATAATAAATAAGTAGAAACGTTTCCTCCTTTCTCTACAAAATTTTCTTTTAGTTTTTCGAATTTTTCTTCGTCAATTGCTTTTGTAGAACCTTCTAAAATATAAGTTGCATAACCTAATCTTAATGCATCTTCAGCTGTATGATAAACACAAACATCTGCAGCTAGACCACAGATATAAACACTTGTTACATTATGATCTTTTAAATAACCATGAAGCCCTGTCGGATTCTTCTTATTCACATCATAAAACCCACTGTAAGAATCAATTTTAGGATTCATTCCTTTGCGAATAATAGCACTAATTCTATTTTGATTTAAATTTTTATGTAATTCTGCTCCTCTTGTTCCTTGAATACAATGGTCTGGCCATAAAACTTGTACAGTTTTATCATGGTCATCTAATACAATTACATCAAAAGGCTTTTTACCTTCATGTTGACTTGCAAAACTTTCATGTTTTGCTGGATGCCAATCTTGTGTAGCTACAACGATATCAAATTTTTCCTGTAATTGATTAATACGATCTATTAATGTATCTCCATCTTTTACAGCTAAAGAACCTCCTGGTAAAAAATCATTTTGTAGGTCAACGATGATTAAAGCTTTCATAAATTTATTATTTTATTTCTTTAATTAAATATAAGCTTTAATAGAATTAGTTTTAAAATTTTTATCTCAAATTTAACTAAAATGTAAAAATTTCTTAATCTTTTCTATCTACTCCTTCAGAACGCATTTGTTTAAATTGCTTAAATTGACTTTCAGAAATATTTTTAAACTCTTCGTCAGTAATTACATTTTTTTCTTTCGGTTTTTGAATTGGTTTCAAGGAAGGATCTTCTTTTACTTCAATAGCTTTTATTGATGTATTTTCTTTTAACTTACTTTTAGAATTGGTTGTTTGTACTTCTAATATTAATCCTGGTAAACCACTATACATTGCTGGTCCATTTTTTACTGGAATACTTGGTGCATACCAAGCTGTAACTATATTTCCACTATCTGTAGTTGAAGTTGCTTTCTTTACATCAAAACCTAGAATCTTTTTTGTCTCTCGAGATATTTTCCATTGATAATCTTTTAATTGATCTTTTATAGTGTATTCTTTATTGAACATAGAAACACTTGTTAAATACTGATTTGTGGAAAGATCTTTAAACAATCCATTACCTACACCACTAAAACTTATACTAAATGAAGCACCACTAGATTGACTATTACTAATTTTTTCTTCTTTCTTGTAATATGACTGATTATCATATATTGTTAGTAAATAATCTTTAGGATCTGTTAGATTCTTTAACATATTATCCTTAAAATTTTCTGGTAACTTAGAAGTATTATTCGATTGAATAGATACTTTTAATGCTTCTTCATCTATATGAGTTATTTCTTGGTATTTTACTTCTAATTTCTGAGCAGAAATTGTAGTTGATATTAAAGTAAAAAATAAAGGTAATGTGCTAAATATTTTCATGTTAATTAATTTAAAATGAAAATAGTAAAATATTCAATATGTTGGTGATAAGTTTTATTTTTTTTATAAAAAAATGCAATAAGGATTGAAGCGGCATCCCTTTATAATTGATTAGCAAAAACTATAAAATCAATTATAAAAGATACAGCGAGAAAGCGTGACCGAAGGGATTGCCCAAATTATTAGATGACTTATTATTTTAAATCGTTGAAATATTTTCGCTTTTTCAAGAAATATTGAATTGGTAATAATGCCGTAGTTGAATAATTTTTGTCTTGATGTTTTCGCCTTTTCTTATACATTTTTGATAATCCTTTATAAAAATGCATATGCGATATAAAAACTGCCCACAAATGAGGAAATCCTTGTGAAGGAAGAAAAGCCATTGCTGCAATACCATCTAATGACAAGCGTGTGAAAATAGTTGGAAATAATTTATTTTTTGGTAAATTTTTCAATAACATCCACAAGCTATTTCTATAGTTTAAATACCATTTTTTTGGATTAGATTTATCTAAAGTTGCTCCACCCAAATGATAAACGGTAGAGTCGCCACAATAATAAATTTTTCGACCAGCATTATTTAATCGCCAACATAAATCTATCTCTTCCATGTGAGCAAAAAAGTCTTCATCGAAACCTTTTTGTTCAAAAAAATCTTTACTTCTGATAAAAAAACATGCTCCTGTTGCCCAAAATATTTGAGTTGTATCGTTGTATTGACCTTTATCTTCCTCTAAAGTAGAAAAAACACGTCCTCGGCAATAAGGATAACCATATTGGTCTATTAATCCACCACCTGCACCTGCATATTCAAAATAAGATTTATTTTTAAAATCTAATAATTTTGGTTGCACTGCTGCAATATCTGGACGACTATCTAATAAAGAAATTATAGGTTCTATCCAATTTTCTGTAACCTCAACATCAGAATTTAATAAACAGAAATATTCAGCATCAATTTCTTTTAAACCTTCATTATATCCTTTTGCAAAACCATAATTCCCTTTATTTTGAATTATTTTTACCTCAGGGTATTGAGTTGTTAACAATTCTACAGAACCATCAGTTGATGCATTATCAATAACATAGATCTCAACATTTTTTGAATTGTTGATAACTGAAGGTAAAAATTGAGGAAGTAGTTTTTCTCCGTTCCAATTAAGGATTACAATAGCTATTCTCATCTTATAAATCGGCATATTTCCAACGTTTATGACTCCAAAGCCAATTGTCTGGATGTTCTTTGATTGTTTCTTCTAAATGATTAAAAAATTGATGGACAATTTCATTCTCAGTAAATTTTTCTCCTTCTGGTTGTAAACGAACAAATGTTGTGTGGTAATATCCTCGTTTTATTTTCTCAGTTTTACAGTAAACAACCCCCATTTCTTTTCTTTGAGCTATTTTGTCGAAGCCATTAAAAACGGGAGTTCTTTGATTTAGGAAATCAATGAAATAATGAACCGCTGATTGTTTAGGGCTTTGGTCAGCAACAAAAAGATAAGTAGATTCACCATCATTTGGCGTTTTCATCATAAAACGAAGAACATCTTTCATATCAATCGCTTTTGTTCCAAAACGTGCACGCATGTCATTAATTTTATCATCCCAAAATGGATTTTTAATTTTATGATATACAGCAATAGTATTTTTTGTAGACAAATGTCTTGCTGTACCTATAAACCATTCCCAATTAAAGATGTGTCCACACATCATCATTGTATTTCTTTTCTCTGATTTTATCTGGTTAAAAACCTCTAAATTGGAATAAGTTAATCTTCTGTCTAATTCTTCTTGTGAAATTGAAAAACTTTTTAATGTTTCTACTAAATAATCACAAAAATTAGCATAGAATTTTTTGTGAATATCTATAATCTCTTTCTCTGATTTTTCAGGAAATGATTTTTTAAGATTTGTGCGTATTACATTTCTTCTATAACCGATTACTCTATACAACAGAAAAAACAAAAAGTCTGAAAATAGATACAGTACAGATAATGGTAAACGTGAAATTTGGTAGATAAAGAAATAAAATATAGTATTCATTTAATTCTTAAATAAGAAACAAATTTACAAATTATAATTTTGTTGTAGCTTGCCAAATGGCATCTTTTGGAACTGGAGCAATAATTGTTATTTCTTCTTTCTTTACGGGATGCTCAAAAGTTATACGATAAGCATGCAAAGAAATACTTCCATCAGGATTAGAACGTTTTGCACCGTACTTTAAATCTCCTTTTATTGGTGAACCAACAGATGATAACTGAGCACGAATTTGATGAGAACGTCCTGTAAACAGTTTAACTTCTACGTAATGAAAAGAATCTAATGCACCTAAATATGTATATTCTAAAATTGCTTTTTTAGCATCTCCTGTTGGTTTAGGATAAACTGTTGTTTTATTATTTTTTGGATTCTTTTTAAGGTAATGTTCCAAACGCTCAAAATTATGAGGTGGTTTATTTTGTACAATTGCGCGATAAACTTTATCAATGTTTCTTTTTTGAAACATTTCGTTCATACGAGTTAATGCTTTGGATGTTTTTGCAAAAATTAAAACTCCAGAAGTTGGTCTATCCAAACGATGAACTAAACCTAAGAAAACATTTCCTGGTTTATTATCACGTTTTTTTATATAGCTCTTTAAACTATCGATAAGAGGAATATCTCCTGTTTCATCTCCTTGAGCTAGTTCTCCTGCTTTTTTATTAATAATTAGAAGATGATTATCTTCAAATAAAATTTCTGGATTCATTGATAAATTTTAAGTTAAGTAATAAGTTTTAATGAGATATTACTCTCATTAAAAGCTTATTACTTATCAGTATTTTTTAATATTGTTCGTTACTATTCGGGAAATCATTAGATTTTACATCAGCAACATATTGCTCAACAGCACCTACAATTTCATCTTCTAAATTTAGATATCTACGTACAAACTTAGGTTTAAAATCATTATTTAGTCCTAGCATATCATGTATTACTAAAACTTGTCCATCACATCCATTTCCTGCTCCAATTCCGATTGTTGGAATAGATACAGAAGCTGTAACTTTAGCAGCTAAATCTGCAGGAATTTTTTCCATTACAAAAGAAAAACATCCTAATTCTTCCAATAATTTTGCATCATCCATTAATTTTTGAGCTTCAGCATCATCTTTTGCACGAACTTTATAAGAACCAAATTGATTGATTGATTGTGGTGTTAAACCCAAATGTCCCATTACAGGAATACCTGCATTTACAATACTACGAATAGATTCTTCTATCTCTTTTCCTCCTTCTAATTTTAGGGCATGTGCACCTGTTTCTTTCATTACTCTAACAGCAGAATCCAATGCTTTCTTAGGATCAGATTGATAAGTACCAAATGGTAAATCTACAACAACCAAAGCACGTTTTGCTCCACGTACAACACATTGTGCATGATAAATCATTTGATCTAAAGTAATAGGCAATGTAGTTTCATAACCAGACATTACATTTGCCGCAGAATCACCCACCAAAATTGTATCTAATCCTGCTTTATCAGCCAATGTTGCCATTGTAAAATCATAAGCAGTTAACATAGATATTCTCTCCCCATCAAACTTCATTTTGCGTAAAGTTTCTGTGGTAATTCTTTTTATTTCTTTATTTACAGACATTATACTAAAAATTGATTTTTGGTAAAGTTAAATTTTTAATTTTTAGAAAGAATAGATTTTTAAGAGAAAAATATTCATAACCGTATAATTAAAGATTTACTAAAAATTATAATCATTTTATCTATTGAAAATCAAAAAGAAATAAAAAAGCCTCAAATAAGATGATTTGAGGCTTTTTACTATTCATTTAGAAAATATATTCTATTATTTCATTTGGAATAATGGTCTACTTGACATAAACTCATTTACACGATCAGCAATCAAATCAATTACTGTTTCGTTATCAATGTTTGTTAATACCTCATCAATAAAATCTGCAACAGTTTGCATATCCTCTTCTACTAAACCACGTGTTGTGATAGCAGCAGTACCTAAACGAATACCAGAAGTAACAAAAGGAGATTTATCATCAAAAGGAACCATATTTTTGTTACAAGTAATTTCAGCTAAAACCAAAGCATTTTCTGCTTGTTTTCCAGAAATCCCTTTATTACGTAAATCAATCAACATACAGTGATTATCTGTTCCTCCAGATACAATATTGTATTGTTTTGCAACCAATGCAGCAGCTAATGCTTTTGCATTTTTAGCAACTTGTACAATATAATCCATATAACCATCAGATAAAGCCTCTTCAAAAGCAACCGCTTTAGATGCAATCACATGCTCTAATGGTCCACCTTGTGTTCCTGGGAAAACAGCTCCATTCAATAACTGAGACATCATTTTTACTTCACCTTTAGGAGTTGTTAATCCCCATGGATTTTCAAAATCTTTTCCCATCATAATTACTCCACCACGTGGTCCACGTAATGTTTTATGAGTTGTTGTAGTTACAATGTGACAATGAGGAAGAGGATCATTTAAGATACCACGAGCAATAAGACCAGCTGGATGAGAAATATCTGCTAATAATAAAGCACCTACTTCATCAGCAACTTCACGAAATTTTGCGTAATCTATATCTCTAGAGTAAGCAGAAGCACCACAAATAATCATTTTTGGTTGCTCTTTACGAGCAGTTTCTGCCATTGCTTCATAATCTATATATCCAGTTTCTTTATTAACTCCATAAAAAGAAGTTGTATAAATAGAACCCGAAAAATTAACAGGAGAACCATGTGTTAAATGTCCACCATGAGATAAGTCAAAACCTAAAATTTTGTCTCCAGGTTTCAAACAAGCTAAATAAACAGCAGCATTTGCTTGCGAACCAGAGTGTGGTTGCACATTTGCATACTCAGCACCAAATAAAGTTTTTAATCGATCTATTGCAAGAGATTCAATTTCATCTACAACTTCACATCCACCATAATAACGTTTACCAGGATAACCTTCGGCATATTTATTTGTTAAAACAGATCCCATTGCTTTCATTACATTGTCAGATACAAAGTTTTCTGAAGCAATAAGTTCAATACCATTCAATTGTCTTTCTTTTTCCTCTTCAATCAAATCGAAAATTACATCTTGTGCCATTGTTTGTTTTTTGTTTGTATATTATTTTGCAAAGATATAATATTCTCTTATCATTTAAAACTTAGTAACTCAATTCATCATTTATTTTCTAGGGCAAATCCTTCGGAACGTGCTTTCCATTGCAATCTTTTGTTATTTTATATCGATAATTCTAGTATTTTATAACAAAAGGATTTCCATTACAATCACTTTTGCAAATACGTTTACAATTAGATTTAAAAATAAAAAACATAAAAAAATCCCCTAATCTAAGATTAAGGGATTTTTGAAATATTAAGAGAAATTTCTTAAGCTTCGTAAGTTGCTGTACCGTTGTTTACTTGAGGTTCTTTGATTTCACCAAAGCTTTTCTCGAAGTTAACTACGTTTTCAGCTAACGATTGAGATAATTGTTTCGCTTGTAATGGAGATAAGATAATACGAGATTTTACACTTGGTCTTGCACCTGGTAAAAATTGTACGAAATCTACAACGAACTCAGATGGTGAGTGGTTGATGATTGCTCCTGTTGCGTAAACTCCTTGAGCTACTAATTCGTTTAACTCGATGTTTAACCCTTCGTTTTGTTGATTTTCTGACATTATAATTCTTGTTTTGCGTTTATTAATTCTTCGTATTCACGGTTAGATCCTACGACAATGTTCTGGTATTCTTTTAGTCCAGTTCCTGCAGGAATTAAGTGTCCAACAATTACGTTTTCTTTTAATCCTACTAAACTATCAACTTTTCCTGCTACAGCCGCTTCATTAAGAACTTTCGTTGTTTCCTGGAACGATGCTGCAGACATGAAAGATTTTGTTTGTAAAGATGCTCTTGTAATACCTTGTAAAACTGCCTGTGCTGTTGCAGGGATAGCTTCACGAGCTGTTACTAAGTTTTTATCTTCACGTTTTAATTTAGAGTTTTCATCACGTAATTCGCGAACAGATACAATTTGTCCTGGTTTTAAATCAGTACTATCACCTGCATCTTCTACGACTTTCATTCCGAATAAACGATTGTTTTCTTCCATGAAATCGTCTTTGTGCTCTAGACTATCTTCCAAGAATCGTGTATCTCCTGAATCTACAATACGAACTTTACGTAACATTTGACGTACGATAATTTCGAAATGTTTGTCATCAATTTTTACACCTTGTAAACGATATACATCTTGAATTTCATTTACTAAGTATTCTTGTACTGCTGTAGGACCTAAGATTCTTAAAATGTCTTCTGGTGTAATAGCTCCATCTGATAATGGTTCACCTGCACGAATAAAGTCATTTTCTTGAACTAATACTTGAGCAGATAATTTAACTAAGTAACGACGGATTTCACCATTTTTAGATTCAACGATGATTTCACGGTTACCACGCTTAATTTTACCAAATGTTACAACACCATCCATTTCACAAACAACTGATGGGTTAGATGGATTACGAGCCTCTAATAACTCAGTAATACGAGGTAAACCTCCTGTAATATCTCCAGATTTTGCAGATTTACGAGGGATCTTAACTAAGATCTTACCTGAACTAATTTTTTCTCCATCATTTACCATTAAGTGTGCACCTACTGGTAAGTTGTATGTTTTTTCTTCTCCATCAACAGTTAATACTCTTAACGCAGGAACTAACTTTTTATTACGTGACTCAGAAATAACTTTTTCTTGGAATCCAGTTTGCTCATCGATTTCAATCTTATAAGTAATACCTTGTTCCAATTGTTCATACTCGATTTTACCTGCAGATTCTGCAATAATAACCCCGTTATATGAATCCCAACTAGCAATTTCGTCACCTTTTTTAACTTTAGCTCCGTTTTTAACAGCTAATACAGTACCATAAGCGATGTTAGTTTGTTGACGTACGTTTCCTAAATCATCAATAACTTTTAATTCTGTAGAACGAGAAACAACAGTATCAACTAAGTTTCCTTCGTCATTTGTAGATTCAACAATTCTTAAATCTTCAAATTCTACAGTACCATCAACTTTAGCATTAATAGTATTTTGTTCTGATACGTTACCAGCAGTACCTCCCACGTGGAATGTACGTAATGTTAACTGTGTACCAGGCTCACCAATTGATTGCGCAGCAACTACACCAACTGATTCTCCTTTCTGAACATCTTTACCTGTAGCTAAGTTACGTCCATAACATTTAGCACAAATACCTGTTTTAGCTTCACAAGTTAAAGGAGAACGTACTTCTACGTTTTCTATACCTGCAGCTTCAATAGCATCACCAATTTCTTCTGTGATAATGTTTCCTGAAGCAACAATTAATTCTCCATTATCTGGATTATAAACATCATTTAATGAAGTACGTCCTAAGATACGAGAAGATAAACTTTCAATGATTTCTTCTTTTTTCTTAAGTGCAGTAACTTCTAATCCTCTTAATGTACCACAATCTTCGTGCATTACGATAACGTCTTGTGCAACATCAACTAAACGACGAGTCAAGTACCCTGCATCGGCAGTTTTTAAGGCTGTATCGGCAAGACCTTTACGAGCCCCGTGAGAAGAAATAAAGTACTCTAAGATAGATAAACCTTCACGGAAGTTAGAGATAATTGGGTTTTCGATGATATCCCCACCAGTAGAACCAGCTTTTTGAGGTTTAGCCATCAATCCACGCATACCAGATAACTGACGAATTTGCTCTTTAGATCCACGTGCTCCAGAATCAAGCATCATGAATACTGAGTTAAACCCTTGTTGATCTTCAGTCATACGTTTCATTACAATCTCCGTTAACGTTGCGTTTGTTGTTGTCCAAACATCAATTACTTGATTATAACGTTCGTTGTTTGTAATAAGACCCATATTATAGTTCATCTTGATGTTCTCTACTTGAGAGATTGCACCAGAGATAAGCTCTTTCTTTTGTTCAGGAATTAAGATATCACCTAAAGAGAAAGATAAACCTCCTTCAAAGGCATTACGATATCCTAATGCTTTCATATCATCAAGGAAAGCTGCTGTTTTAGGGAAATCAGTAATTTTGATGATTTTATTAATAATAGTACGTAACGATTTTTTCGTTAATACTTCATTAATATAACCTACTTCTTTTGGTACGATTTGGTTAAATAACACACGACCTACAGAAGTTTCAATTAATTGATTTTCTACTAATTTGTCTCCTTGACGTACAGTTGTTTTTACACGAATTGGAGCATTTAAATCTACTGCACCTTCGTTGTAAGCAATTTGTACTTCTTCATCAGAATAGAAAGTTAATCCTTCTCCTTTTACTGTAAACTGGTGGTCTGTACGACGAATTTTTGTCATATAATACAGACCTAAAACCATATCCTGAGAAGGTACAGTAATAGGAGAACCATTTGCTGGATTCAGAATATTTTGAGAAGCTAACATTAATAATTGAGCCTCTAAAATTGCTTCTGGTCCTAATGGTAAATGAACAGCCATCTGGTCACCATCGAAATCGGCATTGAAGGCAGTACACACTAATGGATGTAAACGAATTGCTTTACCTTCGATTAATTTCGGTTGGAATGCTTGGATACCTAAACGGTGTAATGTAGGGGCACGGTTTAATAAAACTGGGTGACCTTTAATTACATTCTCTAAAATATCCCAAACAACTGGCTCTTTTCTATCTATAATTTTCTTAGCCGATTTTACTGTTTTTACAATACCACGCTCGATTAATTTACGAACAACAAATGGTTTGTATAATTCAGCTGCCATATCTTTTGGTAAACCACATTCATGTAATTTAAGTGTTGGACCAACAACAATTACAGAACGAGCAGAATAATCTACACGTTTACCTAATAAGTTTTGACGGAAACGACCTTGTTTTCCTTTTAATGAATCAGATAAAGATTTTAACGGACGATTACCATCAGCTTTTACAGCAGATGCTTTACGTGTATTATCAAATAATGAATCTACAGCTTCTTGTAACATACGTTTTTCATTACGTAAGATTACTTCTGGAGCTTTAATTTCCATTAATCGTTTTAAACGATTGTTACGGATAATTACACGACGGTATAAATCATTTAAATCTGAAGTTGCAAAACGACCTCCATCTAATGGAACTAATGGACGTAATTCCGGTGGAATAACTGGAATTACACGCATTACCATCCATTCTGGGCGGTTTACATGATGCATATTAGATTCACGTAACGATTCTACAACTTGTAAACGTTTTAATGCCTCTGTACGACGTTGTTTAGAAGTTTCGTTATGTGCTTTATGTCTTAATTCATAAGATAATTCATCTAAGTTAATGCGAGATAATAAGTCTTCTAAAGCTTCAGCTCCCATTTTAGCAACAAACTTATTAGGATCTGAATCTTCTAAATATTGATTCTCGATAGGAAGAGTTTCTAAGATATCTAAGTACTCTTCTTCTGATAAGAAATCTAATCTATTTAATTCTTCTCCTTCTAAACCTTTTGCAATACCTGGTTGAATTACTACATATCTTTCATAGTAAATTACCATATCTAATTTCTTAGATGGTAACCCTAAGATGTAACCAATTTTATTTGGTAATGAACGGAAATACCAAATGTGTGCAATAGGAACAACTAAGTTGATATGTCCTATACGCTCACGACGAACTTTCTTTTCAGTAACTTCAACCCCACAACGATCACAAACAATACCTTTATAGCGGATTCTTTTATATTTTCCACAGGCACATTCATAATCCTTCACAGGTCCAAAGATACGCTCACAGAATAATCCATCACGTTCTGGTTTGTGCGTTCTATAGTTAATCGTTTCAGGTTTTAAAACTTCACCTTTAGATTCTTGAAGAATCGATTCTGGAGAAGCTAACCCAATACGAATTTTTGAGAATTGACTTGTTTTATTTTTTGTTGACATATAGAAATGTATCTAACAATTATATTATAATAACGAAAAGGTAGAATAATAGGTTTCCCTATTATTCTTCCAAGTTTATGTCTAATCCAAGACCTTGTAATTCATGTAACAATACGTTAAATGATTCTGGTATACCAGGTTCTGGCATTGGCTCTCCTTTTACGATTGCTTCGTAAGTTTTTGCACGTCCAATTACGTCATCCGACTTAACTGTTAAGATTTCGCGAAGGATATTAGATGCACCGAATGCTTCTAATGCCCAAACCTCCATCTCTCCAAAACGTTGTCCTCCGAATTGAGCTTTACCACCTAATGGTTGTTGAGTAATTAAAGAGTATGGTCCGATAGAACGCGCGTGCATTTTATCATCAACCATGTGTCCTAATTTCAACATGTAAATAACACCTACAGTTGCTTTTTGATCAAAACGTTCACCTGTATTACCATCGTATAAGTACGTAGTACCGAAACGAGGTAAACCAGCTTCTTCTGTAAATTGATCAATTTGTTCTGCTGATGCACCATCGAAAATAGGTGTAGCGAATGTACGTCCTAATTTCAATCCTGCCCATCCTAATACCGTTTCATAAATCTGACCGATATTCATACGAGAAGGTACCCCAAGTGGGTTAAGTACGATGTTTACTGGAGTTCCGTCTTCTAAGAAAGGCATATCCTCGTCACGTACAATACGTGCTACAATACCTTTATTACCGTGACGACCCGCCATTTTATCACCTACTTTTAATTTACGTTTTTTAGCAATATAGATTTTCGCTAACTTAACAATACCTGCAGGTAACTCATCTCCAACAGAGATTGTGAATCTTTCACGGTTAAGAGCTCCTTGTAAATCGTTGTATTTAATTTTATAATTATGTAACAACTCTTTTACTAATTCGTTCTTATCCTCATCTGTTGTCCAAAGAGATTCTGCTCCTGTTAAGTTTAAGAAATCATCTACATTTGATAAGATTTTTTGTGTATACTTAACTCCTTTCTTGATTACTTCCTCATTCAAGTCATTGTATATACCTTGAGATGTTTTTCCGTTTAATAAAACATATAACTTCTCTAATAAAATCTCTTTAAGTTCGTTAAATTTAACGTCGTACTCTGCTTCAACACTGTCAATAACAGCTTTATCTTGAGAACGTTTACGTTTATCTTTAATACTACGAGAGAATAATTTCTTATCAATTACAACACCACGTAATGATGGAGAAGCTTTTAAAGAAGCATCTTTTACATCACCTGCTTTGTCACCAAAGATTGCACGTAATAATTTTTCTTCTGGAGTTGGATCTGATTCTCCTTTTGGAGTAATCTTACCAATTAATATATCTCCTGGTTTAACTTCTGCTCCAATACGGATCATACCGTTTTCATCTAAGTCTTTAGTAGCCTCTTCAGAAACGTTAGGAATATCAGAAGTTAATTCCTCCATACCTAATTTAGTATCACGTACATCTAATGAATACTCATCAATGTGGATAGATGTAAACCAATCTTCGCGAACAGCTTTTTCAGAAATCACAATAGCATCCTCAAAGTTGTACCCTTGCCAAGGCATGAAGGCAACAACCATGTTACGACCAATTGCTAATTCTCCTCCTTCTGTTGCATAACCTTCAGATAAAACTTGACCTTTTTCTACTCTATCTCCAACTTTAACGATTGGTTTAAGTGTGATAGTAGTACCTTGGTTAGTTTTTCTAAATTTAGTTAAATTATATGTTTTTTCAGCGATATCAAAACTTACAAGTTCCTCATCTTCTGAACGATCATATTTTATTGTTATAATGTCAGCATCAACATAAGTTACTGTACCTTCACGTTCTGCATTTACTAAGATTCTAGAATCTTTTGCAACTTGTTTTTCTAATCCAGTACCTACAATTGGTGCTTGTGGTTTCAATAATGGAACAGCCTGACGCATCATGTTCGATCCCATCAACGCACGGTTGGCATCATCATGCTCCAAGAAAGGAATTAATGATGCAGAGATAGAAGCAATCTGGTTAGGAGCAACGTCAATTAAATCTACTTCTGATGGAGTAACAACTGGGAAATCTCCATCTTCACGAGCAGTTACACGCTCTGTAGCAATAGTACCATCGTCAGCAATGTCGATATTGGCTTGAGCAATTACTTTTGATTCTTCCTCTTCCGCAGTTAAATAGATAGGTGTTGATTCGACGTCCACTTTTCCTTCTTCTACTTTTCTGTACGGTGTTTCGATGAACCCTAAGTTATTAACTTTAGCGAATACACATAATGACGAAATTAAACCAATATTTGGTCCTTCAGGAGTTTCAATTGGACAT
>DLJQ01000013.1 GCA_002484335.1 Flavobacteriales bacterium UBA7612
AGATTTTCAAATCTAAAGGAATTTGGTTTTGGAAATATGATTTCGGACGAAGAAATGGAAATTGCAACGCAACAAGATTTTTATTTGGAATCTGTGATGTATTTTGGAAATGATGCGTTGGATAGTTTTCATTTGCAACTAAAAATAATGCAAGCCATTGTCGAAAATCCATCTATTGTTGTCGATTTTATGCCTTATCGTTTGCTTTCTGGTAAATGGGCGAAAGTGACAGCAGAGTCAGAAATTCCGCCTGCGCCTTCGTATTTATATGTGATACATGGCGTTTATGATGAGGACGAAAATGGTGATCGCGTGTATTGGATGCATACGCATGGTTTGCATCGTTGTGGTTCTGTGGAATTGGAAATGTTGAACATCAAAGATGGAGTAGAGCAGATGAATTCGGCTTTGGATATGATTGTAAATGCGTTTATCAAACCAGATTTTCGTTCGCCAGAAAATGAAGAATTTAATATTGGTTATGATGGTTTGGATATTACATTTTGTTGGAAACGTTGGGAAGATGTGGTGAAAGATTATCCTGCAAAAATTCCGGGAGGTTACAATGAGCGTCAACCAGAAAACGAAAATTACGAACCTTGTGGCGTTTTGTTAGCGGTGCAAGAAGGACATACATTGACGCCAGAAGTTTATGCGGCGACAATTGCAGATAATCCGATTTTCTTTATCAGTGATCAGGAAACGGAACGAATGTCAGCCTTGGCTTATCAACGTTTTGAATCGTATAAAAAAGCATTTAACACGTATTTTAATCCAGAAGCAGATGAAGAGAATTATTATCGATTTTTAATCAAATTAGGATTTGATGTCGATCATGAAATGAATAAGGAACACATTTGGTTTGATGTGTACGGAATCAATGAGAACAACGAAATTTTTGGCGTTTGTTTGAATCGTCCTTATGCTGTAGAAGGTTTGAATGAAGGAGATGAAGGTCTTTATCCGCAAGAAATGATTACCGATTGGTTAATTTACACGCCGACAAACACCATCACTCCTGATAATATTTACACTATTGATTAATCAACGCACCATTTTTCCACACATTTGTTGGTTGTAATTGTCCTTGATAATAGATAATATTACGATAATCGAAGGTAGAGAAGCTGATAAAATCGGCTTTTTTACCTTTTTCTATTGTTCCACGATCAACTAAATTTAAAGCCTTTGCAGCACGAAAAGTAATTGCAGCTAAAACTTCTGCCATTGATAATTTTTCAAAAGTAGCTAAAACAGAAGCTTGTGTCAGAAGATTTCCCATTGGAGCTGAGCCAGGATTCCAATCCGAAGCAATCGAAACGCAACAACCAGCATCTAACAATTTTCGAGCAGGTGCATATTGCATTCCCAAACCGATAGAAGCGCCAGGTAAAACAGTTGCAACAACATTAGAATTCGCAAGGTTTTTCACTTCTTCTTCTCCTGAAAATTCTAAATGATCTGCACTCAAAGCATCGAATTTTGTAGCTAAATAACTTCCTCCAGCTGTAAATTGATCAGCGTGAATCGTAATATCAAAACCTTGATTTTTTGCTTCGTTTAAGAAATAATCGCCTTCCTCAACAGAGAAAGCAGATTGTTCCACAAAAATATCGATACGATTTGCTAAATCATCAGATTTTAATTTAGGAAAAACTTCTTTCACCAAAAGTTCTAAATATTCTTTGTTCGAACCTTCAAAATCTTTAGGTTTCATATGCGCACCTAAAAAAGTAGGAATCAAATCGATTTCACTTTCTTGATTCGCCATATTTATCGCTTCTAACATTTTAATTTCACCTTCAACAGAGAGAGCATAACCCGATTTTACTTCAGCAGTTGTGATTCCTTGTTTAGCTAATTGCGCAATATGTTTTAGCGTAATATCTTTCAGTTCGTCAACCGTTTTTTTACGTGTTTCTGTTACTGTAGACCAAATTCCACCACCACTTTTGGCAATTTCTAAATATGTTTTTCCATCCAAACGCATTGCGAAATCTTTGGCGCGATTTCCTCCAAAACAAACATGTGTGTGTGAATCTACAAATCCTGGAAGAAGAATTTGTTCTGTTTCAATTCGTTCAATTTGGATGTTTGGATGTTGTTGAGAAAGCGTTTCGAAATTTCCTATTTCTACAATTGTTTCATCATCAATAATAATTCCCCCATCTTCGAGAACTTCGACTTGGTTTTCGTGAATAGCACCTTTTAAAGGTAAATTGGCAAGTGTTATAATTTGTTTGAAAGGACCGATTAATTTCATTTTTGTTGTTTTAATAACACAAGTTTACGAAATTTAAGGGAGAATTTGTAGATAAGCTGAACTTGTTATCAAATAAGATATGATTCTAAAATGAGTTTGGAATGACTTAATATTTATAGAATGTCACTCGATAATATAGCGTAGCCATAATTATCTGCCCAACCAGATTTTAGAGGAAGTAATTGTCTTGTATGCGCTTCTCGTATCATTCCAACTTTTTCAAGAACTTTGTAAGAACCAATATTTTCAATTGCGCATCCAGCTTCAATTCTATGAAGATTTAAAGTATTAAAACCAAAAGAAATAATTTCTTTTAAAGCTTCTGTAGCAAAGCCTTTATTCCAAAAATCTGGATGAAGTTTAAACCAAACTTCTGCATTCTTGTATTTAGCCCGTCCTAAATTTAAAGAAATTAATCCAGCAAATTGATTGTCATTTTCGATAACAAAAGTATAAGCTTGTGGTTGTTCTCCTTGATTAGATTTTATTAAATCTTTTACATGAAGAATTGTAACCTCTATATTTTCTGGAATTCCTAAAGTGTTATATTGATCAACTTCTTCGATAGAATGTAATTGATGAATTGTTTCAGTATCATCAATTGTGACTGGTCTTAAAGTTAATCGTTCAGTTTTAAGAATTACATTCATAAAAATTACTTTTTCTTCAAATAAGTAGGGTCGTTAGGGTATTTGATAACTTTGACTAATGTAATAATTGTAAAAATAACGAAGATTAATATCACGATTGCGCTAAGAATGATGCGGTTATTTTGTTCGTTGTTGAACCCAAGGTAAAACTCGAAAGCTGCCCAAACAATCATTAAAATTTGTGGTAATAGTGCGCCGAAAATATTTTTTGTCATTTTATTCTTCTATTGAGCTTTAAAAATAAGAAAAATAAAAAACCTGCTTATTAAAAGCAGGTTGAAAATATTATTGAGTGACTAATTTTGTTTCATTAAGAATTGGTTCCTTTTTCAGAATATTTGTTGCTACTTCTACAGTTTCTTCTTTTTCTTCGAAAATTGGTGCTTCTTGCATAAATGCAGTTGCTGGAGCTTCTTCTATTTTTGGTGGAGTGTTATCAAATTTGTAATTAAATCCGATTCCAAGTGTTTGTTTTATCTGTGTTTTTTTGATTTGATCTTCATCATATAGTAAATTCAAACTTACTTGTGCCGAAACAAACTTATTCACTTTCATATCCAAAATTCCTTGATAAGCAATGTCCATATTTCCGAAATTTTTCAGGTAATCTGCATAGATTCCAACACGGTTGTCATAAGAAATTCCTTCCATAATTTGTAGTTTGTATCGCGCACCTAAATATGCACCGAATTCAAATAAAGTTGTATCGCCATCATTCTTTAATCCAAAGTTTCCTTTTTTCTGTAAATCTTTGTCCAAAACAAATGTCATTCTTGGTGTAAATGGATGAATATTAACTTGGAAATTTTCGTTTGGTTTGTAATCCGCACCCAAACCTAAGCTTAGATAACCTGGAGCCATCAAGCCTGAGATCTTCGTTTTTGGATCTGTTGAATAATCAAAACCATCTGTAAATTGTGTGCGAAAATTGATAGAGGCAGCTAAATACCAATGATTTCCGATGCTGTAACCATAAGAAGAAGTTAAGTCGATAACATCATTTGTTTTGCGAGAACTTTCGCCTTTGTTAGTCTGGATTCCGTATCCCAAAACAACACGATTATCCCAAATATGTTTTTCTTTTGTCAAGTTAAATTCATAATCTAAACTTCCATTTAGCGCAAACGAATTTACACCTCCCGCAACCCAATTACTGAATGCACTTTGAGAAAATAAAAGTGAATTATTTCCTGAAACAAACCAGCCAGGTTGACGACCATCAAATTTTTGATCTTTTAAATAACGCTTGCTATCAGTAGCTACTTTACCATCTTTTACTGTTTGCGCAAAAGTTGTAGCACTTCCTAAAATTGCTAATGTAAATAAAATTTTTTTCATTAGATTGGTTGATTTAATAGTTATTTTATTCCAAAAATATGGATTCTGATTTAATATACGTTGATTTTTCGTCAATTGTATTTTTATCAAAAACTTGATCATAGTTTTGTTTATCCAGTTTTATTCTAGGTAAATTGACTGGGGAAATGCCAGATGTATCGAAATATGGGAGAATTTCCTTCTTTCTACGTTTCTTCTTATCTTTTTTCTTAGTACTGTCTATTTTATATGTTAAGCCAATCCCAAGAGCTTGTTTAAACTGTGTTTGAGCAACTTGATCTTCATCGTAAATCAAATTAATGGTTAATTGCGTGGACATAAAATTATTAATTTTCATATCTAACAATCCTGCATACACAATATCGAGGTTATAAAATTTGTTGGAATAATTGGAGAAAATTCCAATATTATTATCGTAAGTGACATTATCAAAAAGTTTTACCTTATAACGTCCACCTAAATATGCACCAACTTCGAAAAGAAACGTATCGCCATCATTTCGCAAACCATAGGTTCCTTTCTTTTGCAAATCTTTGTCTGCAACAATTGTTGTTCTTGATGTTAAAGGTTGAAAACTGACAGAAAAATTAGAATTTGGCGTATAATTCGCACCGACCCCAATTGTTACATATGCAGGCGCAAACAAATTTGATAGTTTTGTTTTTGGAGTTGTTCCATAATTGAAACCCGCAGAAAACTGTGAACGAATATTAAGTGATGAGGTTAGGTACCATTTTTCTTTAATCAAATATCCATAAGAAGTTGTGATATTTAGATTGTCAGCAGTTTTACGTGTTCCATTGGTTTTATTATCTAAAAAACCATATTCAAAAATAAAACGATTGTCCCAAAAGTGTTTCTTTTTTCGGAAATTAAATTCGTAATCAGTTTTTGCATTCAGTGAAACCGAATTTTCACCTCCTGCCATCCAATTGGAAAAGGTATTCTGATTAACGGTTAAAGTATTTGTACCATAAATTTCCCAACCCGATTTTCGTCCTGTAGTATCCACTTTAGATTTCAGATATTTTCGACCATCAATAATTAGATTTCCACTGGTATCTAAAAATTGAGCAGAACTAAAAAGTGATAGGACTAAAAAAATAATTGAGAAAATTAGTCTCATTTTAAAAAAATATCTTTGTTTAAAATTGAAAAGTTCCAAACAAAGATATCTAATTTATTTTGTAAGGCTAAAAACCTTTCTTAATTATTTTGCCAACCTTTTAACCATTTTACCAATGTATCCACCCATTCTTGACGATCATTCAAACATGGAATGTATGTAAATTGTTCTCCACCAGCTTTTAAGAATTCTTCTTGTCCTTCCATCGAAATTTCTTCCAAAGTCTCCAAACAATCTGCAACAAAGGCAGGTGAACAAACAACTAAATTTTTCACGCCTTGCTTAGGAAACTCTTCCAATACATAATCTGTATATGGTTTTATCCAAGGATCACGCCCCAAACGAGATTGAAAAGATGTTGTGTATTTATCTTCTGGTAATTGTAGATATTCAGTTAATAACCTTGTTGTTTCAAAACATTGATTACGATAAGTTTCAATTGGTAATTTACTAATCTTCGCAGCACGAAGTGCTTTATTATCATGACGCTCTGGAATTCCATGATAAGTGAATAATATTTTATCGTATTCTTCAGGTAAATTTTCTTTGATAGAATCTCCTAAAACCTTGATATAATCTGGATGATTGTAAAAAGCTTTCAAGAAATTAATCTTAATGTCTTTGTAACTTTTTTTCTGAATTTCAAGCACTTTATCCGCAACAGTTTCTGTAGAAGACATCGTGTATTGAGGATATAAAGGAACAACCAAAATGTCGCGAACTCCTTTGTCATAAAGCTCTTGTAAACCAGCTTCAATCGAAGGGTTTTTGTAACGCATCGCCAAAACAACTGGAATATCCATTTGTTTTTGTACCATATCTCTCAAAATTTTAGAGTAAACAATCAAAGGAGAACCTTCTTTTGTCCAAATTTTTCGATAAGCTTCTGCAGATTTTTCGGGTCTTTTTGGTAAAATAAATAATTCAACAATAGTTTTACGAATAATCCAAGGAGAATCCAAAACCTTCTTATCCATTAAAAATTCGCGTAAATAAGTTCTTACGTCTTCAACATTGGTAGAATCGGGCGAACCTAAATTCACTAATAATATTCCTTTGCTCATAATTCTTTTTATCTAAAAAAATATTGCGTTCTTTGTAGTTGTAAAAGTACGGAGGATAATTTAATTTGTCCTTCGTAATATCATCATTATAATTTATATCATCATTTTATGTCAGATTTATTAAATCCTGATAAAGAATTTTATCCAGACGACGATCTAAATCACGAAAATACTGTTCGTCCGCAAAGTTTTGATGATTTTGCTGGACAAGCGCATATTCTAGAGAATTTAGAAGTTTTTGTGAAAGCATCTAAACTTCGAGGAGAAGCATTAGATCATGTCTTGTTACATGGCCCTCCTGGTTTAGGAAAAACGACATTGGCAAATATCATTGCAAATGAGTTAGGTGTTGGAATTAAAATTACTTCCGGACCAGTTTTAGATAAACCGAGTGATTTAGCAGGTTTATTGACAAATTTAGAAGAAAATGATGTGCTCTTTATTGATGAAATTCATCGTATGTCTCCTGTTATCGAAGAATACTTATATTCGGCGATGGAAGATTTTAAGATTGATATTATGATTGAATCAGGACCAAATGCACGTTCCGTACAAATTGGACTGAACCCTTTTACTTTAATAGGTGCTACAACACGTTCTGGATTATTAACGGCACCACTTCGTGCACGTTTTGGAATCAATTTTAGATTTGAATATTATAATGTCGAATTATTGAGTTCGATAGTGGAACGTTCTTCTCGTATTTTAGCAACTCCAATCGATGAAAGAGCTTCAATCGAAATTGCAGGTCGAAGCCGTGGTACACCTCGTATAGCGAATGCTTTATTGAGAAGAACACGTGATTTTGCCCAAATCAAAGGAAATGGAAAAATTGACTTATCAATTGCTGAATTTTCGTTGAAAGCACTAAAAGTTGATGACAATGGTTTAGATGAAATGGATAATCGAATTTTATCAACCATCATCGAAAAATTTAAAGGAGGGCCTGTTGGAATTACAACTTTGGCAACTGCTGTAGGGGAGAATGGTGGAACGCTGGAAGAAGTTTACGAACCATATCTCATTCAAGAAGGTTATTTGATGCGTACAGCTCGTGGTCGTGTTGCTACTGAAAAATCGTACAAGCATATTGGTGTAAAATACCGTGGAGAAAATTCTCCGCAGACGGATTTATTTGATTTCTAAGGTTTTTAGAATTGTTTCGCTATCCATCTTAGTATAAGATTTATTTAGTAAAAACTATTTCCTTATCCATACTTAAATTATTTTACTAAGTATCTAATTTACAGAAAAAACAATTATATTCGTAGCAAATTTAACAACATACGAATATAGTTGTTGTTTTACGAAACTACACCGCGTTTTGTTTCGTGAAATAACAATCTTATGTGCAATACTCCAAAAATATCGCCTATAAACTATGAAAAAAGAATTTGAAGGATTTGTAATTTATAATAAAACAAATAAAAAAAGTAAAGCTTACGCAGTAGTTTCTGAAAATTATGAATGCAAAGCCGAAGCTCCAGAAATTCCGGAAAAATTTAAAGAATTTATTATTCCAATAGAAGATAAGCGGTTTTTCAATCATAATGGAATTGATATAAAAGGTACTACAAGAGCATTATTAAGAAACTTTATGAATATGAAAGTTTTAGAAGGAGGTAGTACTATTTCTCAACAACTGGCGAGAAATATTTTAAAAGATAATTCTAGAACTTTATCAAGAAAAATTAGAGAATCTATTATTGCGTTAAAACTTGAATATAATTATTCCAAAGATGATATTCTTAATTTATATTTTAATAATGTTTATTTTGGAAAAAATCTGAGAGGAGTTAGAAGTGCTAGTTTATATTATTTTGATAAGGAACCTAAGAAATTGAATAATAGTGAAATTATTTATCTACTTACAATTTTAAGAGGTCCAAATTATTATCTCAGTAATTTAGATGCAACAAATAAAAGGATGAAATTACTTTCTGAATTATTATTTAATAGTAATAAACTCAATTTATATCAATATAATAAAATTGGCAAAAAAAGTAATATATCAGGAAATCATAGAATAAATATATTAAGAAATAATACAATACCATTTATTACGGAAAATATTGATTTTCAGAATAAACGTATAGATTCAACATTAGTTTCATATTATCAAGATTTTGCCGAAAATTTGGTTAGGAAATCTAAATACCCAACTTCTATTGTAATAATTAGAAATAAAAAAGTAATTGGTTTTTATAGTTTTTATGGCTCTGATTATCCTTTTATTTTTAAATCAAATGTTGGTTCAACCTTAAAACCTTTTATTTATTATTATGCAAAGAAAAATGGTATTAATAATGATCAAAAGTTTTCTTCCTATAAAAATAATTTAAATTGGAATGTTAGAGAAGCAACTTCAGTAAATTCTAAATTGAATATTGACGAAGCTTTATATCATTCAAATAACAATGCTTTTATTAATATTTCTGAAACAATAGGAATTGAAAATACTTTAAATTTTTTATCAGATTCTATTCAAATCAAGGATGATGAAGTCTTTCCTTCAGCTATTTTAGGTGCGACAAAAAATGGGCTTTCATTACATCAATTAACATTAGCTTATAATGATTTTTTAACCGAAAATATTGATGATGAAAAAATGGAATTAATGAAAATTTTAAATAAAATTTTTAAAACAAAACTCAATTTCAATATTGAAAATGCTTTTCTAAAAACAGGGACTACAAATAATAATGACGAAAGATTAGCCATTATGCATCACGCAGATACTACGTTTGGAATTTTGAGAAATGAAAATCCACTTAATGACTCTTCAAAAGAAGGAAATATGTTTCACGAAATTAAAAGATTTTTTGGCTCATATTTTAAACAACAACTTAAAGAATACAAATGGATATAACTACATCTTTAAAAGAAATTGATAAAAATTTGCTTATTTTCATTTTAACAAGTCTATTTGCTTTTATTTCTTGGTTAATAAAAGGTATTATAGAAAAACCAATAAATGAAGCAAAAATAACATTTGAAAAAACTTATACAACCAGAATTGAAATACTAACAGAAATAAAGAATAGGCTTAGTTTAATTCTATATTTTAATTCTGGTTATTATAATTTAGATTATAAAAATCAAATTCAAAATTTACTACTTAAAGATGGTAAATCTGCGTATTTAAGTAAGGAAATTTTAGATAATATTTTAAGAATATCAATTGATGAAACTAATAACAACAATCTTATTCAAGAGACAATAAGTAAAATAGATACAGAACTTTATTTAATAATATCCAAAATTGAAGACGAGATTAGTTTTTATAGAAAATTTTCAAATTATAATCCTCTAAAAAAAGTTATAGGAATATTATTACTTGCCTTACAGAACATTATAACAATCCTTCTTATTAGTTTAGTCATATTCTTATTAGTGTTTTATTTTATTAAAAGTGAGTTTTGTGGAAAAGCTTTGGTAATAATTGTTTCTTTAGTTTTATTAATTTTCTCAAACTGGTATCTTTCAAAAAAATAGCAAAGCACATAACATTGGTAACTGTTGCGTAACTCATAATTTTAAGTAGAACAACAAATAAAATATAAAAACAGACCTCTTTAAAAGCGATTTTAAGGAGGTTTTTATTTCTGTTTTTTTTACAGAATTGTAAAATTAGAGATGGCTTATTAACTTAGCTGTGCAATAAAAACACCGCATTGGTAAAATGGTGGAATATACTTTGAAAGGATTCAATACTCAACAACAGTAATTTTATGCCTTTTTTTCTCTAAATTTGCTCCCGTTAAAATCTTCAATATGCTGACAATTAACTTTTTTTGTACTTATTAAAATAAAATGTTTCTTGGAACTGCAGAACATATAAAAAATGATAGAACCCAACGCATCAAAGAAAAAGCTGAAGCGTTGGGGTTTATTTCGTGTGGAGTTGCCAAAGCAGATTTTTTAGAAGAGGAAGCTCCTCGTTTAGAAAAATGGTTGAATAATAATTATCATGGAAATATGAGTTATATGGCTAATCATTTTGATATGCGATTAGACCCTAGATTATTGGTAGATGGTGCTAAATCAGTCATTTCATTAGCTTATAATTATTATCAAGAATTGGACAGAAATCCAGATTCTTATAAAATAGCTATGTATGCACAAGGTGAAGATTATCATTTTGTGGTTAAAGAAAAAGTACGAGAATTATTGGATTATATTCAAGAAGAGATTGGAGATGTTAACGGACGAGCATTTGCCGACTCTGCTCCTATTTTGGAACATGCTTGGGCAAAAAAAGCTGGAATAGGATGGGTTGGTAAAAATTCCTTGACGTTATCCAAACAAAAAGGTTCTTTCTTTTTTTTGGCAGAATTAATTATCGATTTAGAATTAAACTACGATTCACCCATAGAAACTGACCATTGTGGAAAATGTACACGTTGTATAGATGCTTGTCCTACAGAAGCTATTTTACCTAACAAAACTGTAAATGGAAGCCAATGTATTTCCTATTTTACAATTGAATTGAAAGAGCAGATTCCTACTGAAATGAAAGGTAAATTTGATGATTGGATTTTTGGTTGTGATGTTTGTCAAGAAGTTTGTCCTTGGAATCGTTTTTCACTTCCTACAAAAGAAAGTCGTTTTATAGGAAATGAAAAAATAAATCAGTTTTCTAAACAAGATTGGGAAGAGATTACAGAAGATGTTTTTCGTGAAATTTTCAGAAAATCTCCTGTTAAACGTACCAAATATGATGGTTTAAAACGAAATATAGATTTTATTACTAACCAAATTTTAACAGAAGTCTAAACTAATTTTTGTTGAAGTTTTTCGGATAAATCTTTGTTCCAATCATCTTTTAAAATACTCAAAACAATTATATCTCTACAATATCCATCAGGCAAAATAGTATGTTTTCTTAATATACCTTCTACTTCTGCTCCTAGAGATTTCATTGCAAAAATACTTTTCTCATTTCGAACATCTGCATTGAATTCGATTCGATTAAAATCTAATTGATTGAAAGCATAATCCAATAATAGATATTTACAACTCTTATTTACTTTTGTTCCTTGTACAGCTTTGTCGTACCAAGTATAACCAAGTTTAGCTCGTTTATTTGATGTACTAATTTCATATAAACGTGTCGAACCAACATATCTATTAGTTAATTTATCTAAAACAATAAAAGGTAATTGGTTTTCTTCATGATAATGTTCAATTGCAATATCAATATAGTTTCTCATGTCCTCTTTTGTTTTCATAGGTATTAAGGAATATTTCCAGATTTCTTGTTGGTGAATAAACTCATGTAAAAACTCTAAATGAGTTTCATTTAAGACTTCTAATCGGACAAAATTATTTTCTAAAATCATAAGATTAAAGTTAGATTCATTTATCTAAATTATCAAGAAAAGAGTAATTAAATTTTGAATATTTACACATTCAATCTTTAAAATTACTTTCTACTTAATACTTTTTACACTATACATAAAAATCGCAAAAGGGATTGTAATGGAAATCCTTTTACAAACTGATAGCTGAGCGGAGTCGAAGTCTGTTTGTAAAAGATTGAAATGAAAAGCGCGTCCCGAAGGGTTTGCCCAAATTATTTTTCTCTTAAAGTTGTTCATTTCTTTTAAAATTTATGATTATTTTTTGGGCAATTGCTACGCACCGTGCTTTCACGCTATATCTTTTTTGATTGGTCATTTCGACTTCGCTCAGTGACCAATCAAAAAAGGATGCCGCTTCAATCACTATTGCAAACTCATGACTAAAAATAAATTAAATAATTATTGAATTTTTATTTTACCTCATCTCTTCATTTAGTTTATAACTATCTTCTAAAAAATGATATTTTACAATCTTTTCATCAACTACTTTTAATATAACAACAAATGTTGTACTGAAAGATTTATTGTAAGGCAATATTTTTGATACTAATGAACCAACCACTGTTGCGTTTTCTCCATTTACAGTAATAAAATCTATTTCGAATTTTTCTGATTCTATATTTTTTGATAATTCATAAAAAAAAGCTTGAACTTCTTCTTTGGTTTCTCTTTTTCCTACCCAAGAAAATTTATTTTTATTCCCTGGTAAATCCCAATCTACTTTATCTGCAAATAGGTCTATTGGATTTCCTTTTCTACGTCCAAATTGTATGTCATAGAATTCGTCTACAATTTTCTTGGTCTGGCTTGTTTTATCTTCTATTAGTAAAGTATTTAATATTCTTAATCGTTCTATATCTTGAGAAGCAAAATCTGGGTCCACATAACAATGCATTCTTTTTATTTTGTTATTTTCTAATTGGAAAACAGAACAAAATTTTCCATAAGAATCTGTATTGTTAGGAAATTTTATTCCAGTATTTGTAATTCCTTTTTCATGACCTTCTACAATAACAAATTCTTTATTTTCTATGTAATTAAATTTTTCTAAATCGAACTCTAAATAATCAATCAATTGAATAATTTTTTGCCCAAATTTTTGTAATCCTTCTCTCCCCTTTCCAAAACCAAACTTTTGATAAAATATTTCTACATCATCACTAAATAATTGATAATATTTTTCTGAATTGACATATCCTTCATTAATTAATTGATAATAAGATTGTACTGTAATTAAATTTTTGTTTTCCATATATTTTTATTTTAAACCAATCGTTCCAAAATAAGATAAAAAATTATTTTTTAATTTGCTCGATTAAAAAATCTACCATCTCTTGGACTTCTTTCTCATCCTGAGAAAGAATATAATGACTCCAAAATGTACTGAAAGTAGAAAGAATAAATCGAGCTATAATTATAGGATTCTTAGAGCTTTTTATATCGCCATCTAACTGGGCTTGATGTATTTTTTCTTCTAAGATTGTTTGTAATATTACTCCATTTTTATTGAGTAATGCCTTTATTTGATTGTTGGTTGATGCCACTTCAAAAATTGTATTAACAATAAAACAAGCTTTATTATCTTTTAATGTTTGATTTACGACATCGCGAATTATAAATTCTAAATTATCGATTGCTTTTTTTCCTACCGAAGATGCTTTTTTATATTGGTTCTCTTTCAATTTTGAATAATCAACCAAACATTTCAAAAATAGTTCTTCTTTATTTCCATACGTATCATAGATACTACTTCTGTTAAGACCCAACGTAGAAACCAAGTCATGCATAGAAGTTGCATGATAACCTTTTTCCCAAAAAAGGTTTCTTGCAATTTCTAATTTTATGTTATAATCGAATTCTTTATTCCTTGGCATAATGCAAATATACTTATATTAAACCAATCGTTCCAAATAAAATTTAATGAGAAAATCCAAAGAAAACACTCATACTAATAATAAACAATACGATAAGTGTTATAATAACATATAATTTGTCTTTTTCTAATATAAAAGATACTAAAGAAAGAATAAGTCGTAAAAATGGAGTTAAGAATAAAATTAATATTCCTAAGAAAATAATTGAACTACCTTTTAATTCAACTACTCCTCTAAAAATTGTAGAAATTACTTCGAAAATACTACGGTCATTTTCGACAAACTTACTATAATTAACTGTTTCATGTCCATGAGAAGTAAGAAAAATTATTCCACCTATAATACCAATAGTTAGTACTGTATATACGCCATATTTTAATACTCCTCCAATTATTTTTTGAAGATCTTTATCTGTAAATGTCATAACTTAAAAATTTCCTTTAATACCATTATAAATCATATTCCCTGCTAGAAATAAAATAATAAAAGCAAAAAATATACGTAGTTTTTTAGGGTCTGTCATCATTAAAACTTTAGAACCAATCATTGCTCCAACCAATACCCCTATCATTACTGGTAAGCAAATATCAGGAACTATATATCCTTTTTGTATATAAATAACGCAACTAGCTAAAGCTGTAACTCCCATCATAAAGTTACTTGTTGTTGTAGATACCTTGAAAGGTATTCGCATAATATTATCCATTGCTATTACCTTAAAAGCTCCTGAACCTATACCTAACATTCCAGATAATAACCCAGCCAATCCCATCATACTAAATCCTCCTATAACATTTTTAGTTCCATAAGGAACATTATTACCTTTTGCATCAGGATATGTTGAGGGAAGTTTCAATTTTACTGCCATATTACTCGATTTTTCGACAACATGTTCTTCTTTTTTACGTAAAGAGTTTAATGCAGAAAAAATTAATGCACATCCAAAAAAGATAGCTATAATAGAACTTGGTGCTGCTGCAGAAATTAATGCTCCACCAACAGCTCCTAAAGTAGTTGCTATCTCGAGGAACATACCCAACCGCATATTTGCAATTCCTTCTTTTACATAAGCTGCTGCAGAGCCTGAAGATGTTGCTATAACTGAAACAAGTGCTGCTCCTATTGCATAGTGAAGATCTACTCCTAATACAATTGTTAAAAGAGGAATAACTACAATACCTCCTCCCAATCCTGAAAGAGAACCTATGAAACCAGCAGCTACAGAGCCAGCTAATAAGATTAGCATAAAATCTAATACATTCATTTTTAATATTTTATTTTATTAATTTTAACTAAATAAATTCTTTTAATAAGAATTATTCTATTAATGAGAAGCAAATATAAACTGTTCTAAAATTACAATTATTATAAAGTAAATTAAAGTCCGATTAGAATTAACATAAAATTCAAAAAACTTAAATTCAAATAAATAGAATTTTCTTGTTTGAATAAATATCTACATTTTTTTACATAATTCTATTTCATAGACTTTTTTATTTCTTGTCGATGAGATAATCCCCATTTAACTAATGTTTCTGTTACAGGAAGAACTGTTTTCCCATATTCTGTAACAGCATACGTTACTGTTATTGGCTTTGTATCTCGTATTGTTCGTGTAATAAGTAAATTAATTTCTAAATCTTTTAACTCCTTACTCAACATTTTGGCAGAAATTCCTTCGATACCTCTTTGTAATTTTTTAAAATGAATTTCCTGACCTACTCTATTTGTTAGATAACGGAGAATCATTAATTTCCATTTCCCTCCCAAAACGTCTAAACTATCTCTCATTGCAAATAATTCTTCTGTACAAGTAGCCTCTCTTTCTATTCCGTTCTCTATCAATTTCGTCATAATAGTTTCATTAGGGTAACTAGTTACCGTTTGTTAACTAATAGTAAATATAAACCATTCTAAAATTACATTTGTTTTATAATACAATAAATTATGAAAGCAATTATCTTAAATAAAAACAACCAATTAGAAGAAGCATTTGTTGAGCAACCAATTCCTAAGAGCAATGAATTATTAATTAAAATTATTGCAAGTGGATTTAATCCTATTGATTACCAAATGCTAGAAAATGAATTAGAAAGAAAATTAATATCCTCTCCTATACTAGGAAGAGAATTTTCTGGAATTGTAATAGAAAAGGGAGAAAATGTAAAAGAATTTAATCTTGGAGACGAAGTTTTTTGTGGCTCTGGTTCTATGGGATCTAATGGTAGCTATGCAGAATATATTAGCGTTCCAGAAGAAATAGTTGCTTTAAAACCTAAAAATATATCCTTCGAAGAAGCTACTGGATTACCTTCAGCAGGATTAACAGCTTTACAAATCTATAATCGTTTAAATTTAAATACTACAAATAATATTTTAGTATCTGGGGCAAGTGGTGGAGTTGGTTCATTTTTAATAAAATTATTAATTATGAATAAAAAACAAAATATTGTTGCAACTGTAGGTAATGCAGAAAGTAAATCACACTTAAATAATATAGGATTAAATGATTCTCAAATTATAGATTACAATAGCACAAATTTTATCAAAAACTTATTAAGAGCAAATAATAACTCTCCTTTTGATATTGGGATAGATCTTGTTGGAAATAAAATGTCTGAAATAATTGCTGAAACATTAAAAACCAATGGAATTTATGTTGATGTTACAGCTTTAACAACAACCAATTCTAGAGAAAATCTTTTTAACAATGGAAATAGTATTATAAATATATCAAACTATGCCTATAGTTCGATTAAAGATTATGCTTACTATAAAAAAGGATTGGAAAAAATAACAGAACTTTTAGAGAAGAAATCAATAACTCCACCTAATTACATAAACATTGGTCAGCTTTCTTTGGAAAGTATTCTTTCTGCACACGAGTTATTAAAAAATAATTTAACAAAAGGTAATAAACTAATTATGAAACACGAATAATACTATGAAAAAAATACCTAGAAGAATTGTAACAGGAATCAAAAATGGAAAATCTACCATAACAGAAGATAAAACTGTAGAAAATGTAGTTGAACACTTTCCAAATTTAATTATTTCGGACATTTGGAATACACAACAATCGCCAGCAAATCTAAATTTTGAAAATAAAATACCTAATTTAGGTTTTCCTCAAACGCCAAAAAATGGAACTTATTTTAGATACGTTTCTATTCCTCCAGATAAAGAATTAGGAATAGAAATAAAACCGAATGAACCTCATCCTATGATGCACCAAACACCAACATTAGATTATATTATAATTCTTTCTGGTGAATTGTATCTTATTGTAGAAGATGGAGAAACATTACTAAAACCTGGAGATATTGTAATACAAAGGGGAACAAACCATGCTTGGAGCAACCGTTCAACAGAACCATGTATACAACTCGCTGTTTTAATCGATGCAAAAGAAGAATAGAAATATTCTATCTTTGTTCTATGCATGAAAAACTATTACAACTAATTGCTAAAAATAAAGATTTTGGTGACGAAGATGCTATACTTTGTCGCCAATTTTTTGAACCAATTTCTTTTTCTAAAAATACGATTATTGAAGAAGAAGGAAAAGTTCCACAATTCTTATATTTTGTTGTTTCTGGTTTTATAAGACTTTTTTATTACAATGAAAAAGGAGAAGAAATAACAACACATATCAACTGTCCTCCTGGTTTTATAACTTCCTATTTTCATTTTATGAACGAGACAATTTCTTCTGAAAATTTGGAATGTATTACAGATTGCGATTTATTACGTATTTCTAAAAATCAGTTAGAAACAATCATCAATAAAAAAAAGATTTTCAAAGATTTTAGTTTATCTGTATTTCAAGAAGCATTAACCTATAATGAAACTAGGGCTAACGAATTAGCTACACTTACAGCTGAAGAACGATACAATAAATTAATAAAGAACTACCCTTCTATCATACAAAATGTTCCACTACAATACATTGCTTCATTTTTAGGAATGAATCCAAAAAGTTTAAGTAGAATTAGAAAAAATAATAGGAAGTAATTAAGATTACTTCCTATTATTTTTTAAAACGTAAATATTATATTTCTAATGTCCTGATACACTATGATCAGTTTTTACTTGTCCTAAATATTTTGAACAATAAAGTCCAAAAAATAATATATAACCATAACAAAAAACAGGGATAACAAATGATATTTGAACTCCAAAATGATCAGCTAAATATCCTTGAAATATAGGAATTATTGCTCCTCCCAATATAGCCATAACAACTAAAGAAGAACCTTGACTAGTATATTTACCTAACCCAGAAATTGCTAATGTATAAATATTAGAAAACATAATAGAATTAAATATTCCTATACCCAATATACTATACATAGCCATTTCTCCATGATTTAAGATAGCCGAAATTAACAATATTACATTTATTGAAGCAAAAATAGCTAGTGTTCTTGCTGGAGCTGATTTACCTATGAAAAACGCTATAAAATTTAAAACTATAAATACCAAAAAGAAGCTAATTTGTGAAAAAGTTAAATCTACAATACTGAAAATAACTAAAAATACAGCTGTAGCTGCCCCAAACATATATAATATTTTTTTAGATTGACTAATTGATTGATTTAATGAAATAGCTCCTAAAAATCTACCTATCATAGCTCCTCCCCAATAAAGAGATAAATAATTTTTACTCACAACTTCAGAGAAATTCATAATTTGTGGTTGTTCTAAAAAACTAATAATAAAACTACCTACAGCAACCTCTCCTCCGACATAACAAAACATAGCCAAAACACCTAATTTCAAATGATTATATTTAATAGAACCGAATCCTTTTACAATTTCATCATCTTTTACTTGAAAGTCTGGTAATTTTACTCTAGCTATTAATAAAGCAACTAATAATAATATAGCAGCAAAAATTAAATATGGAATTTTTGTAGCCATAGCACTTAAACTACCATCTTCTTCAGAAAATAATTCAAAAATTAAATGACCTCCTAAAACAGGAGCTATAGTTGTTCCGAATGCATTAAATGCTTGTGTCATATTCAATCTACTTGATGCTGAATCTTCTGATCCAAGTAAAGACACATAAGCATTAGCTGTAATTTGTAAAACTGTAAACCCTAGGCCTAAAACAAATAAAGCTCCTAAAAACAAAACATAAGATGAAAACGTTGCTGCTGGATAAAATAATACACAACCTAAAGCTGCTAAAAAAATTCCAAAAAGTATCCCTTTTTTATAACCTACTTTATCAATTGGATCACCTTTTGTTGTAGAAATAATAAAATAGATTAGTGAACCAATAAAATAAGCTCCAAAAAAACAAAACTGAACCAACATTGATTCAAAAAATGTTAATTTAAAAAGTTGTTTTAAATATGGAATTAAAATATCATTCATACATGTGATAAATCCCCACATAAAAAATAATATAGTTATTGTAACCAATGGAATTACATAATTTTTTTTTGATTGTTCTTCATTTTTCATAATCATATTCTTTTAAACAAAACACAAAAGAAAAATTATTTATTTCTTTTGTGTTTATAAAATTTCCCCTTTATTAAATCATTAAGATTTCAAATCATTAAACTGTTTATCTAAAGGTAATATATGTTGTACTTTTTCTACAATTATTTCCTTCGGAACAGAAAAATCTATTGTTTGTTTTATATCCAATGAAGATGAACCTATCGAAATTTTATACAATCCAGATTCGGCAACCCAAGCAGATTTTGAAGATTCAAATGACGCTAAATCTTTTGCATCTAATGTCAAAACTATTGTTTGAGATTCTCCTGGTTTTAAATTTTTTGTTTTTGCATAAGCTTTCAATTCAGATTTAGGTTTGTCTATTGATTTTGCTGGTGCTGAAAGATAAAGTTCTACTACTTCTTTTCCATTTACTTTTCCTGTATTTTTTATATCCACACTAACTTCAACTTTATTATTGAATGTTTTTGAGTTAATTTTTACTCCTGAATAAGTAAAATCTGTATATGATTTTCCATAACCAAACTCGTAAGATGGTTTTATTCCGAATGTATTAAAATAACGATATCCCACATAAACACCTTCTTCATATGTTACATCTGTTGGATTATTTACTGGTACTCCAGGGAAATTTTTTGCAGAAGCATGATCTGAATATTTTATAGGATATGTCATTGTAAGTTTTCCTGAAGGATTAATTTTTCCTGAAATTACATCAGCAACAGAATATCCTCCTTCTTGTCCTGGTTGCCATGCTAACAAAATAGCATCTACTTTATCTTTCCAAGAAGCGGTTTCAATAACACCACCAATATTTAAAATAACAACAACTTTTTTACCTTTTGCATGAAAAGCTTTAGAAATTTTATCTAACATTTCTATTTCTTCTGTAGCTAAATTAAAATCATTATCAACAACTCTATCTCCTCCTTCTCCAGAGTTTCTACCTAAAGTAACAAAAGCTATTTCTGATGTTTCTGCTTTTTTAGTAAGAAAGGCGTCATCCATTTTCATTTCTGATAATCTTCCTGGAAGACCAAGAATACCTTTCTTTTTTCTTTCAATTAATTCTTCTTCAGAAGCTTTTTCTGCAAATGGTTTATATAAATCGACCAACTCTTTATCTAATTTATAACCTGTAGCTGTAAGACCTTCTAATAAAGATACTGTATGTTTATTATTAACACTACCACTTCCTGTTCCTCCAGTAATCCATGCGTAAGATGTAACACCAAATAATGAAATTTCCTTTTGTTTATTTGAAAATGGTAATGTATTCTTCTCATTTTTAAGCAAAACCATTCCTTCTGCTGCTGCATTTCTTGTTACTTCTGCATGTTCAGCTAAATTTGGTTTATCACTGTATTTGTATTGAGAAAAAGTCGGTGTTTTAAAAATATATTCTAAAATTCTTTTCACATTAACATTTGCAACTTCTTGAGATAATTTTCCTGAATTTAATGCTTCTAATAATACTTTTTTCTGTGCAGGAATTCCAGGCATTAAAAGATCATTACCTGCATTCATTTGTTTTACAACATCAGAAATCCCTCCATCTTTAATAGATTCAAAACCTGGAAAACCTCCAAACCAATCTGTCATTACAATACCTTTAAACCCCCATTCATTTCTTAAAACTTGAGTTAGTAAATCTTTTGAATCTGATGTATAAACACCATTTACTTTATTATATGAAGACATTACTGTCCAGGGTTGTGATTCTTTTACAGCAATTTCAAAATTTCTTAAATACAATTCTCTCATTGCTCTTTCAGATACATGAGCATTAATTGTTAAACGATTTGTTTCTTCATTATTTGCAGCAAAATGTTTAATTGATGTCCCTACACCTTGAGATTGTATTCCATTTACAACAGATGCTGTCGTTTTTCCAGATATTAAAGGATCTTCAGAATAATACTCAAAATTTCTTCCATTTAATGGATTTCTTTGAATATTTAATGCTGGAGCAAGAAGTACATCAACACCATATTCTTTTACTTCATTTCCCATTGCTTTTCCAACTTGTTCTAATAACTCTTGGTTCCAAGTAGAAGCTAGTGCTGTACCTACAGGAAACGCTGTAGCATAATATGTTTTTGTATCATTATCTCTTGTCGGTGCAATTCTTAATCCAGCAGGTCCATCTGCAACAATTGTAGCTGGAATTCCAAATCGATCAAATGAATCTGTACCTCCAGCTGCACCAGGAACTAAGCCTTGTTTTGAGTCTCCTACTGGACCTGTTAAAACCTCTATCCCAGGCATCCCCGTACCTATTAACAAATTAACTTTTTCCTCATTCGTCATTTGCTTGATAATTGCATCTATCCTTTTATCCGTAGAAAGACGAGTATCTTCCCAAGGATCCAATTTTCCATTTTTATTAGAATCTTGAAATGTTTTTCCATCAATAGTGATTAATGGTACATTTTGAGCTTTTACTATAGTGGATGTTGCTAATAAAGTAAAAAATAACCCTGCTATTTTTGATTTATTAGAAAATTTTAATAATGTGAATTGATTTTTTTTCATTATAATTTATTTTTTGTGATTAAATAATTTAATTTTTGTATAAAAGTCCTCGAACATTAATCTTGTATCGAGTTGTGTATAAATTCTTATATTTCTTCCTTTTGGGTTATATTGATACAAACCATCATCATTTATTTTTGGTGCATTTTTAAGGACATATGAGCTAGAAGAAGAATCTGCTTCAAAAGAAGATTGTAAAGCACTTAATAAAACTAAAGGACTATCACCCATAATATAAGTTTCACCTATATGAAAATTAAGTTTTTGAACTCTCTTCATAAGATCTTCAATTGTATTTATAAGATATTTTCCTAATTGCCCTTCTGCTTTTACTCTACTAACAAGCTCAGCATAAGACATTAGGGTTTGTCTATAAGTATTTCTTGGAATTTGCCAAATAGATAAATTTGATTCGTTAAAAACAACCTGAGCTGCTTTTATATCTATTCCTAAATTATACTCTAATGGTGTAAACCCTGGAGGCGGTGTTGCTAAATCCATATATTCTGGTCCACCAATCCAAACAACAATTACTTTGTCTGCAATTCTTGGTTCCATCAAATAAGCGCTTGCCACTTCTGTTAAACCAGCACCACAGAGAATAAATAATGGATTTTTTGGATCTGCTTTCATTGCTTCTTCTACAATAGCTTTAGCTCCAGCAGATATATTTGGTATTTTTAAATCTTTTAATTGATCATTTGAACCTTGTAAAACTTTATATTTGTTTTTAAGATTCATTATATCAAGAGTTTCATTTATTTTTATTACAGCATTTTCTGCTGTAATAGTTGAAGAATCAAAAGGATCTCCTGGTTTTAAATGAGAACCTATTATACCTTTTATTTCTATAGAAGGTGAAAGAATTTGATGAACTAACTGAAATAAACCATCTGGATCACCTCCAAAATCATTATCTATGATAGCGCTATATCTTGGTTTTACATAATCATCCATTTGTGGTATAACCGCAGTAGATTGTGCAAAAACAAAAAATCCTGAAAAAAGACTTAAACTAAATAAAATCGATTTCATAAATAATTATTAAAGAAATTTGTGAAATCTTAACCAATCAAAATAAACAGTTGTCCAATTGTCTAAAGGTAAATTTTGTTTACCGACTCCAAATCCATGACCTCCTTTTTCGTATACATGTAATTCTGTTGGTTGTTCTGCTTGAATCCATTTATTATAAAGCGCTAAACTTTTAGGTGCCAATTTTAATTGGTCATCTGCTGCAACACAAATAAATAATGGAACTGCACGAGATGGCATTTCTGTTGCTAAAATTTCATCACTAGGCCCTCCATACATTGATGCTGCAAAATTTGGTAAAGTAGCTATGTCTTTACTATGAAGAACACTTTCTAAGATAACACTAGCACCAGCAGAGAAACCAATAACACCTAATTTATCAGGATTAATATTCAATTCTTTTGCATGTGTTCTTATATAAGAAATTGCTGTTTTAATATCTTCTCCTGCCATTACTTTTATAGGCGCAGTTCTTTTATCAAAAGCAGGTCTATCTTTGATATTTTCCATCATTTCTGTTGCAGGATCATTCGATTTTGTTTCTAATAATCTGTATTTTAAGACAACTGCTGTAATTCCTTGTTCAGCAAGTTTTTTTGCCATATCTATTCCTTCGCGGTTAATAGATAAACTTTGAAAACCTCCGCCAGGAGCAACTAAAACAACTGTACCATTTGCCTTAGCCTTACTTGCTGGATAAACTAAAATAGATGGTTGAGTAACGTTAAAAACAACTTCTGTTTTAAATAATTCATTGAATTGTTGTGTTTCCTTTTGCTTCCAATTTTCGGTTCCTGGAGCTTTACCTTTAAATAGTGGAATTGACTGCTGAGCCTGAATCCCTAAATTGGTTAAAAACAAGCTTAATAATATTATTTTTTTCATTTTTATATGTTTTTAAATTCTGATCTTTATTGTGGTAGATATAATTATATTCTAAATTGCAGCCTGACCTGAACGGAAATCCTTTTTTATACTATTTAGATTGTATAAAAAAGATTGAGAGTGGAGGGCAGAATAGCTGCCCAAATAAAAATTAATTAAATAACTGTGGTATAAAACTGTTGAGATAAGTTCTCCAATTACTCCATGTATGTCCCCCTTCCGATTCTATATATTTGTAATTGAAATTTATTTCATCTAATTGATGGCGATAATCCTCTACCATTTTATATAGAAAATCTGTTTTTCCAATTGCTATCCAATATAACTTATATGTATTTTTTTGTTGAATTTTTAGTTTATCATTTAAGTTATTATAAATCGGACTCTGCTTATCTTCTAGAGGCATTGTTGCAGGAGAAAACAAACCTATATAATCAAATGTTTTTGGCTGATTTGCTGAAATGTATAGTGAATGAAAACCACCCATAGATAAACCTGCTATAGCTCTATTTTTTGCGTCTGCTTTTACACGATAATTAGCTTCCGTAAAATTGATTATTTCTTTGAAGTATGTTTCCATATCTCCCGAGAAAATATCTGGAGTTTGCATAACTATTGGATAAAAACCTTTAGAAGATTCTCCTGGAGCAGCGGTATTGCTTGTATGTCCATTTGGCATAACTACAATCATTGGTTTTGCTTTACCTTGTGCTATTAAATTATCTAAAATTTGAGAAGCTCTTCCTAGAGTCATCCATGCCTCTTCATCTCCTCCCATACCATGCAATAAATATAAGACAGGGTATTTTTCCTTTGAATTTTCATATCCTGGAGGTGTATAAATAGTTAATCTTCGATCTTCCTGAAATCCTTTTGAGGTATACCATCTTTTTGATACTGTACCATGGGGAACATTCTGAACTTTATAATTTTCTGATTGCTTTCCATCTACTAGGAACATATTCATAACAGAAGATACATCACGTACTTGATAAGAATTATTTGGATCATTTACTTTTACTCCATCTACTAAAAAAGAATATGTGTAAATATCTGGATTTAAATTATTCTCTGTTAATGACCAAATTCCGTCTTTGTCTTTTTGTAAATCTACTGAACCTGGCTCCATTCCTATATTAGAAGACCAATTTCCTTGTATTTTAACATTTTTAGCATTTGGTGCAAGTAAACGAAATGTTATATTTTTACCTTTGATTTCTGGTGATACTATATTTTTCTTTCCACTAAAATCTAAATTTTCTTGAGCATTTAACACTATAGATCCTAATAATAAAGTGAATAATGTGCTTTTTATTTTCATATTTATTTTTTTATTAAAATAGTTTTATATAAAAAAGCTAGACATGGTATGTCTAGCTTATTAGACATTAATCAACATTCAATTTTAATTAATGTTTGTATTTTTCTGTTCTGGCATCTTTTATTACACCAGACCAGTTCATACCATATCCAAAATCATAATTATGACCTTCAGAATCTTTATGTGTTTCCATATCATATGGAACATCTTCTTTTTGTAATTCTACTGTTTTCATATTTGCAGGCATTTGAAGAGGAAGTAAACCTGAAGGTTCATACTTTCCATTAATAATATCTAAAACTGCTTGATTTGAAACATTAAAATTCATTAAGATTGCATCAGCATGATTTTCAAACTCATTAAACACCATTGGTTTAGAAGCTGTAATAGAAACAATAACAGGTTTTCCATTCATTGCTTTATATGTATCTTCTATCATCAGTAAATCAGTGAAATTACTTACAGTTGAAGTTTTATTTTTAAATGATCTATCTTTTATATTTGGAGCAACTACTGGATCTCCCGCAGCAATACTTTTATCACGTGCATCTGTTGCTGTATATGTTTGATATTGTAACGAAATAGGGAGATAACCATTCCCACCCTCTGCAGCATCTATATCACTATAACCTGCATTTTCGCTATGAGGACTTTTTACAAAAACTAATGCAAAATCTGCTTTTGTAGGGTCTTCTGTTACATTAAAATTTTCTTTTATTTTTTCGATATCAATAGGATATTCTAATGTTGGAGCATTATATACACCCCACCAATTGAAAGTTGCTGGTGAATATCTTTTTGGTATATAAACTGTTTTTCTTTCTTTTATAGGTAAGATATTCCCTTTATTTTTTAACATTACAATCGACTTAACTTGTGCCTCGTATCCAGCTTTCATAAATTCTGGATTACCTACAATTTTTTTAGTCTCTTCTATGTTTACATAAGGGTTTTCAAATAATCCTGTTCTAAAAAAATTTCTAAGTAAACGGATAGCTGATTGTTCAAATTTTTTACGATAAGCTTTCTCTCCATGTTCTTTTACTCCCATTTGGTATGCTTCTAAAACAGGTCCTTTATCATTATTACCACCAAATTGATCTACACCTGCTTCTAATACTTTATAATGACGTTCTGCAATTGTCATTTTTTCTACTCCCCATGGTTTCCCAGCAAAACCTCCAGGAGTTTTTGGTTCATCGGCAGTAATTAACCAATCTGTACAAACTACTCCATCATAACCATATTTTTTTCGAAGTAAATCTGTGATTAAATATTTAGAAAATCCATTTCCTACATTTTCTCCATTTTTTGTATCTTGATTAAAGCTGATAGTATAATATGGCATAACTGCAGCTGCTTCTTTTGTTCCATCTGCTAGTTTAAAAGCTCCTTCAGTAAATGGTTTTACGTGATTTTGAAAATTATTTCCTGGATATACTGCAAATTTCCCCATTGCCCAATGTCCATCTCTACCTCCTTCTTCAGGACCACCTCCTGGCCAATGTTTAACCATTGCATTTACGCTTTTAGATCCCCAACCATTTTTAGTACTTGTTCCAACTGTTGTTTGAAAACCATCAATATATCCTCTTCCTAAATCAGCTGTTAATTCTGGACTTTCACTAAAAACATAAGCAATTCTATACCATCTAGGCTCTGTTCCTAAATCTATTTGAGGAGAAAGTGCTGTTGAAATACCTAAAGCTCTATATTCCTGAGCGGCAATATGTCCGAATTTTTTAACTAATTCTGGGTCGAAGGTTGCTCCCATTGCTAATCCATCTGGCCATAAAGATATTTGTCCTCCAGCTCCTTCGTTAAATTCGGCTGTAACAGTAGCTGAATGTCTTGGATCTGAACTATTATTAGCTGGAATTCCTAAGCCTAAACCTTCTATATAAGCCTGAATATTATTACTCCATTTTGCTGCGATTTCTGGTGATTCTACTGTTGTAAGTAAAACATGTCGAAGATTGTCATCTTTTAAAAACTTCTTTTGTTCATCCGTTAAATCATATGCTTTAGCTTCACTTTCTTTATAAAGCTTTCCATTATATTTACCTGCTCTATAATCAGTTCCTGCAGGAACTGACTGATGACCACTATATAACATAAGACCTGCTATTTGTTCTATAGACATTTTAGAAGCTAAATCTTTTGCTCTTTCTTCAGTTGATAAACGCCAATCTTCATATTTATCTAACTTTCCATTTTTATTTAAATCTTTAAATTTTTTACCATTTATTGTTAGAATTTTAACACCTGAATCTGATGAATATCCTAAAGCTGGTCCATCTGAATTATTAACTATTTTTATATTTTGAGAAAACGTAATTACACAAAAAAATAATGCAGTAATATTTAATACCTTTTTTTTCATTTTTTTATTATTTAAAAATTAAAGCTTACTGATAATTGACCTGTTAATGGCATCATATATGATCCTGTTAACAATTTTCCATTATAAGGATTTGCATCTGTAATCAATTCAGCTCCATTAATAGTTCCACTAGCTCCTCTTTGATTTAAGAAATTGATTACTGTAGCTCCAATACTTATTTTATCATTAAGTGTATAATTAATTCCACCAAATGTTTCCCATCTAGGAGCAAAATATAATGCATTTGTTAAGTTGGCATATTGTTTAGAAAAGTATCTAAAACTAGCCCAAAACCTCCATTTATCTATTGTATAACTAGGATCTATTTCCATTAAAACTTTAGAAATACCAACTACATTTTTATTTGAATAATTATAATTTTCATTAAATGCATTAAATGAAAAATCTTTATAAACAGGATCCTGAAATGTAATTAAATAATGTAAATTAAATCCTTTAAATGGTTTTAGGACAAAGTCAGTTGTCCAACCTAATGTTTCAATACTATAATCTACACTTGCTACGTCTACTTGAGTTGTGTTATTAGGGTTTACAAGATTATATCTTCCTAAATAACCATTTTTAGTAAGCCATGTAGCTTGAGATATTAATTGAATAAAATCTGTATTCCAGAAAATTCCAAATGCACCCAATGGACTTTTAATTTTTTTTGTATCTGGTGTAAACGCCTGAGAATAACTTTCTAACCTTCTATTTTCTTCTGTATATAAGAAATTTGCTAATAATCCGAATTTTTTTGTGATGTTATAGGTAGCATTCAAACTTCCTCCTATATGGAACCAACTCTCATTAATACTTTGAAAATCATCTGATTCAAAAACAAAACCAGGAGTTCTAGGAGTCATAGAAAATTCTCCGTTAATAATATGATTTCTCAAATTTAAACCATAACTTAAATTAAAGTTATCATTCACCTTCCATTCATCTGTTGCGTAAACAGATATTTTATTTTCAGTTCCACTATGATATTCTCCACCAGAATTATAATTATAAAATCCATATTGATCTGTAGAAGGCCCTATTAATCTATCTGGTTGAGCACTCACTGTTTGAAAGAAAAAAGACCTATTAGAAGTAAACTTATCTATGTTATAATATTGTTCTAGAAGTCCAAATGTTAAATTATGGTTACCCACTTGCTTATTCAAAGAAAATCGTCCTGCAATATTAACGATAGGTGTCTCAGGAGTATGCATTGCTAATTGCGTTCCCACTGGACCAGAATAAGTATTTCCATTAGAAGCATACGTATAACCATCAGTAGCATCGGCATTAAAAATACTTAAAGGAATTATTGTTGACATTCTTGCTTTTGCAAAATGTGCTCTTGTAGAAAATTTAAAATTCCAACCACTATCCAAAAGATAATTACCAAAAATATCAATATTATGAGATGATGTTCTATTGTCTTTACCATGCATAGATGCCCAATAATCTTTACCTGATAAAATATCTTTCATTCTTATTTCTCCATCATTTACAACATAAGAATCTCTTCCAATTCTAAAATTGTCAAGCTCTTTAACTTTACCATCAGTTTTATATTGATAAACTGCATAATTTCCTATATTATATGAATCAGCATATTTATATAAAAATGAAATTTTCCCTTTATCATTATTAAAGTATTTTGTAATTCCTGCTCTAAAAATTTTAGTTTCATCAACATTTCTATTAAATCCTAATTTAAATGTACTTGGATCAAAGTTTGTAAAAGCACCTAATGTATAAGACCAACCATTTTTATTTATCGGACCAGAAACATTCACATCTCCTTGAAACCATCCAAAGTTACTTGTTGTAAATTTTCCTTTTACTTTTAATTCTTTTGTTCCTGTCTGAGCATATGAATTTACAGCAAAACCCAAATCTCCCATTGTATTAGCTAACTGATCCATCTTTAACAGCCCTGTACTTTCTAAACTAACACTTTGTCTCCAAGTTTTATTTGGAAGCTCAGGCCAGAAAAAGTAAACAGATGGCAAATCATTTTCTAGAATCGTAATACCTCCAACTGTTGCTGGCAAACCTATATTTACATCCCTAGGACTTGTATTATTCGCAGCATTCAACATTACATTCCTGTTATTGTCTTCTTTGGAAATTGATGTATTTTTTACACCATTTTCATTTTTAATAACTGCTTTTACAGAATCCTTCACTACAATACTATCAATATTTTCCTGGGCAAAAATTGTTGGACCAGCACATATCAATACAAGTATTGAAATTTTAAAAGTTAATTTTCTCATTTGTTAATTTTTTTGTGGTTTTGAGAAAAAGCAAGAATATCTATATCAAAAATTAAATAAACCACTCATTCTTTTATATTTAAAAAGAACAGTATTAACAAACCATATTTTACTAAAACGATTGAGTAAAATTAAAATTTGACTTTATAAATTATATGAATAGATTTTTTATATTCTTAATCTTTTCAATGCTTCATATTGAAGCATTACAATTTTACATCAAAAAAAAATAATGAACAAGAAAAAATTAACGAAATTTAACACACATATTAATTATTTATAATAAAGTATATTATACACCATAAATTAAAAAAAATATCATCATTTTATTAAAATAAATGACATAATTCATTCGTAATCATTACAAAAAAGGGCTAAAAAGAGCATATTTCAATTTATTAATTAGAATTTAATACTAATTTTGTAACAATTACTCTATAAAATCAACATGGATTCTAAACAACAACTTCTTAATACATCTGAAGAAGCAAAAGAAATTTTTATATCTCATCTTTCTGCAGACCCTGTAATATTTGGTTTTGAAAACAATGAGCTTAAAGTTTTATTAATAAAAATGAATTATCGTGAAAAATGGCTACTTCCTGGTGGATACATTCGAAAAGACGAAAATCTAGATGATGCTATTATAAGAATACTTAAAAACAGAGCAGGCATTAATGATGCATATTTAGAACAATTCGAAGTCTTTGGAAGAAAAGATAGAAGTGAATTTTATTTTGAAGATTTTGACGAAACTCTCTTCCATAAACAACGATTTATAACAATTGGTTATCTAGCATTATATAACCCTACAAATACTACATTAATTGCAGATGATTTTAGTAGCGATTGTAAATGGATTTATTTACATGAATTGGATAAAATAGATATTGGTATGGATCATAGAAATATAATAGAAAGAGCCTTATTAGCTTTAAGAGAAAAAATATCAATAAAACCTATTGGTTACAATCTTTTACCAGAGAAATTTACTTTACCAGAATTGCAAAAACTATATGAAACTATACTTGGAAAAGAACTAAATAGAGGTAATTTTTATCGTAAAATTAAAAATATGGGTATTCTTAAAAAACTTAATGAACAAAGAAAAGGGGGAGCTCATAAATCTCCTGACTTATATAGTTTTGATGAAGAAAAATATAACGAAGCTCTTAAAAATGGATTAAATAATTGGTAATTTATTACTATCTAATTAAGTAACATTTGTGAAGTTCTTTTGAAAATAGAATTCCAAAATTTGTTCTATTAAAAATAGAAATTATGGAAACATCTAAAAACCTTTCATTAGTCACAGGAGCTAATGGACATTTAGGAAATAATTTAGTAAGATTTCTTTTAGAAAAAGGAATTCCTGTAAGGGCATCTGTTCGTAATATAAAAAATAAAAAACCTTTTATAGGATTAGATTGTGAAGTTATACAAGCCGATATTATAAATAAGGAATCACTTGTAAAAGCCTTGCAGGGAGTTGAAACATTTTATGCAGTTGGAGCAGTTTTTAAACTTTGGGCAAAAAATCCTCAAGAAGAAATTTACGATGTCAATCTTCTAGGAACAAAACATACAATAGAAGCTGCTGTAGAAGCTGGTGTAAAACGCATTGTTTATGTTAGTTCTATTGCAGCTTTAGATTATTCCAAGATTCCAACGAAAGAAAGTTATGGCTACAATCCTGACAGAAGAGATACTTATTACAATTCAAAAAATGATGGTGAAAAACTTGCTCTTGAATTGGCTAAAAAACATAATATAGAAATTGTTGTAGTCATGCCATCAGCCATGATAGGAAGTAAAGCATTCTCTCCTCTTAATGTGTCATATAACATTATCCAACTCATTCTTAAAAAAGAAATCCCTATAGAAACAAATATTACTCTAAATTGGATTGACGTAAAAGATGTGGCTGAAGGATGTTATTTAGCTGCAATAAAAGGAAAGAATGGAGAACGATATATTTTAGCAAATGAAAAATGTATGTCTATAAAAGAAACTACTAAAATTGCACAAGAATTATATCCAGAATTAAATATAAAATTACCTATTGCAGTTCCAAAACCAATCTTATATTCTGCTGCATGGTTAATGGAAATTGGAGGGAAAATTAGTGGGAAAGCTCCTCTATTAACAACAAAAGAAATTGGAATGTTCTCTGGCTTACAACAAAATTTTGATATTTCTAAAGCAAGAAAAGACCTTGGATTTAATCCTAAAAATCCAATTATTGCAGTTAAAGAAGCTATGCAATATTTACATGAAAATTTTTTATGAATAAGCCATAAAAAAAACCTAAACAAATCTGTTTAGGTTTCTTTATGTAAAATATTTTATACTAAATAGAATAATTTCTATGTCCAAAAATAGAACTACCTATTCTTACCATTGTACTACCTTCTTCTATTGCTGTTTTATAATCTCCACTCATTCCCATGGAAAGAATAGAAATATTTTCATTTGTCGATTTCAAAAAATCAAAATTCGATTTTAATAATTTAAACTCATTTCTAATTTTATTTTCATCATCAGTAAATGTTGCCATTCCCATTAAACCTACAACTTGTATATAAGGTAATTTATTTACCTCATCACTCATTATTTGTCTAACTTCATTTTCATCAAGACCAAACTTTGTTTCTTCATCAGCAATAAACTGTTGCAATAAAACTTTTATAACACGATTATTTTTTTCAGCTTGTTTGTTTATCTCTTTTAATAATTTTAAACTATCAACACCATGAATTAAATCTACAAAGGGAGCCATATATTTCACCTTATTGGTTTGTACATGACCTATCATATGCCAACGAATATCTTTAGGTAAAGTTTCGTATTTATCACACATTTCTTGTATTTTATTTTCTCCAAAATCACGAATTCCAGCAGCATAAGCTTCTTCCAAATCTGAAATTGGCTTTGTCTTAGAAACTGCAATTAATGTTACATGCTTTGGTATTGTTTGCTCAATTTGTATTAAATTATCTTGAATACTCATAATTATTTTATTCATTTAAATCGAAAACAGGAAAACCGCTCAATGGCTTTGGTTCGATATAAGTACTTTTTGGAGGCATTTTAAGCCCTAAATCAGAAATTAATTGTAGATCTTTTACATCAATAGGATAAAACGCAAAAGCCACTTTATAACCTTCATTATCTACTTTATTCTTTAAAACCTCAATCCCTTCTTTTGTTCTCGTACCTTTTTCATAATGTACTCGTTTATCTTTTTTAGAATCATTAATTTCATAAATTGGTTTCAATACATTTTCTTCAAAAATATACGTATCTAACTCACTTAATCCTTCAACAGATAATAAATTATTCTTTACAAAAAGGCTATAAAATTGTCCATCTAAATACATCACAAGATGATGTTTTTTCGTCGGAACAACTAACTCTTCTCCTTTTAGAATTATTTCAAAAGATTCTTCTAAAGCAGATAAAAATTGCTCTGATGTTAATCCATTTAAATCCTTAATCAAGCGATTGTAATCGTTAATAATTAAATCTTCATTGGAAACTAAAAGAGCTAAAGTATAATTAAAAGCCTCATTGCCATAAACTTCATCTTCTGAATTTTTTATTGCATGTTTTGTATATCGTTCTGAGCTTTCCATACGATGATGTCCATCAGCAATATACAACTCATTTAAATTTTCAATAGAATCTTTAAATTGTTTTAAATTTAATCGATTATCTACTCTCCATAACAAATGTTGAGTACCATTTGCTTCCGAAATTTTAAGAAGAGGTTTTCTTTTCATTTCTGTATCAATCAATAAATCTACACGTTGAGCAGGTTTGTATGTTAATAAAACAGGCTCAGCATGAAAATGGGACTCTTTTAAATATTCTGCAAATAAATTAACTCGATGATCTAAAGTTTCTTCATGTCTTTTAATTTTATTTTCTTTATAATCCTCTATACTTACTAATCCTACAAGACCTTTAGTTTGACGACCATTAGGCTGTATAACTTGATAAATATAAAATGATGATTTATCTTGAGTTAATATTTTTTTAGAAAGAAAATCATCTAAATTTTCACGAACTTTTCTAAATTTCTCCTTAGAATCTTTAATTGTTTCATCCCAAGTTGGTAAAATTATATGTAAAAAAGAATTTTCTCTTGTATTGATACAATGTTCCAACTCTTCCTTAGAATATTGATTCACTGCAAGTGTAACAAAATTCTGAGATGTTTCTTCTGTTGGTCGAATTCCTTTAAAAGGTTTGAATTGAGGCATAATGAGTAATTTAGAAATTTAGATAAACCTAAATGAATTATTTAGCATAGATTTCAACAATCTGTGAAGCTAATTCAGTTCCAATTCTATCTTGAGCTTCATTTGTTGATCCTGCAATGTGAGGAGATAATGACAACGATTCATTCATTAACAATCCCATTTCTGGAGTTGGTTCATTTTCGAAAACATCTAATGCTGCACCAGCAACTTTACCATCTTCTATAGCATCAACCAAAGCTTTTTCATCAACAACACCTCCACGAGCTGTATTAATAATGATAACACCATCTTTCATTTTAGTAAATTCTTTTTCTCCTAAAATATATCCATCTTGTGAAGGAACATGTAAAGTAATAAAATCTGCTTTAGTAATTACTTCATCAAAATCTACAGACGTAATTTTAAATGTTACTTTTTGTCCATCAAAAAATTCCAATTCTATATCACGAGTTGCAGGAAATTTATCATAAACTAAGATATTCATTCCAAGACCTATTGCTTCTCGAATAACTTCAACTCCAATACGTCCGAAACCAATAACTCCCATAGTTTTACCTCTTAATTCGATTGCCTTAGCGTAAGCTTTTTTTAATGCTCCGAATTTAGAATCTCCTTCTAATGGCATTGTACGGTTTGCTTGATGTAAATTACGAACGATAGAGAATAAATGTGCTATAACAAATTCTGCTACTGATGCAGAAGAAGAAGCAGGAGTATTGATTACTTGTATTCCTTTTTCACGTGCGTATTCTACATCAATATTATCCATTCCAACTCCACCGCGACCAATAATTTTTAAATTTGTTGCATCTATAAGTGGTTGACGAACTTTTGTTGCAGAGCGAACAAGAAGAACTTCTATTCCATTTTCATTTATATAGTTTTCTAATGCTTCTTGTGCTACATGAGCTGTTATAACTTCGAAACCTTTACTTTCTAAAGCTTCTTGACCTGCTTTAGAAATTCCGTCGTTTGCTAATATTTTCATTTTATTTTTTAGTATTAAGGTATTAAATGATAGAATTTAATTTTTATCCGAATTTTTGTTCAAATTGTTTCATTACTTCAACTAAAACCTGAACAGATTCTAATGGTAATGCATTGTACATAGAAGCTCTATATCCTCCAACATCTCTATGCCCAGCTAAAGAAACTACTCCAGCTTCTTTTAATAATGCATCAAATTCTGATTTTAGATCCTCATTATTCAAAACAAAAGTAGCATTCATTTGAGAACGATCTTCAACTTCGGCTGTTCCTGCAAATAAACCATTTCTATCAATTTCTGTATAAATTGCTTCTGCTTTTGCAGTATTAATTTTAGAAATCGCATCTACTCCTCCTTGCTCTTTTAACCATTGCAGATTTAACATTACACCATAAATTGCAATAACTGGCCAAGTATTAAATGATGATTCTTTTTTAATATGAACATCGTAATTTAAATAATCTGGAATATTACGTCCTGTTTTACCTAATATATCTTTTTGAACAATTGCTACCGCAGAACCAGCTGGTCCCATATTTTTTTGAGCACCTGCATAAATAACTCCAAATTTAGATACATCTATATTTCTTGATAAGATATCTGATGACATATCACATACCATAGGAACAGGAGAATTAGGAAATTCTTTTATCTGAGTTCCAAAAATAGTATTATTGGATGTACAATGAAAATAATCTACATCTGTAGGTATTGTATAATTTTTTGGAATGTAATTGTAATTTTTATCTTTAGAAGATGCAATAACTTCTATTTCTCCAAATCGTTTTGCTTCTTTAATTGCGTTTTCTGCCCATTTACCTGTTTGTGTATAAGCAGCTTTTCCTCCTTCTTTTAATAAATTATATGCTACAGTAGGAAATTGTAGAGATGCACCTCCTTGCATAAATAAAACATCGTGTGTTTCAGGAACATTCATCAACTCCTTCACTAAAGCTCTTGCTGTATCTATAACCTCAACAGCATCTTTACGACGATGTGATATTTCTAGAATAGAAGTTCCCGAATTATTAAAATCTAAACAAGCTTGTGCCATTTTTTCGAAAACAACTTGTGGTAAAATGCATGGTCCTGCACTAAAATTGTGTATTTTCATAACGAATTGTTGTGTGTTGTGTTTTGTTTTTAATTCCTAACAAATATAGTAAATCAAATCATCAAACAAGTGATATAAGTGAGTACTTTTATAAAGTATTTAATAAAAAAAGCCCTTAACATATTATGTTAAGGGCTTAAATACAATTTATTATATTTTTAGTATTGAATGAAATCTACATTCAATTCTTCAGCTTTTCTTTTATAATATCCATCTGCTAATTTATCTTTAATTTCTGCAAATGAATTTAATGTGTATTCTATGTGTTCATCTTCATGAGCTGCAGTAGGGATAATACGGAAAATAATCATTCCTTTAGGAATAACTGGGTAAACAACCACAGATACAAATATTCCATATTCTTCTCTCATTTCTTTTGCAAGAACTGTAGCTTCAATTGGAGAACCATTTAATACAATTGGAGTAACACAAGTATTAGAACCTCCGATATCGAAACCTCTTTCTTCTAAACCTTTTTGTATTTTTTCAACATTATGCCATAACTTATTTTTAAGATCTGGAGATTGTCTTAATAACTCCAAACGCTTTAAACCTCCAATAACCATTGGCATAGTTAAAGATTTAGCGAAAATTTGAGAACGTAAATTATATTTTAAAATACGAATAATGTCTTTGTTTCCTGCTATAAAAGCTCCAAAACCAGCCATTGATTTTGCAAACGTAGAAAAATAAATATCAATTTGATCTTGACAACCTTGTTCTTCACCTGCTCCAGCACCTGTTTTACCCAAAGTACCAAAACCATGAGCATCATCAACTAATAAACGGAATTTATATTCATCTTTAAATGCTGCAATCTCTTTTAGGATACCTTGTTTTCCAGTCATACCGAAAACACCTTCAGTTATTACAAGAATACCTCCTCCTTGTTTGTCTGCAAGTTTACGAGCACGTATAATCGTTTTCTCAAAACTTTCTATATTATTATGTTGATAAATAAAACGTTTACCAAAATGTAAACGAACACCATCTACAATACAAGCATGACATTCAGCATCATAAACAATTACATCATTTTTAGAAACTAAAGCATCGATTGTAGAAACCATTCCTTGGTAACCAAAGTTCATTAAATAAGCAGATTCTTTTTGTACAAAATCAGCTAATTCTTGTTCTAATTGAGCGTGATAGTCAGTTTGCCCAGACATAGCACGAGCCCCCATAGGATATGCCATTCCATATTTTGCAGCAGCATCAGCATCAGCTTTACGAACTTCAGGATGATTTGCTAAACCTAAATAATTATTAATAGACCAAGTAATTACTTTTTTCCCTTGGAATTCCATTACAGGTCCTATTTCTCCTTTTAATTGAGGAAATACGTAATAACCTTCACCATAATCAGCAAATTGACCTAATGGTCCAGGATTTTGTTTTAAGCGTTCGAAAATATCCATTTCTTTTATATTTTTATTAATCTTAAAAAGTAATTAGGAATTAATAAATTTCTAATTACTTTTATTGATATTTAATTATTTTATTTGTTCTACAGTGGCTCTTGCTTCCAAACCATTTAGTCTACTATTAGTAAAACCTTGTTCAGCCATCCAATCATCACTAAATACCTTTGTCATATAACGAGATCCATGATCTGGGTATAATATAACAACAACAGAATTTTGATCAAATTCACCTTGATTTGATAACATTTTATATGCTTGTGTAGCAGCTCCTGATGTATAACCTACCATCATACCTTCTTTAAGAGCTATCTCTCTAGTACAATAAGCTGCATCCTCATCAGTAACTTTTATAAAACGATCAACCATATCAAAATCTAAAGCTCCAGGAACTAAATTCTTTCCTAAACCTTCTATTCTGTAAGGATAAATTTCATTTTCATCTATTTTACCAGTTTCGTGATAAGTTTTTAAAATTGATCCATAAGCATCAACTCCAATAATTTTCACATCTGGATTTTTTTCTTTTATAAAACGAGCACTACCTGTTAAAGTTCCTCCTGTTCCTGTACAACCGATTAAGTGTGTTATTTTACCTTCAGTTTGTTCCCAGATTTCAGGACCTGTTGTTAAATAGTGAGCTTCTGTATTTCCTCTATTAAAATATTGATTAATATAAAGGGAATTTGGTGTTTCAGCAGCAATTCTTTTTGCTACTTCATAATATGACTTAGGATCATCTGCTGGGACATTAGCTGGACAAAGGAAAACTTTAGCTCCCATTGCTTTAAGAAATGAAATTTTCTCTGCTTTTGTCTTATCTGATACTGCTAAGATACATTTATACCCTTTTACTATTGCAACCATAGCTACAGCAAACCCAGTGTTACCTGAAGTTGTTTCTACAATTGTAGCGCCAGGTTGTAATAAACCATTTTTTTCAGCCTCTTCTATAATATGTAAAGCTATTCTGTCTTTTGTTGAGTGTCCAGGATTGTAACACTCTAACTTTGCATAAACTTCGCCTGGAATGTCTTGGTTAATTCTGTTTAATTGAACTAATGGAGTTTCTCCTATTAACTCTAAAACGTTTTTATATTTACCAGTCATTTCACAAATTTCTTTTCTAACAAAAAGCAAAATTAAGAATTTTTAATTAAACGTTAAAGAATTACCAATTAATTTTAATCTTTTAGCATTTTTTTATAAAATCCTCAATATACCTTCTTATTGAATTAGTTATTATTTAATTTAAAAATATATTCTAAAATATTCTTATCTATAGATGATAATTCTATTTTTCTTCTTTCCATCATTTTTTCTGCAGCTTCGCATGCTTTATCAAAAGTAAAAATAGGAGAATCTGATTTTCCTCCCCAACTGTAATGTTTTACTAAATTTGGTGGAAACCCGACTTGAAAAATATTAGCAGCAACACCAACAACCGTACCAGTATTAAATTGAGTGTTAATTGCTGACTTTGAATAATCTGCCATAATTAATCCACAAAATTGTAAACCTGTCTTTATAAAGCGATTTTCTTTATAATTCCATAATTTGACTTCTGCATAATTATTTTTTAAGTTTGATGTATTCGTATCAGCACCTAAATTACACCATTCACCTATAACAGAATTACCTAAAAATCCGTCATGACCTTTATTTGAATAAGCTGTTAAAATAGCATTATTCAATTCTCCTCCTACTTTACAATAAGGACCAATTGTACAACCAGAATAAATTTTAGATCCCATGTTTATTTTAGCATTTTCACACAATGCCAAACTACCTCTTATCATGGAACCTTCCATTATTTCAGTATCTTTTCCAATATAAATAGATCCTTCTGTCGCATTTAAAATTGAAAATTCTACTTTTGCTCCTTTCTCAATAAAAATTCTTTCAGGATTTAAAACACGGTTTGTATCAGATATGGGTTCAGATTTTCTTCCTTCTGTTAATAAATCAAAATCAAATTCTATTGCCTGAAAATTATATGTAAATAAATCCCAAGAGTTTTTGATATGTATTATATCTTTTTCTAAATTTATACTATTTGAAGATTTAGTTGGAATTTTATCTGTAGTTTTTACAGCAACTAAATGATTTTTATATAAAATACTTTGATTAAGTTTAATATTTTTTATTTTATCAACTAACTCAACTGTAGGAAAAAAAGAAGGATTTATAAATAGGTTTTCGGTTTGAAGCTGAATAGGATATTTTTCTTGTAAATAAGGTTGTGTTTGATTAGAAATCTTACTCTTGAGTAATTTTTCCCAGCGTTCGCCAAAACTTAAAGCTCCCATACGTAAAGAAGCAATAGGTTTTGTAAAAGTGAGAGGTAAAAGATTTTCCCACTCTTCCCCATCAAAAAGAATTATATTCATCTATTTAGAATTTATGCAAATTTAAAAATAATTCTTACATAAGAAACTTTAGAGAATATGAATTTACCCCCCAATAAAAAAGTTATTTTTATTGTATTAGAAATCTATTAGAATAATGCCCTATTCATCAAAAAAAAAGTATCATTATTTGAAATAATGATACTTTATAATGATTTTAAATATTATTTTGTTTTAGATAACCAAGAATTTACTAACTTTTGATGTTCTTTTACCCATTCTTTTGCAGTAACTTCTTTATCTTTACTATCTTCTAATTTTGCTAACAAGTCAGACATTGTTGCATCATCAAAGTTCATTTTAGAAAAAAATAAGCCTAAATCTGGATGATCTTTTACAAAATTTTTACGGCTTAACGTTTTTATTTGTTCTGCTTCTCCAAAAACTTTTTTAGGATCATCTATAAATTTAATTTTCATTTTTCCGAACATCCAATGTGGTTGCCAGCCTGTACCAACTATCCATTCTTTATTTCTAATTGCATTTTGCACTTCTGTAATCATCGCTATAGTAGATGAATTAATCTGCTCATAACCTTTAAGGTTATAATCTACAATAGCATTATCAGTAGCAGAAGCAAGACCAGAACCTTTTTCAATTCCTATTATTTTTCCTTTAAATTTATCTTTATTCTGATTTAATTCTTCTATAGAATTTATTGGTAAATAATCTGGAACTATTAATCCTATTCTTCCATTATTATAATTAACTCCTAATGTTTCTAATTTAGGAAATTTTGCAACTTTAGCTGCATGAGTATATGGAAGCCATGTTCCTAAAAATAAATCTGTATCACCATTATTCATTGAAGCTAAAATCATATCTGTAGATGCTTTTTGGATAATTACATGATAACCTTGTTGATCTAAAATTGCTTTTGTAACATATGTAAATGCAACATCATCTGCCCAACCATCTACCATTCCTATTGTAATGTATTTGGAATTCTTTAATCCATTACATGAATAAAATGTTATTGAAGATAGTATAAGAAATAAAAAAGATAATATAGTATATTTTATAAATTTCATAATTCTATTTTTTCTTTACAAATCCTTGCGTTATTCTATCTAATATAATTGCTAAAATAACAACAGATAAACCACTCTCAAAACCTAATCCTATATCAAGATTATTAATTCCTTCTAATACTTTTTCTCCTAAACCACCTGCAGCAATCATACCTGCAATTACTACCATTGATAAAGAAAGTAATATAGTTTGATTAACACCTGTTAATATAGTTTTAGCTGCTAAAGGCAGTTCTACCTTAAATAGTATTTGTCGATTAGTTGCACCAAAAGAACGTGCTGCTTCAACAATATCTTTTGGAACAGATTCTATTCCTAAAGTAGTTAGACGAACAGCTGGCGGCATTGCAAAAATAATTGTTGCAAAAGCACCAGGCACTTTTCCTATACTGAAAAATAATACTGCAGGAATTAAATACACAAAAGCAGGCATGGTTTGCATTAAATCCAATAATGGACGAATTATTTTCTCTGCCAATTTACTTTTTGCAGCCCAAATTCCTAAAGGAATTGAAAAAACAAGAGCTGTTATAGTTGATACAACTATTAGAGCAAGTGTTTCCATTGTTTCTTTCCAAAATCCCATTAAATAAATTAATGTAAAGCCAGCAATTGTCATTATTGCAACTCCTTTACCAGACTTCCATAAAGCTAATAAAGCAAATAATAAGATGACTACATAAAATGGAACTGCTAATAATCCCCATTCAATTCCCATAATAGAGGAATTTCCAATGTTTTTTATTACATCAAATAAAGGTTTTGCATTTTCTGTTAGCCAATTAATAGCAATTTCTACGTATTGACCTATATTGATTGTTTTATTCATTTTATTGATTGTTTGCTATTTCTTTTAATTCTATGATTTCTTCTTCGTTAAATTTTGTAGCTTCAATGATCAGTGAAGTTTGAGATACAACTCCCAATAATTTATTTTGATTATCTATGACTGCAATTGTTGCTTTATTCCCAGAAATAAGAGGTAACATTTCTTCTACAGTAGCATCACTAAATACTGATGGTACATTATCATTTATAATAGATTCTACTGTTGGCTCTTTTAATTTTGCAATTCGAACAACATCTGCCAACGAAACTAATCCTAAGAATTTATTATGAATATCTACAACAGGTAACATATCTAAACTTGTCGATCTCATTTTTCTCAACGCTCCTTCTGGACCATCTTTTCTAAATCGTACAACTGTTGGTTTTTCATGCATCAAAGAACCTGCAGTAATAATAGTTTTTCGATCAACTTTTTCTACAAAGGCTTTTACATAATCACTTTTAGGATTCGTTAAAATATCTTCTGCTGTTCCTATTTGTTCTATTACTCCATCTTTCATGATTACAATTCTATCACCAATTTTTATGGCTTCATCTAAATCATGTGTAATAAAAACGATTGTTTTTTGTAGTGAATCTTGTAAATCTAGTAACTGATCTTGCATTTCAGTTTTTATTAAAGGATCTAAAGCAGAAAATGCTTCATCCATCAATAATACTTCTGGATCGTTAGCTAACGCTCTGGCTAAACCAACCCTTTGTTGCATTCCTCCAGATAATTGAGAAGGAAACTGATTTTCAAAACCATTCAATCCAACAATATCTAATGCTTTTTGTGCTTTTTCTTCTCGTGAAGTTTTATCTTCTCCTCTAATTTCTAAGCCGAAGGCCGCATTACTTAAAACAGTATGATGTGGTAATAATCCAAATTTTTGAAAAACCATACTCATTTCTGTTCTTCTTACATCCAATAATTGTTTATTGTTTTTAACTGTAATATCATCATCATTGATGAATACTTTTCCAGACGTAGGTTCATTTAATCTATTAAGACAACGTAGTAAAGTAGACTTTCCACTACCAGATAATCCCATAATTACAAAGAATTCACCTTCGTATATTTCAAAACTAGCTTTATTAATACCTACTGTACAGCCAGTTTGCTCAAGAATTTCTTTTTTAGAAAAACCTTTATCTAATAATTCTAAAGCTTTTTCCTTTTGTTTTCCGAAAACTATTGTTAAATCCTCGACTTTTAGTTTTACTTTCCTTTGGCTCTCTTTTCTATCCATTTTCAGAGTTTTGGTTAAACAAATTGTCAAAAAAAATATTGATATACAAAACATTACAAACGAAATCATTAATCAAACGCACTTTCTTAAAACACAATAAATTACATTACAATAACATTGTGAACAATGCCTTGTGTCTTATTAAATATTATTTCATAGTTTATACTCTTATTCGACCAAGAGTTTATCATGTAAAAAAGAAAAAAATATTTCTTTTAAATAGATTAGAAATTAAATTATCTTAATGATAATATACAAGTAATTATATCGAATAACTTGAATTTTATATCAATTTAAAATTTTGATATAAAAAAGCGTAAAAAATAACGCATCAACTTCTTTTGACGGTACAAAGGTACTAATTATATATTAAATGGATTTTTAAAGTTGTTTCAATAGACAAAAATCAATAATAAAAACAATGATTTATAACCTTTTAAATATTTTATAATTAGTTAAAAAATAAGATGAAATAATTTATCTTTTTAGGTTTAGTGAAGTGTTAAAATCAAAAGAAAGCATTGTTGTAATTTTTATCTACTAATAAAACATTTTATTTTAGCAATCGACAAGTGATTATTATTAAAAATATGCTAATTAAAATTATAAATATATTAGGACTTATTCCTCTTGTTATTTATCCATTTGTATTACTTGCAAACGTAATGTCATTTGCAGGAGAACGTTCTGCAAATACAACAAATTTTAATACGATAATTAGCTATATATTTCTAGTTTTATCTACTCTTTATCCAATTAGTATATTAATTAGTTGGAAATTTAATCCTTCTAATAAATTACTCATTGCATTACTACCTATATTTTATTTAATTACCTGTGGTATATCATTTTATATTTGGTCAAACGCAGGAAAAAACAATTAAAAAACAATTAAAAAACAATTAAAAATATTAAACTAAACATTTATGATCTTTTTTTATACACGCTACGAATTGCCATTAGCACAAAAATTTATAACAGGTAAATTAAAAAATGATACTGAAGAACAAAATTTCGAATTATACATTATAACTCCTGCAACAAAGTTTTTAGGTCTTTCTATGGGTGGTGGTTTAGTTAAGATATCTCGATTATACAATAGTAAAGGTGAATTAATTCATGCAAGAAAATATTCTCCAGAAATAAAAGAGGAAGTTAAACAACTAAAAAAGACCTGTAAAATACCGTATTTCAGATTATGGAAAGGTTACTTAATTATAGCTACTCTTACATTAATTGCTGCAATTATATTTGGGATTAATCGAAAAATAGAATCTAAAGCTTACTGTGATCAAAATGAAAAATTAAATACTGCTCTATATAATCTAAAAGCTGGACAATTATATGGCGCTACATTTTTTACTGATGCGGAAGGAAATAGCATCAATGGTTTACCACAAGGTTGGGTAAAAATAGAAAAAATAGAAGGTGATACTATTTTTATGAAAAGATCTATAAACGTTGTGAACGATAAAGCGTTGTTTAAAATGGAAGATATCGAGTCTATTAAACCTGTTTCTGAAAATGATTGGAATCCTAAAGTAGAAAAAATTAATTATTCTTTATTAAAAGATAAGTTAGCAGACGAAAATAACACTAGTAATGATAGATATGATCTTACTTATATAGGAGCTGATCATGATAAATATTCTGGTGTTACTATTTCTTTAAAAGGAGCTGAATAGTTTATTCGTTATGGGAAAGTTTTTTGGATATTTTTGGATAGTATTTATTTTGTATTTCATTTTTGCACATCCTGCAATTATTTATTACAATACAACATCATACGATCATCTCGAGCTTGTTGATGGTAAAAAAGCTTTAGCTTATCTGGGACTTAGTATTTTTCTTTGGACATCTGTTTTCTGTATAGCTTTTTATATGATTTATAAATATTCTTTTCAAACACAAAAGAATATTGCCTCAATTTTAAAATCAGGAAAAAGAATTCAGGCGAAAATCATCGAATCTAAATCGACTCCTTTAAAAACAAAAAGCTTTATCCATAAAAAAGTAATCCTAGAATTAGATAATTTTAATCAACAAAAAATTTGGCATTCAATGGAGATTAATGATTCTCGTCCCAACGAGAATCGTTTTGAAGAAGGGAATTGGATTTCTATCCTAGTTGACGAATCTTTCTCTAAAATGCCATATATAATTTTAGATGGAATCAAAAGTAAAGTAAATTATAAACTGTATTTTATATGGTTTATAGCTTTACTTGGAGTTATATATTATTATGCATTTAGTTATCAATTAGAAAATCATGGTTTTGGATGGAGATTTTTAAGTTTTGATCATCCATTAATTATTTCCCCTCTTGTTATATTTTTTATATGCTTTATTTTTTGGTTAGTCTTTGTAAAACTAATGGGAAAAAATTCTTTTAGAAATAAAGAATCGTTAGAATTAAAATTTAAAGGAGAGAAAACATTTGCTAAAATTTTAAGTGCAGAACAAACCGGAACATATATTAACAACCAACCACAAGTAAAATTTGAATTGGAATATACCGACTCGTTAGGAAAAAAACAACATGCAACAATCAAAAAAATTGTTTTACTAACTGATTTAGTAAATATACATCAAAAGGAAAAAGAAATATTCTATTCAACAAACAATCATCAAAATGTTGCATTTACAGATGATTTAAATGAAATCTAATCCCATGAAAAAGTTCACTTACATATTTTTATTCTCTTGTTCAGTAATAAGTATTTTCAATTCTTGTAAACAATTTAAAAATACGATAACAGATACGCTAACAGAAAAAAAATCATCGATAGAAAGCATTAATTCACTTTCTAATAATAATGAAGAAAAAGAAATACCTTTTTTCAATAATTTAGAAGTTCTTAATCAAGCTGAAAATTCACTGAAAAATTTACCAGAATTTAAAGGTAAATCTATCTTTATTTATAAAAACATTTACTTTTATACTAACTATAGAATAATTCTGAAATTACAAAATCCTGATAATCCTTTATTTGTTGATGAATACAAATATGAAAATGGTAAATGGGGAGAACCATCTCCTATTCGATTATCTAAAAATGATGATGTACAAAGTAATGTGATTAATCTGAATCGAATTCCATTTCGTAATGTTTCAAATGTTTATAATGCCTTACTAGAAAAACAAAAAGAAATTAATAGTAAAGCCTCTGATATAACAATTGATGCTCAGTATTATAACAATAAAATAAATTGGTATCCTACAAGAATTTCTAATGAACGTTATGAATATGAAATTAGGTTCAACGAAGACGGAACTTTAGAATCTTTTGAAATGCTATAAAAAAAATCCAGATAATAAAATTATCTGGATTTTTTAATTAAAATAAGTTGTTTAAATTTTTATAACGAAGTGTTATTTAAACTATTTTTTTATAATTTCTAATCATTGATTTTTAGTCTATAATTAATGATTAGTCTTTTATTTTGCAATAGTGATTGAAGTGGCATCCTTTTTAGATTGGTCATTGCATTTCGAATTCGCTTAATGACCAATCTAAAAAGATATAGCGAAAAAGCACGGTGCGAAGCAATTGCCCCAAAAATAGATATAAGATTTAAAACCGTTTTATCATCTATATAACTATTAAAATATATTTCATCTACTTTTAAAGAAGCTAAGAATAACAACATGAAAAATTATAATCTCGTATATCAACTATTTGTTTAAAATAAGTTTGTTAGTATAATATCAAATGCAACATAATTTACACCATAAGGATGGCTATCTCCAATTAAGTTATTCATATAGCCTATATTAAACTGAGCTGGAATATTCTCTGGCGAATATGAATAGTAAAACGTAAATCGACTTTCTTTATACTTAAAGTCCGACCATTCATCATTTTTAGAATCATGTGCTGTTGCAAATAAACTCTCTGCACCACCTATCAATTTATGTCTTTCATCTTCATCTAAATTATAGGTAACTTGTAATTTAAATCGACTTCTAAATTGCCAATCTTCCTCACTATTCTTAAAATCTTTTGTATAAAATCTACGTATATCTTGTCTTAGTGTAGGAGAAATTTTCCATTTATCTAATTTTAACTCATAATTTATTCGTCCATACACTCTAAATTCTTGTGTCACCTCTTTTATTTCTTCACCAAAATCATTTGTGTCATATTCATTTTGTCTTCTATAACTTAATGCAAAAGAATATTTCCAATTTTTATTTATCTTCTTATAAAACTCTTGGTTCAACACCCAAATCGCATTTTTAGACAAAGGATTATATTTTCCATCTACACTTTTACTTCCCCAACCAGTATATGTCATAGATTGCCATTTATCATTTATATCTTGCCTAACACCCAATGCAGACCATTGCACAACATCTGCTTTTCCCAATCCTGGAGGGCTTAATTGTGCATTTACATTCAACGACAATACCAATAAGAATACTATATATTTTAACTCTTTCATTTTTTTCAAAAACTATTACAATTCATAAATTAGACGACCAAACAAACTAAAATTTTCTGAATGATGATTCACAGAAAAGCCATTCACCAAACCAACAGCTAGCTGTTCGTTCACTTTCAATTTTACTTCTGGATGTATCACCATAGAAAACTCATCATGTTCCAAAGCCTCATTAAACTCTAACCCTACATAATGTCCCGTTCCTGGCAGATTGTAATAAATAGAAGAATTAAACTCCCAACGCATTCCCCATTCATCATGTTCAAAAGATTCTTCCAAAATAGGAGAAAAGAACAGTAAAGTATGCCAATTATTCCCCCAACGTTTAGCAGCGATAAAAAAAGGATTATAATTAGTCCCGACGACTATTTGTTTATCGTTAAAATTTTTAAAATCATTAAAATCTAATATCTGAGAATAACCTACAGCCAAAGTTGTTTGTGATTTTTCTGAAACATAAAAAGAATACTGAGATGAAAAACGAAGTGCTTCCAATTCATGATTCATTTTCTTTGCCTCGTTTTTTCTATTATTATAAAAAGAAAAATCAGCTTCAACCTCTAGCCCCAATCTATCAACTGGTGCAAATTCATACTCCGTTAAATAAGTAAACTCGTTGTAGTTATTATTTTTAGAAAACTCCATTCCAACATTCAATTCCTTTTCACCTTTTCTTGCTCCCAAATCTCTTACCAAATCCAAATACAATGGCTCTGCATGATGTACTTTTGGCAATTGTTTATTTTGTGCTTGTAATGTTATACCAGAAACAAAAAATAATAGAAATAGGAAATAAAAAAATCCTCTATTCATCTTTTTCATGCAACAAAGTAACAAGACGAATATGGAAAGAATTGGGAATTTTATATTAGAACATTTTTTTGGGCAATCACTTCGTGCCGGGCTTTCCATTTCAATCTTTTACAAACAGACTTCGACTCCGCTCAGCCATCAGTTTGTAAAAGGATTTTCACTGCAATCCCTATTGCGAATTAAGAAGCCATTTTAAGTTGTGAGTTTTAAGTAATAAGTTTAATTATTAGAGATAAAAATTGAAAAACTATTTGATAAAATGCTAACTACTAAAAAAATAGGATTTTTTTAATAAAAATGTAGCTACTCTATAAAATAACAAAAGGCAAAACAACGTTTGCCTTTTGTGTTATTGTGAAAATATTTTGAATTTACTTACCATTCGTAATGATCTTTCCAATGATTAAATGTCTTAATAGATTCTTTATCAAAGATAATTAAAAATTTATCTACACTTCCTGTCTTATTGTACTCAGAGTAAGGATTAGTTAAAATATCTACTTTTAGAGTGTCATTTTCTATATTAGAAAAATAAACGAAAAGGTTTGGACCTTTATACTTTTTTAAATCTTTCGGTAAGGCTTGTCTGATGTCTTTATATTTATTTAGATTTCCTTCTGAATATTTTTTTGAAAATTCTTTCAGACCATCTTCTTTATAAAGATTTTTTTGATTAAATCTACCGTCTTTCACGCTATATATATCTTTCATCAAATAAAATTTAATAAAGTGGTTACCATATTTTGCTTTCATATCATTAAGAAATTTATCTTTCTTCATAAAATGAGATATAGAATCATAAGCTTTATAATATTGTATTGGAATATGATTTGAAGATTCAGTATGCACCTTACAATTGTAAAAAATGCAAATAATTGAAAAATAAATGATTATTTTTTTCATTTTTTAGTTTTTATAAATAAGTGTTTAGATGGGTTTAAATTATTTACAGAACCATTAGAACTAATAATGTTTAAAGATTTATTACTAAATGGATAATAATCATAGCCAGAACGAGTAATTGGAAAATAACTTTCACGTTGCCCAAAAGATTTATCAAACTTACCTGAAGCATCTAATTCTTTTCTAATAGTATTCATGAAATTAACATTGTCTCCTTTCTCTCCAAAACCAAAAGCAGGATCTGATAAATTATTTGATTTATGGCTAATTTCATGTAAAACAGTCATACCTGCTCCTAATGTTAAAGGATTTAAATTTTTACTTACACCTTCTTCAAAACCAGAAACTTGATTGGAATTTACAGAAATATTAGAAACATTAATCCCCATTTGATTAGAACTATCTCCTTCTGTTTTTTCTGAAATATTATAAGTATGATTTGTATAGTTAATTGCTCCCATTAACATATTTGCTGCAGTTTCACTTACTAAATCACCCGTAGAATTTTGATCATAATTTAATTTTCCATTATCATCAACATTAAGAGTTAACCCTGTTACTTCTTGTAATTGATTTACAATTTTATTCTGAAGTTCTTTACTGATATTTCCAAAGATGATATCATCAGGAGCCATTCCATCAGGATCAATAAAACGTATAGGGTTATTAAAAGCGTAGTTGTAAGGCGAGTGACGTCTCATTTTCTCCGCCAGCGGATCTACATTAAACCAACGGCCGATAGCAGAGTCGTAATTACGAGCACCGTAGTCGTAAAGATTAATATCTAGATCTGTTTGCAGTTCCACTACGTGCGGTATGTTCGTCAAAAACTTAATTAAAGCTTTTTTCTCCATAATCATTGTATTTGTAATTATAATTTTTATTACCAATGGTAGTTGCTGTATAACCACTATGTTTTAAACCAAAAGGATAATAGTTGTTTTCTTCTAAACAAAACTAATCAAAGAACTTCTGTATAAAAATAAGAAAATAAAAATACTAACAACTAAAAAAATCAAAGACTTCTTTAATAAAAATGTAGTGACACTATAAAACAACCAAAGGCAAAACAAACGTTTGCCTTTGGTGCTATTGTGAATTAATTTATTTCTAATATATAGAATATGAGTAACATGTATTCAATATCTTTTCCTTTGAATCATCAAAAAAGATTAAAACAGATGTTTCTCCTTCTTTTCCTTGAAAAGAAACCTTTAAGAGATATGTATTTGTATCTATATCAAAGAAAAGATTATCTATTTCAATTTTCTTCAATCTTCTTCCTAAAAAAAAATTATTAATAATATTTTTTTTAACAATATAATGAGTGTATTTATTTGAAATATTAATATTTTGATTTTTTTCTAATTGTTTAAAAGAAGAGAAATCATTCTCACAATCTATAAAAGTATCAAATAATCCATAGGAACTATTATATATAGATTTAAAGCTTTCAAAATAATACCTGTCTTTTGGGTTTTCTTTTACTATTTTTTGTAAAATTTCATTTAATACTTTATCATAATATTGTGCATTTTGAGAGAATGAGACATTTACAATAAAGAAGAGAAAGAATGAAAAAAATATTTTCATAAATTTTATTTTTTATTATCTTGTTTTATTCTTTTTTCTACAGCTCTATGCATTTGTCTATCAAATTTAGCCTTATTCATTATTGAGCCTTCCATAAATCCATTAGGTCTATCACCTGATTCACTACGTATATGACCTTGCCCTATAGCATTTTTATTTCCAGAACCAATAGATCCATTACCTACACCTACACCTTTTAATATAGCTCCATAAATATCATCTGTAACTCCTCCAGAAGTAGCTCCATCTGACATTATTCCATTTTTATGACCAGAACCTAAAAGGTGTAAAATTTCATGAGCTCCTGCAAATACTCCTTCATCATTTTTTATTGCAGATTTTGTTCTGCTGGCTGAACCTCTAACAGACTTTCCTCTTACTAAAGCATCATCAGAATTTTGTGTAAATGAATTATTTATTTTACCAAAGGGATCATTATCACTTTTATTAGCTTTATTAGCACTTTTATTAGGTGTCTCGCTTTCTTCTGTAGTAATATTAAATCCTATTGAATAATTAGTAGCACTTTCTCCTTCTCCAACTTTCAAAACAACACCTGTCTGTTCATTTAAATAAGTAGCTATTTCATTTAAAAGAGTCATATCTTTTTTATTAGCGTATACATGACCTATAATTGTAATTGTTTTTTTATCATGATCTATGGATACACCAAAATCTCTACCATCATAATCTACAAATTTTGTAGGAACATTTGCAGCATAAACATATGGAGAAAAATCAGGATATAGTTCCGCGAGCGGGTCAATATTAAACCAACGACCGATTGCAGGGTCGTAATTTCTGGCACCGTAATCGTAAAGATTAATATCTAAGTCTGTTTGTAACTCAGCACTGCGTGCGGTATGTTCGTCAAAAGCTTAATTAAAGCTTTTTTCTCCATAATCGTTATACTTGTAATTATAATTTTTATTACCAATAGTACTTGCTGTATACCCACTATGTTTTAATCCAAAAGGATAATAGTTGTTTTCTTCTAAACAAAACCAATCAAAAAACTTCTCTATAAAAATAAGAAAATAAAAATGCTAACCACTAAGAAATTTAAAGATTTTTTTAATGAAAATGTAGCTTAGTTACTTTATAAAATAACAAAAGCCCTCTAATTGGGGGTTTTTGTGGTTTAAAATTATTTATTTTAATAACTCACCAGCATGATGTTCACCATAGCTTGTGGTAATACTACCCATTATTCATAAAAAACCCCTTACCTAAATAGTCATCAAAATAATATGTATAATGATATTTATAATATATATATATAATTGATTCACATTCTTCTATATCTTTGTTTTTACATTCTAAAAAGTATTTGTTATTTCTTTGTATTGTATACTTATTTATAAAATCCTGTTTTGATAAATTGGAATATTCGGATTCTATCATATTAGACATTTTAAAAGTAAATATATCAGGATATTTACTTTTTAATTCCATTTCATTATATACTATTTTAAAATTTAAAACTTTGTATATATCGCCTAAATTATTATTGTAAATAAGGTTATCTTTTTTAGTTATTGAAAAAAGTATGTTCAACGGTATTTTAGCCAATTTATTATTTTCTAATAAAATATAATAATATTTACTATTGGTGTAATTAGAGTCGATATAATTTAATTCCTTTTCTATATCTTTTTTTAAATAATCATAAGTAAAATAATCTTTTCTATTATTATTACATGAAATAATAAAAAAGTATAAAAAATAAGATATAATAATATTAAAATTGAATTTTTTTACCACCATAAGTTTTTCTTTTAGGAAGATTTTCTATTTCTCTAGCTTTATTTTCTGTTTCAACAGCTCTTATTTCAGAAGGTTCTGAAGCAGAGTTATTAGGATCATTATCCTTACTTTTACCTTAATCATCATCAAAAGCATGTCTCATTTCGTGAGCAACAGTAGATAAATCAGAATCAGGAATCCCCTCTTGTTTTTTAAAGTTATCTTTAGCTTCATCTAAGAAATCGAAGGTTGTTATAGTATATAATTTGTCTCCTTTTTTTTCTGATTTTCCTGCATTTATTTCTTTTCTATCAAGAACTACATTATTAGAAACATTACTTTTGCTCCCCTCTTTAATTATATGCATTTTTTCAGAATTTTCTAAAGCATGTAGAATTTCTTTTAAATAATTATTGTTTTATTTTTCTGTTTTTCAAAATGATTGTCTGACTTTCCATAATGTAGAACTCACTTTTTCTTTTCGCCCATCATGATCTATTAACTTGAAACAATCCATTCTTATTTTTTGTAATACTACCATAATAAAAATTCCCTTTACTATATACTAAAGTTTGGCTTTTAGTTCGAAAAATTATATCTCTTCCATCAGTATCAATGGCATTTATAGGATTATTAGCAACGTATGAATATGGAGTAATATTAATAAATTTCTCTGCTAGTGGATCGATGTTGAACCAACGTCCAATCGCAGAATCGTAATTACGAGCGCCGTAGTCGTAAAGATTAATATCTAAATCTGTTTGTAATTCCACTATGTACAGTATGTTCGTAAAAGCTTAATTAAAGCTTTTTTCTCCATAATCATTGTATTTGTAATTATAATTTTTATTACCAATAGTTGCGGCTGTATACCCACTATGTTTTAATCCAAAAGGATAATAGTTGTTTTCTTATAAACAAAACTAATCAAAGAACTTCTCTATAAAAATAAGCAAATAAAAATGCTAACCACAAAGAAATTTAAAGATTTTTTTAATGAAAATGTAGCTTAGTTACTTTATAAAATAACAAAAGGCAAATGTTAGTTTGCCTTTTAATTTATTGTGAGTTTTGCTAAAATAATGCATTTGGAATACTTATTTACTATAATACCAATGTTGATCTATTTTTTTACTATTAGATATTTTTTCTTTCCAATATTCATTTTTAATTTTTAAGATATCATCAATATAAGCAATGTATTCTTCGTCTTTAATGAAAAATATTATAGAATTACCAATTTCAGTACTACTATAAATTTTATATATATCTAATTTTTGAAATTCATTGATAATTTTTGAAATATCATTTAAAGTAGAATAATAATTTTGATTTTTATTTTTACTAATAGAAAGATTATATTTAGAAATATCAAATGTTTTTTTTGCTTTTATTTTTAAGCAGATAGTGTCTCCTATATTACAATTGTAATATTCAAAATTTGGTAAATGATATTTGTTTCCGTTAAATTCTTTTATGAAGGAAGAAACTCTTTCATTTCCGTCCAATACATTTGATGTTTTTATATATACACCTTCAAAAATCTTAAAATCAGATTTTTGGACTTGATTAAATATCCTGTTACTGTCATTATTATGATTGACTTTTTTACAATTAAAAAGTGAAAGTAAACTGATTAATAATATTATTTCTTTCATCATAATATCAATTTTTAATCCATTTTGTTGGATCACCTGCTGATTGTTTTATTTTAAAAGGTTGATTAGGATAATAATATCCATTTCTTATAGCTCGTTGATCTTCTGGAGAATCAAGTATTCCAGTTGATACACCAGGATTATCACTTCTTCCATTTACAGCGTTGTTTAAATGAGCCGCAACGGAAAGAGTTGAAGGACTTAATCCAAGCCTTTTACCAGCTTGTCCCCATAAAAAACTCCCACAATCATAATCGTTATTGGCTATTCCGTTTACCAAATGTAAACCTACAGGGCTAATATTCACACCTCCATTTTTAAAATCTAATTGACCATTACTTTTTCCTGATAATGCTGACTCATCCACTGTGTGTCTACTTTCTCTTTCTATAAAAGTAAGGGCTCTTTCTTTTTCACTACCAATCAAACCAATTTTCATTTCTAAATCAATATCTTCTTTAGTAATAAAAACAACTTCTGATATAATACCTTCTTCAATTGCTTTAGTATCATTTGCTGGATCATTAAAATTATATTTACCTTTAATTCTACCAGTTTTTGAGTTTTCAACAACAAGTTTGTCAGGCTGATTATTTCTATCTATCCGAACAAAATTTCCTTTTTCATTAAAAATATAATAATCAGGTGGAGTAGCCATAATCCCGTCGGGATCAATAAAGAAGACTGGATTGTTTACAACATAAGTAAGGTGACCATCTACGATATTTCTCTGCTAGTGGATCGATGTTGAACCAACGTCCAATCGCAGAATCGTAATTACGAACTCCGTAGTCGTAAAGATTAATATCTAAATCTGTTTGTAATTCCACTACGTACAGTATGTTCGTAAAAGCTTAATTAAAGCTTTTTTCTCCATAATCATTGTATTTGTAATTATAATTTTTATTACCAATAGTTGCGGCTATATACCCACTATGTTTTAATCCAAAAGGATAATAGTTGTTTTCTTCTAAACAAAACTAATCAAAAAACTTCTCTATAAAAATAAGAAAATAAAAATGCTAACCACTAAGAAATTTAAAGATTTTTTTAATGAAAATGTAGCTTAGTTACTTTATAAAATAACCAAAGGCAAACGTTTATTTGCCTTTGGTGCTATTGTTAATTATTTGTAATTAATGTGAAAGTATTTCTGGAATAGGACGAGTTGTTATATAATTAGAAGACTTAATACTATATTTAATATTATTAGGTACTTTTTTATCTATATACCTCATTGTTATATAATTAGAAAACATCAACATAGCATAAATATCAAGGTTAGATTTTAATGGTTTAAAATCATTTATAATATATTGATTATTTATAATTATGGATTGTGCTGATTTATTATTTTTAATGTAAAATTTATTATTTAATTCTTTTACGGAAATATTTCTTAAAATATTTTTTATCATATTAAAATCGTCTTTTGATAAATTAAAAGAATAACCTCCTTCTTTTTCAATAGGATAATAAACATTCAAATTAACTATTCCTAAAGAATCTATATTCAAATCATAACTATATTTATGACTAATTAAAAATCTATTTTCAATAGGGTCTTCACTTATTGATAAATTCACAAATTCATTTGTATTTTTTATATAACTATAATCTGAAAATTTATATTTTCCTAGTAGCTTCTTAAAATATTCGTCATTATTAATGTTTTCAATGTAATCATTTGCACTTAATCTAATATAATAAACAGAATTTCCCTTTTCTATTTTCCAATTAAATTCATTGTTAGCAGTCGTTGCATATTTTATGTTACTTATGTTTTTATCCTTTTTTTGAGTTTTATAATAAATAAAACCTATAAAAAAAATAATACTAAAAAAAAATAATAAGCCTTTGTTCAATGTTTTATTCTTATACATTTTTTTAAAAATTATTTACTATTTCGCTTCTTTTCATAATCTACAAGTTTGTTAGATATATTTGGAGGATATCTAGAGTCAAGTCTACGTCTTTTATGGATACCTTTATCTGAAACATTTAAATTATTCAACTTGTAGTACTGTTGAATTATTGATGTTGTTTTTTCTCTTGCGCTATTCCTTACATTTTCATTAAAATGGTCAATCCATCCTCCAGAATTAGAAGGATTTTGAACTCCTATTGATTTTATAAAATTAATAGCATCTTTATCATAGCCACTACTAAAATCTAATTTTCCATTATCTTTATAATCTTCAGAAGTTGGTAAAATGTGTATAAAACTTTCATGACCAATATACTGTTTTGAAGTTTTCCAATCAGTAATATATATATCAATACCAAATTAGAAGCCATTATTCTAAGAAAAACCAATCAAAGAACTTCTATATAAAAATAAGAAAATAATTATGGTAGCTGATAAAAAGTAGCTGATTTTAAGAACCTAAGTTTAATTACTAAAACTAGGAACTGAATAACTTAAACCTTAATTTTATTGTATAAAAAAATCCCCAAGTTAT
>DLJQ01000005.1 GCA_002484335.1 Flavobacteriales bacterium UBA7612
TTATTTAATACAACAAAGCAATAGCTGTAAAATAAAGGAGAATAATATTCAAACCTTAATGAACAATGAAAAATATTTTAAACCCATTTATAGGTATTGGAGAGTTTAGTTTAAATAGTTCTATCTCAGATTATTGTGGTATATTTAATCTTATAGAAGACGAATATGATAATATAACTAATTGGACAACATATTATATAGAAGGTCAAGATATTATATTGTTTGTAGAAAATAATGATATTGTTTCAATTAAGTGTAAAGAATTATGTATTTATAATACTATTAATTTAATAAATTCTTCGATAGATATTTTTAAAAACTTAAATTTAAATTTTCAATTTGATGAAGAATTATTTATTAATGATTTTGAGAAACAAAAAGTTTATAATGTTGATTCTTTAGGTTTACAATGTTGGACTAACTTAGATAATATTATTGTTAGTATTATTATTTAAAGAGGTATTGTAATATTCTACATTATTGATTTAGTGTTTCTATGATTAGGTTTTTGAGTTTAAAATAAAACTTATCACGTATTATTCAAAATAACTACTTCTAGTTTCTAAATTCAAATTTCTCAATTAGCAATAGTGATTGCAGAGGAAATCCTTTTACAAACTGATGGCTGAGCGGAGTCGAAGTCTGTTTGCAAAGATTGCAACGTAAAGCCCGGCACGAAGTGATTGCCCAATAAAAATTATTCTTAATAAATCAACTTANNTAAGTTGATTTATTAAGAATATTATTTTTTACTAAAATTAATTAAACCATCAAGCCAATCTTGATGACCATTAATCATTGGATTTGGTTTTGTTTGAGCTAATTCTTTTGCAGGATTTCCATTTTGTGTTTCTTGTGTTAATATTCTAAGTCTATTATGTGATAGATTTTCGATTAACCATGCATGATGTACATCAATTTTAGATTCTTCATTTCCTTCAGACCACCCATGCCATGCTAATCTAGCAGGTTGATTGTTTTCTGGAGGATGAAACTCTATTACTTTTGCACTAATAGGAAATCCAAAAGTTTTGAAATTAAAAATCACATTAAGATATAATTCTCTATCTTCTTTATTTTTAAAGTTGATATCTGATGAATTTTTGTAGTATAAAGGCCATAAAAATGGATTAATAAGATTTTTCCATACCTTTTCTATACTTATATTTTTCACTATTAATTCATTAGAGCAAAAGTTATCTGTGGCACCTGGTAAATATTCTTTTGGAAAAATAATTGCATTTTGTTTCATGTTACTTTTATTTATTATTTATTTAATAATTCTTTAATTTTTTCACCTACAATAGTCGCTGATTGTGGATTTTGTCCAGTAACTAACCTCTGATCAGAAACAACAAACTCTTGCCAAGGTTTATCTTTTATGTATAAACCTCCATGTTCTTTAATTTTATCTTCGAGAGAGAATGGAACTACTTTAGTTAAGCCAATAATAGTTTCTTCTTCATTAGAAAAACCATTTATTTTTTTACCATCTATTAAATACTTACCATTTTTTAATTTAATATTAATTAAACCAGCTGAGCCATGACAAACGGCACCTATAATACCATTGTTTTCGTATATAGTTTTGGTTATTTCTGCTATTATTTTATTATTTGGAAGATCCCACATAGCTCCATGTCCACCAGCAAAATATATAGCACTGTAATCTTTAGAAATTATATCATTAGGCTTCAAACTATTTGAAATTTTATTTTGATAAATATCATTTTCCCAAAATTCTTTATTGATTGAATCATTTAGATCAAATCCATCAACAGGAGGTGTACCTCCTTTTGGACTAACGAAATCTATTTCATATCCAGCTTCTTTTAAAATTTTCCAAGGATGTGATACTTCACTGAGATAATATCCTGTTTTTTCTTCATTACTTTTTTTATCATGACTTGTTACAACAAATAATATTTTCTTTTTATACTCTTTAGTTTTTTGAGCAAACAGTATATTTGTTAACGAAATTAGAATCATAAATAATTTTTTGATAGTCTTCATCATTTTTTATACTATAATAATTATAGTTGTAAAATTATTTATAGTTTAATAAGTTTGCAATAACTATCTAAATAGATAGGTTGATAAAATGGGAAAGAATATAAAATTAAATGATAAATATTATCCTTGTACAGTTAGTTTAGCAATGGATCTTATAGGTGGAAAATGGAAATCTGTTATTTTATATCATTTAAAAGATGGAGAAAAAAGATATAATGAATTAAAGAAAGAAATTTCTACAATAACAGAAATGACTTTAAATATCCAGTTAAAACAATTGAATGAAGATGGATTGATATCTAGGATAGTTTATGGTGATAAACCTCCAGTAAAAGTTATTTATGAATTAACTGATTTTGGAAAAACTTTTATTCCAGCTTTAGAACAAATAAATAATTGGGGGCATTTGGTCGTTAGAGAAAAGGGAGAGTATTTAAGTGACGATAATTAATTTTTTGTTGAATCTCGTCTAATTCTAGCTATTTTATAAATAGCAATTAATCCAAAAATAATCATTGTTAAAACATGAGCTATATAAAGTATTAGCCCAAAATAATCTCCAATAGCTTTACCTTCTTCCTGATTTCCTCCTTTAGCTAAATAAACTGCAGAAAATGCTATTGACATGATATATGGATAAGCTAATCCTCCAGAAACCGGAAGGATCATTCCGAATGAACCAGCTATTAGTAGAAATAGCCCTTCAGAAAATCCAAAATTTTTAGTGTCTGGAAAAGCAAATAAAACAACAAATGTCATAAAAAAGTAACAAATCCAAAGAGCACATGAATAAAAAATGAATAATTTTTTTTTCTGGAGTTTTGATATGGATTGAATACCTTCCCATAAACCTAGAATAAATTTTTTAATACGATTGAAAAGCTTAGATTGTATAATCTTTTTCCAAAAAAATATTGTAATAATCATTGCAATAATAAATAATGGAATGATTATATAATATTTAGTAAATGAATTTTCATAATTACCTTCTGTCGCTTTTTCTACATTTCCTAATTCAATAAAATGAAAAAAAGTTTGATAATTAAAAATCAATGTTAATCCTAGAAAAAAAAGTAGAAAAATAAGATCTATAACTCTTTCAAGTACAATTGTTCCAAAAGATTTTTCAAAAGGAACATTTTCCATTTTATAGAAACTTGTAGCACGAGCTACTTCTCCACTCCTTGGTATTGTAAGGTTCATAAAATAAGCAAATGATATAGCCCAAAAACCAGAAGAAGTTTTTGTATGATATCCCATAGGCTTTAATAAAAGATTCCAACGAGCAGCGCGTATCCAATAAGAAACGATGCTAAGAGCCATAGAAGCAAAGATCCAAAAATAATTAGTTTCTTTTAAAACACTTCTAACTCGTTCGAAATCTATTTGCTTCACTGTTATAATTACAAAAAATATGGCCAACAATGAAGCAAAGATTAAGAAGAGTGATTGTTTGATATTACTCTTCATATTTTTTTATTTGTTTTAATCTAAACGGTTATTTTCGTTAGGAAAAACAATAGTAGGTTCGTAAGTTTTTGCTTCTTCAAAATCCATCATTGCATACGTAATGATAATTACTGTATCACCAACCTGAACTTTACGAGCAGCAGGACCGTTTAAACAAATTTCTCCACTACCTCGTTTACCTTTTATAATATATGTTTCAAATCGTTCTCCATTTTCTTGAACAACAATTTGCACTTTTTGCCCAACAACCATATTTGCGGCATCTATCAAATCTTCATCAATTGTGATACTACCAATATAGTTAAGTTTTGCATCTGTTACTTTTACTCTATGTATTTTAGAGTGAAATACTTCTACCATCATAATTTTGCAAAGTTACTTCTAACTTCATATTTTCAAAAGCTATTCCAAATAATTTTATATATAATTTAAGAATAGGTTAAGTCTATTAAAATTTTATATTATCTATTAAACGTATATCTCCGGCATAAGCGACGATAAATCCTCTTACATTTTTTGAATCAGAAAAATTTGTGATAGGTAATAATGTTTCTTCATCAGTAATTTCAAAATACTCTAATTTAAAAGGAGAATTATTAAATGAATCTTCTACATTTTTCTTGACTTCGTCAATTTCTTTACCTTGTTTTTTTAAGTTAACAGCATCAGTTAATATCTTATATATAAATGGAGCTTCATTAACCTGTTTATCATTTAATCTTGCATTTCTAGAGCTAAGAGCTAAACCTGTATCAGCTCTAAAAATTGGCATAGGAATAATATTTACATTTAAATTTTCTTGTTTCACCATTTCTTGGATAATACGGATTTGTTGAAAATCTTTTTCTCCAAAATAAGCATTTGTAGGTTGAACAATACGTAATAATTTGGAAACTATTGTTGCGACACCATCAAAGTGACCTGGTCTAGATTTACCTTCCATGACTTGATCAATTGTTCCAAAATCATAATGCTTCGCTTTCTCATTTTCAAGATATAAATCGCTAATAGTAGGTATATAAAGAAAATCGCACCCATTTTTTATTAACAATTCTTTATCTTTTTCCTCAGTTCGAGGATATTTTGCTAAATCATCAAGATTGTTAAATTGTGTAGGATTAACAAAAATACTAACTACTGTATAGTCATTTTGTTCTTTAGAAGCCTTTACTAAAGACATGTGTCCATCATGTAAAGCTCCCATAGTAGGAATAAATCCTATGGTTTTGTTTTGGTTTTTTAACTCGACAATTGTAGGAGTTAATTTCTCATTTTCGCTAAATATAACCATAACATGAATTTGTTAAAAAAAAACTAATTAGTGGCAAAGCTACTATAAGCAAATAATATATCAACATTTTTTTGTAAATTTGTGCCTTATTATTTATTAGGAAAAGAGAGTATAAATTATGGAAGGAAAGCGCATATTGTATGTAACAACAGAAATGGTACCTTACTTTCCTGAAAATCCGATGTCTTCCCAAGCATTAGATTTGCCAAAAATCATGCAGAGCAGCGGTGCAGATGTAAGAATCTTTATGCCAAGATTTGGGGCAATTAACGAAAGAAGACACCAATTACACGAAGTAATAAGACTTTCAGGTATGAATATGATTATTAATGACTTGGATCAACCACTAATCATTAAAGTAGCATCAGTTCCAGGAGAAAGATTACAAGTGTACTTCATCGACAACGAAGAATATTTTAAACGTAAAGACATTTATGGAGAAAATGGAGGTTTATTTTCTGACAATGATGAACGTTCAATCTTTTTTGCAAAAGGTGTTTTAGAAACAGTAAAAAAATTAAATTGGAAACCAGATGTAGTTCATGTAATGGGTTGGATGTCTAGTTTAGTACCACTGTATCTAAAAAAATATTATTCTGATGATCCATTCTTTCAAGATGCTAAAGTAGTAGTTTCTTTATTTGACAATGGATTTGAAGGAGAATTAGACAATGAATTAGTCAAAAAATTATCTTATGATAAAGTTGAGGCTGATGTTAAAAAATACTTAGAGAAACCAACACATTTGGGTATGATACAATCATCTTTAGAGTATGCTGATGCTATTGCTAAAGGAGAAGAAATAATACCTGAAGATATAAAAAACTACATAGAACAACAAAATATCCCTTTATTAGATTATTGTTCAAAAGAACAATCAAAAGAGGTTTATAAAAATTTTTATAAAGAGGATGTTATAAACTCTAATTAAATCTATTGAGATTAATGAAAAAATATTTAAATATCCTTTTTGTTGCTATAGCAATTATAATAGGAGCAGTTTCTTGCCAAGATGAAACAGTTAATACTGGTAATGGTGTTGTAGGAGATGATGCTGAAGGAAATGTAAAAACATTAGATGTTATCGCTTATAATGCTAAATTTGATACATTAAGAACTGATAAATTTGTTCTACAAAATGGAGCTTTAGGTATTTATAAAGATGCTATTTTTGGTTCTACATCATCTAAATTTTATACACAATTAAGACCTAGCTCTACTAGCTTAAGTGTTGTAGATTTTGGAACAGATAATTCAGTTGATTCTGTAAATTTATACCTTCCAATATATTATGATAGTTCTGCGACTCCTATATCTAAAGATACATTGAATTTATCTAATCCTGGAGTTAAAACTACTGATAACGATACTATTTTAATTACAACAAAATATGCAGTAGATTCAATTTATGGAAACAAAGATGTTAATATGACCCTTAATGTTAGAGATATAAGTACGACCTTATATACAAGTTCTAAATATTTTTCTAAACTAGATGGTTCAGAAACACTTTTTTCTGTAAATTCAAAAATTTTAGGTACTGCAAAAATAGGAAAGACTGTTACCAATAAGATTGTAAAAGTAAAAACAGGTACAAGTAATATTTTTGAAGAAACAGTAGGTTATAAAATCTCTTTAGATAAAGATTATTTTAATGAAAAAATAATTCAAAACGCTAGTAAAGGATTAACATCTGATTATGCTACATTTATTAGAGATAATATAAAAGGCTTTGAATTTTCTGTTGAAGATACTGATGGTTTCATTTTAAATTTTAATCCGAATAATATAGATTTAAAAATGTATTATTCATACAAGAATCCAACGGCAAAAACTGATGGACAGACTAATTACCAAGAACGATTAAGTTCTAATTATACATTTGATTTTTCAAATGTATGGAGTAGTTCATCATCAGTTAGTAAAGCAAATGTAGTAGCAAGCCAAATTTTAAATAATTATTCAGGATCTACTTATGAATCAAATTTAGCTAGCGCAAATTCATCAACAGGAGATGCTCGTTTATTCTTAAATGGGATGAGTGGTAGCTATGTGAATTTAAAAATTAATCAGGATCAATTGAATAATTTGAAAACGGAAATGGCAAGTAATAATATTACTATTGTAGGTGCTAAATTGAAATTTTATATAGATGATTCTTATGGCTTGTCTAAACCACCATATATTACTGCTTGGAATAATTATACTAAAGATGGAGCTTCAGTAAATGCATTATATGCTGATGTATTAAATTTTTATAATGCTTACCCAACTTCTGTTCATTTTAATCCAATTGTTACAGGTTCAACGGACTATTATACTATTGATATAACAAAGCACTTAAAAAGTATTTTAGAGAAAGGTGATGAATTTACTGATCAGTCAATGATTGTTACAATGGGTAATTTTATAACATCTGTATCAGACGCTACAACTATAAATAGTACTAACCCATATCAAAATAATAGAGCTTATAATCCATATAGAATAGTTTTACATGGAAATAACTCAGAAGTTGAAGCTAAAAAGCTTAAATTATTAGTTTATTATTCTGTAAGATAATAGATTATTTTAAAAAAACTAAAAACTATAAAATATTATGTGTGGAATTGTTGGATATATTGGATATAGAGAGGCTTACCCAATTATAATAAATGGCTTAAAAAGATTAGAATATAGAGGGTATGATAGTGCAGGTTTAGTCCTTTCTACTGGTTCGGATTTTGAATTAGTAAAAACTAAAGGTAAAGTTTCTGATCTTGAGAATAAATCAGAAGATTTAGATAAAACACCTCATTTGGGTATCGGACATACACGTTGGGCAACACATGGTGTTCCTAATGATGTAAATTCTCATCCTCATATGTCTAATAATGGACGTTTAGTTTTGGTTCATAATGGTATTATTGAAAATTATGAATCAATAAAAAAATTATTATTAGAAAAAGGCTATGTTTTCCATAGTGATACAGATACAGAAGTTCTAGTAAATTTCATACAGTTATTTCAAGATGAGCAAAACCTTAATTTATCTGATGCTATACGTTTAGCTCTTAATGAAGTTGTAGGTGCTTATGCAATAGCAGTATTAGATAAAGAACAAAATGATACTATTGTAGTTGCTCGTTTAGGTTCTCCTTTAGCAATAGGGATAGGAGAAAAAGAATTTTTCGTTGCTTCTGATGCATCTCCATTTATAGAATTTACAAAGGATGCTATTTATTTAGAAGATGGTGATATGGCTACAATTACTTTAAATAAAGAAGTAGATGTACGTACTATCAAAAATAATGAAGTTGTATCATTAGATATTCAAGAATTACAATTGAATATTGAAGCAATAGAAAAAGGAGGTTTTGAACATTTTATGTTAAAAGAAATTTATGAACAACCTCGTTCTATTAAGGATACAATGCGTGGTCGTTTATTAGTTAATGAAGGTATAATTAAAATGGCTGGTATTTGGGATCATCATGAAAAATTTCTAAATGCAAAGCGAATAATTATAGTTGCTTGTGGAACTTCTTACCATGCAGGATTAGTAGCAGAATATATGATTGAAGATTTTGCTCGTATACCTGTTGAAGTAGAATATGCTTCAGAATTCCGTTACAGAAATCCTATTATTCATAAACATGATATTGTTATAGCTATTTCTCAATCTGGAGAAACAGCTGATACATTAGCAGCACTTAAACTAGCAAAAGAAGCTGGAGCATTTATATTTGGAATAAACAATGTTGTAGGATCTTCGATTGCTCGTATTACTGATGCTGGTGCATATACACATGCTGGTCCAGAAATTGGAGTAGCGTCTACAAAAGCATTTACTGCCCAATTAACAGTTTTAGCTTTAATAGCTTTAAAACTTGGTAAACACAACGGTGAATTATCTACAGAAAAATTTAATTTGCTTACGTTAGAATTAGAAAGAATACCAGATCTAGTTCAGCAAATTTTAGATAATTGTGAAGGAGTAATAGATGAAATAGCTGAAAAATATAAAGATAATAGAAATGCAATTTATCTAGGTCGTGGTTATAATTATCCTTCTGCTTTAGAGGGCGCATTAAAATTAAAAGAAATATCTTATATACATGCCGAAGGTTATCCTGCTGCAGAAATGAAGCATGGACCAATTGCTCTATTAGATGAAAATATGCCAGTAATTGTAATAGCACCCAAAAAAGGTTATTACGAGAAAGTAGTTTCTAATATTCAAGAAATAAAATCGAGAAGTGCTAAAGTTATTGCAATTGTTAATGAAGGTGACGACCAAGTTACTTCAATGGCAGATGATTATATTGTGATTCCAGAAACAGTAGAAGAATTTTCTCCTATATTATCTGCAATACCATTACAATTATTATCTTATTGGATTGCTGTTAAATTAGGTAAAAATGTAGATCAACCTAGAAATTTAGCTAAATCTGTTACTGTAGAATAGTAAAATATTAATAATAGCATAAAAAGGGATGTTTTGTAAACATTCCTTTTTTTATTTAAAAAAGTCTTAAATTTAATCCGTAAAAATTCAAAAAATATGTTTACAGGAATTGTAGAAGGAGTAGGTAAATTAGTTGATTTGGAAATAAATCAATCAAATTTGAATCTATGGATAGAATCTGATTTCACAAACGAACTAAAAATAGATCAAAGTGTTGCTCATAATGGAGTATGTTTAACGGTTGTTGATATAAAAAATAATCTTTATAAAGTAACTGCAATTGAAGAAACTTTGTTAAAAACAAACTTTAACACATTAAAAAAGGATGATTTGATAAATTTAGAACGATGTTTGATGTTTAATGGTCGTATTGATGGACATATTGTACAAGGGCATGTGGATCAAATAGGACAAATATCTTCAATTGAAGATCAAGATGGAAGTTATTTACTAACCATAGATTATGATGAAGAAAGTTCTGGAAATGTGACAGTAGAAAAAGGATCTATCTGTTTAAATGGAATAAGCTTGACAGTTGTTAATAGTAAAGTAGGGCAATTTTCAGTTGCAATAATCCCTTATACATGGGAATTTACAAATTTAAATCAATATAATGTTGGTGATCAATTGAATTTAGAATTTGACATCATTGGTAAATATATAAAAAGACTAACTCAAAAATAGAATGAATAAGAATAATAATTTATCGTTACCTGTTCGTATTATCATTTACATGGTAACTATATTATTATTTACTGCTGGCGCAATTTTAATGATTACTGCAAATCATTTTAATGAGCAAACAAAGCAATACCATGAAGATATCTTAAAACGTAAGGTTAGAGCTGTAGAATCAGCTATAGATTACGAAATGGATAATTTTCCTGGAGTAGCTACTAAAGAAAATGTACATAAAATACTTGAAGAAAGTTTTTTAAGAATTGCGGATATTAATAAAACTGATATCGTAATTTATGATTTGACAGGAAATAAAATTTTAACAACACAACCTGTCTCAACAACTTATCCAACTTTGCCTCAAAATATTTTAGATAGGTTAAATAAATCCAATGAATTAATTCTTACAAGCAAAGACTTGAATGATGATAGAAATGTCTATTCGTCATATAGTAATATAAAAAATTATTACAATGAAAATATAGCAATTCTCTGTCTACCTTATCAATCTAATCGTGATTTTTTACAGAGAGATATGTTTACTTTACTTGGAAGTTATGGTTTAGCTTTTGGTGTTATCCTTTTATTTGGAACTTTAGCAGTCTATTTTGTAACAAAAAAAACGCTTACTAAACTTTGGTCATTTGCTGATCGTATTAGAGAAACTGAAGTTATATCTAATAATATGCCAATTAGATATGATGGAAATGATGAGATAAAAATCCTTGTAGATTCGTATAATACAATGCTTCAAAAATTGAAAGAACAATCTGATCTAATTGCTAAGCAAGAACGAGAAGAAGCATGGAGAGATTTTGCAAAGCAAGTTGCTCATGAAGTTAAAAATCCATTAACTCCTATGAGATTATTAATTCAAAACTTGTTAAGAAAATTTGATGTTAATGATCCAGATCTAGAAGAAAAAACTAAGAGAACAGGAGCGATATTATTACAACAAATAGATACGATTTCTGCAATAGCAGAAGCGTTTTCAGATTTTGCTAAAATGCCATCAAGAGTTGATGAAAAAATTGATGTTGTTGATGTTATAAAGAACACTCTTTTTATATTTCCTGCAAAATATATAGAGTTTACTCATTCACCTGATGTTATAATGATGTATTTTGATAAACAGTATTTGAATAGAGTAATAACTAATATCACAAAAAATGCATTTCAATCTATTCCAAATAATATAGAGCCTAAAGTGAAAGTAGAAGTATTTCTTAAAAATAATTTTCTTCATATTAATATATCAGATAATGGAGAAGGAATACCTTTAAAAGCTCAGAAATCTATTTTTGTACCTAAATTTACAACAAAAAATAGTGGAATGGGAATTGGATTACCAATGGTTAAGAAGATTATTGATGATTATGATGGTACAATTCGTTTTGAATCAAAAGTTTCAGAAGGAACAACATTCTTTATTATGATACCTTATCATGAGTAGAAAACCTTTTAAGTTTAAACAGTTTGATATCTTTCAAGATAATACTGCTATGAAAGTTGGAACTGATGGTGTTTTGATTGGGAGCTGGACAAATATCTATAACGGGAATAAAATTTTAGATATAGGAACAGGAACAGGTTTAGTTTCTTTAATGTTAGCACAAAGATTTCCTGAAACTATAATTGATGCAATAGAAATTGATGAGTCTGCGTATTTACAGGCAATAGAAAATTTTCAGAATTCTATTTTTAAACAAAGATTGAAAGTTTTTAATACTCCAATTCAAGAGTATAATCCAAATGAAAAATATGATTTAATTGTAAGCAATCCTCCTTTTTTTAATGTTAATGATTTAGTAGAATTTGATACTCGTAAGCAAGCAAGACAACAAACAACACTAACTTTTTCTGAACTGTTAGATAAAACGAGTCTATTACTTAATAGAAATGGAGTTGCTAGTTTTGTTATTCCTTATGATCAAAAAGATTTATATATAGATATAGCATCAAAAAGATCTTTATACATATCAAGAATTCTTTATGTAAGAGGAAATAAAAATTCTTCATTGAAAAGAGTATTATTGGAATTTTCTTTTGATCAAAAAGAGATTGTGGAAGAAGATGAACTGATTATTGAGTTAGATAGACATCAATATACTGATGAATATATTAATCTTACAAAAGAGTTTTATTTAAAAATGTAATTATAAAAAATATAGATAAAAAAACCTCTAAATTACGATTAGAGGTTTTTGTAATATTATTTGAAATAAATTAAATTTTAGGACCTCCAGCTAATAGCTCTTCAGTAGCAAATTCTTCAAATTTTTTGAAATTTTCTTTAAATTTTTTAGCTAAAATTTTAGCATTTTCTTCATAAGCTTGTTCAGAATCAAATGAGCTTGATGGGTTTAATTTTTCAGAATCAATTCCTTCAATTGAGACAGGTACTTCAAATCCAAAATAAGGATCTTCTCTATATAAAATGTTATCTAACTTTCCATCAAGTGCAGCATTAATAACAGCTCTTGTGTCTTTTAAAGACATACGTTTTTTCTGTCCATTCCAACCAGTATTTATTAACCAAACATTTACTCCAGTTTTTTCTACTTTATGACTAAGCATTTCTGCATATTTTGTAGGGTGTAAAGGCATAAATGGTGCTCCGAAGCAAGAAGAAAATGTTGTTTGTGGTTCTGTAACTCCAGCTTCTGTTCCAGCAACTTTAGATGTATATCCAGAAATGAATAAATAAGCAGCTTGGTTTGGATTTAATTTTGCAATAGGAGGAAAAACACCATAGGCATCAAAAGATAAAAAGAAAATATTTTTAGGATTATTTCCTACTGATGGAATAGCGATATTTTCTATGTAATCAATCGGATAAGATACACGTGTATTTTCTGTAATGGATACATCAGTATAATCAACCTCGTTAGAATCTGATTTTAATTTTACATTTTCTAATAGAGAACCTTTTTTGATTGCTTCATAAATTTCAGGTTCACCTTCTTTTGATAGGTTGATTACTTTAGCATAACATCCTCCTTCAAAATTGAAAACTTTGTTATCTTCAGTCCATCCATGTTCATCATCACCAATTAATTGTCTATTTTTATCTGCAGATAATGTTGTTTTACCAGTTCCAGATAATCCAAAGAACATTGCTGTATCTCCATTTTTACCAGAATTTGCAGAACAGTGCATAGGTAAAGTATTTTTATAAACAGGAAGAGTAAAATTTAATGCAGAAAAAATTCCTTTTTTCATTTCACCAGTATAACCAGTACCACCGTTTAAAACAATTTTTCTTTTGAAGTTAAGAATAGAGAAGTTATGTTGTCTAGTTCCATCAGCTTCAGATGTTGCTACAAATGTAGGTGCATTAATAATTGTCCAATCAGCTTCACCAAAATTTTCTAATTCACTTTCTGTTGGGCGAATAAACATGTTGTAAATAAATAAATTAGCAGCTGGTGTTTCTGTAATTGCTCTAATTTTTGTTTTATAACTGTCATCAGCACAAGCAAAAGAATCCCTTACATAAATTTCACGATTACTTAAATGTTCTACAACTTTTTCGTATAAAGCGTCAAATTTTTCAGAATCAAAAGGAATATTTATATTCCCATCCCACCATACATTTTCTTTCGTTATTTCATCTTCAACGATGAATCTATCTTTAGGAGAACGTCCTGTAAATTCTCCAGTTAAAATATTAATAGCTCCAGAAGAGGTGATTTCTCCTTGTCCTAATTCTATCATTTTTTGAGTTAACTCATCAGGTGATAATTGATAGTTAATTTTGGAATTTTTTATTCCGTAAGATGCCAATTCTATACTCATTTAAGTGATTTTATACTATTATTAAAATTCTTATAATCAAGAAGTTTTTTGCAAAACTACAATAAAAATGTAATTAAAACTTTGATTTATATCATCAACTACAACGTTTTCGTAATTAATTATTCATACATTTTTTAGAAGTTATTATGCGTGCATACAAAAAAAAGCTTGTATTTAATATAAGTTTTATATTTTTGCACTAGTTTACAACAATTAAAATTTGAAAATTATGTCTGACATTACATCAAGAGTGAAAGCAATTATCGTAGATAAATTAGGAGTTGATGAAAGTGAAGTAACTCTAGAAGCAAGTTTCACTAACGATTTAGGTGCTGATTCATTAGACACTGTAGAATTAATTATGGAATTCGAAAAAGAATTTGACATCCAAATTCCAGACGATCAAGCAGAAAAAATTTCTACAGTAGGTCAAGCTGTAAAATACATCGAAGACTTAAACAAGTAATAGTTCCCTATTTTTATGGAATTAAAAAGAGTAGTAGTAACAGGTTTAGGCGCCCTAACACCAATTGGAAATACATACCAAGAATATTGGGATGGATTAGTAAATGGTGTAAGTGGCGCTGCGCCTATTACGCTTTTTGATGCAGCTCTTTTTAAGACACAATTTGCTTGTGAGGTTAAAAACTTCAATATTGAAGATCATTTTGACCGTAAAGAAGCACGTAAGATTGATCGTTGCGCCCAATTGGGAATTGTTGCTGCAAGAGAAGCAATCAAACATAGTGGTATTTTAGATGCTACTAACGTAAACAAAGAGCGTATCGGTGTTATATGGGGATCGGGAATTGGTGGAATTAAAACTTTTGAAGAAGAAGTAACTAATTTTGCAAATGGAAATGGAACTCCTCGTTTCAATCCTTTTTTTATCCCTAAGATGATTGCAGATATCACACCTGGTCATATATCAATGGAGTTTGGTCTAATGGGGCCTAATTATACAACTGTTTCTGCTTGTGCTTCATCTACAAATGCTATTATTGATGCTTACATGTTATTAAGACTTGGAAAGGCTGAAGCAATAGTGACTGGAGGTTCTGAAGCTGCTGTTACAGGTTCTAGTATAGGAGGATTTAATGCTTTACATGCCTTATCAACTAGAAATGATGATCCAAAAACAGCATCTAGACCATTTGACAAAGACCGAGATGGTTTTGTTATGGGAGAAGGTGCAGGATGTATTATTTTAGAAGAATATGAACATGCTATAGCAAGAGGTGCGACTATTTATGCAGAACTTGTTGGTACAGGAATGACAGCAGATGCACATCATATTACAGCACCACATCCAGAAGGAATTGGGGCTTTAAACGTGATGAGAGAAGCTTTAGCTGATGCAAATATTAGTATTACAGATATTGATCATATCAATATGCATGGTACATCAACTCCTTTAGGAGATATTGCAGAATCAAAAGCAATTCAAAAATTATTCGGAGAACATGCATATAATATTCAAATAAATTCAACAAAATCAATGACAGGTCACTTATTAGGTGGTGCTGGAATTGTTGAGGCTATTTCGACTATTGGTGCTATAAACAACGGTATTGTGCCTCCAACAATTAATCATTTTACGGATGATGAAAATCTTGATCCTAAAATTGATTATACATTTAACAAAGCTAGAGAGAAAAATGTAGAATATGCATTGAGTAATACTTTTGGTTTTGGTGGACACAATGCTTGTGTGATATTTAAGAAGTATAAGTAATGTCTTTCTTAAAAAAATTATTATCAAATATAATTAATCGTGATGGTTCTAAATCATCTGATCCTTTTTTGAAATTTTTGAAGTCTATCTTGGGATATACACCTCAAAATATTGAGATTTTTAAAGAAGCATTTACCCATAGATCTGCTCAAAAAAAAGATGAAAAAGGAAATAGTATTAATTTTGAAAGATTAGAATTTTTAGGAGATGCATTACTTGGTGCTTCTGCTGCAGTGCATTTATATTATAAAGCTCCCGAGCAGCAGGAAGGGTATTTAACAAAAATGCGTTCTAAAATAGTTTCTCGAAAACAATTAAACGCTATATCAAAAAAATTAGGCCTTTTAGATTTTTTAGAACCTCAGAACAATCACAATAATCTTGGAGAAGATGTAAATGGTGATATGCTTGAAGCTCTTGTAGGTGCTATTTATGTAGATGGAGGGATAGATGCAGTGCAAAACTTCATACAAATTAAAATTATTGACCCTTATGCGGATTTGGATCGTTTAGAACATACTATTACTAGCTATAAATCTTTAGTATTAGAATGGAGTCAAAAAACGAGAAATACAATAAGATTCAATACTTTTGATGAAGAAAGTGCAGAAGATTTACAAGTATTTGTTTCTGTTATTCGTCTTAATGAAAAAGTCCTATCCAAGGGAAGAGGAACATCTAAAAAGAAAGCTGAAGAAAACGCAGCAAAAAGAGCATATTATTCCTTACAAAAGAAAATAGAAAAAGTATAAATATGGCAGAATTACTCTTATATGATGATTGGATAGATTTCCATCTGATAGGAGTAAACTCTAATATGGATACTTCTACACAATTTATATTTCATTTAAACTCTACTTTTGGCACATATTTTCAGCGTGTTAAAGATTTAGATATTTGGATAGATGATCATACTTATTATTTTGAAATCTATGAATGGTTAGATAAAGTAAATAAAATTGATTATCAAATTATTAAAAATGTTCCAAATAAATCTGATTCTAAAAAAAATGAAGTAAATTTATCAAATCTATTCAAAGAGAGTATTGTATTAGTGCCTAATTACAAAGACTGTAATTATGTAGTAAAAATATCTGGTTGGGAAGGTGATTTGAAAGCTCTTCAATTACCATTTTTTGAAAATGATTTTATAAAAACAGTAAAAAAAATAGAAATTGATCTTATAAGTACAGCTGAAAGATTAGTTTTTTAAAAAAAATAATATTCATAAAAAAAAGGGAAAAAATTATGATTTACGATAAAGAATTTCTTAAAAAAACAAAGATTGTTGCAACCTTAGGGCCAGCAACAGAAAATCCTTCGATTTTATTAGAAATGATGAAGAAAGGGACGGATGTATTCCGTATCAATTTCTCTCATGCTGATTATGAAGATGTAAAACGTAAAATTGATACAATTCATCAATTGAATGAAGAGCATGGATATAATACAGCAATTTTAGCCGATTTACAAGGGCCTAAATTACGCATTGGTAAAATGGAGCATGAGGATTTTGTTATCAATCCAGGTGATATTTTAACATTTACTAATGAGGAAGTTATAGGAACAAATGAAAAAGTTTTTATGACTTATAAAAAGTTTGCTGAAGATGTTCAAGTTGGAGAAAATATTTTGATTGATGATGGAAAATTAATTTTCAAAGTAATCGAAACAAACGGAACTGACATTGTAAAAGCTGAAACGATACAAGGTGGACCATTACGTTCTAAAAAAGGAGTTAATTTACCTAATACTAAAATATCTTTACCAGCACTAACAGAAAAAGATAAAGAAGATGCAAAATTTGCAATTGAGAATAGAGTAGATTGGTTCGCATTATCTTTTGTTCGTTCAGGACAAGATGTAAAAGATTTATCTGATTTTATTGCAGCAAATGGAGATTTAAGAATTCCAATTATCTCTAAAATAGAAAAGCCAGAAGCATTAGAAAATATAGACGATATATTAGAATTTTCTGATGGTTTAATGGTTGCTAGAGGTGACTTAGGTGTTGAAGTTCCTTTTGAAATAGTTCCTAAAGCTCAAAAACAATTAATTGATAAATCTAAATTAGCTAGAAAACCAGTTATTGTTGCTACACAAATGATGGAAACAATGATTTCTAGTCTTACACCAACAAGAGCAGAAGTATCAGATGTTGCTAATGCTGTTTTCGATGGTGCTGATGCTGTAATGTTATCTGGAGAAACTTCTGTTGGTCAATATCCAGTTCAAGTTATTGAAAAAATGACAAGAATTCTTCAAACTGTAGAAGATGATGAACATGTGCATGTTCCAGAACATAAGCCAAGTGTAAGAAATGATCGTTTTGTGACAGATATGGTTTGTTATAATGCTGCAAAAATGGCTAAAGATACAGGTTCTAAAGCTATAGCTACTTTAACATATTCTGGGTACACAGCTTTCCAAATTTCATCTCATAGACCAAATTCATTTATTTTAGTTTACAATCCAAGTAAAAGAATTAATCGTATGTTGAACTTATTGTGGGGAGTAAAAGCAATTAATTATGATCCTCGTGATACATCAACAGATCAAACAATTACAGAAGTAAATATATTAGCTAAAAATGCAGGGTTTGTTGATTATGGAGATTTTATAATCAACTTAAATGCAATGCCAGCATTCGAAAAAGGAATGACAAATACATTACGTATTTCTATGATTTAAGATAATTCTTAATAATATAAACTTTAAATCCCGATTTTTTATCGGGATTTTTTATTTTGGGCAAACCCTATCGGGACAGGCTATTCGTTTTGTCTTTTATAAAATTAGTTACGACAAGCGTTCCTATTTTATAAAAGGATATCACTGCTATCCTTTTTGCAACTAATATTTTATAAGTAAAACTCAGTATCATTTTGTATGATCTGTTTTGTGAATTTTCTAAAAGAAATTACATGCAGAAATATAGAAACAGGAAAAATGGATATAATAATAGACCAATCTATTTCATCATTCATAATTCCAGTTAAAAATAAAATTATTATGCCTATTGATGCAAAAGCTAGTGGCACTGAATAATTAATAAAAATATATTTTATGGGAAATATTAATGGAATAAAAAGAAAACAAATGCTCAATTCTAACATAAAGGAAGGTTGTATAAATAGAGTTAACAGGATACAAGGAGTCGTTGTTAATATGCAATCAATAATAAAGGATAATTCATTTTTTAATATATATTGTTTATTTGATAACTTAGAAAATAAAAAATATTCTAGTTTTTCTGGTTTCATAATCAAACCATAATTAATGTAGATAATACTAAAAAAACTTATTGTAAATAAATTTTTATTGTTTTCAGTTAATCCTTGATAAGCTAAGTAAGTAGCAAAAAGAATAATTATACTATTTACCTTGTAACGTCTGTAGCTTGTAATCAATAAGACATTAATTTTTTGAAAAGGCAACTTAAATCTAATTTTTCCTTTCTGTTCTTTATAAAATGTAAAAAATAATATAGCAAGAGTAGAAAAATAAATAACATTATATTCTTTCAAATAGATAGAAACAGCAATTGTAATAGAATTACTGATAAGTAAATCTAAAAGATAAATTAAATAAACTTTTCTTTTACTAAAAGGATTACATAGTATTTCCCAATCTGTTCTATTATTAATATATTGACAACTTGTAAAAATAAAATATCCTAATAAATAAGGTGTAAAATCAAACAAAGGAAATATGTTTGAAGAGCCATTAACAAGCTTTATTAATGTAAAAAAATATACTAATAAAATTACCCAAAAGAATGAAGCATCCTTATGAATTAATTTTCTATATCTATTTTTATAAATAATTTGTAGCGTATAAATTAACTTATTCATTGTTTCGATTTTGGTTAAATAAGTTGACTATATTATCATTCTCTATTTCAACAACTTTTTTTTCATTTACGAAAAAAGTTTTTGTTAAATAAGGAGAAATAATTTCGATGATATGAGAAGAAACAAAAACAATGTTTTTCTCAGCTAATTTTTTTATAAGGTTTAGTAAAATATAATTGCTCTCAATATCAAGTCCATTAAATGGTTCATCAAAAATATAAATCTTATAATCATCAAATTGAAGAATACAGTTAATATATGCTTTTTTCAAAGTACCAGTAGACATTGCGATTAATTGAATGTTTTCATCAATATCAAAAATTTTATTTGTAGTGGGATTTGATTTTTCTCGCCCAGAAACTTTTTGGTAAAAATCATAAAACTCTTTTGCCGTTAAATATTCATATACATTTGGTTCTGTTGCAAGAAAAGCTATATCAGTAGTTTTTAAATCTTCACTATTATAGAATATTTCTCAATTATACGTTTTTAAACCTGCAATAGCTTTTAATAACGTACTTTTCCCTTGTCCATTTCTGCCGAAAAGACCATAAAGTCCAACTGAATTTATAGAGATATCAATGTTATTAAGTATTGTTTTTTCATAGTATTTAATTGATTTAATTTTTAATCTAAAATTAGGTTGATTCATAGAACAGTTTTTATAAATAAAAATACTTATAAAGTTTTTATAAAATAGTACTATACTACTACATATTTTATAAATTAGCGAGTTCGAATTACAGCAATTATGAGTGTATACAATGTTATATTGTCAGGAGGTGTAGGAAGTAGACTTTGGCCTCTTTCAAGAAAAAGTCATCCTAAGCAATATTTACCATTATTTGATGGAAAGTCTTTATTTGAATTGACTATTGAAAGAAATTTATGTGTTGCAGATAAATTAATGATTATAGGAAATAAAGAAAATGATCATTTAAGTCAGGAAGCATTAGATAAATTTGATATAGAATATACAAAAATTGTAGAAGCTGTTCCTAGAAATACAGCCGCAGCAATCGCTTTTGCTGCATTAGCAGTTGATGATGATGATATTTTAATTGTAACTCCTTCAGATCATTTGATTGAAGATAAAGAGGTGTACAAAGAAGCAATGCAAAAAGCTATTGAATTAGCTGAAAATGATTATATAGTAACATTTGGAGTTCAACCAACTCGTCCTGAAACAGGATATGGTTATATAGAACATAAAGGAGATAAAGTACTTTCTTTTCGTGAAAAACCTAATCATATAACAGCACAAGATTTTATTGAGCAAGGTAATTTTTTATGGAATAGTGGAATGTTTTGCTTTAAAGCTAAAGTTTTATTAAAAGAATTAAAAAAGTTCGAAAAAGAAATTTACGAAACATCAAAAACAGCTTGGAAAGAAAGTGTTAATGGAGAATTAGATGAAATTCTTTCTTTACAAATTCCTTCGAATAGTATAGATTATGCTGTCATGGAGCGTAGTAAAAAAATAAAAGTTGTTCCTGCGTGTTTCGTATGGAATGATTTAGGGTCTTTTGAATCTTTATACGATTACTTTCAGTTAAATGGTCATGATATTGATCGTAATGGAAATATGGTTATAGGAACAGATGTTTATACATCTTTTGTAGGGTTACAAAATTGTATTTTTGTTAATACCCCTACAGCTAATCTTATTTTACAAAAAGAATATTCTCAAGAAGTAAAGAATATTTATACACATTTAGAGAAAAATAATTCACCCTTAATTTAAAATTAAAATATTGTCTTTTTTTATGTTTTTATTCGAAATATAATTGAATTTTATTCGTTAGATTTGTTTTGAAACATTATAATTAAAAAGATGACAATAGGTATTACTTTTGGAATATTTGACTTATTACATGCAGGTCATGTAATGATGTTGGAAGAAGCAAAAAAACAATGTGATTATTTAATTGTAGGCTTAAATACAGATCCTGCATTGGTTGATCCTTCTAAAAATAATCCAACACAATCTATTGTAGAACGTTATATACAGTTAGAAGGTTGTCGTTTTGTTGATGAAATTATTCCTTACGAAACAGAACAAGATTTATTTGATATGCTAAGTGCTTTACCAGTTAATATTCGTATTATAGGTGAAGAGTATAGAGATAGAGATTTTAATGGTAAGCAGTATTGTATAGATAATGATATAAAAATTTATTACAACAAACGTAGTCATCGTTTTTCAAGTTCAGGACTTAGAAAAGTAGTAGCGACTTTAGAGAAAAAAAAGTAACAATATTTTTCAAGAAACAATGAATTTTTAAATGATGAATGATCAATATAAAATTGCTGTAATCGGTCTTGGTTACGTAGGTTTGCCATTAGCAAGATTATTTGCAACGAAGTACTCTGTAATTGGATTTGATATAAATCAAAATCGTATAGAAGAATTAAATTCAGGAAACGATTCTACATTAGAAGTAGATAATCAAAATTTAAAAGAAGTTTTAATAAAAAATAATCCAATTGAAAACAATGAAATTGGATTATTTTGTTCTTCAAATATAAGCGATATAAAAAATGCAAATATTTATATTGTAACAGTACCAACACCTGTAGATAAAAATAATAGACCGGATTTAACACCTCTAAAAAAAGCATCAGAAACGGTAGCGAAGGTTTTAGCTAAAAATGATATAGTAATCTATGAATCTACCGTTTACCCAGGAGTAACAGAAGAAGAATGTATTCCTGTTTTAGAGCAAAAATCAGGTTTAATTTTTAATCAAGATTTTTTTGCAGGCTATTCTCCGGAAAGAATTAATCCTGGAGATAAAAAACATACTGTAGAAAAAATTCTAAAAGTTACTTCAGGTTCAACACCAGAAATAGGTAAAATAGTAGATAATCTTTATCGTTCTGTAATTATAGCCGGAACACATTTGGCTCCATCAATAAAAGTTGCAGAAGCTTCTAAAGTAATAGAAAATTCTCAACGAGATATAAATATTGCATTTATAAATGAATTAGCGAAGATTTTTTCTTTAATGGATATAGATACAAATGATGTTTTAGAAGCTGCAGGAACAAAATGGAATTTCTTGAAATTTCAACCAGGTTTAGTAGGCGGACATTGTATTGGTGTAGATCCATTTTATTTAGCTCAGAAGGCTCAAGAAATAGGTTATTATTCTGAGTTGATTTTAGCTGCAAGAAGACTAAATGATTCTATGGGAGCATTTGTAGCTTCACAAATCGTAAAACTTTTAATTAACAAGGATATAAAAGTGAAAGGAGCTAAAATATTGAATTTAGGAATTACTTTCAAAGAGAATTGTCCAGATATAAGAAATTCTAAAGCAATTGATGTTATTAGAGCTTTAGAAGAATATGGAATTAAAGTCGAAACTTACGATCCTTGGGTTGATGAAAAAGAGGTAAATAGAGAATATTCATTAAACTATCTTTCACAATTAAAAGAAGATAATAAATATGATGGTATTGTTCTAACTGTAGCACATAAAGAATTTTTAGAACTTGATTTTTCAAAATTTTTAAATGAGCAAGGTGTTATTTATGACGTAAAAGGAGTATTACCAAAAGAAAAAGTAGATAAAAGATTATAATGAAAGCAACAGAAACAAAATTGAAAGGCTGTTTTATTTTAGAGCCTACAGTTTTTGAGGATTCAAGAGGTTATTTTTTTGAATCATATAATGAAAATAAGATAAAAGAAATTTTAGGTTATGTACCAAATTTTGTACAGGATAATCAATCAAATTCTTCTTATGGAGTAATCAGAGGTCTTCATATACAAGAAGGAGATTATGCTCAAGCAAAATTAGTGCGAGTTGTGGAGGGAAGTGTTATAGATGTAGCTGTAGATGTTCGCCCAGAATCAGAAACTTTTGGTCAATCTGTTGCGGTTGAGTTATCTGCAGAAAATAAAAAACAATTATTTATCCCAAGAGGTTTTTTACACGGTTTTTCAGTGATTTCTGAAAAAGCAACTTTTTTTTATAAATGTGATAATGGATACAATAAATCTTCTGAGAATGGAGTTAATCCATTAGATCCTGAACTTAGGATTGAATGGGGGATTCCAGAAGATAAAATGATTATTTCTGAAAAAGATTTAGAAGCACAATCATTTGATTCTTTTAAAAAATAATTAAAATTTTGAATAAGAAATAAACAGTTAATCTCTTTTTTGATATAAGACTCTAATTGTTTTTATTTATAAAATATTTATATATGAAAATTACTGTAGTAGGAACAGGATATGTAGGTTTATCAAATGCTATTTTATTAGCACAACATAATGAAGTAATTGCATTAGATATTATTCCTGAAAAGATAGAAATGTTAAATAATAAGTTGTCTCCAATTGAAGATAAAGAGATTATTGAATTTTTAGCTGAAAAAGAATTGAATTTCAAAGCGACCTTAAATAAGGAAGAAGCTTATAAAAATTCAGAATTTGTAATTATTGCAACTCCGACAGATTATGATCCTAAAACAAATTACTTTAACACCAATAGTGTTGAAAAAGTAATAGAAGATGTAATAAGATATAATCCTACAGCAGTAATAATTGTAAAGTCAACTGTTCCTGTTGGTTTTACAAAAGACGTAAAACAAAAATATACAATTGATAATGTTATTTTTTCTCCAGAGTTTTTAAGAGAAGGAAAAGCATTATATGATAATTTATACCCTTCTCGTATTATTATAGGAGAACAAAGTGATAGAGCGCAAGTTTTCGCAAACCTTTTAAAGCAAGGAGCGATTAAACAAGATATTGAAACTTTATTCACTGATTCAACTGAAGCAGAAGCTATAAAATTATTTTCTAATACTTATTTAGCAATGCGTGTAGCTTATTTTAATGAATTGGATAGTTATGCCCAAATTAATGGATTAGATAGTAAACAAATTATAGAAGGAGTAGGTTTAGATCCTAGAATTGGGTCTCATTATAATAATCCATCATTTGGATACGGAGGATATTGTTTACCAAAAGATACAAAACAGTTGTTAGCTAATTATAATTCTGTACCTAATAATATTATTCAAGCAATTGTAGATGCTAATCGTACACGTAAAGATTTTATTGCAGATTCTATTATTGCAAAAGGACCTAAAAAAGTTGGTGTTTATCGTTTGATTATGAAATCTGGTTCAGATAATTTCCGAGCATCTGCTATACAAGGTGTAATGAAAAGAATAAAAGCAAAAGGGATAGAAGTTGAGGTTTTTGAGCCAGCTCTTAAAGAAGATAATTTTTTTGGGTCAAAGGTCGTAAGCGATTTAGAGCAATTTAAAAAAGAATGTGACGTAATAATTTCTAATCGAAATGCACCTGAATTGTCTGATGTACAAGAAAAAGTTTATACAAGAGATCTTTTTGGAAACGATTAATTAAATATTTATAGTTATTCGAATCTTGAAATAAAAGTATGCTACTCAGAGCTTGTCGAAGAGTCTTTGTAGTTAGAAAGTATTTATGTTATTCGAATTTCTAAACTCTAACAATAAAAAACTAAGAGAAAATGAATCAAGAAAATAAAAAAATATTAGTTACTGGATCAGCAGGATTTATAGGTTTTTATTTAAGTAAAGCATTATTGAATCTTGGTTATAAAGTTATAGGTCTAGATAATATTAATGATTATTATGATATTAATTTAAAATATAATCGACTAAAAGAATTAGGAATTAATCGGGAAGAAGCTGAAGAATTTAATTTTTTAGCACAATCTTCAATAGAAGAAAATTTCAAATTTATACGATTAAATCTAGAAGACAGAGAAAATCTACCTCAATTATTTAAAAAACAAAACTTTGATTATGTGGTTAATTTAGCTGCACAAGCAGGGGTTCGTTATAGTTTAGAGAATCCAATGGCTTATGTAGATAGTAACTTGGTCGGCTTTGTAAATATTTTAGAATGTTGTAGACATAATAATATAAAACATTTTGTTTATGCTTCTAGCTCTTCAGTTTATGGAGAAAATGAAAAGATTCCATTCAGTGAAAACGATCAAGTAGATCATCCTGTTAGTTTATATGCTGCAACTAAAAAAGCGAATGAACTAATGGCTCACACGTATAGTCATTTATATCATTTACCAACATCAGGACTACGTTTTTTTACGGTTTATGGTCCTTGGGGTCGTCCTGATATGGCTCCTATGTTATTCGTTGATGCAATTACTAATAATCGTGAAATTAAAGTATTTAATAACGGTGAAATGAGCCGTGATTTTACATTTATAGAAGATATAGTGCAAGGAATAATAATAACTTTGCATCATCCATGCAATAAAAATATAGCTTATCAGTTATTTAATATAGGTAACGGATCTCCAGTGTCTTTAATGTATTTTATAGAATGCATAGAGAATTCATTAGGAGTTAAAGCGAAAAAAAATATGCTACCTATGCAGCCAGGTGATGTTCCAAGAACATGGGCTGACACTACTTCACTCAACCAACTAGGGTACAGAAGTACCACACCTATAGAAGAAGGCATTCAGCAATTTGTTGAATGGTTTAAAGGGTATTATAAAAAATAATAAAAATGGAACACGATATAAGACCGTGGGGTGAGTATTGGGTATTAGAGGATGCTGATACACATAAGGTAAAGCGTATACAAGTAAATCCAGGAGGTAGATTATCTTTACAGTATCATCATCAAAGAGCAGAAGTATGGACTATTGTTTCTGGGATTGGTACAATTACTATCAATGAAACGATTAAAGACTATAAAGTAGGAGAAGTTGCTCAAATTCCATTAGGTGCTCATCATCGCATAGAAAATAAAACTTCAGAACCTGTTGTATTCATAGAGGTACAGCATGGAACTTATTTTGGGGAAGATGATATTGTTAGAGTTGAAGATGATTATAATAGATCATGAGTATAGTACATGTTTTATTAACAGGAGGTATAGGAAGTCGTCTTTGGCCTTTATCAAGAAAAACTAGTCCCAAACAATATTTAAATTTATTTGATGGAAAGTCTTTATTCGAATTAACTATAAATCGTAATAAAGAAATAGCAGATAAAATTATAATTGTAGGTAATAAAGATAATTCTCATCTTAGTCAAAAAGCGATGGAGTTATGTAATTTACCTTATACAAATATTATTGAATCTACACCTAGGAATACTGCTGCGGCAATAGCCTTTGCAGCTTTTAGTGTTAATTCTGATAGTATTCTTATCATTACTCCTTCAGATCATCTTATATCTGGCATGCCATCATATCAAGAAGCAATGAATGAAGGAATAAAGAAAGCAGAGCAAGGTTTTATTGTTACCTTCGGAATAAAACCTACTCGTCCAGAAACTGGATATGGATATATAGAGCATGAAGATGATTTTGTAAAATCTTTTCGTGAAAAACCAAATAAAGATACTGCTGAAGATTTTATTGAAAAAGGTAATTTTTTATGGAATAGTGGAATGTTTTGTTTTAAAGCTTCAGTATTCTTAGAAGAATTAAAATTTTATGAAAAAGAACTATATATAAAAGCATATGATGCTTGGAAAAATTCTAAAAATGGTTTTTTGGATGAAAACTTATCTTTAGAAATACCTAGTATATCAGTTGATTATGCCGTGATGGAACGTTCTAAAAAGATAAGGGTAGTTTCTACATCATTTGAATGGTCTGACTTAGGTTCTTTTGAATCTCTTTATGAATATTTTGTGACTAATGGTTATTCAAAAGATGAAAATGGTAATATAGTTATAGGAACTGATATTTTCACAGGATTCGTTGGGTTAGAAAATACCATATTAGTTCATACAAAAGATGCTCTTCTTGTCGTTCAAAAAGAAAAATCTCAAGATGTTAAAAAGATATACAATGTGTTAGATAAAATGCAATCTAAATTATTGGATTAATAACTTTTAATAAAAAAAGTATTATGGATAAAAATAAAAAAATATATATCGCAGGTCACAACGGTATGGTTGGCTCTGCTATTTGGAGACAATTATTAAGTAATGGTTATACTAACTTAATTGGAAAATCATCAAAAGAATTAGATTTAAGGAACCAATTTGCTGTAAAAGAATTTTTTGAAAAAGAACAACCAGATGTTGTGATAGATGCTGCTGCTCGTGTTGGAGGAATTTTAGCGAATAATAGCTATCCATACCAATTTTTGATGGAGAATATGCAAATTCAAAATAATTTGATTGATAATTCTTTATTAAATAATGTGGAAAAATTCATTTTTTTAGGATCATCTTGTATTTATCCAAAGTTCGCTTCTCAACCATTAAAAGAAGAATATTTATTAACAGATTCTTTAGAACCAACAAATGAATGGTATGCAGTAGCAAAAATAACAGGAATTAAATCATGTGAAGCAATTAGAAAGCAATTTGATAAAGATTATGTTTCTTTAATGCCAACGAATTTATATGGAACATATGATAATTTTGATTTAAATACGTCTCATGTTTTACCAGCCATGATTCGTAAGTTTCATGAAGCTAAAGTGAATAATAATACTCCAGTTACTTTATGGGGATCAGGAACTCCTCTACGTGAATTTTTATTTGTAGATGATATGGCAGCTTCAGTTATTTTTGCTTTAGAAAATAAATTACCAGAACACTTGTATAATGTAGGAACAGGAGAAGATCTTACAATAAAAGCATTAGCAGAATTAATCCAATCAATTGTGGGGCATACAGGTGATATTATTTGGGATAGTGAAAAACCAGATGGAACACCTCGTAAATTAATGGACATCTCTAAAATGCATGCTTTAGGATGGAAACATAAAATAGGATTATCAGAAGGTATACAACAAACATATCAATGGTTTTTAGAAAACCAAGATAATTTTAAAGAAGTAAAAATTTAATACACTAAACAAAGGGATGAAAGTAGCATTAATTACAGGAATAACAGGACAAGATGGTTCTTATTTAGCTGAATTATTATTAGAAAAAGGATATATGGTTCATGGGATAAAAAGAAGAGCATCTTCATTTAATACCCAAAGAATAGACCATTTATATATTGATCAACACGAACAACATGTAAATTTTAAATTACATTATGGAGATTTAACAGATTCAACAAATATAATTCGAATTATACAACAAATTCAACCTGATGAAATTTATAATTTAGGTGCAATGTCTCATGTAAAAGTATCTTTTGATTCTCCTGAGTACGTAGCTAATGTAGACGGAATGGGAACATTACGTATCTTAGAAGCTGTTCGTATTTTAGGGTTAGAGAAAAAAACACGTATTTACCAAGCTTCAACTTCTGAGCTGTACGGAGGACTTCCTGAGAATAAAAATGCAGCAGGTTTCTATGATGAAAACTCACCATTTTATCCTCGTTCACCTTATGGAGTTGCTAAAATATATGGTTTCTGGATTACTAAAAATTATAGAGAAGCTTATAATATGTATGCATGTAATGGTATTTTATTTAACCATGAATCTCCTCGTCGTGGAGAAACATTCGTAACACGTAAAATCACTATGGCAACAGCTGCAATTGCTTTGGGTAAACAAGACACGCTTTATTTAGGTAATCTTAACGCACTACGTGATTGGGGACATGCTAAAGATTATGTAGAGGCAATGTGGCGTATACTACAACAAGAAACGGCAGAAGATTTTGTAATTGCTACAGGAGTAACAACATCTGTTAGAGATTTTGTAAAAATGGCATTCAATGAAATTGGTGTTGAGTTAGCTTTTGAAGGTGAAAATGAAAATGAAATCGCTAAAGTTGTAAAATGTTCTAATCCTCTTTATCAATTAGAAATAGGAAAAGTAGTTGTAAAAGTAGATCCTGCTTATTACAGACCTACCGAAGTTGATTTACTGTTAGGAGATCCAACAAAATCTAAAACAAAATTGGGTTGGGAGCCTCAGTATGATTTAGTTGGCTTAGTAAAAGATATGATGGAGTCTGATTTGGTTTATGTTGATAAATGGCATAATGCAAATTGGGAAAATATTGTTGGGTAAATTATAATATTAAATGGTAATAATTGAATTTTTAAAGAATAAATTATTTAATCTAGATAGTAGAAGTTATAAAATGATTATAAATATTTTCTTATCTTTTTTATTTAAAGGAGGAAACATGGTAATTAATTTTATATTGGTTCCAATAACAATTAATTTATTAACATCTAACGAATATGGTTTATGGCTTACTTTGAGTTCAATTATTGCCTGGTTTGGAATATCTGATATTGGATTAGGTAATGGTCTTCGTAATAGATTTGCAGAAGCAGTAGCAAATAATGATAAATATAAAGCTAGAGAATATGTAAGTACAACTTACTTTGTAATATCAGTATTTATAATCATTGTGTGGTCTTTATTTTCATTTATAAATATTTATATTGATTGGACTAGTTTACTAAATTTAGATAGTACTTTAAAAGAAGATTTATCGCAGACAATGTTTATTTTAATAAGTTTTTTTTCAGTTCAATTTATTGTAAATATAATCAACACTATTTTATATGCTAATCAAGAGCCAGGAAGAGTCGCAAAAAATAGTTTTTTAGGTAATCTATTAGTGTTGATTTGTATACAAGTACTAGTTTTATTAAAAATAAAAGGATCGTTAGTCTTGTTTGCTATTATAACTAATATTTTTCCTCTGATAGTAACCCTTATATTAACATTTATTATGTTTAATGGTTCATTAAAGGATTATAGGCCATCATTAAAGTTAGTAAGATTAAAATATATGAATGATCTTATGAATTTAGGATTAAAATTCTTTTTTATTCAAATTTCAATGATCTTTATTTTACAGTCTACAAATATTTTAATAACAAGATTATTAGGAGCTAATGAGGTAACCGTTTTTAATATTGCTTATAGATACTTTTCTATTCCACTTACAATTTCATTAATAATTTTTTCTCCTCTATGGAGCGCATTTACTGATGCTTATAGTAAAAATGATTTTAATTGGATAAAAAAAATTTATGTCAAAGCAAATTATTTTATGGCATGTATTATTTTTTCATATATAATATTTTTTTTATTAAGTGATTATATTTATAATATATGGATAGGTAAGAAAGTCATAATACCTTTTAAAGTTTCTTTTTTAATGATGATTTATATGATATTTTTAACTTATTTTTCATCATTTATACTTTTAATAAATGGAATAGGGAAATTAAAAATTCAATTATACTTGTATGTTATATCAGCTCCTATTTATATATTTTTAGCAAATATATTAGGTACTAAATATGAACTAAACGGTATTATTATTTCTAATATAATAATTTATTTGATTTTTAGTTTTTTTACGTATTATCAGTTAAATAAATTGATAAATAATAAAGCAAAAGGAATTTGGAATAAATAGGTTATGACAAATAGTAATATTAAAACATTTTTATTTTCATTATTTTCAGGAGCTAGAATAAATTTAATTGGTCAACTTTTTGGTTCTGAAGTTTTTGCTTTGTTATTTCTTCCGTATAAAAAAATTTTTAGTTTTTTTAGAATTTATCCATTTAAGCAATTAACTATTCCTTATTTATTTTTTATTATAGCTTTAATAATAAGCGATATTTTTATAAATAATACAGGGGTAGATAATTTTTTAAGAGGTTGGGCTAGCGTTATTTTTTCTTTAATTCAATTAATTTTTTTATTTACGTTATTTACAAAATCAGAGAATAATTATAATATATTTTTGATAAGTTCAGCAATATCTTTTTTTATTTTTAGACCAGAAATGAATAGCGAATTTGTTTTAGAAGGTAATGATTTTAAAGTATATTACATGGCGGGAGTAAACTATTTGATATTATTTATAGGATACTATTTAGGTAAGAAAAAAGCAATGTATGTTTTTGTATTATTTTTTAGTTATTCATTGTTTTGTATGATTGCTGACGCTAGATCAAATGGAGTAGTTTATTTTTTTACAGGTCTTTTATTAATTATAAAGATGAAAAAAATTAAATTAACAAAAGATAAACTTGTTATGATTTTTTTGTTAATTCTTATTATTGGTTATTGTAGTTATATAATATATGTAAATAGTGTATTAAAAGGAGAAATAGGAGGTTCTAATGCTCAACAATTAAAATCATTAAATAATCCTTATAATCCAATTGAATTAATTGTAACAGGAAGAAAAGAAGCTTTATTTCCTATTTATCCAATTAAAGATCATTTTGTTTTCGGCTTAGGCTCATGGGCTGAAGATAATTCCGGAAAATATATAAAACTATATAATTCAATGAATGATGGACAACCTAGAGAAAGTAAACTTATTCCAGCTCATTCAATATTTTTTGCAACTTGGTTATGGTCAGGTATTCTTGGAGTTATTTCAGTAGTATTAATTTATTTTAGAGCTTTTAAAATGGCTTTCACTTTATATACGAAAACGAATAAACGAATACTTATACTTATTATACCTTTATTATTTGACCAAATATGGAATTTTTTCTTTTCTCCAATGGGACATATGAGAATTTCATCACCTTTCTTTTTAGCTATAACAGCTATTGAATTTTATAAATATATTAAATATGATAAAAAAACCTCTCTTTAGTATTGTAATTGTTAATTATAATTATGGTAAATTTCTTAAACAAGCTATAGAATCAGTAATTAATCAAAAATTTAATAATTATGAATTAATAATTATTGACGGAGGTAGTACTGATGATAGTGTAGATATTATTAAATCTTTTGAATCACATATTTCTTATTGGATATCAGAAAAAGATAATGGGCAAAGTGATGCTTTTAATAAAGGCTTTTCAAAAGCTAATGGTGAATTTTATTTTTGGCTTAATGCAGATGATATTTTAATGCCTAATAGTCTTATTAATATTTCTAATTATTTAAATAAAGATAATAAATGTAAGTGGATTGCGGCAAATACAGTTTTCTTTAATGAAGACAATGAAATATTAAGATGTAGAAGAGGTATAAAATGGAAAGATTTTTTAATTAAACAAGGGCCTATATATGTTTATGGACCTTCTACAATTTTCCATAAAGAATTATATAATAAAGCAAATGGCTTTGACGAAGGATTATATTATACAATGGATACAGATTTATGGATGAGATTTTCTAATTTAGGGTATAAATTTTATAGATTACCAAAATATGTTTGGGGTTTAAGAATTCATAATGAATCAAAGACATCACACGCTTTTACGAATATGGCAAATCCAAAATTTGAAAAAGAAAGATTATATATTCAATCAAAAAATAATTGGACTTATAAATCCCAAAAAATAATATTTCAAAAAATATATAAAATTTTAAGTGGTACGTATTTATTCTCCTATATCGATACGTTAAATTATAAAAATACAAAATTACAAAAATGAAAATAATCATTCAGGTGTTATTTTTCATGTTTCCATGGAAAATAAGAAGAATTTTATTAAATAAAATTTTTAAATATGATATACATAAAACATCTAAAATAGGATATTCAATTATTCTTTCAAAAAAATTACTTATGGAAAAGCATTCTAGAATAGGTAATTTCTCTTTTTGTCAGGGTATTGATTTATTGCATTTAAAAGAATATGGTAGGTTAGGAACTTTTAATTACATCACAGGTTATTCATCTTATTTGAAAAGTCATTTTTCTCATGTTAAAAATCGAAAATGTGAATTTATTATAGGTAAACATAGTGCAGTAACTTCTAGACATTTTTTAGATGCAACTGCAGGAATATATATAGGTAATTACACAACTTTTGCTGGTATTAAATCTCAGATATTAACCCATAGTATTGATATTGAGTTGAATATACAAGATGCCGAGATGGTAGAAATAGGTGATTATTGTTTTGTAGGTACGGCTTGTATTTTTTTGAAAGGGTCTAAACTTCCTAATAATAGTATTTTAGGAGCTAATTCATTACTTAATAAAAAAAATGAAAAAGAATGTGCTTTATATGGAGGTGTCCCAGCAAGATATATAAAAGATATACCTATAGAAAAATATAAGTATTTTCAAAGAAAAATAGGTTTTGTAAAATAATTTTATGAAGATAGTCCATTGTATATCTTCATTAGATATTTCAACCGGAGGACCGGCAAGAAGCTCTACAAGTTTGATTAATGAGTTATTATTAGATTCAAGTATTTCGACAATAGATGTTTTGACTTTATTATCTAACCAACCAATTATAAATCAATGTATTAATGATAAAGGGAATATTCAGTTTTTTTCACCTTCAATTTCTAAGTATTCTAAAGGTCTAAAAAAATATTTGAATAAATCTAAAGAATCAGATATTTATCATGCACATGGTATATGGGGATTAACAATGCATCAAGTTGTTAAAGAAGCAAGGAAGTATGAAAAACCTTATATTATTTCTGCTAGAGGAATGTTAGAACCTTGGTCTATGCAGCAAAGTAGACTAAAGAAAAAACTTGCAATGTTTTTGTACCAACATAAAGATTTAAAAAATGCAGCATGTATACATGCTACGGCATTATCAGAAGCAGAAAGTATACGAAATTTAGGTTATAAAAATCCAATTGCAGTTATTCCGAATGGGATTGATTTATCTGAATATCCTCTGAAAGAGAAAAAAAATGAAATAAGTGATAGAAAAAAAACACTGCTTTTTTTATCACGCATTCATCCTAAAAAAGGAATTGAAATTCTTTTAGAGACTTGGGAAAATATTTCAAAAGTAAATAGAAAAGACTGGCAAATAGAGATAGCAGGAAATGGAGAGGAAAGTTATATCAAAGAATTAGATGATAAAATTGTTAATCTCGGTCTACAAGACTCTGTAAAAATTATAGGACCTCAATTTGGAGATGAAAAAATTGAAACCTATCACCGTGCAGATTTATTTATTTTACCGACCTATTCAGAAAATTTTGGAATGGTAGTAGCAGAAGCCTTGGCTTGTGGAGTACCAGTAATTACAACTAAAGGAACTCCATGGGAAGATTTGAAGCAATATCAATCTGGTGCTTGGATTGATATAGGAGTAGAACCTTTAAAACAATGTTTAGAACAATATTTAATAAAAGATAGATCTGAATTACAACAAATGGGAGTAAACGGAAGAAAGTTGGTAGAAGATAAATATTCTATTCAATCTGTTGCTAAACAATTTATAGAATTGTACCAATGGATGATATATAAAAATAATAAACCAAATTTTGTAATAGCATGAAAATTATTCAATTAATTTCTGAGATAGATAATGAATCTAATGGCGTTGCTAATTCCGCACCAAATTTAACATTAGAATTAAATAATTTAGTAGATGATGTTAATATTTTTACATTTAGTAATAATACAGATAAGTGGAATAAAATAAATGTTGAGGTCTTTCCTATATGGGGGAAAAAATTGAATAATTCTTTTCAATTTTCACCGAAATTATATAGTACATTAAAAAATAATATTAATAATACTGATATTATCCACTGTCATGGTACACGTGTTTTTCCTTTTATAGTTCCCTTTTATATTAATAGATCTAAATCAAATTGTAAAATAATTATCTCTCCAAGAGGATCTTTTTGTGATTTTATAATAGGACAAAATAAAAAACAAAAATTTATTTCAGATTATTTTTTGGGTAATATGAAAGCTCTACACAATGCAGATATGTTTCATGCGACTTCTTATCAAGAATATGAAGAAATTAGAAAATTAGGATTAAATCAACCTGTAGCTATTATTTCAAATGGAATAGTATTTAATGATAGGATTGATATAGAAAAGAAAAAAACGTTATTATTTCTTTCAAGAATAGATAGAAAAAAAAATATAGAAACATTACTTAAAGCCTGGAGTATAATAAAAGATGAGTTTAAAGATTGGAATCTTAAAATTGTAGGATCAGGTGAATCTAATTATTTTAAAAGCTTAACAGATTTATCAGTAGAATTAAAGAATGAAAGAGTTAGATTTTTAGGAGAAATTAAAGGAAAAGAAAAATTTGATTTAATGGCTAGTTCAAGTCTTTTTATATTGCCATCATTCAATGAAAATTTTGGAAATGTTATTGTAGAATCACTCTCTTTTGAAACACCTGTAATAACAACTAAGGGAACACCTTGGGAAAGTGTAGTAGAAAAAGAATGTGGATGGTGGATTTCTACAGATTTAGATGAGGTTGTAACACAGTTAAGAGATTCTATGTCAATGTCCATAGGTGATTTACATACAATGGGTAAAAACGGTAGAGAATGGATTAATAAGGAATTTTTGTGGAATTTTAAAGCTAAACAAATGTTACAAGCTTATAATTGGATTACTGGTAAAGATTCAGCTAAACCAGATTTTATTATTTTATAAAAAAGTATGGATTTATCAAATTATAAAGAATCTAAGCCTAAAAATTTTAAAAGAATTTTATGGTATATTGTTAATGGAACTATTTTTAGATGTTTACCATCTGTATATTTGAAATATTTTAGAAATTTATTATTGAGATTATTTGGAGCAAAAATTCCTATGGGGGTATTAGTTTATCCATCATGTAAAATTTATGCTCCTTGGAATTTAGAAATGAAAGAATATAGTTGTATTGGACCTAATACAGAAATTTATAATAAAGCTAAAATTACTATTGGTAAAAATAGTGTTATATCTCAAGGTGCTTTTTTATGTTCTGCATCACATGACGTTAATGATAAAAATCATTCTTTAATTATAAAACCAATAATTTTAGAAGATAAAGCATGGGTAGGTGCTGATGCTTTTATAGGAATGGGAGTAACAATAGGAGAGGGAGCTGTAGTTGGTGCAAGAGCTGCAGTTTTCAAGAATGTTGAACCATGGACAATTGTAGGTGGAAATCCTGCTAAATTCATAAAAAATAGAGTAATTAATGAGTAATCAATCTTCACTTACAGCAATAGTACTTACTTATAATGAAGAATTACATTTAGAAAGATGTTTACAATCATTACAAAGCGTTTGTTCAGATATTGTAATTGTAGATTCTTATTCTACAGATAAAACAAAGCAAATAGCAAAAAAATACAATGCACGCTTTTTTCAAAATGCTTGGACAAATCACGCTACACAGTTAAACTGGGGAATTGATAATACAGCTATAAAAACAGATTGGGTTATTCGTGTAGATGCAGATGAATATTTATCAGAAACATTACAAAAAGAAATTCAAGAAAAATTATCTATTCAGAAACATAATATAACAGGAATTAGAGTAAAACGTTTGATGTATTTTTTCGACCAACCACTAAAAAAATCAGGTATGTATCCTATATGGCACCTTAAAATATGGAGAAATGGGATGGCTCATTGTGAACAAAGATGGATGGATGAACGAATGAAACTTTCTTCAGGAGAAATTGCTTCTATTGATGGAGATCTTATTGACCATAATTTAAACAATTTAACTTGGTGGACAGCAAAACATAATGGTTATGCAACAAGAGAAGCGATAGATATATTAGATAAAATATATGGTTTTACGTCTGCAGAAATTGTGAAGGGTAAATTTTTTGGTTCTTCTGAAGAACGAAGAAGATGGTTAAAAGAGCGTTACTTAAAATTACCATTATTTGTACGACCTTTTATATTCTTTTTAATAAGATATTTTTTTCAATTAGGATTTATTGAAGGGAAAAGAGGTTTTATTTGGAATGTTTTACAATGTTTTTGGTATCGTTTTTTAGTGGATGCTAAAATTTATGAAGCGTATTACAAAGCTGGAAAAAATAAAGAAAAACTTATTCAGTTTTTTAAAGATGAATATGGATACGATGTTACAAAAGTCAGTTAAAAAATAATGAAAATATCAATAATTACAGTTTGCTGGAATGCATCAGCTACATTAGAAGAAACAATAAAGTCAGTTGCTTCACAATCCTATAACGATATCGAATATATCATTGTTGATGGCGGAAGTACAGATTCTTCAGTAGATATTATAAAAAAATATTCTAATGTTATTGACAAATGGGTTTCTGAAAAGGATAAAGGTCTATATGATGCTATGAATAAAGGTGTTGCCATGGCTACAGGAGATTATATTGGTATTTTGAATGCTGATGATACTTTTTTTGAAAAGAATACAATAGAAAAAGTAGCCAAATTTTTACAAGATAATCCTTTAGATGCTTGTGTAGGTGATATTGTACAGCATAAAAATGGAAAAATAATAAGAAAATATTCTTCTAAAAATTGGATTCCAGAAAAATTAAAAATTGGATTCATGGCTCCTCATCCATCAATATTTTTCAAAAAAGAGCTGTTCCAAAAGTTTGGAGACTATAAATTAGGATATAAAATAGCTGCCGATTATGAATTGATAATCCGATATTTTATTAAACATGCCATTACTTGGAAATACTCAGGGATTACAACTACATCAATGTCAGTTGGTGGTGCGAGTAGTTCTGGTCTTAGTAGTTATAATAAAATAACGGAAGAAGTTGCAAAAGCTTTTACAGATAATAATATTTCATATTCTCCTTTTAAGGTAAAATATCGTGTTTTTTGGAAGATTTTTGATTTCTTAAAAAAATAGAATAATTCATGAAGATTGAAAATGATTTTTTAAGAGTAGAATTTTCTTTGAAAGGAGCAGAATTAAAATCTATTTTTAATAAAAAAAATAAGAAAGAGATTCTTTGGCAAGCAGATCCAAAGTTTTGGGCAAAATCAAGCCCTATTCTGTTTCCTATTGTAGGAGCTTTAAAAAATGATAAGTATACCTATTTAGATAAGCAATATTCACTTTCAAGACATGGATTTGCGAGAGATATGGTTTTTGATAAGATAGAAAATAATGAGAGTAAAATTATTTTTAGTTTAAAATCAAATAAGGATACAATTAAGATTTATCCTTTTCAATTTGATTTACAAATAATTTATTCATTAGATTCAAATCGACTAAACGTAGACTATATTGTAAAAAATTTAGAAAAAGAGAATGATCTATTATTTTCTTTAGGAGCTCATCCTGCTTTTAATATAGAAGTAAACGACGATAAAAATTATTCTGATTATGAAATTTATTTTCCTTCAGATGAATTTTTAGAAATCAATCAATTAACGAATAATTTAATAGCTGAAAATAAGAAAATTATAAATCTTAATAATAAGAAGTTAGATTTATCCTATCAATTATTCGAAAGTGATGCATTAGTTATGACTAACCTAAAAAGTGAATCTCTTATCTTAAGAAATAAAATAGATAATGATTCATTGATATTTAGTTTTAACAATTTTCCTTTTTTTGGAATTTGGGCAGCAAAGAATGCAAATTTTGTTTGTTTAGAACCTTGGTCAGGTATAGCTGATTTTGAAAATCATAATCAACATCTAGAACAAAAAGTAGGAATATTAAAATTATCTTCTACAGAAAATTGGAAAGCAAATTGGTTTATAGAAATATCTTAATCACTCATGAAAATCACCATCACTGGCGCATCAGGATTTGTAGGGCAAAATTTATCTGCTTATCTCAAACAAAATCATCTAAATATTCAAGAGTTATCTCTCAGAGATAATGATTGGAAATCTAGTTTCAATAAAAATACAGATGTAATTATTCATTTGGCAGGTAAAGCTCACGACACGGAAAATACTTCTCGAGAGGAAGAATATTTTACAATTAATAGAGACCTTACAATCGCCTTATTCAATGAATTTTTAAATTCAGGATGTAAAGATTTTTTTTATTTCAGTTCCGTAAAAGCTGTTGCAGATATAACTGATGGTATAGTTGATGAAAATATAATTGCAAACCCATTAACAGCCTACGGAAAATCAAAACATCAAGCAGAAGAATATTTATTAAAACAACAACTGCCATCAGGTAAGCGTTTGTTTATTATTCGACCATGTATGATTCATGGGCCAGGAAACAAAGGAAACCTTAACTTATTATATAAAATTGTAGAAAAAGGAATTCCTTGGCCATTATCAAAATTCGAAAACAAAAGATCATTCATAGGAATAGATAATTTATCTTATCTCATTTTACAAATGATACAAAATGAAACTGTGGTTTCTGGGATTTATAATTTTGCAGATGACGAAGCTTTGTCAACAAATCAATTGATAGAAACAATAAATTTAACTTTAGGTAAAAAAGCAAAATTTTTACCAATTAATAAAAAATTTGTAGAAAGCATTGCAAAAATTGGAGATAAAATACATTTACCTTTAAATTCTGAACGTTTAAAAAAGTTAACAGAAAGCTATGTTGTTTCCAATCAAAAAATTAAAAAAGCATTAGTAATACAACAATTACCAATAACAACACAAGAAGGATTAATTAACACAATAAAAAGTTTCAAAAATTAGTTGTAAACCATAAGTAAGTACTAGTTATTTTCAATTACAAATAATTATTTCTTTATCATTAAAAAATGTCATTCTGAGCTCGTCGAAAAATCTCTGAGTTATTCAGTATTTAAGTTTTATATTTTTAAGATTATATTATAACCTTATAACATATCACGTAAAACTAATAACTCATTAATTGTCATTCTGAGCCTGTCGAAGAAGATGAATGTATTTTTTGAATTTAAGGAATAAAGAAAAAAAATAAAAACACATGACAAGATTAGTAGATTTTATATGTTCATTTTTTGGATTATTATTTTTATGGCCAATAGGAATCATATTATATATTATAGGACTTTTTGATACAGGTTCGCCAATATTTGTACAAGAACGAGTGGGCAAAAATAAAAAACCATTCAAATTAATTAAGTTCAGAACGATGGATGTTAATACAAAATCCGTAGCATCACATTTGGCAAGCCAAGCACAAGTAACAAAATTTGGAAGCTTTTTACGTAAATCAAAATTAGACGAATTACCTCAATTAATAAATGTTCTAAAAGGAGATATGAGTTTAGTAGGAGCGCGACCTTGTCTTTTTAATCAAACAGAATTAATTGCTGAAAGAGAAAAAAGAGGTGTTTTCAATCATCTTCCAGGAATTACAGGATTAGGACAAATAAATAACGTTGATATGTCTACTCCAGTAAAATTATCAGAACTAGATGCAGAGATGTACAAAACACTAACGTTATCAAAATATTTCGGTTATATATTTGCTACCGTATCTGGTAGTGGGCAAGGAGATCGAGTAGGAAACTAATAGCTTTTGGGCAAACCCTTCGGGACCCGCTTTCCAATACAATCTTTTCTGATTATTCATTATTTATAATGATGAATAATCAGAAAAGATTTTCATTTCAATCGGTTCTTGCAAAATTGTATATTTTGTAAGAAATCCAATACATCAAAATACGTAATACTTTTTTTAACTTCATATTTATTATTTCGTAAATTGACCTTTATATTTGTATAATAACCAACGAATATAATTATAGGAGTTGTTTAAATTTTATATTATAATGTTATTCTTAGCTTATCGAAGAATTTCATTTCGATAGTTTCCTTTACATAAAATAAAAACGAAATAATTAATTTAAACAAGCTCATACAGTAAAAAAATAATCTACAACCTATGAATCAAAGAATTTGGCTTTCATCTCCTCATTTATCTGGAAATGAAATGAAATACATTCATGATGCTTTTCAGAAAAATTGGATTACTTCAATAGGAGATAATATCAATGGTTTTGAAGAAGACCTAAAAACATATTTAGGTAATAATCATCAAGTTATCGCCTTAAATAGTTGTACGTCTGCTTTACATCTTGCATTAGTAATGCTTGGTGTAAATAAAGATGATGAGGTAATTTGCCAATCTATGACATTTTCTGCATCTGCCAATCCAATAGTTTATCAAGGAGCAAAACCAATTTTTATAGACTCGGAGCCAGAAACATGGAATATATGCCCAATAGCATTAGAAAAAGCTATAAAAGATAGAATAGAAAAAGGAAAAACTCTAAAAGCAATTATTACAGTGCATTTATATGGAATGCCATATAAAATTGATGAGGTACATGCTGTGGCAGATAAATATGATATTCCAATTATAGAAGATGCTGCAGAAGCTTTAGGATCTAGTTATAAAGGATTAGCAGCAGGTACTTTTGGACATTTTGGAACGATTTCTTTTAATGGAAATAAAATTATTACAACATCTGGAGGAGGTGCATTGGTTTGTCAAACACAAGAAGATAAAGATAAAACTGTTTTTTTAGCAACACAAGCAAGAGATAATGCACCACACTATCAACATTCAAACATTGGATACAATTATCGAATGAGTAATATTGTTGCTGGGATTGGGCGTGGGCAAATTGAAGTTTTAAACCATAGAGTAAAGGCAAGACGTGCAATGCATGAATTTTATCTAGAAGTTTTTAATGAAATTGAAGGGGTAACTGTTTTTACTGAGCCATCATCAGATTTTTATTCAAACCATTGGTTAAGTGCTATTTTAATAGATGAAAAAATTACAGGTAAAACAAGAGAGGAATTACGCTTAGCATTTTTAGAAGATAACATAGAATCACGTCCTTTATGGAAACCAATGCACTTACAACCTATTTTTGCTGATTTTCCGTATTATGGAGGTAATGTTGCAGAAGAATTATTTGAAAAGGGTTTATGTCTTCCATCAGGTTCTAATTTAACAGATGTAGATCGACTTCGAATAAAAGCAGTAATTGATAAAACCTTTTAGATAAATAAAAACCCTAACATTAATAAATGTTAGGGTTTTTTGTCATGTTGAGCTTGTTGAAACATGTATAACTTAATATGCTTAAGGTATATAATTAAACTACTTTTTATTTACGTTTAAATATTTTTTTAATAAATTTTTACCGTAGCTATTTCTTTCGCCATAGCTGTACTTGTATTTATAATTACCATATCCTTTTGATAAGTTAACATCGTTAAGTACAATAGCCATGTTTTTTAGACGATTCTCTTCATTTAATTCTTTAGGTATAGCTAATAGATTTTTATCTAAAAGATCAGCTCTTACGATATAAAGTGTAATATCAGCATTATCAGCGACTAAAAGGGTATCTGTAACTAAGTTGATAGGAGCCGTATCTAAAATAACATAATCATAATGTTGCTTACCATATTCAATAATATTTTTAAATCGTCCATTCATCAATAGTTCAGCAGGGTTAGGAGGAACCTTACCAGAACGAATAACATCAAATGAATAATTTTTAGGTTGAATGATAATTTCATTTACATTTAAATCTGTAGAAGCTAAATATTCAGATATTCCCTCTCTATTAATATATTCATCTTTTATACCTAAATACTCTAATACTTTAGGTTTTCTAATATCTCCACCAATTAATAAAACTGATTTTCCAGACATACTTAATACTTGTGCAAGATTAATAGATATAAAAGATTTTCCTTCACCACTAATTGTAGATGTAACACATATAACTTTAGCTTCTTTATCTCCTTTCAATAAAAAATTGATATTTGTACGTAATAATCGGAAAGATTCTGATACAATTGATTGATCATTGAATTCAACTAAAGATTGAGTACTTTGAGGAATTTCTCCAGCAACAGGTACATTTAATATACCTTCTATATCTTCTTTAGATTTTACAGTATTATTCAATAAGAAATAAATATAAATACCAGAAAAAGGAATTATAAAGCCTAAAATTAATGCTCCTAAGTAAATAATACTTTTTTTAGGGGAAACAGGAATTTTATTTTCATAGGCAAAATCAATTACTTTTATATTTTCTGGAGTCGCAGCAGCTTTTATTTCGTTTTCTTCGCGTTTTTGTAATAAAAATAAATACAATGATTCTACAATTTGTTGTTGACGAGAAATATCTCTAAAACCACGTTCTTGGCTAGGAACTTTTTGTATTTTTCCTGCAATTTGATTTTGTTTTCCTTGAATAGAATTTACAGTTAATTGAGTATTGGTTCTGTAAATACGTAAACTATTTTTAAGATTCTTTTTTACATTGTTAATTTGCTCTTGTAATTGTACAACATTCGGATGCTCTTTTGTTACAGACTTCAACATATCTTCTTTGTTTAAAATGAGTTGGTTATATGCATCAATTTCTGCTGTAATAGAAAGATCACTAAGACCTAAGTTTGTTGGCAACAAATCTGTTTTATTTGTACTTAGAGCCTCATTCATGTAATCAACTAATTGTAGTTGAGTGGTTGATGTTAATAAATTTTTATCATTATCAGATGCACTTTCTAAAAAAATAGAAGCTTCTGAGGTAACGTCAGTTATTTTATTATTTACCTTGTATTGCTCTAAACTACGATCAACACCACTTAGATCAACAGAAATTATTTTTAATCGATTATTAATAAATTTTGAAGTTGCTTCTGTTAGTCGATTGTTATCATAAAGAATGTCTTTATTATAAGTGTCAATTAAATCATTAATTATTTTTTTAGATATTTCTGGAACAGCTCCGATAATTGAAAAGTTAATAATTTTAGATGTTTTGTCTGAATTAGGGTCTATACTTAGACTATTTTTTAAATTATTAACAGTTGCATCTATAGGCTCTTTATCTATTTGTAATTGTTTATTAATAATATCTGTATGATAACCATTTGTTGTAATAATAAAGCTTTCGTCTTTAATTGTTACTTTTTGACCAAATGAATAAGTTTTAGAATCTTTAGTTTTTTTATTTTCTAATTTATATTTTGTGTTAGATAGTATAGTAATTAAAAAACTTTGATTTGATTGATTATCATTAGTAAAAAAAATAATGCTTATTGGTGAATTTTCTTGAGGTATTTGCTTTGTTACTATATCACCAACATTAGAATATTTTACATTCAGATGATTTTTCAGAACAACCTTTGTTAATAAACGATTCGATTTGATTACATCTATTTGATCTCCAACTTCAGAGTTTGTAGAAGATCCTCCAAGAATGGCTTGATCCATAACTTCTGCTAAATCTCCTGTTGAAGACTTTTGCTCATTCAATAAAATTTTAGCAGATACTTTATATTGATTCTGAGTATACCTAAGATAAATAAAAGCTCCAAATAAAGCAATGAAAATACTTATAACAAACCATTTCCAATAAAATAAATATTGTTCAATAATTTGTCTTATATTAATATTTTCTTCTTTATTATCAGAAAAATTATTATTTATATTATTATCTTTCATTTTACTTAGAGATTACAGCGATTACAGAAATAATTACACCAGCTACAGAAATTAATAATGAGTAATTAGGTGTGAATTTAGAAGAAGAAACTTTAGCTCCATTTGGTTCAACATATACAACATCATTTTGTGCAAGATAGTAAACAGGTGAATTTAAAATATCTTTAGAGGTTAAATCAACTGTATATGTTTTCTTTTCACCATTTTGTTCACGGATAACCATAATATTTTTTCGAACACCATATACAGTTAGATCTCCTGCCATACCTAAAGCTTCAAGAATAGTAATTCGATCATTTGGAATAGAAAAATAGCCTGGATTTTTAACTTCTCCTAAAACACTTATCTTAAAATTAGTATAGTTAATATTTACTCCAGGGTTTGTAATATACTTAGATAATTCTTCTTTTAACTTATTTTCAGCTTCTGATCTAGTTAATCCTCCTAATTTAACTAAACCAAGGACAGGGTAATTAATAAAACCATTTTCATCAACGGTATATGTTTTGACATATGGATTACTATTGATATTTGATGACCCTGCTTGATAAATACTTTGTTGATTAAAAGGATCTGTAGCTCTAACATCAGCAGCAGAAACACTAATAGCTAAGCGATCTGAAGATTGTATTTTAGGAATAAATTCTTCAAATTTGGTTGTTGATCCTTGATTTCCTTGGAAATAAATCATTTCTTTTTTAGATGCACAAGAAGAAACAATGAATATAATAAGAACAATTAAAAATTTAGAGATGCTATTTTTCATAAACTATTTTTATCAAGTTTTTCAAATTCAGAATTTTGAGATTTAAATTCAGGTACAATTTGTTTTATTTTAGAGACTAATTCAATTGCATTTTCACTTTTATCAGATAAAGATATATTACAAAGCTCTTCAATTAGAATTTTGTTTTCATCACACTTTTCAGTGTTAACTTTAGCTATCATTATTTTTTCATGATGAGTTTTTATTGTATTTTCATCATTTGCCAATAATTCTTCATATATCTTTTCTCCAGGACGTAAGCCAATTACTTTGATATCGATATCTTCAGGATATTTAAATCCGCTTAATCGAATCATTTTTTTTGCTAAATCAAATATTTTAATTGATTTACCCATATCAAAAACAAATATTTCTCCTCCTTTCCCCATGATACCTGCTTCTAAAACTAGATTACAAGCCTCGGGAATCGTCATGAAATATCTAGTAATATTAGTATCAGTTACGGTAAGAGGTCCTCCATTTTCTAATTGTTTTTTGAATAAAGGGATAACCGAACCATTAGATCCTAATACATTTCCAAATCGAGTAACTATATAATTTGTAGTAGAATTTCTATTAATACAATTCACATAAATTTCAGCAACACGTTTTGTTGCTCCCATAACATTTGTTGGATTAACAGCCTTATCTGTTGATACCATAACAAATTTTTCTGCATTGAATTCGTTAGCTAAATCAGCTATAATTTTAGTTCCTTGAATATTTGTATTTATAGCTTCATAAGGAAAACTCTCCATTAAAGGGACGTGTTTATAAGCTGCAGCATGAAAAATTAAATGAGGATTATATTCTTCAAATAAACGAGACATTCTTATTCTATCCCTTACACTTCCTACAATATAAAAAATATTATTTTGTTTAATTTCAGAAACAATGTACTTTAAAGATTGTTGAACATCATACAAAGCAGATTCAGCTTGATCAATTAAAATTAAGCGATCAAAATCCATTGTAGCTATTTGTCTAGAAATTTCACTACCAATAGAACCTGCAGCACCAGTAACAAAAACAACTTTATTTTTTATATTCTCATTTAGAATAGGATTATTTAATTCAATAGATTCTCTACCTAATAAATCTTCAATTTTTAACTGTTTGATTTGATTTGGTTTATATGTTCCATTTATCCATTTAGAAATTGGGGGAATAATTTTTATTTCTACTGGTAGTTTTTCTATTGATTGAGATAGTTCAATTAGTTCAGAATTAGTGGCATTTTGTATCGATATAATAATTTGAGAAACCCCATTTTGATGAATATATTCATCAGTTATTTCATCAACAGAAAATACTTTTACTCCATCTATTCGTTTTCCTTTTTTTGTTGGGTTATCATCTATAAAACCAATAACTCTATAAATTTGTTGAGTTTCATTTTGCAAAATATCTCTTGTAATGTAACCAGAATCTCCAGCACCATAAATTAGAACACGATCAACTTTTTTATTTTTGCTAAAAAAATATCTGTAGAATAATTTATAGTAAACTCTAGAGTTTACCATAATTATACTTGTTATTAGAAGGTGAACAAAAATAATAGAATAAGACATTCTAAAAATCATAATTATTGTTCTATTGTCAGAAAAATAGTTTGATAAAAATGTTCTAAAAATAAAAGCAATACTGAATAATATAATATAAGCAAAGAAATTTGATGTAAAAACATTCTGGGTATCTTTTAATCCTGTTTTTTTAACCACTCCTTTATATGTCTTAAAGTATATAAAGGATAAATAGTATACAATAACTACTAGAGGTATTTGATACAGTAAATTTTCTATACTAAATATATTTAGAAAACTATTCAAAATAAAGTTACTAAGTATGTAACTTATCAATACAATTTCAATGTCTATTAACAATACTAACCAACGAGGTATATTGAATTGTTTACTAAATGGTTTCAAAAATTACAGTAATTAAATTAAAAAAATAGGACAATAAAAAAGTATAAATTTGATATACTTTTTCTTTTAAAATTCTTAACGTAGAAATATTATTATTATTATTCATTTATTTTATTAATTCTAGTATTAATCGATGTTTTAACATATTTTATGTTTATCAATATTACGTAAAAGTAAATTAAAAATAATTAATTATTAATTGGTTAATTAAGGTTTTAGATAGAATTAAGTGATTAATTTAAATTTAAACTTTTTTATATGACTTCAATAAATATTTACATATAATATTATCAATTGGCTATATATGTAGATATTTTTTTATTATTCTTATTTTTAATTTTTTAAATTAAAAATAATTATGAATTATACATCATATTTCTTTATTATTTTATTCATTTAAATTACTTTTGCAAAAACATTTCCCAAACACACAATGGAACAAACAGCATTTCTTTTTTCAACTAGAGGATCACTAGATTTAGCATCAAAAATTTCAGATTATTACGGTCAAGAATTAGGTAAATCAAAAATTGTAGAATTCAGTGACGGTGAATTTGTACCTGCTTTTGAGCAACCAATTAGAGGAGCAAGAGTTTTCTTAATTGGCTCTACAATGCAACCAACAGATAACTTAATGGAATTACTTTTAATGTGTGATGCAGCAAAACGAGCATCAGCAAAAAGTATAACTGTCGTTATTCCTTATTTTGGTTTTGCTAGACAAGATCGTAAAGATGCACCTCGTGTACCAATTGGAGCAAAATTAGTAGCAAAAATGTTAATGACTGCAGGGGCAACTCGTGTAATGACAATGGATTTACATGCAGATCAAATTCAAGGTTTTTTCGAAGTGCCTGTTGATCATTTATTTGCTTCAACAATTTTTGTTGATTATATAAATGGTTTAGGTTTAGATAATATTTGTATTGCATCACCAGATATGGGAGGAGCTAAAAGAGCAAATACTTATGCTAAACATTTAAATGCAGATATTGTTATTTGTCATAAAGAACGTAAGATAGCAAACCAAGTAGATAGCATGATGCTAATTGGTGAAGTAGAAGGAAAAAATGTAATTTTAGTTGATGATATGATTGATACAGCAGGAACTTTAGCTAAAGCTGCAGAATTGATTATGGAAAAAGGAGCAAAATCTGTAAGAGCTATTGCTACTCACGGAGTCTTATCTGGACCTGCATATGAGCGATTAGAGAATTCTAAATTAACGGAAATTGCTATAACTGATAGTATTCCATTAAAAAATAATTCCACAACTAAAATAAAAGTGTTATCTTGCGCTCCGCTTTTTGCTGATGTTATGCATTTAGTACATAGTAATAAATCTATTAGTCAACGTTTTGTTATCTAGTTATTTATCACTAAAAAGTTAAAAATATTTTTATTTAATATATTATGAAGTCAATTACAATTCAAGGTCAAAAAAGAGAAGACTTAGGTAAAGTGGCAACACGTAACCTACGTAATGCTGAGCAAGTACCTTGTGTGGTTTATGGTTCTAGTGAGCCTATCCACTTTTCAGCTGATGAAAAAGCTTTTAAAGGATTAGTTTATACTCCAGAAGCTCATACAGTTTCTATCGAGTTAAATGATGGAACTAAAATCCAAGCGATTTTACAAGATATCCAATTTCACCCAGTAACTGATAAAATCTTACACGTAGATTTCTATCAATTACAAGATGATAAATTAGTAACAATGGAAGTTCCTGTTCGTTTAGTTGGTCGTGCTCGTGGTTTAGTTGCCGGAGGGGTTTTACGTTTCAACATGCGTAAATTAAAAGTTCGTGCTATTCCAGCTAATTTACCAGATGAAATCGAAATCGATATTACACCAATGAGAATTGGACACAAAATGTATGTTGAATCATTGAAAAATGATAATTATACTTTTGCTCATCCAGATAATGCAGTTGTAGTTGCTATACGTACTTCTCGTAATGCAGTTAAAGATGCTGATCAAGATGATGATGAAGATTAATAAATAATCTTTTATATAAATTAAAAAAGTCACTCAAATTTTGAGTGACTTTTATTTTAAAATTTAACAAAGATAATTTTGTCCGATTTAAATTTTATTTCTACATTTGTCATATAATTATTAAAAATTATAAAATAAATTGATGTTTTCAAAAGCGTGTGAATATGGTATAAAAGCTTCTGTTTTTATTGCAAAAGAATCTGTTTCAGGTAATCGTGTAAATTTAAAACAAATTGCTAATTCTATTAATTCACCAGAAGCATTTACAGCGAAAATATTACAACAATTAGTGAAAGCTAAAGTTATAACATCTGTTAAAGGTAAATTTGGTGGTTTCGAAATGGATCGAAATCATTTGCAAGACATAAAATTGGTTACAATTATTAAAGCAATAGATGGAGATGGTTTATATCATAGTTGTATTTTAGGACTCGTTGAGTGTGATGCAAATAAACCTTGTGCTTTGCATAGTAGAGTTTTTTCTATTCGTAAAGATTTAAGAGAAATGTTGGAAAAAACATCTATGTTTAATTTAATCGATGACATAGATAAAGGATTAGCATTTTTGAAGCATTAAATATTTTTTATTAATAATTAAGATAAAAATATCTTATTATCCGAATTAAAAATTTGAATTATGAAATTTACTATTGAATTACCACAAACAAATACTTCTCAACTGAATTATTCTGTTGCAACAAATTTAAATGAAGCATGTCAAAGACATCATAAAACATTATTCTTTTGTTGGAATATTAGAACTGGAATCGATAGAGGAGTTGATATTCAAAGAATGGTAGATTATGTAAAATGGTATGGTGAGAATATTTTATTTAAAAAAATGGAAATAGAAGAAAAGTATCTTTTTACTTTACTTGATGAAGACCATTACTTAATAAAGAGAGCTTTAAAAGAACATAGAAGAATAAAAAGATTATTTAAAATAGATCACAAAAATCCAATGAAAAGTTTAATCTACATAGAAGAGGAATTGGATTTGCATATTAGATTCGAAGAAAAACAAATGTTTCCAGAGTTTAAGAAAAATGCGACACAAAAAAAACTAAAAATAATAAACAACCAATTTAATACATTACTAACCAATAGTGATTGGCATGATCAATTTTGGTCATAGCAGTTAAAAATACTTATCTTACTATAATTTATTTAGATGATTTTGATTTTTTTGTAAACTCAAACTTGTGCAACTTGAGTTTTTATTAAAAATAAAAGGTTTGCTATAGCAAACCTTTTATTTTTTTAATTATTTCTTAATTTTTATTTCAAATATTTTGTCCCAAAGTTTTCCAGTAACTAACATATTACCATTTTCTTTGAATGCAATTCCATTAAATTCTTGTGCTTGAGGATTCCCTTGTTTACCTTTTAAATCTCCCATATCAAATTTAGCAATTACAGCTCCTGTTTTAGGATCTATAACAACAATATTTCCATTGTCAACATTTCCATTTTTAATGTAAATATTAGAGTAGATTAAACCATCATGATATTCGATTTCATTTAAATAACTGTATGGTCTTTCACTATCAAAAGCTTGAATAGTTCTTAAATATTTAAAATCTTTATCGTAATAATGAATTCGTTGAGAACCTTCTGTAATTGCGAATTCATTACCAATAGTAACTATTCCCCAACCTTCAATAATCTGGCTAGGCATATCAAATTTTTTAACTTGATTAAAATTTAAATCATATTTGTATATAAAACGATCTTGCCATGTTAATTGATAAATGAATCCATCCATTTCTGTAATACCTTCTCCAAAAACATCATCTTTTATTTGATATAATTTGGTAGGCGTTGAAGCACCAAGTTTATATTCTATAAGTCTCGTTTTTCCATCTCTTAATCCTGTACCTTCGAAAATATTCCCATTTTTGTAATAAAAACCTTGGGTGAAATAATCAGGATTATGAGGATATGTTTCTACAACTTCATAATTCCAAGTAGCTGCTGGTTTATCAGCATAAACTACAAAGGTAAAGTCACGAGAATTTGTTTCTTCATCTCCTTTAAAAAATTTCAGATTAACAGTATGATTTCCTAAACCAATAGTTTTTCCATCAATTTTAAAATTAGAAGAAACTTCTTGTTCATCAACAGAAACTACAACTTTAGTAATACCATCTAAATTAGAAATAGGAATATCAATATTATCACCTACTTTATATTTTTTTTGTTCTATACTAGAAACAGTTTCAGTGATAGCTGCATTGTTTTTTCCAGATGTATCTTTACAAGAAAAAAAAAGTGAACTAAGTGTTAAGCAACAAGATGCCGTGATTAGATATTTTTTCATTTGATATTTTTATTTTTTTGATTTCTATTCAACAAAGAAACCTCTATACAAATATATTTAAATTCGATTCCAATGAAAATAAATTCAAATTATTTTGTTCTTTTTGGGTTATTTTTCACAAATGCATCCCAACTAGAATAGGAGCTACTTGTTCCAGTTGTTTTTCCAGAATTTAGATAATGACATACAGCAACTGCTAAACCATCTGTAGCATCTAATCGTTTAGGAATCTCTTTTAATCCCAATAAATGTTGTAACATTCCTGCAACTTGCTCTTTAGATGCATTTCCATTACCAGTAATAGCCATTTTTATTTTTTTAGGAGCATATTCAACAACAGGAATATCTCTGTGTAGGCAAGCAGCAATACAAACACCCTGAGCTCTACCTAACTTTAGCATAGATTGTACGTTAACACCAAAGAATTGTGATTCGATTGCTAGTTCATCAGGATTATACTGATCGATGATAGCTAATGTTTTTTCGAATATTTTTTTTAGTTTAGTTTGTTGATTTGGTAGTTTATGTAACAGTAATTCATCCAAAGTAATCAAACGAATTTTGTTATTTTTTACTTCAATTAAACCATATCCCATAACTAATGTCCCAGGATCTATACCTAAAATAATTTTTTCCATTAATGCGAAGGTATTAAGATATTCTTAGATGAAGATTTACTTTATAAAAAAATCCTCATTAATTAATGAGGATTTTTTGTGTTATATTTTCTTAAATAGATTAAGCAGAGTTTCTACTCGCATTTATATTTCCAAACAAAGATCTCATGACCATTTGTTCATATTCTTCTTTATGTTCACTTTCATTATGAATTTTATTTAAAGCAAATTGTTGAATAACTAATAGTGGTAATACAATTTTTTCTCGCATTTCTACAGAAGCTTTATTGAGTGGCTCATCTTGCATCAATGTAGAATATCCAGATATTTCTAAAGATAATTCTTTTGATAGCTTAAATTCATCATGTAAGATATTCCAAAATTCTCCATATTCAGGATCATTTTTCATGTAATAAGTCAATGGAAAATATGTTTTCTGCATTGACATCATACTGTTTTGAATTAACGTTCTAAAAAAGCTAGAATTCTCGAATAAATCTTTAATTTCATCTATTCTTCCTTGTTTTTTGAATTCATTAATTGCAGTTCCAACACCAAAATATCCAGGAATATTTTGTTTTAGTTGACTCCAAGAACCTACAAAAGGAATAGCACGTAGATCATCAAACTCCAATTGTTTATCTCCGCCACGTTTACTAGGTCTACTTCCTATGTTGGTTTTACCATAATATTTTACAGTACTCATATTTTCTAAGTAGGGCATGAATGAAGAATGATTTTTTAAATCTTCATATTTCTTATAGCTAATTTTAGCTAATTCATCAATAAGAGTACGTTGTTCAGTAGAAATCTGACTTGCATTTGTAGCAAAAACATCAGAAATTATTCCAGCAGTAAATAATTGTTCAAAATTATATTTTGCTTGTGGTAATGTACCATAATTAGATGTTATTGTTTGTCCTTGGATTGTAATTTGATTTTCATGATTTGCAATTGTTTTTCCTTGCGAAGCATAAAATTCATGTGTTTTTCCTCCTCCTCTTGCTGGAGGTCCTCCACGACCATCAAAAAAGATTACATCGATCTGATTTTTTTCGGATATAGCTGTTAAGATCTCTTTTGTACGGTATATTTCCCAGTTAGCTTTTATATATCCTCCATCTTTTGTTCCATCAGAAAAACCTAACATAATAGATTGTTTCTTTTTACGACGATTCAAATGATTTGCATAAATAGGAAGATTATAAAGCTTGTTCATTGTAGTTTCAGCTCCATCTAAACCTCTTATTGTTTCAAACAAAGGAACAATATCAAAGTTGATTTCATCTTCTTTATAGCCACAAAATTTAAATAATCCATATACATTTAAAATATCGAAAATGGTTTCTGAATTAGAAATGATATAACGATTTATACCTTGTTCTCCATTTCGTTGTTGAATTGTTTTTAATTGATAAACATTCTTAATTGTATCAACAACAATGTCTTCTTCAAAATCATTAGGATTAATTTTGAAGTTAGGATTTGTTAATAATTCTATTTTATCGACTTCAGATAATTCTAAGAAATTTTTACCTGTATATTTTTCAACAATTTGGTTAATTACTTTTTGATGAATTCTAGAATCTTGACGAATATCTAATGAAGCAAAGTGTAGCCCAAAAATATCAACTCGAGTTATAAAGTCATCTAAAATATCTAAAAATGTTCCATCATGCTTTCTTATTAAAGTTTCACGAATTTCATATAATCGACTTTTTAAATCATCCAAAGAAAGATTTCCTTCTTCACTAAACATGTTTTGATAAATGATATCACTCAATTCTTTTAGAGGTTCAGTAATATGTTTAAATGTTAAGCGTCGACGCACATTTTTTAAATGATGATAGTAATTTTTAAGAATACTTGTTCGTAATAAATTAGCTACTTTCCATGTTATTTCTGCTGTAACAAAAGGGTTTCCATCTCTATCTCCACCAGGCCAAAAACCTAGTTGAATAACAGTTGATTTTAGGGGAGAATTTTCAGTAAAAAATAATTGATTAATTTCATTATTTAATTTACCAATTGCTTGGTAATAAACATTTCTAAGATAATAAACAATTGATACAGCCTCATCGTATGGTGTTGGTTTTTCTTGATTAATGAAAGGTGTTTTTCCTAATTGTTGTAATAAAAGATCAATATTACTTACAGAATCATTTTGAATGTAATCTCTTAAATCTTGAATGATTTGCTGAACATTTGTTGGATAAAACTGAGTTGGATGTGCTGTAAAAACGACACGAGTTACAAAATTGTTCATTTTTTCTCGAACTTCATCAACCTTGTTTTGAGCTAAAGCAATATGGTAAATACTTTCTATACTTCCTTTCTCGTTATCTGGGTGTAAAGAAGAGAAAGCAGCATCTTCGATACTATCAAATAATACAACCTGACGTTCTATGTATTGAATGATACGATACATCAAATCTATTTTTTCTTCTTCAGTCTCTAGATCAGTATATTTTTCAAAAAAATCACTTATAATTTCATTTGGAGATTTTCCTTCAGGTAGACCTTTTTTACTTTCTTCATATAAGAAAGGAATAAGTGAACCAATTTTTTGCATCTCATCATAAGGCAAGCTCATAAAAAGACTGTTGTAAATCTGAAACTTATTTTCCACGATTTGATGGAATTTAAGCTGAGATGAATTTGTACTTCTCATTAGTAGGTATTTTTCTGTGTTTTAGTAAAATTAAATAAAAAATAATAAAAAATACCTTCAAATTAATAATAAGATAAAGTTAAAAGAATTTGATTTTATATTATAATTATTAATCGGTTTTATCGATTGATAGTATCTAAAAAAAGAGTTTTACAGATTTTAATCTTTGTAATAGATTTGTATAAAATTTTTAAAAAAATGGAATCATTTATCGCATTAAAATCAAGAAATTTTAAACTTTTTTTTATTGGTCAGTCAGTTTCTTTATTGGGAACTTGGATTCAGAAAACAGCGATAGCTTGGCTTGTTTACAAGTTAACAGGTTCTCCCTTTATATTAGGATTAATAGTTTTTGTAGGCTTAATACCTACATTATTACTTTCACCTTATGTAGGAAGTTTTATTGAACGTTGTCATAAATATAAGGTAATGAAAAATACACAATGGTTAGCAGCATTACAAGCATTATTATTGGCTATTCTTATTTATTTAAAATATTATAACATTACAGCGATTGTTCTTCTTAGTTTAATGCAAGGAGTTATTAATGCTTTTGATGTTACTTGTAGACAAGCAATGATGATTGATTTAGTTGATGATAAAGAAGCTTTACCTAATGCAATAGCCTTAAATTCAGCAATGACTAATTTAGCTAGGGTAATAGGTCCTGCTTTAGCAGGGGTTTTACTATCAGCTTTTGGAGAAGATTTTTGTTTTATTAGTAACTTTTTAAGTTTCATTCCTGTTTTATATTGTTTATATCTTATGAAATTGCCAGCTTTTATAAAAAATGAAGAGGAGATAAATGTTTTAAATAAATTAAAGGAAGGTTTTATTTATGTAAAATCAGAAAAAAGAATTTTATCACAACTTTTATTACTTTCTTTTTTTAGTTTAATGCTTATACCTTTTACAACATTATTACCAGTTTTGGCAAAAGAGGTTTTTAATGGAAATTCTCAGACGTTTACAATTTTTGAAAGTGCTGTAGGTATAGGAGCTCTTATAAGCGCTATTTATATGACGAGTCTTAAAAAAATGGAAAAATTATATAATTCTATTATTTTATCAAGTATTATTATGGGAATTGGTTTAGGTATAATTGCTTTTAGTCATACTATTTGGCTAGCATCAATAGGACTTGTGTTAAGCGGTTTAGGAATGATTTGTCAGTCAGCTTCAATAAATACATATATTCAATTACATACGGTACCAGAAATGAGATCAAGAGTAATTAGTTATTATATTATGGCTTTTTTAGGAATGACTCCAATAGGAAGCTTGATTATAGGATTAATAGCTGAATTTTTAAATACAAGAACTGTATTGCTGTTAGAGGGATTTTTAGGTATATTCTCTTTATCGTTATTTGTTTGGTATAATTATAAAATAGAAAAAGAATTAGATACTGAATTAAAAATTATTAACGAAGAATAATAAAATAAGCTGTTTTTAAAAACAGCTTATTTTGTATTTAATATAATTAAAGGTTCTATAAATTCTCTTGTATTTGATAATCTAGGGACTTTATTTTGTCCTCCTAATTTTCCTCGAGATGCCATCCATTCAAAAAATAATTGCTTTCTAGCCTTGTGAACTATCGGAGGATTTAATGTCATATTATTATAACGCTTTGCCTCATAATCTGAATTAACATCTTGTAGAGATTTGTCAAGAATAGTAACAAATAAATCAAAATCTTCGGGTTCTTTATCAAATTCAATCATCCATTCATGTGCTCCTTTTTCTTTACCTTCCATAAAGATTGGACCAGCTGTATAATCAGAAATAATAGAATTGGTTTTTAGGCAGGTTCTTTTTAATGCTTCTTCGGCATTTTCTATCATTAATTCTTCTCCAAAAGTATTTATGTAATGTTTTGTTCGTCCAGAAACTACAATTCTATGTGGGTTAGTTGATGTAAAGCGAATAGTATCACCAATAATATATCGCCATAAACCACCGTTCGTAGTTATAACCATAGCATAGTTTTTACCAACTTCGACTTCAGCAATAGTTAGAAAACGTTGATCTTCATATCCAAATTCTTCCATGGGAATAAATTCATAAAATATCCCATTATCTAAAAGTAATAATAAATCTTTGTTATGTAATTGATCTTGTATTCCAAAAAATCCTTCCGAAGCATTATATAATTCGAAATAATTTAATTGTTTTTTTGTAATCAGATTATAGTTTTCAGCATAAGGTTTAAAGCTAATTCCTCCATGAAAAAAAACTTCTAAGTTTGGCCAAAGTTCATCCAAATAGTTTTTACCAGTTGTTTCTAATAATTTATTAAGAACAACTAACATCCAAGAAGGAACACCAGTCAAAGAACCTACATCTTCATTTTTACAAGCATTAATAATTGCATTCATTTTTGTATTCCAATCAGACATTAAAGATATTTCTCTGTTTGGAATATTTTTCATTTCAGCATAGAAGGGTAAATTATCAATCAAGATAGCAGATAAATCACCAAAACGAGTATCATATTTTTGATATAATTCACTACTTCCACCAATTCGCAAATTTTTACATGTAAAAATATCAGTTTCAGGATTAGCATTTAAATATAAGGCAAACATTGTTTTCCCTGCAGCATAATGACAATCTTCTAAAGACTCTTTACTAATTGGAATAAATTTACTTTTGGCATTTGTTGTTCCAGATGATTTAGCAAACCATTTAATTTTTCCATTCCATGTAACATCTTTTTCTCCTTTTCGAGCTAATTCTATATAAGGTTCAAAATCTTCATAGTGCACTGCTGGCACTTGTCTTTGGAAATCATGAATCCTCTTTATTTCGTCAAAGTGATATTTTTTTCCATAGATAGTAGATTTACCTTTTTTAAGATTGTGAAAAAGAACTCGTTCTTGTGTGCCAATTGGATTTGCGATGCTTTCCTCGATAACATTCATTCGGTTACGCATCATAATTTCCATAATCTTATTGACTATTCCCATCCAATAAAAGTTTTGTAGATTTACACAAATTTAATAAACTTTAGTTAGCAAAATGCAGTTTGAGGGACAAATTCGAAAAATGACGACAGAAAATCATTCTCCAATTAATTATTATTGGAATTTTAAAGATGATTTTATTGTGATGAACCAGTTATTAGGTAAAAAGATTAAAATTAGTTTTGATCATTATGAATGTTTAGGTTGTCATGAAGATAAAGAAATTTATCAAATGGGTTACTGTAAGAACTGTTTTTTTACTTTACCAGAAGCTAACCCAAGTATTATAAACCCAGAATTATCTACAGCTCATTTGGGGATAGCACAAAGGGATTTGGAGTGGGAACAAAAATTCGAATTACAACCTCATATTGTTTATTTAGCAAACTCTTCTGGGGTAAAAGTTGGAGTAACACGATTAACACAAGTTCCAACTCGTTGGATAGATCAAGGAGCCTCTGAAGCTATTATTATTGCACGAACTGATAATCGTTATGAAGCTGGTATGATTGAGGTTTCTTTAAAAGATATTATTACAGATAAAACAAACTGGCAAAGAATGTTGAAAAATGATGTTCCTGAAGTAGATTTATTTCAAAAATATCATGAAATTAAAAGTTATGTGAACAAAGATTTTATACAATTTTTAGTTGATGAACCTAAAGTGTTAAAATTAGAATATCCCGTAAATTCTTATCCAGATAAAGTAAAATCTTTGAATTTGAAAAAAACACTAATTATAGAAGGGATTTTAAAAGGAATAAAAGCACAATATTTAATATTTGAAGATAACTCAGTCTTTAATGTTCGTGGGCATGAAGGATTTTATGTGAAATTTGAAATATAGATTCTTTTTAAAATAAATTGCTTTTCATTTTTTTTATAATTATATTAGTTACAGATAATTAACATAACACAAAAAAATATAATTATGAATAAAAAATTGGCATTAGCACTTATAGCTGCAGGAATGTTTACGTTTTCTGCTTGTAATAAAAAATCAGATTTACCTCAATATAAAGTTGAGCAGGCAGTATTAGATGTATATAAATATAGAGAAAATAGACCTGATTCATTATTTGCACATGTAGATGGTGTAAATGTATTAGATTTGATGGCTCCTATAAAAGAATTTGGACCAATAGATGTTTACAATGTTGAAAAAGTTACACCTTTAGAGGATGGCGATAAAACAATATATGAAGCAGTCTATAAAGTACATTTTAAAAATAATGCTGAAGGAACGGAAACTTTTAAAGTAAAACGAGTAAATAAGCTTGATGGAATTGTAGTAGGATATTCTTATAATATATCGCAAGTTCCATTAGAATCTGAGAAAAGTGAAGTGAAAACTGATTCTGTAAAATAAAATATGAATCCCAATAAGATAATTTATCTCATTGGGATTTTCATTTTAGGGTTAATTAGTAATCATTATATTTTTATCCTATTATTAGAGAATAAAGTGTACTATCTGTATTTAGGTATTGATAATCGAAATTATGATTTTCTAGTCGATCAATTAAGCTATTAAAATCTTCTTTCTTATCTAATTCAATACCCACTACCGCAGGTCCTGTTTCTTTGTTGTTTTTCTTAATATATTGGAAATAACTTATATCATTACTTGGTGCTAAAACTTCATTTACTAATTCTTTTAATGCTCCCGCTCTTTGAGGAAAATTAATGATGAAATAATGTTTTAAGCCGTTATATAATAATGCTCTTTCTTTTATTTCCTCCATTCGAGTAATATCATTATTGCTTCCGCTTAAAATACATACTACATTTTTACCTTTTATGTTGTCTTTATACTGTTCTAATGCAGCAACAGATAATGCACCAGCAGGTTCAAGAACAATAGCATCTCTATTATACATTTGTAGGATTATATCACAAATTTTTCCTTCGTCTACTGTAAGGTAATCATCTAAATTGTCTTTACAAATTTCAAAAGTTAAATCACCTACTTTTTGAACAGCAGCACCATCAACAAACTTATCAATATGATCTAATTCAGTATTATAACCATTTTCTACCGAAGTTTTCATAGAAGGAGCTCCTTTTGGCTCTACTGCAATGATTTTAGTTTCAGGAGATAGTTGTTTAAAAACAGATGCAATACCAGAAGCTAAGCCACCACCACCAATAGGAACAAATACATAGTCAATTTTTTGAGTAACTTGTTCTAAAATTTCTAAGCCAACTGTAGCTTGTCCTTCAATAATTAGAGGATCATCAAACGGATGAATAAAAGCAGCATTGTTTTCTTCGCTATAGGCTATAGCTGCATTTTTAGAATCATCAAAAGTATCACCAACCAATTTTATTTCAGCAAAATCACCTCCAAACATTTTTACTTGTTCAAGTTTTTGTTTTGGAGTAGTAATTGGCATAAAGATTACACCTTTAATTTTTAAAATGCTACAAGAATAAGCAACACCTTGTGCATGATTACCAGCACTTGCACAGACAACACCATTATTAACTTTGTTGTCTTGATATAGGTTCTGTATTTTGTTAAATGCACCTCTTAATTTATAAGAACGTACAATTTGTAAATCTTCTCTTTTTAAAAAAACAGTAGCTTCAAACTCATTCGAAAGTCTTAAATTTTTTTGTAATGATGTCTCTGCTATTATTTTTTTGATGTTTTCTTTCGCTTTTTTTATAGCTTCTATTTGAGGAAAATATGCGACTTCGTTCATCTTAGTTTGTTTTATTTGTGTTTTTTATTATTTTCCCTTTTTCTATATGTAATTGATGAGAGATACAATTTGGAATTTGGGATTGAAAATGTGCTACATAGATCAATGTTTGTCCACTTGCAGCTAAATCATCAATTATTTGATTGAAATGAAGAATCTGTTCATTATCTAATCCTTGACAAGGTTCATCTAATACTAAAAGTTTAGGATTTTTCACTAAAGTTCTAGCTAGTAAAACTAAACGTTGTTTACCAATTGGAAGTGTCTTTAGTTTTTTTAATTGATCTTCTTGTAAATCAAAGAATATTAAAAGTTGTTCTAATTTTTGCTGTTGTTCAAAATCTAATTTTTGATACAAAGACATGGAATCAAAAAATCCAGAAGCAATGGCTTGTTTTACGTTTGCATCCATATCAAAATACCAATGTAATTCTGGAGAAATCATTCCAATTTTTTCTTTTATCTCCCAAATACTTTCTCCACTTCCTCGTCTGTTACCAAATAAAGAAATTTCGTTTCCGTAAGCTTGAGGATGATCACCATTAATTAAACTTAATAAAGTTGATTTTCCTGATCCATTTGCTCCATAAACCAACCATTTTTCTCCACTTTTTACTTCCCAATTTATGCCTTCTAAAACTTTTTTGGTACCATAAACTATTTCAACATTCTTCATTTGTATAATGTTTTCTGAAGAATTTTCTTGATGATTTTGTAAAAAATAAGGTAATGGTTTTGATTTTCTTTTTACATCTTTGGTAACTTTATCTGATAATGAAATCTCATATAATTGTCCATTTCTAATTTCAGCGAAATGTTTTACAGATTCTGGGGAATCATCGTCATTGTTAATCAGTATAAACGTAACTCCTTTTGTTGTTAAATCATCTATATATTGATTCAGATTTTTTCTTGTTTCAATATCTAATCCTGTGTAAGGTTGATCTATAATCAACAATTGAGGTTCTAACCAAAGTACTTTTATGAGTTGCAATTTCTTGTGTTCTCCACTAGAAAGTTCAATTAGTTGTTGATTTTTAAAATTATCAAATCCAAAAATTTTTAATAAATGTTCGACCTTTTCAAATGTTAAATTTTCTTTTTTTTCAAATCGTTTTAATTCAGCTAAAACTGTTAAAGTATCATTTTGTTCAATTTTATTGTATCGTTGCTGGTAGTAAAAATTTTTCTGTCCATCAAGATTTGTAAATTGAAACCAGTTTGGAACATAAATGACTTGCTTTGGTAAATGACTTGTTTCACAAAAATTAATTTCAAGAAAACCTTCATAATTTTCGATTTCTTTAGAGATGATTTTAGCTAAAGTTGTTTTTCCGCTTCCACTAATTCCTTTTATCATCCAATTTTCTTTGGCCTTTATTTGCCATGAAAAATCTTTTAAAATCGAATTTTGTTGATATCCGAAAGATAGATTCGTTATTTTTAGAATTGTATTTTCCAATTTACTTTTCTTTAAATTTTATGAAACAAGTATTATTATAATCTGTAAGATTAAACTGTTTTAATTGCTTTCATTGCAGTCATTGCTTTACGTAATTCTTTTCCTACAATTTCTACAGGATGGTTACGTAAAACATCATTGATATTTACTAATGTTACATTATCAACAGAATTATCTTTTCCTTCATTAAAATCTTTTCCAACAACATCAACATTAATGTTTTTCATGAAATCTTTTAACAATGGTTTACATGCTTGATCAAATAAATAACAACCATATTCTGCTGTATCAGAAATTACACGATTCATTTCGAATAATTTTTTTCTAGCAATTGTATTCGCAATTAATGGTGTTTCGTGTAAAGATTCATAATAAGCAGATTCTGGTTTTATGCCAGCTTCAACCATTGTTTCAAAAGCTAATTCAACTCCGGCACGTACAAATGCAACCATTAAAGTATAATTATCAAAATATTCTTGTTCTGTAATATTAACTTCTCCAGCAGGTGTTTTTTCAAAAGCAGTTTCTCCAGTTTCAGCTCTCCATTTTAAAAGATTTTTATCTCCATTTGCCCAATCTTCCATCATTGTTTTACTAAACTCTCCAGACATGATATCATCTTGATGTTTTTGGAATAATGGACGCATAATGTCTTTTAATTCTTCTGATAATTCGAAAGCTTTAATTTTTGCTGGATTACTTAAGCGATCAAGCATACCACTTACTCCACCATGTTTTAAAGCTTCTGTAATAACTTCTACACCATACTGAACTAATTTTGAAGCATATCCTGCATCAATTCCATTTTCTACCATTTTTTCGAAAGAAAGAATAGAACCTGTTTGTAAAAGACCACATAAAATAGTTTGTTCTCCCATCAAATCAGATTTTACTTCAGCAACAAAAGATGATTTTAAAACACCAGCCTTATGTCCTCCAGTTCCTACGCAATATGCTTTCGCTTGTTCTAATCCTTTACCTTGAGGATCATTTTCCGGGTGAACAGCAATTAATGTTGGAACACCAAATCCTCTTAAATATTCAGCTCTAACTTCTGATCCAGGACATTTTGGAGCAACCATGATTACAGTAATATCTTTACGAATTTGCATTCCTTCTTCAACGATATTGAATCCGTGAGAATATAAAAGTGTTGCGCCTTCTTTAATCAAAGGTTGTACAGCATTGATTACTGAAGTATGTTGTTTATCTGGAGTTAAATTAACAATAACATCAGCAGTAGGAATTAATTCTTCATAAGTACCAACTGTAAAATTATTGCTTGTTGCATTTTTCCAAGAATCTCTTTGTTGTTCAATAGCTTCTTTACGTAAAGCATAAGAAACATCTAATCCACTATCGCGTAAGTTTAAACCTTGATTCAAACCTTGAGCTCCACATCCTACAATAACAATTTTTTTACCTTTTAAGGCATCAGTACCTTTAGAAAATTTTGTGTTGTCTAAAAATTCTGCTTGTGCTAATTGGTATAATTGTTCTCTTAATGATAATGTATTGAAATAGTTAGCCATTTTGTTTTTTTTATATTATTGAGGCTTAATGCCTAATTTAATTATTAATTTATTTTAAAGTTTTGTATATTAATCATATACATGTTGATTTTTACATAGTGAAAACAGAGTTTCCTTTGTCTAGAAATTCATTTTCTATAACTTCTTTAGAAGGTTCATCTTTTTCGAATTGTAATAATTTTTCATGGAAACCAGTACTCGCTTTTATAATTGCAATTCTTGCTCCTCGTACGAATTCTATTAAACCGTATTTTGTAAGTTCCTGAGTAAGATTATCGATTTCCTCGCGATGTCCAGCTGTTTCAAAAACAGTATAATCATTACGAATTACTACAGTGTTTGCGCCATATTGACGTAATAATCTTTCTACGTAAGCTTTTTCTGCGATAATATTTGTTGGAACTTTATATAAAGCTTGTTCTTGCCAGATTAGTTCATCATTATTGTTGAAATAAGCTTTTAGAACATCAACTTGCTTTTCAATTTGCATGCACAGTTTTCGTACAACTTCCTCAGATTCTTCAATAACAATAGTAAATCGATGTACGTTCTCTATTTCAGAAGGAGAAGTACTCAAGCTTTCTATATTAATTTTTCTACGAGTAAAAATTCCAGCAATTCTTCCTAAAATCCCTATTGAATTTTCTGTATATAATGTGATTGTATATTCTTGTTTTGAATCCATAATAGTTTATTTTAATCTGATTTCTGAAACACTTGTACCTTGTTGAACCATAGGAAATACATTATTTTCTTTTCCTACTACAACTTCTAAAAGATATGAACCATCATGCTCTAACATTTGTTTCAAAGCACTTTTTAATTCACTTCTTGCATCAATTTTTTGACCATCGATATGATAAGCTTTAGCTAATGCAACAAAGTCTGGACTTGTAATATCAACAAAAGAATAACGCTTGTCATTAAATAACTCTTGCCATTGACGAACCATTCCTAAGAAACTATTATTTAGAATCAAGATTTTTACTTTCGCTCCAAACTGCATAATTGTTCCAAGTTCTTGTAAAGTCATTTGAAAACCACCGTCTCCACAAACCATTACAACATCTTTTTCTGGAGCTCCGTACCAAGCACCAATGGCAGCTGGTAAGCCAAATCCCATTGTTCCTAATCCTCCAGAAGTAACTAAAAGTTTAGAATCTTTGAATTTTGCGTAACGACATGCGGACATTTGATGTTGACCAACATCTGTAACAATTATAGCTTCACCATCAGTTAAGTCGTTTAAAGTATTTATAACTTCCGCCATAGACATAACATCTGATGAAGGATAGAATTCTTTATCTATAACTTCTTTATGTTCTTCTTTCTCTAATTCTCTAAACTCAGCAAGCCATTCATTATGTTCAGCTTTATCAGTAAATTTTGTAAGTAACGGAAGTGTTTTTTTACAATCTCCCCAAACAGGTACAGTAACTTTTACATTTTTTCCAATTTCTGCTGGATCAATATCTAAATGGATAATTTTTGCTTGCTTAGCATATTTATCTAAACGTCCAGTAACGCGATCATCAAATCTCATTCCTATAGCTATCAATACATCACAATCATTTGTTTTTACATTTGGAGCATAATTTCCATGCATCCCTAATAAACCAACATATTGAGGGTGTTCTGTTTCTATAGCACTTAATCCCATTAAGGTTGTAGCTACAGGAATTCCTGATTTTTTTAAAAAATCTTTTAATTCTTGTTCTGCTTTACCAAGAATAACTCCTTGACCAATAATTGCAAATGGTTTTTTTGCTTCGTTAATTATTTCAGCAGCCGCTTTAACATATTCAGATCTTATTTCTGGTTCAGGTCTATAACTGCGTACATGAGTACATTTCTCATATTTTTGTTTTTCAATAAGTTGAATTTGTGCATTCTTTGTTATATCAATCAGTACTGGTCCTGGTCTTCCGCTACGAGCAATATGAAAAGCTTTTGCTAAAACATCATTAACCTCTTCTGCATCTGTAATTTGATAATTCCATTTAGTGATAGGATTAGTAATGTTAATTACATCTGTTTCTTGGAAAGCATCTGTACCTAAAAGAGAAGCAAAAACTTGGCCTGTAATACATACAATAGGATTACTATCTATCATTGCATCAGCAATTCCTGTGACTAGATTAGTTGCGCCAGGGCCACTAGTTGCAAATGCGACACCAACTTTTCCTGATGTTCTTGCATAACCTTGAGCAGCATGTATTCCACCTTGTTCATGGCGTACTAAGATATGTTTTAGAAAATCTTTATAGTCATACAATGCATCATAAATAGGCATAATAGCACCACCAGGATATCCAAAAACAGTATCAACACCTTCAGCTAGTAAAGCATTAATAATAGCTTGCGAACCTGATATTTGAGTTAAATTATCTGTCGGTAAGGCAGCCTTCTGAAGCGTCCCTAACTTGTCTTGCGTATTTGAATAAGATTCCATTTTTTACTTTTAATTTTGGTTGTTTCCAGTTGTTTTTTCGTTCTGCTAAAGTTTTTTCATCAACTAATAAGTTCAATTGTTTTTTGTCAATATCAATTTCGATAAGGTCATCATTTTCAATTAATGCAATAGGACCTCCATCAAATGCTTCTGGCGTAATATGTCCGACGACAAATCCATGTGTACCTCCACTGAATCTACCATCTGTAATAAGAGCAACCTTATCTCCTAAACCAGCACCAATAATTGCTGAGGTTGGTTTAAGCATTTCTGGCATTCCAGGTCCACCTTTTGGTCCTTCGTTTCGAATCACAATAACACTTCCTGCATTTATTTTTAATTCTTCTATTGCTTTTAAAACTTCTACTTCACTATTAAAAACTTGTGCTTTTCCTTTAAAGTAAAATCCTTCTTTTCCTGATATTTTTGATACTGAACCTTTCGGAGCAAGGTTTCCATATAACATTTGTAAATGACCTGTTTCTTTTATAGGATTGTCTAATTTTCTTATAATATTTTGTTTAGAAAAGTCTAATGATTGAACATTTTCTAAATTCTCTGCAAGAGTTTTTCCTGTTACAGTTAAACATTCTCCATCAAGTAATCCTTCACTTAGCATATATTTCATTACAGCAGGGACACCTCCAATTTTACTTAAATGTTCCATTAAGTACTTTCCACTTGGTTTTAAATCAGCAATAACAGGAGTTTTATCGTTTATTTTTTGAATATCGTCTAAAGTCAATTCTAAATCCATTGTTGCTGCAATTGCTAATAAATGAAGTACAGCATTTGTACTACCACCAAGTACAACAATTACTTTAATCGCATTTTCTAAAGATTTTTTTGTGATGATATCACTTGGTTTAATATCCTTTTCTAATAAATTTTTTAGAAACTTTCCAGCAGTTAAACATTCATTTCTTTTTTCATCACTCATTGCTGGGTAAGAAGATGAATAAGGTAAGCTCATTCCTAAAGCTTCTATTGCAGCAGCCATTGTGTTAGCAGTATACATCCCACCACAAGCACCTGGGCCCGGGCAAGCATTTTGTATGATACCACAATAATCTTTGTCATCTAAATTTCCATTTAGTTTTTTACCAAGAGCTTCAAAAGCAGAAACGATATTTAATTCTTCTTCCTTGTAATGACCAGGAGCAATTGTACCTCCGTAAACCATGATTGATGGTCTGTTTAAACGAGCCATTGCCATAATAGAACCTGGCATATTCTTGTCACATCCAGGAATCGTGATTACACCATCATAAAAATGAGCTGCACAAACTGCTTCGATTGAATCCGCAATAACTTCACGGCTTACTAATGAATATCTCATTCCAGAAGTACCGTTTGTTATTCCATCACTAATTCCGATTGTATTGAATTTTAATCCAATTAAATCATCATTTTTCATACCATCTTGCACTAATTGTGCAAATTGGTTAAGATGCATATTACATGTGTTTCCATCATATCCCATGCTTGCAATCCCAATTAAGGGTTTTTTAAGATCTTCATCACTTAAACCAATACCATGTAGCATTGCTTGCGAAGCCGGTAAAGTAGGGTCTTGTGTAACTGTACTACTGATTTTGTTTAATGATTTTGTGTTATTGTTCATAACTTATTACTATTTGTTTTGCTTGTTTATTTATATAAAAAAAGCCACCTAAAAATAAGGTGGCTCAATAAAATTTATCTTAAAAATTCGTCAATATACCACCTTTCCTAATCTAAAGACTAAGACCAAAATAATGTTAATAATAATGACAAATAAATGTTTCATACAACTGTTTTAAAAATTATAATTTCATAAAAAAAGCCAACTTATAAAAAAGTGGCTTCAATTGATATTATATAAATTCACAACTGTTTACCACTCTCTTTTGAAAGAATGTCTAAGACAATTACATTAATAACGTTGTGAATAAAATTCATTTTTACTTTTTTGATAAACCAAAGCTAGAATTATTTTTTTAAATTAGACAAATATTTTTTCATAAAAATATCATTTATTTGTTATTCGCATTTATTTGTCATTTTTATTGATTTATCATTAAAAATATATTCAATAAATTTTATATATAGAAAATTTTGAAGCAAAAAGTTATTCAAAACGTTTTTAGTTTATACGATTCATCAGAATTCGTACAAAAACTTATTTCCGATTATAAATCTAACCCTAAACATAAGGCTAATATCAAAGGATTTTTAGGATCTGGATTAAGTATTCTTTCTGGACATTTGTTTGATAGATTATCACATCCTATAGTTCTTATTTTTGATGATAAAGAAGAAGCTGCTTATGTTTTAAATGATTTAGAAACTTTGTTTGATAGAGAACAAGTTTTATTTTTTCCATCTTCGTATAAACGTCCTTATGAGGTTGAGGAAGTAAATAATGCTAATGTTGTAATTAGAACAGAAGTTTTAAATAGTTTATCTAATACCAAACATCATAAAATTGTTGTTACTTATGCAGAAGCGTTACAAGAAAAAGTTGTAACAAAAAAAGCTTTATCTACAAATACATTAAAAGTAAAAGTAGGAAATGAATTAGGAATTGATTTTTTAACTGAAGTTTTAATTTCTTATGATTTCAAAAAAGTTGATTTTGTTTCAGAACCAGGAGAGTTTTCTATAAGAGGAGGAATAGTTGATGTTTTTTCATTTTCGAATGAACATCCTTATCGTATTTCATTGTTTGGAGATGAGGTTGAGACAATCAGAACATTTGATATTGAAAATCAATTATCCATATCTACAACAAAGGATATTACTATTATTCCTAATCTAGAAAGTAAAAATGTTGATGAAAAAAGAGAAAGTTTTTTAGAATTTATACCATCAAATAGTATAATTATTACCAAAAATATTTCTGTTTTAGGAAAACAAATCAACAAAAATTTTGAATATGCTGAAGAATCATTCTCAAAATTAAACGGAGAAATCAAACAATTAGAGCCAAAACAGTTGTTTTTAAGTCAAAATGAATTCTTTCATCAATTAGCCGAATTTGGTTCTATTGAAATTGCAATGAAACCATTTTTTGAAACAGTAGATGTTTTAGAATCTCCTTTTAAGCCTCAGCCTACTTTTAATAAACAGTTTGAATTACTTATTGATGATTTAAATGAACATAAAAATAGAGGATATAACAATCTAATTCTTTGTTCCAACGAAAATCAAATAAGAAGATTTGAAGAGATTTTTGAAGATATAGGAAAAGAAGTTTCTTATTCTCCTGTTTTAGGAACATTTTTCCAAGGTTTTATAGATGATGAGCTTCAATTGACATGTTATACAGACCATCAAATTTTTGGACGATATCATAAATTTAATCTTCGTAATTCTTTTACCAAAAAAGAAGCAATCACACTAAAAGAGATTAATTCACTTCAAGTAGGAGATTTTGTTACGCACATAGATTACGGAATTGGAAAATTTGCAGGTCTTGTACGTCTTAATAATAATGGTGTAATGCAAGAATCAATAAAATTGATTTATCAAAATAATGATATTTTATACGTTAATATTCATTCTTTACATAAGATAGCAAAATTTAGAGGAAAAGATGGAGTAGAGCCTAAGGTTTCTAAAATTGGTTCTCCAGCATGGAAAAATTTAAAGAACAAAACTAAAGCTAAAGTAAAGGAAATTGCTTTTGATTTGATAAAATTATATGCAAAACGTCGTGCTCGCAAAGGTTTTTCATATTCACCAGATACTTATTTACAGAATGAATTAGAAGCTTCTTTTATTTATGAAGATACTCCAGATCAATATAAAGCTACACAAGATGTAAAAGCTGATATGGAGTCCGAAAGACCAATGGATAGATTAGTTTGTGGAGATGTTGGTTTTGGTAAAACAGAAGTAGCAATTCGTGCAGCGATGAAGGCAGCTGTTGATGGAAAACAAGTTGCTGTTCTTGTTCCTACAACAATTCTTGCATTTCAGCATTTCAAAACGTTTTCAGAACGATTGGCTGATTTACCTGTAAAAGTTGCATATCTTAATAGGTTTGTTACAGGAACAAAGAAAAAAGCTGTTTTAGATGGATTAAAATCTGGACAAGTAGATATTGTTATTGGTACTCATCAATTAGTAAATCCTAAAATAGAGTATAAAGACTTAGGATTATTAATCGTTGATGAGGAACATAAATTCGGAGTAGGAGTAAAAGATAAATTAAAAACTTTACGAGAAAATATAGATACATTAACTCTTACAGCAACACCAATTCCTAGAACATTACAATTTTCTTTGATGGCTGCTCGTGATTTATCTGTTATTAAAACTCCACCACCAAATAGGCAACCTGTAGATACGCAGTTAGTAGGATTTAATGAAGAAGTCTTCAGAGATTCTATTATGTATGAAATGCAACGAGGAGGACAAGTTTACATTATCCATAATCGAGTTCAATCATTAAAAGATATTGCAGGAATGGTTCAGCGTTTAGTTCCTGATGCTCGTGTTGCAATTGGTCATGGACAAATGGAGGGTAAAGCATTAGAGGCTGTTCTTCTGGATTTTATTGATGGAAGATATGATGTGTTTGTGTCTACAACAATTATAGAATCTGGACTAGATGTACCAAATGCGAATACAATTCTTATTAATGATGCTCAGAATTTTGGTTTAGCTGATTTGCATCAGATGAGAGGAAGGGTAGGTAGAAGTAACCGTAAAGCATTTTGTTATCTAGTAGCACCTCCTATTTCTGTTTTAACAGAAGAAGCTAGAAAAAGATTACAAGCAATCGAACAGTTTTCGGATTTAGGTTCAGGATTTAATATTGCAATGAAAGATTTAGAAATTCGAGGAGCTGGAAATCTTCTAGGAGCTGAACAAACAGGGTTTATGATGGATATTGGTTTTGAAACTTATCAGAAAATTTTAAATGAGGCAATAGAAGAATTAAAGTCAACTGATTTTAAAGATTTATTTGAAGATCAAAATAACGAAACAGAAAAAGAATATGTTTCTGATGTTCAAATTGATTCAGATTTACAAATAATAATTCCAGATGAATATATAGAGAGTTCTGAAGAAAGACTATTACTTTATAAAGATTTAGCAGATATTAATACAGAAGAAGAATTAAGTATTTTTAGAAATAATTTAATTGATAGGTTTGGTCCAATTCCAGAAGAAGTAGAAAATTTATTACAATCAATTCAGCTTAAATGGGTAAGTAAAAAATTAGGTTTTGAGCGTTTGGTTATGAAAAATGGAGTACTCTTAGCTTATTTTATCAATAAGCCACAAAGTGAATTTTACCACTCAGAAAAATTTAGATTAATTTTAAATTATGTCCAAAATAACGCTAAAAATTTAAATTTCAAGGAAAAACAACCCAAAAAAGGAGAGGATTATCCAACATTATTTTTAAGAATAGAAAATGTTAAAAATATTAAAGAAGTGTTAATAGTGTTGAATAATATATTAAATCAATAAAATAAAGTATAAAAAAATAGTTATATTTTAATAAATACAAGGTGAATTAGATTATTTTCTAATTCACTTTTTTTATATACCTATATAAAATACTGATTTTGATAAAAAGTGTGAAATTTTAATGAATTAAGAACTATAACTATTTGTAAATTAACCATTATAGATATTTGTCTAAATAATTATTAAATTTATCAATACAATTTTGTTGGATAAAACATAAACAATTATGGAAACAGCCTCTAGTTACATTCCTATTTTAATTCTATTTATAGTTGCTTTTGCATTTGTAGCTGGAATTATTACAGTTACACATTTTCTTGGACCATCTAGGAAAACAGATGAAAAGTTAGAAAATTTTGAATCTGGTATAAAAAAAGAAGGAAATGCACGTCAACCATTTGCGATTAAGTATTTTTTAGTTGCAATTCTATTCGTTTTGTTCGATGTCGAAGTTGTTTTTTTCTATCCTTATGCTGCTAATTTTAGAGCATTGGGCTGGGGTGGATTCATAGCAGTTGCAACATTTGTAGCCTCTTTTTTTATTATGTATTTATATGTACGTAAAAAAGGTGCATTTGATTGGGAAAAATAATGATTTATTAATTCAAACACAAACACAATGATTCATAATAAAAGACCAGTAACACATAACACTAATGTAAAAATAGTAGAATCTCCTGGAGGTTACGAAGGAGAGGGATTTATGACTATGCAGTTATCAAAGGTAGTTGGATTAGCACGTAAAAATTCTATTTGGCCATTGCCTTTTGCAACAAGTTGTTGTGGAATTGAATTTATGGCAACAATGGCTTCAACTTATGATTTGGCACGCTTTGGCTCAGAACGTTTAGCTTTTACACCAAGACAATGTGATTTATTAATGGTAATGGGAACTATATCAAAAAAAATGGCTCCAGTTCTTAAACAAGTTTATATACAAATGGCAGAACCAAGATGGGTAATGGCTGTTGGTGCTTGTGCTAGTTCAGGTGGGATTTTTGATACTTATTCTGTTTTACAAGGAATAGATGAGGTTATTCCAGTAGATGTATATGTACCAGGTTGCCCTCCTCGTCCAGAAGGAATCATTAATGGTATTTTAAGAATACAAGAATTAGTAGAATCAGAAAGTGTTCGACGAAGAAGTAGTCCAGAATATCAAGAATTATTAGCGAGCTACGGAATTAAATAATTAGTAAATAATGGAAAATTCATTTATAAAAGATCGCTTGGTTCATAAATTTCAAGAGAATATCCTTGGTTATGAAGAACATTTTGGAGTTTTATCTATTTACGCAAATAAAGAGTATAATCTTAAGATTCTTCAATATTTACATGATGAAGAAGAATTAGCTTTTAGGTTTATGAAAGATTTGACAGCTGTACATTATCCAGATCGTGTAGGAGAAGAAATTACAGTGACATACTTAGTGTATAATATGTATAAAGGAGTTGAATTAAGATTAAATTTCAGTATACCTATTAATAATCCTTCAATTTTTACTGCTACAAAATTATTTGAAACATCAAATTGGTTAGAGCGTGAGGTATATGATTTTTTTGGTGTCAATTTTATTGGTCACCCTAATTTGATACGAATTATGAATGTTGATGAAATGGATTATCATCCATTACGAAAAGAATTTCCGTTGGAGGATCAAACACGTAGAGATAAAGACGATGAAATGTTTGGACGTGGAGGAGATTTTCATTTTGGAAATATGAATATAAAAGCCAACTAGTCATGGGAAAAGATAAAGTAAAAAAATCAAAAAAACATGTCGGACTTTCTGATGGATCTTTAGAAAAAAGTACCATTACATTAAACTTAGGACCTACTCATCCTGCTACACATGGTGTATTTCAGAATATTTTAGAGATAGATGGTGAAATAATCAAATCAGCTGTGCCTACGGTTGGATATATTCATCGTGCTTTCGAAAAAATTGCAGAGCGTAGACCTTTGTACCAAATAACACCTTTAACAGATCGCTTAAATTATGTTTCTGCACCATTAAATAATTTAGGTTGGCATATGACAGTAGAAAAATTCTTAGGTTTAGAAATACCAAAAAGAGTTTCTTATCTACGTATTATAATTATGGAGCTATCTCGTATTGCAGATCATATTGTATGTAACTCTATTATGGGGGTTGATACAGGAGCTTTTACGGGATTTTTATATGTTATGCAGTATAGGGAGCTTATTTATGAAATTTTTGAAGAAATATGTGGCTCAAGATTGACTACAAATATTGGTAGAATAGGAGGTTTTGAAAGAGATTTCTCTGATGTTGCTTGGAATAAAATCTATCAATTTTTAAAAGAATTCCCTGGAGTTTTAACAGAGTTTGAAAATCTTTTTTTAAGAAATAGAATTTTTATGGATCGTACTCAGGGAGTTGGAGGTATTTCTGCTGAAAGAGCTTTAAATTATGGATTTACAGGACCTAATTTAAGAGCTGCAGGTGTTGATTATGATATCCGTGTTGCAAAACCATATTGTAGGTATGATGAATTTGAATTTGATATCCCAGTTGGTACAACAGGAGATTGTTACGATAGATTTTTAGTTCGTGGTCAAGAGATGTGGCAAAGTATGCGAATTATTAATCAAGCAATAGACAAAATAAACGTTTTAGAAGGAGAAGAAGCAAAATTATATCACGCTGATGCTCCAGATTTCTATTTACCCAAAAAAGCAGATGTATATACAAAAATGGAAGCTTTAATCTATCATTTTAAAATCATTATGGGAGAAATAGAAATTCCTAAAGGAGAGATATATAATTGTATAGAAGCTGCAAATGGAGAATTAGGATTTTATTTTATTTCTGACGGAGGAAGATCTCCTTATAGACTTCATTTCAGAAGACCTTGTTTTATTTATTATCAAGCTTTTCCAGAGATAATAAATGGATTAATGATTTCTGATGCAATCGTTACAATGAGTAGTTTAAACTTAATCGCAGGTGAGCTTGATGCTTAATAAAAATTGTTAGAAATGGAAGTACAATTTTCAGAAGAAACACAACAAAAAGTAAATAAAATTATAGCACGTTATCCAGAAGGTAAACAAAAAAGTGCTTTAATTCCAATACTTCATGTCGCTCAATTAGAATTTGGAGGTTGGTTAGATACACCTCATTTGGATTATGTAGCTCAACTGTTAAATATTTTACCCGTAGAAGTTTACGAAGTAGCTTCTTTTTATTCAATGTTTAATCTTAACCCTGTTGGAAAATATGTTTTAGAAGTTTGTCAAACAGGACCATGTATGTTACGTGGATCTGATAAAATAATAGAACACATCAAAACAAAATTAGATATAAAAGAAGGTGGAACTTCTGCCGATGGATTATTTACATTGAAACCTGCAGAATGTTTAGGTGCTTGTGGTTATGCTCCAATGTTACAATTAGGAAAAACTTATCGAGAAAACTTAACAATAGAAAAGGTTGATGAGTTATTAGAAGAACTGAAAAAACTAGCATAATGGGAAAAAAATTACTATTAAAAAATATAGATGTCCCAGGTATTCGTCACTATAAAGCTTATCACAAAAATGGAGGTTATTCAAGTGCGGAAAAAGCACTTAAAATGACGACAGATGAAATCTTAGAAGAAGTAAAAGCTTCAGGTTTACGTGGGCGTGGAGGTGCTGGATTTCCAACAGGAATGAAATGGAGCTTTTTGGCAAAACCAGAAGGTGTTCCAAGACACTTGGTTGTAAATGCAGACGAATCAGAACCTGGTACATTTAAAGATAGATTTTTGATGGAGTATATTCCTCATTTATTAGTAGAAGGAATTTTAATTTCATCTTATTGCCTTGGATCAAATACATCATTTATTTATATCCGTGGAGAATATGCTTGGGTTGCAGAAATTTTAGAAGAAGCAATCGATGAAGCAAAAGAAGCAGGATGGTTAGGTAAAAATATTCAAGGCTCAGGTTTTGATTTAGAAATTTATGTACAACGTGGTGGTGGAGCTTATATCTGTGGAGAAGAAACAGCATTATTAGAATCATTAGAAGGTAAACGTGGTAATCCTCGTTTAAAACCTCCTTTCCCTGCTGTTAAAGGATTATGGGGAAGACCTACTGTGGTAAATAATGTAGAAACAATTTCTGCCATAGTTCCTATTATAGATATTACAGGAGCAGAATATGCAAAAATTGGAGTAGGACGTTCTACAGGTACAAAATTAATATCTGCTTGTGGTAATATCAATAAACCTGGTGTTTATGAAATAGACATGACAATTACTGTTGAAGAATTTATTTATTCTGACGAATATTGTGGTGGAATAGCAAATGGAAAGCGATTAAAAGCCTGTATTCCTGGTGGAAGTTCAGTTCCTATTGTTCCAGCAAATTTATTATTGAAAACAGCAGAAGGTAAGCCTCGTTATATGAATTATGAAAGTTTATCTGAAGGAGGTTTTCAAACAGGAACAATGATGGGATCTGGAGGATTTATTGTTTTAGATGAAGATCAAGATGTAGTTTATCATACATATACTTTAGCTCGTTTTTATCGACACGAATCGTGTGGACAATGTTCTCCTTGTCGAGAAGGTACAGGTTGGATGGAAAAAATCTTGAAAAGAATTGATCAAGGCAAAGGAAAAATGTCTGATATCGAATTGTTATGGGATGTTCAACGAAAAATTGAAGGAAATACAATTTGTCCATTAGGTGATGCAGCGGCCTGGCCTGTTGCGGCAGCAATTCGTCATTTTCGAGATGAATTTGAATGGCATATAAACAATCCCGAAGAATGTTTAACTCGTAATTATGGTTTAGCTCATTATGCTGATCCTATCGAAATAAATGAACCAGTAAACTAATACGAAGATGGCAGAAGAAACACCATTATTTAAAGTTACTATCGACAACGAAACGATTGAAGTACCAGCAGGAACAACAATCCTTCAAGCCGCTCGTATGCTTGGTAAAGAAATAGCACCTCCAGCGATGTGTTATTATAGTAAATTAGAAAATACAGGAGGAAATTGCAGAACTTGTTTGGTTGAAGTGTCAAAAGGTAGTGAAGCTGATCCTCGTCCAATGCCAAAATTAGTACCTTCATGCCGTACAACAGTTATGGATGGAATGGTTGTGGGTAATAAAACATCAGAAAGAACATTAGAAGCTCGTAAAGGTATAGTTGAATTATTATTAATTAATCATCCTTTAGATTGTCCTGTTTGTGATCAGGCTGGAGAATGTAAATTACAAGATTTAAGCTATGAACATGGAGCAGAAGCTACGCGATATGAATTTGATCGAAGAACTTTTCCAAAAGAAGACTTAGGTCCAAATATTCAGTTGAATATGAATCGATGCATTCTATGTTATCGATGTGTAAAAACAGCTGATCAAATTACTGGATGTCGTGAACATGGAGTAATGAATCGTGGAGATCACGCTGAAATATCTACACATATTCATAAATCTTTAGACAATGAATTTATAGGAAATATTATTGATGTTTGTCCAGTTGGTGCATTAACAGATAAAACGTTTCGTTTTAAAAATCGTGTTTGGTTTTTAAAACCAGTAGATGCACATCGTGATTGTCCTACTTGTTCAGGTAAAGCTCAACTTTGGTTTAGAGGGGATGAGGTATTTCGTGTAACTGCTCGTAAAGATGAGTTTAATGAAGTAAAAGATTGGATTTGTAACGAATGTCGTTTCGAGAAGAAAGATATCAATGATTGGATTTTAGATAAACCATCAGATGTTTCTAAACATTCTGTTATTCGTCAAGGTCATTATTTTGAAAATAAAATAGAACCTAAGGAAACTCTTCCTAAAGTAATAAAAAGAGATCCTAAAATTTTATTGGATATTCATTCTGTTTCACAAGTCAATGAACCCAATAGAGATCTTTCTAAAATAGAAGGACCAGCAACGAGTAATAATTTTAAAGATTAATCATACCTAAATTAATTAAAAATGAGAGAACAATTTATTGCTGATGCATTAGAAAAGTTAGCTTTAGTAGGTATAATGATTGCTTTTGCTTTGGTTATTGCGATGTATGCTACTTGGGCTGAACGAAAAGTTGCAGCTTTTTTACAAGATCGTATTGGTCCGAATAGAGCGGGTATCTTTGGATTATTACAACCACTTGCAGATGGTTTAAAATTATTTTCTAAAGAGGAAATTATTCCAAAAGATTCTAATAAATTCTTATTTATTCTAGGGCCTTCATTAGCTATGTTAGTAGCTTGTATGACGGGTGCTGTTATTCCTTGGTCTACAGCATTTCAGTTTGGAGATAGAATTGTAGTTCCACAAATAGCTGATATAAATATTGGATTCTTGTATATCCTAGCTGTACTAAGTATTGGTGTCTATGGAATTATGATAGGTTCTTGGGCTTCCAATAATAAATATTCTTTGATGGGAGGATTGCGTGCTGCATCACAGATGATTTCGTACGAACTACCAATGGGGATAGTGTTGATTACGATTTTAATGTTTACAGGGTCTTTGAAATTAAGTGATATAGTTCATTATCAACAAGAACATGCATGGTTTGTCGTTTTACAACCTTTAGGGTTTATTATCTTTTTGGTTTGTTCGTTTGCAGAAACGAATCGTACTCCTTTTGATTTAGCTGAAGCTGAAAATGAATTGATAGGTGGTTATCATTCAGAATATTCTTCAATGAAAATGGGATTTTACTTATTTGCGGAATACATAAATATCTTTATTAGTTCTGTTGTTATATCAACTTTATATTTCGGAGGATATGACATTCCATTTGTTAACGATGCAAAATTAGTAGAGTCAATAGGAATGAATGGTGTTGCTATTCTAAATTTCATATCATTATTTGCTAAGGCATGTTTTTTTATTTTCTTTTATATGTGGGTACGCTGGACGATTCCGCGTTTCAGATATGATCAATTGATGAATTTAGGATGGAAAAAATTATTGCCTCTGGCGTTAATAAATATGCTATTAACGGGATTAGTGATTTTATTATTAGAAAAGTAGAATCTCAAAATTATTAAAAATTATGGAACCAATTACAAATAGAGCTAAACAAGTAGAGCGCAAACCAATAACATTTTTGGAAAGTATCTATTTTGTTGCTATTGCAAAAGGATTGATGATTACATTAAAACATTTCTTTTCTAAAAAAGCAACAATTAGCTATCCAGAAAAGCAAAGGCCATTTAGTCCAGTATTTAGAGGGTTACATGTTCTGAATAGAGATGAAGAAAATCGTGAAAATTGTACAGCTTGTGGTTTATGTGCACTCGCTTGTCCAGCAGAAGCTATAACAATGGAAGCTGCAGAAAGGTTACCTGGAGAAGAAAATCTTTATCGTGAAGAAAAGTACGCTGCAAAATATGAAATAAATATGTTGAGATGTATTTTTTGTGGATTCTGTGAAGAAGCTTGTCCAAAAGATGCTGTTTATTTATCACAAACAGTTCCCCCTGCGAGTTTTGATCGTAAAAACTTTATCTATTCAAAACAAGATTTATTAATCCCGAAAAAAGCTATAAACTAATGGAATTAACTTTAATTTTTTTTTACGTTTTATCGAGCTTAACGGTGTTAAGTGCGTTATTAATGGTGTTTAGTAAAAATCCTGTACATTCAATATTATACTTAATTATCACATTTTTCTGTATTAGTGGTCATTATGTTTTACTAAATGCTCAATTTCTAGCGATTGTAAACATAATAGTTTATGCAGGTGCAATAATGGTATTATTCCTCTTTGTTGTGATGTTGATGAATTTGAATAATGAAACGCTTTCTTTCGGGAAACCAACTAAATTATTAGCAGCTAGTCTAATTTCTTTATTATTCATTGTGCTTACAATAGGTATTTTCTCAAAAAATCAATCAGCGACTTCTACGGCAATAGAACCAATTACAGGAGAAATAGGTTTAATACATAATCTTGGGACTTTACTGTACTCAGAATATGTTTTACCATTCGAATTAAGTAGCGTTCTATTCATTTCAGCAATGATAGGAGCTGTTATGTTATCAAAGAAAGATGAAGAAATATTGGATTAAATATAAAAAGTAAAACATGTTACCAATCAGTTATTATATTACTTTATCATTAATCCTATTTGGAATAGGAATGACAGGTGTTATGATTCGTCGTAATGCAATAGTTATTTTTATGTGTATAGAATTAATGTTAAACGCTGTGAATTTATTATTAGTGGCATTTTCTAAAATGCTTTATCATACAAATCCAGCCTTAGAAAAAGGAGCTGATGCACAGTTGTTAGTCTTCTTTATTATGATAGTAGCCGCAGCTGAAGTTGCAGTAGGTTTATCTGTAATAATATTGTTATTCCGCAAAGTACATTCAGTAGATATCAATGTGTTAAATCGATTAAAAAGATAAAGAATGGAGAAATATATATGGTTAATTCCTTTGATTCCATTCATAGGATTTTTAATAAATGGATTAGGAAGAAATGTACTTTCAAAAAGCTTAGTTACTTTTATTGGTAGCGGAGCAGTCTTGTTTAGTTTTATTCTTTCAATTATGGTATTTGTATCTGTTCCTTCGGGAGCTACAGCTCAGCCATTAATTTTTAAGGCATTTGATATTATTAATATTCCAACATTGCAAGTACCTTTTGCATTTCAAATAGATGCTTTAACAAGTTTATTCTTGTTAATTATTACTGGTGTTGGATTTTTAATTCATGTTTATAGTTCTGCTTATATGAGCGAGGACGAAGGTTTTGCTAAATTCTTTTCATACCTTAATCTTTTCATTTTTTTTATGTTAATTCTTGTAATGGGAAATAACTTTGTTATGATGTTCATAGGTTGGGAAGGAGTTGGATTATGTTCTTTCTTATTAATAGGATTTTGGTTTACAAACCCTGAATATATAAAAGCAGCAAAAAAAGCTTTTATCATGAACCGTATCGGTGATGTAGGCTTTTTATTAGCTATGTTTTGGATTTTTAAAGAATTTGGAACATTAGAATATGTAAAAGTATTTCATCAATTAGCTATAGATCCAGCTGCATTTACAGGTTTTGTATTAACAGGAATTACATTATTGTTATTTTTAGCAGCAACAGGTAAATCAGCTCAATTACCATTATTCACATGGTTACCAGATGCAATGGCAGGACCAACTCCAGTATCTGCATTAATACATGCTGCGACAATGGTTACAGCAGGTATATTTATGATAACTCGTTGTAATATTCTTTTCACAGCAGCACCATTTACATTAGAAATTATACAATATATAGGAATCGCAACAGCATTTGTAACAGCAACAATTGCAATGCAACAGAATGACATTAAAAAAGTTTTGGCTTATTCTACAGTATCTCAACTTGGATTAATGTTTGCTGCAATTGGTTCTGGTGCTTATATCGCTGCGGTTTTCCATGTAATGACTCATGCTTTTTTCAAAGCATTACTTTTCTTAGGTGCAGGTTCTGTTATTCATGGAATGCATCACGAACAGGATATGCGTAAAATGGGAGGATTAAAGAAATACATGAAAATTACTCATATAACTTTCTTAATAGGATGTTTAGCGATTTCTGGAATACCTGGTTTATCAGGTTTCTTTTCGAAAGATGAAATGTTACTAGGAATGTTTGTTTCTAATCCTATCGTTTATGGATTAGGTTTTATAGTTTCTGTAATGACGGCTTTCTATATGTTCCGCTTATATGCAATGACTTTTTTAGGAGATTTACGTGATAAACATGTTCATCCTCACGAAAGTCCAGCAGCTATGACAATTCCTTTAATTATTTTAGCATTTCTATCTGTTTTTGCAGGTTATGTTGGTATTCCAGAATTATTTGTAGAGAATGGGCATAAATTACAAAACTTCCTTAGTGGAGTAGTGGTTATTGGTGAAGCACATCATATTGCTCATTCTACTGAATATTTAATGATGGGAGCTCTATTTGTTTGTGTTATTCTAGCTATTGCTTATGCAATAAAAAAATACACAGATTCAAAAGATGAAGAAGCAACTGGAATTGCAAAGTTCTTTGAAAATAAATGGTATATCGATGAATTATATGATAAAGCAATCGTAAAACCTTTATTCGAATTAGGTTATGTTCTAAAGAAATATGTCGAGAAAGCTGGCTTAGCTGCTTTTGTTGTTGGTTTTGGATCTGTATCTGGTAATACATCAAAAAATGTACGCCAATTACAAAACGGAAATGTAGGATTTTATATCATGCTTATGGTTATTGGACTTGTCGCTGGTATTTCAATCTTTTTTATAGGGTATTTAATTTCACAAAATAGTTAATAATGCTTTTATCTTTATTTATCATTTTACCATTAATAGTAGGAGTTTTTATGCTATTAATGAAAGGTCAAAAACCACAAAAATGGTTTGGTGCATTTGTCGCAGGAGCTTTAATTGCATTATTCTTTTCGATATCTTGTAAAGAAAGTGGACTAGAAAATATTTATCAAACTCAGTGGTTTCATTTCAATAACATTAAAACTTATTTTGCTTTAAATGCTAGTGGATTAGGAGGTTTAATGTTAATATTATCAAATTTCACATATTTAGCATTATTCATTTATCTATCTACAACAAAACAAAAATATACGAATACATTCTACGGATTATTATTAATTACATTAGCTGGTTTAAACGGAGTTTTTCTAGCCCATGATTTAATTTTATTCTACTTTTTTTGGGAGTTAGTTTTAATTCCAGTTTATTTCTTAATTGGATTATTTGGATTAGGAAAAGATAAATTGAGAATTAATATGACATTCTTTCTGTATACTATTTTTGGTTCAATGTTTATGTTAGGAGGAATTGTTTATATCGGATTTTTCTTAAGACCTGTATCTTTTTTATTAGAAGATGTTCAGCAAGTTACAGCTGCAGCTTATTCAACAAATACTGCGTTAGCATTGTTGTTTTTAATAGCTTTTGTAATCAAAATTCCAATTTTCCCATTCCATACATGGCAACCAACAATATATAAAACATCACCAACGCCATTAACAGTAGTATTATCTGCTCTTATGGCAAAAATGGGATTGTTTGCAATTGTAACGTGGTATTTAGGATTATTTCCAGAAATTTCTCACTTATTCAAATACATTATATATATAGCGATTATAGGATTAGTTTATGCTTCATTAATTGCATTAAGCGCAAACAACGTGAAGAAAATTATTGCTTATAGCTCAATCGCGCATTTAGCTTTAATATTTGTTTCACTTTTTTCAGAATTATCAAATGGTATTACGGGAGCATATTTTCAAATGTTTTCTCACGGATTAGTTGTTCTAGGATTATGGTTATGTGTAGATGTTATGGAAAAAAAATATCATTTAACAGATATTAAATCAATTAGTGGTTTAGCTAAAGTAAATCCTACTTTATCTATTCTATTTATGATTTTTTGTTTAGCCAATGTAGCATTGCCTTTAACAAGTTCATTTGTTGGAGAGTTTATGATGCTTTCAGCATTATTTATATATAACCCTATAATTTGTGTTATAGCATGTTTAGGTGTTATCTTATCGGCAGTTTATACGTTGAGGTTATCAAGCGCATTACTTTTTGGAGAAGTAAAAAATATAAAACACAAAGATTTAAAGAAAAATAGTTTTGGACCTATTGCAGTTTTAGCTGTTCTAGCAATTATAATAATTGTTTTAGGAGTTTATCCAGCACCAATTTTTAATTTTTTAGCCCATTAATCATTTTGAAAAAATAGAATATGAATACTATTATTTTATCAGCACTTTCAGGAGTTATTTTGATGTTCAGTGGATTTTTCATCAAAAATAATCGTGCATTAAATATTCTTTCTGTTATATTATTTTTCGGAATGATTATAGGAGGGATTTTCGAACTCAGAGGATGTTCTATGTTTGCAGGACAATTTGATAATATGATTGAAAAATCACTTTATGGAGTTTCCTTTTTTATAGCTTTAGCAGCATTAGCTATTTTTTATCTATTAATTAATAAAGATGCATTTGTTAAAGTAGGAAAACATGTAGCAGAATATTATGCACTTATTTTCTTTTCTTTTGTTGGAATTGCAGTTTTAGCCCAATTTCATAATTTGGTTATGATGTTCTTGGGGATAGAACTTCTTTCAATTCCTATGTATATTATAGCAGGAACAAGCAAAACAAGTATTAAAAGTACAGAAGCCTCAGTAAAATATTTCTTGATGGGAGCTTTTTCTACAGGAATACTTTTATTAGGTATAGCATTTTTATATGGTTCAACAGGTTCATTCATGATGGATAAGTTAGTAAACTACATGAAAGATTTCGAAGCACTATATTATTTAGGTTGGTGTTTAATCATCTTCTCATTTTGTTTCAAAGTTTCTGCAGCACCATTTCATGCATGGACACCAGATGTATATGATGGTACGCCAACTGTTTTCACATCATTCATGTCTACAATTGTAAAAGGTGGATCATTCTTAGGATTTATTTTAGTGCTAAGATCATTACCTGTAAACACTCAATATGGCTCATACTACCAATTATTATTAGCCTCAATTATTATTCTAACATTATTTATAGGAAATTTTGGAGCAGTTACTCAGAAATCAGTAAAAAGAATGATGGCTTATTCGTCAATCGCACAAGCAGGATTTATGTTGTTTGCATTATTTTTTATAAACTCAGCATCCAAAGAAGCTTTATTGTTCTATACAATATCATATTCAATTGCTAATATTATAATATTTTATACAATCAATCAGTTTAAAAAGCCAACGTTTGAGAATTTTTCAGGTTTAGGAAAAGCAAATCCTATTTTAGCAGCATCTGTTACAATAGCCTTAATATCTCTTGCAGGTATTCCATTAACTGGAGGTTTTTTTGCAAAATTCATGGCATTAAGTATAGCAGGAGCAAACGATAAAAATTTATTTTTAATAGTAATTGCTTTAGTAATGGCAGTGCTTAGTATGTACTATTATTTCAAAGTAATCAATTATATCTATTTCAAAAAAGGAAAGAATAAAGTAAAAACACAAGATGGTTTAACAAATTTCTTACTTATTTTAGGAATGATAATTCTTATAGTTATGGGAATTTTCCCAGGAATTTTATCATCATTTCTACAAACACCAATGTGGTAATTCATTAATAATATACCTATCAAAAGCTCTTATCAATTTTTATAAGAGCTTTTTTTATAAATAAATTTTATATTTTTTTGGGTTGAATCGTAACCTTTCAGTTTACTTTCTCACGAGTCGATATCTCAAAGTAGCTAGCAACATCAACTTTTCAAGGTAGCTGTTACTCGCTAATTATGACATGGCTTAACACAATTAGTATGGAGAACAACCATTTTTTTCCAGTGTTTAAGTGTTTCAGTTATTAAGTTAGGTATATCACTTATAGCTTAAGACTAATAACTCACCAACTGTCATTCAGAGCTTTTCGAAGAATCTTTTAGTTATTGTGTTCTTCATATTAATATATAATGTAAAACTTATAACTTAAGACTTGCAACTCATTACTTAGAACTCACGAACTGTCATTCATAGCCTGTCGAAGAATCTTTTGAGTTACTAGGTTCAAGTTCTTCAGTGTTTCAGTTATTTTACTTATTTTACTTATAACTTAAGACTAATAACTAAGAACTCACAACTTAGAACTCAC
>DLJQ01000019.1:0-12250 GCA_002484335.1 Flavobacteriales bacterium UBA7612
GGTCAATTATGGATTAAAATATTTCCAGATAAACCAATTACTAAGAAACCAGCAGAGGTACGTATGGGTAAAGGTAAAGGTGCTCCAGAATACTGGGTTGCTCCTGTACAACCAGGTCGTATCTTATTCGAAGTAGGAGGTGTGCCATTAGAGGTTGCAACTGAAGCATTGCGTTTAGCAGCTCAGAAATTACCTGTTAAGACTAAGTTTATCGTTGCACGTGATTTCCAAAATTAATTATTTTCAAAAAATTAAGAAAAAATGAAAGCAGCAGATATTAGAAATCTAAGTGTTGAGGAGTTACAAGCTAAAATAGCTGAAGAACAAGCAAATTACGATCAATTAAAATTGACTAATGCAGTTTCTCCTGTAGCAAATCCAATCGGTATTAGAGACTTACGTAGAACAATTGCTCGTTTGAATACCGTATTAAACGAAAAACAATCATAACAGTAATCTGTAACTGATGGAAAGAAAATTAAGAAAAGAAAGAGTTGGTTTAGTTACTTCAAACAAAATGGAAAAAACCATTGTTGTAGCTGAAACTAAGAAACAAAAGCACCCATTCTATGGGAAATTCGTTTTAAAAACGAAGAAATATACAGCGCACGACGAAAATAATGAGTGTAACGAAGGTGACACTGTGCGTATCATGGAAACTCGTCCTTTGTCTAAAAGCAAAAGATGGAGATTAGTAGAAATCATTGAAAGAGCTAAATAATATAAGTTATGTTACAACAAGAATCTAGATTAAAAGTTGCAGATAACACAGGAGCTCGTGAAGCATTAGTAATCCGCGTTTTAGGTGGTACTAAAAGAAGATACGCATCAGTAGGTGACAAAATCGTAGTTGCGATCAAAGAAGCTACACCTTCAGGAAACGTTAAAAAAGGTGCTGTATCAAAAGCTGTTGTAGTTAGAACTAAAAAAGAAGTTCGTAGAAAAGACGGTTCATATATCCGTTTCGACGATAATGCATGTGTATTATTGAACACTCAAGGAGAAATGCGTGGAACTCGTGTATTCGGTCCAGTTGCTCGTGAGTTACGTGATAAAGAATATATGAAAATTGTATCATTAGCCCCAGAGGTATTATAATATAACAACATGGCAAAGTTAAAAATTAAAAAAGGAGACAAAGTAGTCGTTTTATCAGGTTCTTCAAAAGGACAAACTGGTACTGTGTTACGCGTATTCCCTGACAAAGCTAAAGCTATCGTTGAAGGGGTTAATATCGCAAAAAAACGTATAAAGCCAAGCGCACAAAATCCACAAGGTGGAGTTGTAGAAAAAGAAGCTCAAATCTATTTATGTAAATTGGCTTTAGTAGATCCTGAAACTGGAAAAGCAACGAAAGTAGCTATCAAAGAAGAAGGAGGGAAAAAAGTAAGAATTGCTAAAAAATCAGGTAAAGCTATTTAAGAATGAGTACAACTACATACACACCTCGTCCGCAGGTTAAATATAAAGAAGAGATTGTAGCTGCTCTTAAAGAAGAGTTCGCTTACAAATCTATTATGCAAGTTCCTAAATTAGAGAAAATCGTTTTATCTCAAGGTTTAGGTGCTGCTACAGCTGATAAAAAAATCGTTGATTACGCTATCGAAGAGTTAGAATTAATCACAGGTCAAAAAGCAGTAGCTACTATTTCTAAGAAAGATGAAGCAGCTTTCAAATTACGTAAAGGAATGCCAATTGGTGCTAAAGTTACTTTACGTGGTGAGAAAATGTACGAATTCTTAGATCGTTTAGTATCTTCTGCATTACCACGTGTACGTGATTTTAACGGAATTTCTTCTACAGGTTTCGACGGTAGAGGTAACTATAACTTAGGTGTTAAAGAACAAATTATCTTCCCTGAAATTAATATTGATAGAATCAAAAAAATTCAAGGTTTAGATATTACTTTTGTAACATCTGCGAATACTGATAAAGAAGCGAAAGCTTTATTATCTAAATTTGGATTACCATTTACTAAAGAAAAATAAGAAGTCATGGCTAAAGAATCAATGAAAGCGCGTGAGCGCAAAAGAGAAGCATTAGTTGCTAAGTATGCTGCGAAAAGAACTGCTTTATTAGAAGCTGGTGATTACGAAGCATTACAAAAATTACCTAAAAACGCTTCTCCTGTACGTTTACACAACCGTTGTAAATTAACAGGTCGTCCAAGAGGATACATGAGAACTTTCGGGATCTCTCGTGTAACTTTCCGTGAAATGGCGAACGAAGGGTTAATCCCAGGTGTTAAAAAAGCTTCTTGGTAATATTTTATCAATAAGTTATTAAATATAAAATCCCTTACACATGTGTAAGGGATTTTTTTGTTTAATAATGAGTATACTTTTAGTTGGGCAATTGCTTTGCACAGTGATTTATTGCTATATTTTTATAAAAGGATATCGCTTCAATCACTATTGCAAATTCATATTTATAAAAAAAAATAATTAAGTTTTAATTTCTATTAATTTATAGATATCGTTAAGATTATCAATATAATTTTTTTCATTTACATAATTTTCATTTTTATAAATCAAACAATTTATTCCTGCATTTTTTGCAGTTTGTATTCCAGTTGTAGAATCTTCTATTATTATAACTTCATTTTTCAGTCGGTTTGTTTTTTCTAATGCTTTCAGATAACCCTCTGGATTTGGTTTTCCTTTTTTTACATCGTCGGCTGATATAGTATCATCAAAATAGTTGGATAGATTAAATTCTTGAAATGCATAATCAATCTGCTGTCTAGATGAATTGGAAACAAGAATGATTTGAATATGATTCGATTTTAATGTTTTTAATACATCTATTGCTTGTTCGTTTAGTTTTATATGGTCATGAAAATTATCGGTATAGAATTTTTCTGTCCAGTGTATAATGTCTTGGTATAAATGTTTTGTAAAACGTTGTTGATGTTGTAACATTATTTCAATAGCTTCATGAGTAGTGAAATTAATTCCATCATTTTTCAACAATGGTGTAACGTCTAATTGATATGTTTTTATCACTTTGTTGAATAAATTTTCCCAAAATGATAAACTGTCGACAATAACGCCGTCAAAATCAAAAAATACAGCTTTTATCTTTTCCATGTAATTGTATTGTATGCTGCATTCCAAAATAGGAATTCTAATTCACTTGCTTTTGTAAAGGCTTCTAGCATTTGTGTACGAACTGTAGTTGTAGTTTTTTCAGCAATGATATCTACATAATTTATTGCTTTGGTTACTCCATCAGCGAACTCTTCGCCACTATATGTTTCTATCCATTTGTTGTAGGGATTATTATTTTCTGTTTGATTTTTTAAAATTTCATCACCGACTTTTTTATAAATCCAAAAACATGGTAAAATAGATGCCACTGCAACCTCTATAGAATCAAAAGCAAATGTACTTTTTAGGAAATGGGTATAGTGATGGCATATAGGTTCTATTTCTATTTTCAGATTTTTTTCTAGACCAAAAAGTTCAAAATAATATTCGTGTAAGGCACGTTCTACAATAAGAGCATTTTTTCCAAAATCAAAAAAATCTATCGCTTGCTGATTATCTTCTAACTTGGAACCAATAGCTGCTAACACTCTACCAAAATGTTCCAGATATTTTGCATCCTGCATCATATAGTATTGAAATTTTTCTATTGGTAATTTTCCGTTTTGCAATTCGGTAATAAACGGCATTACTAGAATATCATTATAAATTGGAGTTATTTGCTCCCAAGCTTCAGTTGTAAATTTCATTTGTTTTTAATTTTTGAGGGTTGAATAGATGGTTTAATGGTCCATTGCCTTTACCTATGATTAAATCTTTGCTTCCATATATAGCTTGTTCTACATACTCTTGTGCAAGTTTTACACTTTCTTTAAGTGGATGTCCTATGGCAAGGTTGGAAGCAATTGCTGATGATAGAGTACAACCAGAACCATGTGTGTTTTTGGTAATTATTTTTGTAGAAGTAAATGTAGTAGTTGACTTGTTTTGCTGAAATAAGTAACTTATTAATTCCTTTTGTTCTAAATGTCCACCCTTTATTAGAACATTTTTACAATTGAGGTTCAGTATTTTTTCTCCGGCAATTAACATTAGTTCAGTTGTGTTTATTGTTTCATTGACTAAAATACTAGCTTCGTTTAGGTTTGGAGTAATAATGGTTGCTATAGGAAATAAATTTTCTATACATGCTAGTATAGTATCATCTTTTATTAATTGATGTCCACTTGTAGAAACCATAACAGGGTCAAAAACAATAGGACCGTTATAATGTTTCAGTTCATCAGCAATAATTTCTACTAATTCTATACTATGTACCATTCCAATTTTTATAGCATCGGGATATATATCATCTAGAATAGATTTTATTTGTTCGCGTATTGCATTTGCTGGTAGTTCATAAATATTTTTTACTCCAGTAGTATTTTGTATAGGTAATGCTGTTAATACATTGGTTGCATAACAACCATGTGCAGAAATAGTTTTTGTATCGGCTTGTATTCCTGCACCACCACTTCCGTCGAAACCAGCAATACTAAGAACACTTATAGGTTTATGAATAACTGTTTTCATGGATAATTTGTTTTAATTGTTGAGCAGATTTTAGAGGATTTTTGCTTGCACAAATAGCAGAAACAACAGCAATACTATCAGCACCTGCTTGTATAACTTGAGCAATATTTCCTTTATTAATTCCGCCAATTGCAATTAGTGGTTTGTCTGTTTTAGATTTTAAAAATTGTAAACCGTCTAAATCCCATTGCGAAAGAGAGTTTGTTTTTGTTGGAGTAGGATAGATTCCTACTCCCAAGTGTTGTACAAATTCCAATTCTTCTGGAATTAGTTGATCTATGGTTTCAATTGACCAACCAATAGTTTTAGGAGCTTTTGGGTTTTTATTAATTTCTGAAGGTTTGTGATCGGTTTGCCCAACATGTATTCCAAAACTTTTTATTTCTATTGCAATTTCTACAGAATCGTTGATTATTAGAGGTATGTTGTAATGATTTGTTAACTTTTTTAAATCATTGGCTTTTTGTAAAAATGTATCGAAATTAGAATCTTTTTCTCTTAACTGTATAATGTCAACTCCGCCTAAAATAGCTTGTTCAGCAACTTCTAACCAAGGTAAGTGTGTACAATCTTTTTCTGAAATTACTAAATACAACGGATAAGGAAAATTAGGATTAATCTTCATATTTATTGATTTTTAAGTGTTTTTTTATATCATTTTCAGAAAGATGATATAGACAATCTAATAAATTTGTTTGTAAGCTTCCAGGTCCAGTGCTTCTCAGTTGTGCTAACTCTCCGGCTAAACTAAAAAGTGACATGCCACTAAGAGCTTCTATAAATGAATTTTCATTAAGCCCAATAAAAGCACCAATTACTGCGGTTGCCGAACAGCCCAAACCTGTAACTTTGGTCATCATTTCGTGTCCGTTTTTTATTTCGTAAATTTCATCATTCGAAACAACAAAATCTGAAACGCCCGAGATACAAATAATTGCTCCTGTTTTTTGATTTATATTTTTTGCAGCATTAATTGCTTGAATGCTCTGATGAACACTATCAGCACCTTTTCCTTGTATGCTATCAAAAGAATCTAATGCCATAATTTCCGAGGCATTTCCTCTAATTACAGTAGGACGATAAGTTAATAATTCTTTAAGAACATCATTTCTGAATGATGAAATTCCGGCAGCAACAGGATCTAAAATCCAAGGTTTATTAATTTTATTCGCTTTTTTAGCCGCGATTAATTTACTTTCTGCCCAATACTCGTCAATTGTCCCGATATTTATAACGACAGAATTTGCAATTTCTACTAAGTTTTTGACTTCTTTATGAGCATGAGCCATTGCAGGTGAAGCACCAATAGCCAAAAGAGCATTGGCTGAATTGTTCATAACTACAAAATTTGTAATGTTATGTACTAAGGGATTTTTCTTGCGAACGAACAGCAAGTTTTCAATAATTTGATTTTCCATTAATTTATATTTAAAAAAATTAATGGCCAAAGAGGAGAATTATATAAAAAATATAATTAATAAAAAGACATATTGCTTTTCCCTACGTCAGTATGAACTGAATCAGGTTCTAAGAGTATTTCTCAATTCTTCACAGAATACCTCTAAAGCCAATCCAAATATAAATATTATAAATCAATAAATAGAGACTAAAATTTATAAAATATATTAAAATAACTAGGTCTATTAAAAATGTTGAATAATAATTATTCTATATCTTACTATTTTACAAATTTTCTCAAAATAATTATGACAATACCTTCGGTCCGCGCTTTTTGTTACAATCTTTTTCTATGGAAAAAGGATTTCCACTTCAATCGCTATTGCGGTAGTATAAAAGGGATTGAATAAAAATAAATATTATTAATAGTTTGTAATTAAAAAATATACCATATATTTGCAACCCAAATGCATAGTGCATTTAGATTTAAAGTTTAATTTTAAAAGTAGTGTTTCGGCGCTATACTATAGAATTATATTATGTATACAGATCCAATTTCAGATTTTCTAACTCGCGTTAGAAATGCAATGATGGCAGGACACAAAGTAGTGGAAATTCCTGCATCTAAATTAAAAAAGGAAATTACTAAAATCCTTTTTGAACAAGGTTACATCTTGAACTACAAGTTCGAAGGACAAGACAAACCTCAAGGAACAATCAAAATCGCTTTAAAGTACGACAAAGTAACTAAAGAGCCAGCAATCCGTAAAATCAAAAGAGCATCTTCTCCAGGTTTACGTCAGTATTCTGGATCTAAAGAATTACCTCGTGTATTAAACGGTTTAGGTATTGCAATCATTTCTACTTCTAAAGGAGTAATGACAGATAAGCAAGCTCGTCAAGAGAATGTTGGTGGTGAAGTTTTATGTTTAGTTTATTAATCATTTAAAAAATTAAGAAATTATGTCAAGAATAGGACAAGCACTTATCAATATTAATCCAGCTGCTACAGTTGAGTTTAAAGATAACGTTATTACAGTTAAAGGTAATAATCTTACGTTAACTAGAGAATTAAACGAAGGTTTTGATGTAAAAATCGAAGACGGAGTTTTATCTGTAGTTCGTCCAGATGATTCTAAACAAAATAAAGCTTTACATGGTTTATACCGTGCGTTAATCAATAATATGATTACAGGTGTAACAGAAGGTTTTAAAAAACAATTAGAGTTAGTTGGTGTAGGTTATAGAGCATCTAACCAAGGACAAAAATTAGATTTGTCATTAGGTTTCTCTCACAATATCGTTATCGAGTTACCAGAAGAAATTAAAGTTGAAACTTTAACAGAAAAAGGTAAAAACCCTATTATTACATTATCATCTCATGATAATCAATTATTAGGAATGATCGTAGCGAAAATTCGTTCTTACCGTAAGCCAGAGCCTTACAAAGGAAAAGGAATTAAATTCGTAGGAGAAATTATTAGAAGAAAAGCAGGTAAATCTGCATAAAAATCATTGAAAAATGGCATTATCTAAAGTAGAAAAAAGACAAAAAATAAAAAGACGCGTTCGTCGAAATATTTTTGGAACAGAAACTAAACCTCGTTTATCAGTTTACCGTTCTAATAAAGAAATTTACGCTCAAATTATTGACGATAACAGTGGAGTAACTTTAGCTTCAGCTTCATCTCGTGAAAAAGGTGTTTCTGTAGAAGGTACAAAAACTGAAGTATCTGCATCTGTAGGTAAAGCTTTAGCTGCAAAAGCAGTAGCTAAAGGAATTGAAACTGTAGTTTTTGATCGTAACGGTTTCGTATATCATGGTAGAATCAAAGCTTTAGCAGATGGTGCTAGAGAAGGTGGATTAAAATTCTAAAAAAGAGAAAGAAATTATGTTAGGATTTAAAAACGTAGAAAGAGTAAAACCAACAGGTTTAGATTTAAAAGATCGTTTAGTTGGAGTACAACGTGTTACTAAAGTAACAAAAGGAGGTAGAGCATTTGGTTTCTCTGCAATCGTAGTAGTAGGAGATGGAAATGGAGTAGTAGGTTTTGGATTAGGTAAATCTAAAGATGTTGCTTCTGCTATCGCTAAAGCTATCGAAGATGCTAAGAAAAACTTAGTTCGTGTACCATTATTTAATAATACAATTCCTCATGAGCAAGAAGCTCGTTTCGGTGGTGCGCAAGTATTCATCCGTCCAGCAGCAAAAGGTACAGGGGTGATCGCAGGTGGTACTGTACGTGCAGTATTAGAGTCTGTAGGTGTACATGATGTATTATCTAAATCAAAAGGTTCTTCTAACCCTCATAACGCAGTAAAAGCTACTTTCCGTGCTTTATTAAGCTTACGTTCAGTAGAAACAATTGCACGTCAAAGAGGTATTTCTATAACTAAAGTTTTCAACGGTTAAAAAAAAGTATCATGAGCAAAGTAAGAGTAAAACAAACACGTAGTGCTATCAACCGTGATAAATCTCAAAAAGCTACATTAGTTGCTTTAGGATTAAAAAAGTTGAATCAAGTAGTTGAACATGAATCTACTCCTCAAATAGAAGGAATGATCCGTAAAATTCAACACTTAGTAGTAGTAGAAAGAGCTTAATCGCTTTTAACCTTTAAAAATTATTAAAATGAATTTAAGTAATTTAAAACCAGCAGCTGGTTCAGTAAAAAATAAATTCCGTAAAGGTAGAGGTGAAGGTAGTGGAAACGGTTTAACAGCAGGTCGTGGACACAAAGGTGCTAAATCTCGTTCTGGTTATTCAAGAAAAATCGGATTCGAAGGTGGACAAATGCCTTTACAAAGACGTTTACCTAAATTTGGTTTCACAAACTTCAACAGAGTTGAGTATACAGGAATCAATTTGGATACAATTCAACAATTAGTTGATGATAACAAAATCACAGATACTTTAAACAAAGAAACATTAGTTAAATTAGGTTTAGCTCATAAAAATGACTTAGTTAAAATATTAGGTCGTGGAGAGTTAAAAGCTAAAGTTAATGTTACTGCAGATAAATTTACTCAATCAGCTCAAGAGGCTGTTGAGAAAGCAGGAGGTAAAGTAGAATTAGTTAACGCTTAAGAATATATTTTATAGATGAAAGGGTTTATACAGACCATAAAAAATATCTGGAGCATAAAAGAATTGAAGGATAAGTTACTTGTAACTTTCCTTCTATTATTGGTTTATAGATTCGGTTCTCATATTCCACTTCCAGGTGTCGATATTAACGAAGTTAATCGTTTTATAACAGACCAAGAAAATGCAAATTCAGGAATTTTAGGATTATTAAACTCTTTTACCGGAGGTTCTTTTAAAAGAGCTTCCGTATTTGCGTTAGGAATTATGCCTTATATCTCTGCTTCAATTGTTGTACAATTGATGGGATTAGCAGTACCTTACATCCAAAAACTACAAAAAGAAGGTGAAAGTGGACGTAATAAAGTAAATCAAATTACAAGATGGTTAACAATAGGTATATGCTTGGTACAAGCACCTGCATATTTAACTTTGATAACTTCTCAGATTTTACCTTATGACCCAACTTCGTCATACGCTATCTATGTTATTCCTCCAACCAATTTTTGGTTTTGGTTTCCTTCAACAATTATTTTAATTACAGGGACAATCTTTGCCATGTGGATGGGAGAAAAAATTACTGACAAAGGAATAGGTAATGGTATATCAATTTTAATTATGGTTGGTATATTAGCCGATTTACCAAAAGCAATATTTAATGCTTTTGAGGTTGATCCTTCAAATGGTATTTTCTTCTTGATAGAAATGTTAGGTTTAATCCTGGTTATTGCAATGTGTATTATGATTGTTGCAGCAGTACGTAAAGTACCAGTACAATATGTAAGAAGAGCACAAACTTCTAGTAGTTCTTATATGAGATCTGTTACAGATTCTGTACGTTCTTATATTCCTCTAAAAGTAAATGCTGCTGGTGTAATGCCAATTATTTTTGCGCAAGCAATTATGTTTTTACCAGGTACATTAGCAAATTATTTCTTAGATGATTCTAGTTCTGTAAAACAATTTTTTGCAAAAATGGCTGATCCATTTACGTGGCAATATAATTTAATCTTCGGATTACTTATTATTATCTTTACTTATTTTTATACTGCGATTACAATTCCAGTAAATCAAATGGCTGAAGATTTAAAACGTAATGGAGGAATCATTCCAGGAATACGTCCTGGAAAGGAAACTGCAAATTTTTTAGACGAAATTTTATCAAAAATTACTTTACCTGGAGCAATTTTATTAACTTTGCTTGCTGTTTTGCCTGCAATTGTAAAATTATTAGGAGTAGATCAAAGTTTATCAATGTTCTTTGGAGGTACGTCAATGTTAATTATGGTGGGAGTTATCTTAGATACTGTACAGCAAATTAATACTTATTTGTTGAATCACCGTTATGATGGACTAATGTCATCAGGACGAACTTCAAGAGATATATAAACTATATATTTATTAAAAAGATTTATGGCAAAACAAAAACATATTGAACAAGACGGTACGATTACAGAAGCATTATCTAATGCAATGTTCCGTGTCGAATTAGAAAATGGACATGTTGTAACATGTAATATATCTGGTAAAATGCGTATGCATTATATTAAGTTACTACCAGGTGATAGAGTTAAAATAGAGATGTCTCCTTATGATTTAACAAAAGGTAGAATATCATATAGATACTAAAAGAAAAAATTTAACGACTGGTGGTAGAGTTAATGTTTAGGCGTTAACTCTATCGGATTATAAATAAATTTACAAAGATGAAAATTAGAGCATCCATTAAAAAGAGAAGTGCTGACTGTAAGATTGTACGTCGTAAAGGACGTTTGTATGTGATCAACAAAAAGAATCCTAAGTTTAAACAAAGACAAGGTTAATTATTTAGAATTATGGCAAGAATTTCAGGTGTAGATTTACCTAAAAACAAAAGAGGGGTAATCGGACTTACATACATTTACGGTATCGGAAGAAGCAGTGCTTCAAAAATCTTAGCTGAGAATAATATCTCAGAAGATAAAAAAGTTAGTGAATGGACTGATGAAGAGATTAATGCAATCCGTGCATCAATTAATGAAACTTTCAAAGTTGAAGGTGAATTAAGATCAGAAATCCAATTAAACATCAAACGTTTAATGGATATCGGATGTCAGAGAGGTATTCGTCACAGATTAGGTTTACCATTACGTGGTCAAAGAACTAAAAATAACTCACGTACAAGAAAAGGTAAAAAGAAAACAGTTGCTAACAAGAAAAAAGCCACTAAATAATAAGTAGATCATGGCAAAAAATCAGAAAGTAGTAAAGAAAAGAAAAGTAGTTGTAGAAGCTACTGGACAAGCTCATATTCAAGCATCGTTTAACAACGTTATCGTTACTTTAACTAACAAAAACGGTGAAGTTATCTCTTGGTCTTCAGCAGGTAAAATGGGATTCCGTGGATCTAAAAAGAACACTCCTTACGCTGCTCAAGTAGCTGCACAAGATGCAACAACAGTTGCATACGAAGCAGGATTAAGAAGAGTAAAAGTATTCGTGAAAGGACCAGGTCAAGGTCGTGAATCTGCTATTAGAACAATTCATAACGGTGGTATCGAAGTTTCAGAAATCGTTGATGTTACTCCACTTCCACACAATGGATGTCGTCCACCTAAAAAGAGAAGAGTATAATCATTTTTCTCAATTTAATTATTTAATATTTAATAGTAATAAATCATGGCAAGATATACAGGACCAAAAACTAAAATTGCAAGAAAATTTGGACAACCAATTTTCGGTGACGATAAATCTTTTGAAAAAAAGAAATATCCTCCAGGGCAACACGGACCTAACAAAAGAAGAGCTAAAAAATCAGAATACGCTATTCAGTTATCTGAAAAACAAAAAGCAAAATATACTTACGGTATCTTAGAGCGTCAATTTGCTAATTTATACAAAAAAGCAAACGCATCTAAAGGAATTACAGGTGAAGTATTATTACAATTATGTGAATCTCGTTTAGATAATGTTGTTTACCGTTTAGGTATCTCAAATTCTCGTAGCGGGGCTCGTCAATTAGTATCTCACAAACACGTAACTGTAAATGGAGAGATTGTAAACATTCCTTCTTACCAATTAAAAGCAGGAGATGTTGTAGCAATTAGAGAGAAATCTAAATCTTTAGCAACAATCACTAATTCTTTACACGCACGTAGTGAATACGATTGGTTAGTTTGGAATGACGAACAAAAATCAGGTACTTTTACAAAAGCTCCAGAAAGAGTT
>DLJQ01000019.1:12467-129835 GCA_002484335.1 Flavobacteriales bacterium UBA7612
TTTAGGGAAATTTATTTCTGGTTTCCAAGTTTTAAACCCTGAATTAGTAATCGCTAACCTAGATTCTAAAGTTAATGTTACAATTACATTTACAATAGATAAAGGTAGAGGATACGTACCAGCTGATGAGAATAAAAAGGCTTCTGCGCCAATAGGTACTATAGCAATTGACTCTATTTACACTCCAATAAAGAATGTAAAATATGCAATTGAAAACTATCGTGTAGAACAAAAAACTGATTACGAAAAATTAGTTTTTGAAATTACTACTGATGGTTCTATTACACCACAAGATGCTTTGACTGAAGCAGCTAAAATCTTAATACACCACTTTATGTTATTCTCAGATGAGAGAATTACATTAGAAGCAGAAGAAGTTGCATCTGGTGAAACTTACGATGAAGAAGCTTTACATATGCGCCAATTACTTAAAACTAAATTGGTTGATATGGATTTATCAGTAAGAGCATTAAATTGTTTAAAAGCAGCTGAAGTTGAAACATTAGGCGAATTAGTTTCTTTCGCTAAGTCTGACTTAATGAAGTTCAGAAATTTTGGTAAGAAATCTCTTACTGAATTAGAAGAATTGGTGGACAGCAAAGGTTTAAACTTTGGTATGGACATCGTAAAATATAAGTTAGACGTAGAATAATTTTATTAAAAATGAGACACGGAAAAAAATTTAATCATTTAGGTAGAACTGCTTCTCACAGAAGAGCTTTATTATCTAATTTAGCTATATCGTTGATTACTCACAAACGTATCAACACAACAGTAGCAAAGGCTAAGGCATTACAAAAGTATGTTGAGCCTTTATTGACAAAGTCTAAAACAGACGATACTCACAACCGTCGCGTTGTATTTTCTTACTTACAAAACAAAGAAGCTATCACTGAATTATTCAGAACTGTAGCTCCTAAAATTGCTAATCGTCCAGGTGGATACACACGTATCATCAAAACTGGTTTCCGTTTAGGAGATGGTGCTGAGATGGCAATGATAGAATTAGTTGATTTCAATGAAATCTACACTAATACTAAAGTTGAGAAAAAAGCAACTACACGTCGTAGTAGAAAAGGTACAAAAACTGAAGAAACAGCTACAGAAGCTGCTGCTCCAGAAAGTACTGAAGAAGCATAATCATTGTAATAGATTATATAGAAAAAGCCTCCAAATTGGAGGCTTTTTTATTTTTCAGTATTATTAATCAATTTTACCTCTTTTTGTTTAGCGTTTTTCTTTGGTTTTATTGGTAGTTTTATATGTTCAGCATATACTTTAGTAAATTTAGCACCTAAGAATAATATTGTAGATATATAATATATCCATAATAAAAGAATAACTAGAGAACCAGCTGAACCAAATACCTTTGAATATTTTGTATTTGCTATATAAATGCCAATTAAATATTTAGAAATAAAAAATAGTGTAGCTGTAAAAATAGATCCAACCAATGCAGGTTTAAATTTCACATTTGCATCAGGTAAAACTTTAAATAATATAAAGAATACCATGATAGATAAAAAAGCTGTTAATGTATTATTAATAAGTATTACTGTCGCTTGAGTAACAAACTCGTCTATCTTTAAGAATTCAAAAATTTCTTCACCAAAATTAACTAAAATACTGTTAAGAATAACTGTTGTCATAAGTAATAATCCTACTGATAATATAATAAGAAGAGATATACATCTATTTACAATAAATTTTAACCAAGCTTTATGTGGTGTCGCTTCTATTCTCCAAATTGTATTTAAGCTATCTTGCATATCAGCAAACATTGTTGTAGCACCAAAAATTAATACTCCAACTCCAATCCATAGTGCAACAGTACTATCACCTGAAACCATAGAATTTGTTACAAAGTCTTGTAAAGCTCTAGAAACCTCTTTTCCTAGAATTGAACTTAATTCACTGAAAACTTTTATTTCAACAGTATCTTTTGCAAGAAATAGACTAATACCTGAAATGATGATTAATATAAGAGGAGATAATGAAAATAAGGCATAATAAGTTAAAGATGCACTTAGTTTCATTACTCTATCATCACTAAATTCATTGATTGTTTGTTTTAAGATATTGTAAAAAATTTTTAAATATTTCATTAGGTTGATATATTTTATAAATATACAGAAACTAAAATTAATCCATTAATATATCAATAAACCTAATAATTCTTAATTATTTTAACTTTATTAATAAAATATTTGTACTTTTAATTAACTCTAATTTAGTTTGTTAGTGTTTTTGTTTAACATTCTATTAAAGTTTTATTAAAAAATATTTGTTATTTACCCTATAAAGTCTATAAATTTGCTGGAGTTTAAAAGATTGATATGATTAAAGATAAGTACTCATTAAAAAATATATTTTTATTAGGATCCTTATTTGGAGGAACTTTAGTTTTTGCTCAAACTAAAGTAACGGGAACTGTTGAAGATATTAATGGCCCTGTTGAAAATGCAATTGTAAATGTAAAAGGTACAAATATTAGTACAACTACAGATTCAGATGGAATATATGAATTAGTTGTTGATACAGGTAAATATTCAATTGTAGTTTCTAAACAAGGAGAGCTATCAAAAGAACAATCATTAAATGTAATTGATCAAAATGAAATTTCATTAAATTTTATTTTAGAGTCAATTACTGTGAATCAAGAAACAAACTTAAATGAGGTTGTTTTAGTAGGTTCACGTAGTAAAGGACGTACGCAGTTAGATTCTACAACACCAATAGATATAATTGATATAAAAGATGTAACAAAAGATGTTGGTCAGGTTTCTTTAAATCAAATTTTAAATTATGTGGCACCTTCATTTAGTTCTAATACTCAGGTTATATCTGATGGAACAGATCATATAGATCCTGCCTCTTTAAGAGGATTAGGACCAGATCAGGTTTTAGTTTTAATAAATGGAAAACGCCGCCATACTACTTCATTAATTAATATAAATGGAGCTTTTGGTAAAGGTTCTGTTGGAACAGATCTAAATGCAATTCCAACAGCAGCAATAAAAAGAATTGAGATATTAAGAGATGGAGCAGCAGCTCAATATGGATCTGATGCAATTGCTGGTGTTATAAATATAGTTTTAGAAGATTCTACAGATAAACTGCGCGCAAACATATCTTATGGAGGAAATTTATCTAGAAATGCAGAAAATAGTTTTGATGGGGAAACATTTCAAGCAAATGTTAACTATGGAGCTAAGGTTGGAACTAAAGGAGGATTTGTAAATTTTTCAGGTTCTTATGATAAAAGAGAACCTTTTAATCGTCAAAAAGAATTTACAGGAACAATTTTTACTGATTATAATCGTCCAGATTTATATCCAAATCCAACAGGTGTAGATATTACAGATGCAGAATTAGCAAGACGTGGAGAAAGTCGTTCTGATTATGTATCTCGTATTGGTCAATCTAAAAATGAAGGAGGAGCTTTATTTTTTAATTCACTTTTCCCAGTTTCAGATAAAGCTGAAGTATATGCTTTTGGTGGATTAAACTATCGCTTAGGTGAATCAGCGGCATTTCGTCGTCAACCTTCTCAATTAACACAAACTGTTCAAACTATTTTTCCAAATGGATATTTACCATTAATACAAACAAATAATTATGATCGTTCTTTAGCTGTAGGTATTCGTGGAGAAATTGATAATTGGAAAGTTGATTTTTCTAATACTTATGGAAATAATACAATAGATTTTAATGCTAAAAATACAGTAAATGCGTCTATGTTAGCATCATCACCAACATCTTTTGAAGCTGGAGGATATCGTTTTACTCAGAATACGACTAATTTAGATTTTTCAAGGTTTTTTGATGATATATTAGCTGGTATTAATGTAGCATTTGGTGCTGAATATCGTTTTGAACGTTATCAAATTGTTGCAGGTGAAGAAGCATCTTATACAAATTATGGTAAAGCTCGACAAATAGGTACTAATTCAGATGGAACCCCAATTTACATTGCAGATCCAAAAGGAGATGTTAATACATTATTTGCAGCAAACGGTTCTGCTATAGCTGGTGGAGCACAAGCTTTCCCAGGATTTTTACCTGAAAATGCAGTGAATGCAACACGTAATTCAGTAGCAGCTTATTTAGATACTGAATTCAATTTTACAAAAAATTGGTTGGTGGCTGCTGCAGGGAGATATGAAAATTATTCAGATTTTGGATCAACAATCAATGGTAAATTATCAACTCGTTATAAAATAGGGAATTATGTTTTAAGAGCTGCTGCTAGTACAGGATTTAGAGCTCCCTCTTTACATCAAATGTATTTTAGTGCTACATCAAGTGTATTTCAAGATGGTGTAATTTCAAATTCAGGAACATTTACTAATGATAGTCGTGAAGCACAATTATTAGGTATTCCAAAATTAAAGCAAGAAACTTCAAAAAGTGTATCTGCTGGTGCGACAGCAAATTGGGGTAAATTTAAATTAAGTATCGATGGATACTTTATTAGAATTGATGATAGAATTATTTACACTGGTGCATTTACAGGAAGTAATTCTGCAACAGCTTCTGATCAGGATAAAGAAATTTATCAATTATTAGAACAAGCAAATGCTACATCAGCTCGTTTCTTTGCGAATGCAATAAATACTGAAACAAAAGGTTTAGATATAGTTTTGACTTATCAAGATAGATTAGGTAGAGGTAAATTAAGAGGTGACTTATCAGCAACTTTTAGTAAAACAAATGTAGTAGGTGGTGTACACGCATCAGAACTATTAAAAGGAAAAGAATCTACTTATTTTGATCGTTCAAGTAAAATTTATTTAGAATCAGCAGTTCCTCGTACTAAAATTAATTTATCATTAAATTATACACTTGATAAATGGAATGTTTATTTAAGAAATGTATACTTTGGACCAGTTGATGGGGCAACGAATGTTGTTGAAGATTCACAAGTATTTACTGGAAAAGTTGTAACTGATTTAAGTTTTGGTTATGCTTTCAATAAAAATATATCATTAACTGTAGGAGCAAATAACTTATTGGATGTTTATCCAGACAAAACACATTTGGGGAGTTTACGTGGAGCAGGAGGTTATTTTGTATACTCAAGAACTGGGCAACAGTTTGGAACTGGAGGTAGATTTGCTTTTGCTCGTTTAGCGATAAACTTATAAATTTAATTCTAATATTTTTTAAATTTTACCAAATCTCTGTCACTTTTGGCAGAGGTTTGGTATTTTTGTTATAAATCAAAAAGAAATATGAAAAAGTTATCATTTATTATACTTTCTTTTCTAACCGCTGTTCAATTAATAGCACAAGAAAATTATAAAAATGGAGTAGTTGTTTCAGCTCATCCAGAAGCATCAAAAGTTGGTGTGGACATTTTGAAAAAAGGAGGAAATGCAATTGATGCTTCAATTGCAGTGCAGTTTGCTTTAGCAGTCGTTTATCCAAATGCAGGAAACATTGGTGGTGGTGGATTTTTAGTTTACCGTGATGCAAAAGGAAATACAGATGCATTAGATTATAGAGAAAAAGCTCCACTGAAAGCAAAAGAAGATATGTATTGGGATAAAAATGGAAATGCCATTACAGATCTTAGTTTATATGGTCAATTTGCAGCTGGAGTTCCAGGTACAGTAGATGGAATGGTTAAAGCTCATGAAAAATATGGTAAATTAAGTTGGAGAGAATTAGTACAACCAGCAATTGATTTAGCTACTAATGGATTTAAATTAACAGAAAGACAAGCAAATGAATTTACGACTAAGCATGAAAAATTTTTGAAATACAATCCTAAAGTAAATGCATTTACAGAAAAAGTAACTTGGAAAACAGGTGATATTTTTATTCAAAAAGATTTAGCTAAGACGTTGAAGCTGATACAGCAAAAAGGAAGAGCTGGTTTTTATGAAGGAAAAACAGCTAATCTTATTGTAAAAGAAATGAAGCGAGGAAATGGAATTATCTCTAAAGAGGATCTTAAACAATATCATTCAGTTTGGAGAACACCTGTTTCTGGAAACTATAACGGATTAAAGGTTATCTCAATGCCACCTCCATCAAGTGGAGGAATAGCGTTAGTTTCATTATTTGAATCTATAGAAGATTATCCTTTAAAAAAATGGGGATTTCAGTCAGATTCTACAATTCAAGTAATGGTAGAAGCAGAACGTAGAGTTTATGCTGATAGAGCAGAGCATTTAGGAGATCCAGATTTTTATAATGTTCCTCAAAAACAATTATTGGATAAATCTTATAATGTAGATCGAATGAAAACTTTTTCCTTTGATAAAGCAACTCCAAGTTCTGAAGTAAAAGCAGGTGAATTGAAAGGAAAAGAATCTATGGAAACGACACATTATGTTGTAGTAGATAAAGATGGAAATGCAGTATCTGTAACTACAACACTTAATAATTCTTATGGATCATTAGTTGTTGTTGATGGGGCTGGATTTATTTTGAATGATGAAATGGATGATTTTTCAGTAAAACCTGGTACACCAAATTTATATGGTTTAGTTGGAGGAAAAGCTAATGCAATAGAACCATCAAAAAGAATGTTGAGTTCAATGTCTCCTTCTATATTAGAAAAAGATGGAAAATTATATATGGTTGTAGGAACACCTGGTGGATCAACGATTATTACTTCTGTTTTTCAAGCAATCTTAAATGTTGTTGATTTCGGAATGACAATGCAAGAAGCTGTTGCAGCTCCTCGTTTTCATCATCAATGGTTACCAGATCAAATAGATTATGAACCTAAGGCAATATCTGAAAGTGTTCGGAAACAATTGAGAGAAAAAGGATATATTTTAAAAGAAAGGAATCCTTATGGACGAGTTGAAGGAATATTAGTTAATCCAAATGGAACTTATCAAGCAGGAGCAGATCCAAGAGGAGATGATAAAGCAATAGGTTATTAACAATTGTTATAAATATAAAAAGCGATCANNTGATCGCTTTTTATATTTATAGGTTTTACTTTTAGAATTCTTCATCTATCAATTCTTTATTTACCATTGCACCAGTCAAATTTCCACTAGCTACAGCATTTGCTACAGAACGCATAGATTTTATATTGTCTCCACAAGCCCAAATACCTTTTACAGTTGTTTGTTGTAAATCATTGGTTTTAATATAACCTTGTTCATCTAATTCACAACCTAATAGATTAGGAATATTAGAATTTTGAGAGAATGAAACAGGAGCATACATCACTTCAAAACTCATGCTTGTGTTATCTTTGTAAATAATATTTTTAATTGAGCCGTTCTCATGTATTATTTCAGTAATCTCTTTTTCAATAATAGGAATATTATGTTTAATTAATTTTGAAAGTTGTTCGTCTGTAAATTTTTTTTCCCCATTTGTTAGTATAGTTAAATCTTTTGTTAGATTATTTACTAGCGAAGCAATATGCATTGCTTTTTCTCCATTAGCTAGTATAGCTGTTTTTTTATAAGCTACTTCATAACCATGACAATATGGACAATGAATAACAGAAATACCCCAACAATCAGAAAAATTTTTTATAGAAGGAAAATGATCTTTTATACCTGTAGCAAAAATTATTTTTCTTCCTTCAAATATTTCATTTTTATCCGTTGTAATAAGAAAATTATTTTCAACTTTAACTCCTTTTACAGCTACAGCATCTAAGAGTATAATAGTATCATATTTCAGTACTTGTTCTCTAGCTTTTTTAGCAATATTATTTGGTGTTTCGCCATCTTGTGTAATAAAATTATGTGAATGAGGTGTTTGTTTATTACATGGTAAACCACTATCAATAATTAAAACTTTTCTTAGAGATCTCCCTAATGACATTGCAGCTGAAAGACCTGCATAACTTCCTCCTATTATGATAACATCGAATTTTTGATTTTGTAACATTCTTTTTTTTACAAATCTAAATACAAAACATAAACGAAACTATGTTGCATTAATTATTTTTGATATGTTTTCATTATATACGAATGTGTAAAATCTATAATCTTTAGTTATTATACAAGTTGTTTAAACTTTTTTAAAATTATATTTATCTTTTTGGCGATCGCTTCGCGTCGTGCTTTCTCACTATATCTTTTTAGATTGGATACATTTATCGACTTGGTCATTGCGTTTCAACTTCACTCAATGACTAGGTCGAAATGTAATGACCAATCAAAAAAGGATGCCGCTTCAATCACTATTGCAGATACGTATCCAAAATAAAAGAATTACATAATTAAGGAACCATAAAAAATAGTAGAAATAATTCAGAAAACAATACGCTTAAATAACCTCATTATAATATTTTCTATATTCAATTGTATGTAAAATTGTTGTATTATTTTTTGGTTTGGTATAATATGCAAATTTCTCGAAGCCTAATTTTTCAGGAATTTTTCGACTTCTAATATTTTGTTCATCAACAGGATAAATAATATGATTGATAGAAAAATTTTGTTCTATAAAATCAACCAAATTAGTCACTATCTCGGTTCCTAAACCATTACTCTGAGATTCTTTTTTTATCCATAAACCAATTTCTACAGATTTTGAATTTATATTATGTATACCACAACAACCTATAAAATTTCTTGTTATAGAATCAAGTACTACAAAAACAATTTCTTTTTGCATGTTGAGGTTTTCTATAGAATTTGAAACAAAATTTATTGTATCTTCTCTATTTCCTGTAGGATCATATGGCATGTAGGTTGTAATTTCTTTGGTGAAATTTTTATTAATTTCATCGATGTATTTTTCACTAATAGGTTGCAGAATTAATCGTTTTGTTATGATTCTTATATCAGAGTTTAGTTTCATGTTTAATTTGAATTAGTTGAAATTAATCTAAGAATTTAGTTTTGCAATAATCTATCTTATACCCATTTTTTGTAGAAACTAAAGTAACTTCATTTGTTGTTTTTATATCTCCATCATAATCTATAAAAACAGTATATTTTAAAGGAGATATTTTTGTTATTTCTACTTTTTTAATATTTTCTATATCATCTTGTCCTCTTCCAAATAACCACATTTCTTCTGTATATAATGGGTATATTTTAGACCATTTTTTCTTGTATTTAATTTCAGCATCAGTAAATTCTTGATCTGTAAGATTTGTAGGACCATAAATTTCATTAGAATCAATTAAAAAATCCATGAATCTTTTGGTACAAATTTTTTCTTCTTTATCAATAGAGTAACATAAGCTGTTAGAATTTTTGCATTTAAAAATATCTTCTAACCATTTTTCTGCATCATCTTTATTTATTTCGATAATATTATTTTGGTTTGTATTTATTTTATTCTGAAAAGAGAATGAAATAAGAAATAAAAAAATAAAGTTAGTGATGATGTATTTTGTTGTTTTCATAATATGTATTTAAACTTTAATATAATTATATATTGATTTTATCAATATATTCTTCATTGTATAATTTATTTGGTTTTAAGTAAACAATATTGTTTTTAAAATCTAAAAAAGTATTGAATCTTTTTAAAACTTCGTTACCAAGTATATGTATATTAATTCCTTTCATTGGTTTATTAATAGTTAATTGTTGAATAGGAACATTTTTTAAATTATAATTCCCAACTTTAAGACAGTCTAGATTAGATGTAATTACTGGAATTTTATTTCCTTGTCCGCCTCTCATAATTACTTTTTTTATTTCTTTCATTTTATCAAAAGGAAAATTATTTTCTTTCATCAAGTCATTATCAAGCATAGCTGTTCTTTGATAGCCAGTATCAAATAGAAATGAGTATTTAGCTTCAATTCCATTTTGTATAAGTTTGCTTTCTACTGAAAAAACATTATCAAAATAATTAATTACAAGTTTTGTATAAGTACTATCATTTAGCACATATTCAGGAACTTTTGAACTAATAACCATTATGTTTTTATCATAATTTAATTCAACTACATTGTTATCAAAAAAATCCCAACCAAATCTTCCGTCAGTATCATGTCCAGATAGTTCGGCATCATATATTTTTGTTTTATAAACTTGCTTTCCAATTTTTAGAGGATAAAATGTATTAAAAAGTTGTATGGTTGATTTTAATTTATTTTTTATTGTCTCATGAGTTAAAACTAATTCACTTGTACCTGTATCAAAATTCAAATTTAATGTATCTTTTTCGTTGAAAACAGTTTTTATATATATTGTATTTTGTTTATTTATAACCATTTTAATTGTGTCATTTAAAATGGATTGAGCAAATGAATTAATTGCTAAAAAGACAAAAAAAACAATTAGAAGAGTTTGTTTTATCATACTTGTGTTTTTATTTTGGAACGCATTTATAAAATAATATTAAATTTATAAAAAAAGATAAACAAATTTTATTTTTTAATTTTATTTAAAGGAAGATAACATTCATTTACAGGATCTAATAATAAAAGTTTCTCTTTGCAAGGTGTTTCTTTTTTTAATACAGTGATTGTAATTGTCTATTACTTTTGATTTGCTTTCTAAAGTAAGTAACATATTTGTTAACTAGGAATATAATTGCGTTAGTGATAGTAATGAAAATCCTTTTATAAAAACTGATTTTTTTAGTTTTTATAAAAGATTGTAATGGATAGCACGACCGGAGGGAACGGCCTAAATAAGATATATAAGTTGATTTTTGAAATAAAAAAAATCCGAAGAAATTTATTTTTCTTCGGATTGAAATATTTAGAAAGTGTGGTAATACAATTTTACCAACCTTTTACAGCACCACCTTTAAAGATTTCTTCTGCTTTTTTAGCAACTTCGTCTGATTGGTAAGCTTCTGTAAATTGTTTTACTTTTTCATCATTTTTATTATCTTCTCTTGATACTACAAGGTTAACATAAGGAGAATCTTTATCTTCAGAGAAAATACCTTCTTTGTCTTTGTCTAAACCAGATTGTACAGCAAAGTTATTATTAATAATTGCTAATGTAACCTTTGCATCATCTAATACACGAGGTAATTGTGCTCCATCAATCTCTATAATGTCTAGCTTTTTAGGATTTTCTACAATGTCTGTTATTTTCGGTAATAGCCCAACATTTGGTTTTAATTTTATTAAACCTTGTTTTTCTAATAGTAATAAAGAACGTCCTCCGTTTGTAGGATCATTAGGAATAGCAATTGTACTACCGTCTTTTAATTCGTTAATTGATTTTATTTTTTTAGAATAAGCAACAATTGGGAAAACAAATGTTTTACCTATGATTGCTAGTTTGTATCCACGTTGTTTTATTTGTTCATCCATAAATGGTTTGTGTTGATAAACATTAACGTCAATATCTCCTTGGTTTAATGATTCGTTTGGCATAATGTATTCATTGAATGAAACCAATTCTACATCGAGATTATATTTCTCTTTAGCTACTTTTTTAGCTACTTCTGCTAATTCTTGCTCAGGTCCTGCCGTAATACCAACTTTTATAGTATTAGCAGCTTCTTCTCTTTTCTTTCCACCACACGAAAATAAAATAAAGGTAGAGACAAGAGCGAGAATAAATGTTACATTTAATTTTTTCATATTTTATTATTTATGGTTGAATTTTTTTGATAGATAATCGCCAACAAATTGTATGATGAATACAAGAATTATTAGTAGAACGAGTACAGTATTCATAACAACAGTATCGTAACCAACATAACCATATTGGTAACCAATTTGGCCTAAACCACCAGCACCAACAGCACCTCCCATAGCAGAATAACCTACTAAAGTAATAAGTGTTATAGTTGCTGTATTTATGATTGATGGTAATGCTTCTGGTAATAATATCTTCTGTACGATTTGCATTGGTTTAGCTCCCATAGATCTAGCAGCTTCTATTAAACCATAAGGAACTTCTAAAAGACTATTTTCTACTAACCTAGCAATAAATGGAGCTGCACCAACACTAAGAGGAACTAAAGCTGCCGAAACTCCAATAGATGTACCAACAATAGCTCGTGTAAATGGTATCATCCAAACAATAAGAATGATAAATGGTATTGATCGGAAAATATTTACAAAGAATGATACAACTTGGTGAATAAATTTATTTTCCAACAACTGATCTTTTCGTGTTAGAAAAAGTAAAATACCAACAGGTAAACCAATAAGGAATCCAAAAAATCCTGAAACAAATGTCATTACAATCGTTTCCCATGTACCTTTGATTAAAAGATTAATGATTGTTTCTGACATAGCCTATTTTTTGAATGTTAAACCTTTGTTCGTTGAAATAATTTTCTATTAAAGTCGTGTTTTTTTCTGTATTTACTTTAATAAAAAATGTACCATAATTTATAGAACCAGCATATTCTATTCTAGAATTAATGATTTCGATATCTGTATCATATAATTTTTTTGCATCTTCAATCACAGTATTATACTGAGGTTGATTAGTGAAAATTAATTTATAAATAGAATATTGGTGATTACTTTTTTCTTCTGTAATATTTTTTTGGAAGAAAGGAGGCAAGCTTAAATCTAAAGATTCCGAAATAAATTCTTTAGTTATTTCTTCTTTAGGATTTGTAAAAATTTCTTCAACTGTTCCATGTTCTACTAACATAGCATTATCAATAACCCCGACTTCATCACAAATACTATTTATAACCTCCATTTCATGAGTAATAAGAAGTATTGTAATGTTTAGTTTTTGATTAATTTCTTTCAGAAGTTTTAATATCGATTTCGTCGTTGCTGGATCCAGTGCGCTTGTAGCCTCATCACATAATAATAGTGCAGGTTTACTTGCTAATGCACGTGCAATTGCAACACGTTGCTTTTGTCCTCCAGATAAATTTGCAGGATATTCTTTCGCCTTTTCACTAATTCCTACCAAATGCAAAAGCTCATTAATACGATCTTTTATTTCTGATTTTGGCGTACCAATTAATTCTAAAGGTAAAGCAATGTTATCTTCAACAGTTCTAGAAGATAATAAATTGAAATGTTGAAAAATCATACCGATTTTTCGTCTTTCCATTGTTAATTTTGATTCGCTTAATTCAAGTAGATTAATATTATCTACCCAAACTTCACCTTGGTCCGGTTTTTCCAACAAATTTACACAACGAATAAGCGTACTTTTTCCTGCACCAGATTTACCAATGATTCCAAAAATTTTTCCTTGATCAATTTTTAAAGATACATTATTAAGGGCAGTAGTTTTCTTTTTCGAAGTTCGAAATGTTTTAGATATATTCTTTAATTCAATCATTTATAATAATAAAAACCTCTCATTATCAGGATGAAAGGTTTATTTTTGATATACTTTTATTAGTCTACCAAAGTTATGGGCATTTAACCATTTTTCCAAAAATTATTGTATATAACTTTGAAATCCAACAAATAAAATGATTTTATTTCTATAGTTTATGTAATTTTCAGAAAATATTTCTATAAATAATATTTAATTTAATAAACTTATAGTTTGTTGAAGGTTTTAATAGTAATAATTTCTTAAGCTAAAACATCTCTAAAATCCTCATTCTTTTCGAATTGTGCTTTTGCAAAAGGGCACAATGGAATTACTTTTATATTATCTTTTCTTACCCAATCTAATATATTTACTAAAATCTTTTTTCCTATTCCTTGTCCACCGTAGGCTTCATCAACTTCTGTATGGTCTATAATAATTTTATTATCACCAGCCCAAGTATAAGTCATTTCTCCAGCTTTTTTATCCCCATCAATTGCAGAAAAAGCTCCTTTTTTACCGTTATCTGTTTTTATGAATTCCATCTGTTTTCTTTTTTATGATTTTTATATTATCAAAAATAAACTTATTTATAATATTTTTTCTTGATGTATGTTAAAAAGAAGTATCAAGTAGTTTGCTAATTATTATAATTGAAATAATGTATATAGAAAAAAATAGTAAGATTCTCTATTGTTGAAATCTTTTAGTTTTCGTAATGTGGAAATAAACGCAATAATTTTCTTTTTAATTCAGTCAATTTAATTGTGTTGTTTTGCTTTTCGTAAATTTCAATTAATATTTTATAAAAAGGTAAATTGTATTTTTCGTTTCTATTATATTCTATTATTTTTTTGCAGTAAATAATTGTTTTTTCTTCATCTATAATTTTTAATACATTCAATAATTTTTCATTGTATTCATTATTATAGTAAATAGGCGTAAAGTAATCAATAGTTTCTTTCAATAAATTATTTTCTATTATTATAGTGAGTAAATAATTATTAATTTCTTGATTATACTTCAATTCATTTTTCTCGATTGACTTTAATTTATTAAGAACATAATCAGCAATTATTTTTTTTCTCTCAATAGAAGAAATTAAATAAATTTCAAAACAAAGTTTTATATGGTTTATTGAAATATAATTTCCAATATTAATAAATAAATCTTCCCAATGTTTCAAACTTATTTTTTCCCATTGTTGCTTAACTTCTATTTTGTTTACGAAAAAAGCATATTTATCAATTACATTCTTTATAAAATTTTCTATTCTAACACTTGTCGTTTTACTTTTATGATGAAATTCTAAAAGTAAATCACAAATTTTTAAAGTTATAGGTAGTACAATTTCTGTAGAAAGTATATTTTGCTCAATATAATCAACAATTGGAGATAAAGACTTTTCTAACAAATCAATAATCTTTTTTACTTCAGAAATAGCAACTTTACCTCGTTTATTTCCTATAACAGATTTTATGCTATCTTTTATTATATTTTCTACTTCGTCAACTGTAAATTGAATTTCTTTTTTCGAAAAATCAAGTAAAAAATGACGTTCAGTTTCCTTATTTGTTTTAAGATAATTACTCAACCAAATTTTTAAATCATCAGGATCTATTTGATTAATCAAAACATCGGTCTCATTTATTTTTTTTAGTCTTTTTCCTTTTTTAGTAGATGGAGTAAATTTTTTATTACATTCTATTTGTTTTATTATAGCAAGTTTGTGTAAACAAAAACTTTTAGTACTATCATTACAATCACAAACATCTTCTACAATTGTATTATGTTTTATAACAATTGAAACATCGTAACTTTCATTACCATCATCAACAAAAGCAATGAAATGATTTTTTTTTACTTCTTCTAGTTCTCTTACAGGAAGTTTTGATGCTTGTAGTAATTTTTTCTCTGAAGTAGATTCTAAAAGTTCTGCTATTTTCATGTAAAAAATATTTCTCTAATTTACTTATTTTTTATTTAAAAACAGATTTTTTGGGCAATCCCTACGGTCGCACTTTTCTTTCCAATCTTTTATAAAAACTATATTTATAAAAATATAATTTTCGTTTTTTATAAAAGGATTCCCATTCCAATCGCTATTGCAATGGAAAGTTTTTTTTGATTAAAACAGATATAATTTTTGTAACAAATCCATATAAACAGTTACTTATATAATAAATACACTATTATGTTTGCGAAAATTATTGGCTTAGAAATTAAATCTTTTATTCGATCAGCTTCCTTGGAAAGGGATTTGTCAATAAAAATATTTTTAGGAGTATTCGGGATTTATTTAGCTGTAATGATGTTTATTTTAGGAATAACATTACATCCAATTTTACAAAAACAATTTCCAGATAGTAAACCAATGTTTATTGTTAATAAGTTCATATTCATATGGTTTATTTTCGACTTTGTTATTAGATTCATGATGCAAAAAATTCCTGTGCTTAATATAAAACCTTTATTAATACAGAACATAAAACGATCTGCTATTGTTGATTTTATATTATGTAAAAGTATATTTTCGTTTTTTAACTTATTAACACCTTTGTTAATAACTCCATTTGTGTTTTTAAATTTTAAAACAAATGATTTTACTACAATAGGTTTAATTGGTTGGTTGATTAATATGTACTCTATAGGGTTAATTATGAATTTTTTGAATATATTATTTCAGAAAAAAATAATGGATAATACTAGATTATTTGTAGCATTTTTAGTTCTTATAGCTGTTTTTTCAGGTTTAGAATATCTTGCTGTTTTTTCTATTACTGATCTATTTGGCAAACTATTTAATCTCATTTTGTATTATCCTTTTTTGTGTTTAATTTCTATTGGTATTTTAATTGTTCTTTATAGTGTCAATAAGAAAAATTTAATGTCAAATTTTTATCTAGATAATTATTTAAAAACAGATTCACAATCTTATAGTGAGAATAATTTTTCTTGGGTTCATCGTTTTGGAGAAGTTGCACCATTTATGCAGTTAGATTTAAAATTAATTTGGAGAAATAAACGTCCAAAATCTACATTATATATGTGTTTGTTTTTTGCTTTTTATGGTTTGATATTTTACCAAAATGATAATTTTAAAGATTCTGCAATGTTAGCTTTTGTAGGTGTTTTTATGACAGGTATTTTCGCTATTAATTTTGGTCAGTTTATTCCTGCTTGGGATAGCTCATATTATCCTCTAATGATGACACAAAATATACCTATGAAACTATATTTAAAATCAAAAGCTACATTAATGTATTTTTCTATAGGTATAATGACAGTACTAACCTCTTTTTATGCTTATTTTGGTTACGATATTTTATTATTAAATATCGCTTGTGCTATTTATAATATAGGAATAAATGTTCCTTTAATTCTTCGATTTGGAGCAAACAATAGAAAGAGAATAGATTTAGGTAAAAGTCAATTTATGAACTATCAAGGTACAGGAGCTGCACAATATTTACTTGCAATACCTCTTGTTTTAGCACCTTGTCTTATTTGGTTTATCTTTAAACTTATTTTTTCTTTTACTATTGCTATTTCTGTTTTAGCAATTATTGGAATTATTGGATTTTTTATGAAAAATTATTTTTATAAATCAATAATAAAATCTTATCAATTAAGAAAATATCAAGCATTATATGGCTTTAAAGAAGACAATATCTAACTATTAAAACTAAGAAATGATTCAAATAAATAATATATCAAAACAATACGGAGTAACAAAAGTTATACATATAGATCATTTAAAAATAAGTAAAGGAGAAAGTGTAGGATTAGTAGGAAATAATGGAGCAGGAAAAACAACGTTGTTTAGTTTAATGCTTGACTTAATTCCTCCTACAACAGGAAATATTACATTGAATGATATTCAAGTGAACAGAAGTGAAGATTGGAAAAAGTTTACAACAGCTTTTCTTGATGAGAGTTTTTTGATTAATTATCTTACTCCAGAAGAGTATTTTTATTTCATAGGAGATTTACGTGGTCAAAATAGAGCAAGCATAGATCAATTTATTACTCAATATAGCGATTTTTTCAATGGTGAAATTCTAGGAAAGAAAAAATATTTAAGGGATTTTTCGAAAGGAAATCAAAAAAAGGTTGGTATTATAGCAACGTTAATAGGTGATCCAAAAATTATTATCCTTGACGAACCATTCGCTAATCTTGATCCATCAACACAAATTAGATTAAAGAATTTGATAAAAGATTTAACTTTAAATAGAGAAAAAACAATTCTTATTTCTAGTCACGATATTAACCATACAGTAGAAATTTCTACTCGAATTATAGCTCTTAACAAAGGAGAGTTGGTAAAAGATATCGAAACATCAACACAGACTTTAGAAGAGTTAGAAAGTTTTTTTACAGTTTAATTGTAATTTTTTATCTAATAAGAATAAACATAAAAATCCGATTAGGTAACATAATAAATCGATCCAAGAAAATGAAGTTCCAATAATTATTCGAGCAGCTTTATTATGTCCTAGACCTATTATATTAACAAAATTAAAATATTGTAATATTTCTACAACAAAAGAAAAGATTAGAGTAAAAATAGCAATGTATATTGGCTTTATTTTGAGAAATGCTTTTATGAAATAGTAAATAAAAATAACAACTAAAATATCTCCTACAAAAGGACGAATAATTTTATCATGAATGTAAATAGCAATAATGACTTCAATAACAAAAATGATAAATGCTATTGTAAATGATTTTAGGTTGAATTTAAACATGTTTATTTTATTTTTATAATTATATTTTTTCCTTTTAAGAATAAATATAAATAATACAAATCGTAATATGTGTAATAATTGATAATAGATAAGGTTTTATATCGCTATCTTTTATAAATTTGCATAAATTTTTATATAATGTGTGATAAAGATCTTCATGATGAAATAGGAGACGAACATTTCTCATCTAGTTTAGAAACTCCTCTAAGAACAGATGCGTTTGATTTGTCACCAGAAGAAAAGATAGAAAAGATAGAAGCGGATTTCCGTAATATCATGGAAACTTTAGGTTTAGATTTAACAGATGATAGTTTAAAAGGAACTCCAAAACGAGTAGCAAAAATGTTTGTGAAAGAAATTTTTGGAGGATTACTACCAGAGCGTAAGCCAGGTATGTCTACTTTCGAAAATAAATATAATTATAACCAAATGTTGGTTGAGAAAGATATTGTTGTTTACTCTACTTGTGAACATCATTTTTTACCAATTGTTGGAAGAGCTCATGTTGGTTACATTTCAAAAGGAAAAGTAATTGGATTATCTAAAATGAATCGTATTGTTGAATATTTTGCTAAAAGACCTCAAGTACAAGAGCGTTTAACAATGCAAGTTGTAAAAGCAATGCAAGAGGCTTTAGGTACAGAAGATGTAGCATGTATTATTGATGCAAAACATTTATGTGTAAACTCTCGTGGTATAAAAGATATCGAATCGAGTACTGTTACAGCTGAATACGGAGGTGTATTTAAAGATAACGAGCAATTAAGAAAAGAATTTATTTCGTACATTGGAATGAAAACTCCTTTCAACGTTTAAAAAAGAATAAGTAAATAAATCCTATAAAATGGTAAAAGAAAATCAATTAAAAGTACATAATTCCCTGTCAGGGCAAAAAGAAATATTCGAACCAATTAATCAAGATAATGTTGGAATGTATGTTTGCGGTCCTACAGTGTATAGTAATGTACATTTAGGGAATGTGAGAACCTTTATGTCTTTTGATATGATTTATCGTTATCTTAAATTTTTAGGATACAAGGTTCGATATGTTCGTAATATTACTGATGCAGGTCATTTAACAGATGATGGAAATGTAGAAAATGATCGTTTTGTAAAACAATCAAAATTAGAAAAATTAGAACCAATGGAAATCGTTCAAAAATATACGGTTGATTTTCATAAGGTTTTAGAAAAGTTTAATCTACTTCCTCCAACTATAGAGCCTACTGCAACAGGACACATATTAGAGCAAATAGCACTAGCAGAAAAATTAATTGAATTAGGTTTTGCTTACGAAGTTAATGGATCTGTCTATTTTGATGTAGAAGCCTACAATAAAAAAGGATTAAATTATGGTGAATTAAGTAACCGTAATATCGAAGAATTGATCAATAATACTAGAGATTTAGATGGTCAAGGAGAGAAAAAAAATCCTGTAGATTTTGCATTATGGAAAAATGCTTCACCAGCTCATATCATGCGTTGGTCATCTCCTTGGGGAGAAGGTTTTCCTGGTTGGCATTTAGAATGTACTGTAATGAGTACAAAATATCTTGGAGATTTCTTTGATATTCATGGAGGAGGAATGGATCTTAAATTTCCTCATCACGAATGTGAGATTGCTCAAGCTAAAGGTTGTAATGGTCATGATCCTGTAAAATATTGGATGCATGCGAATATGCTTACCATGAATGGGCAAAGAATGAGTAAATCAACAGGGAATTATATTTTACCAATGCAATTAGTAACAGGGAATAATGATTTCTTTGAGAAAGCTTTTCATCCTAGTGTTGTACGTTTTTGTTTCTTACAAGCACATTACAGAAGTGTTCTAGATATTTCTAATGATGCAATGTTAGCCTCAGAGAAAGGATACAATCGTTTGGTTGAATCATTAAAAACATTAGAAAATATAACTCCTAAGAAGACATCAACAGTTAATATAACTGAGCTTGAAGCAAAATTATATGCTGCAATGGATGACGATTTTAATACACCTATTTTAATCGCTCATTTATTTGATGCTGTAAAAATGATAAACTCTATCAAAGATAGTTTTGAAAATATTAATGTTGAAGACTTAGATAAATTAAAAACTTTGATGAATGGCTTTGTTCGCGAAGTTTTAGGTTTAGATACAGAAGATATCAATGAGAGCTCTGATAAATTAGATGGTGTTGTAAAAATGCTTATCGAAATGCGTAATCAGGCAAGAGTTGATAAAAATTGGGCTTTATCTGATCAAATTCGTGATCAATTAAGTGATTTAGGTATTCAACTAAAAGATGGATCAGAGGGAACAACATATTCTTTTTAAGAAAGATTTATAATATTTTTAACCCACTTAGAAATAGGTGGGTTTTTTTGTATATCTCAATTTTAGTTTACTTTTGTAACGATTTATTCTATAGGATGAAAAAAACAATCATTGGTTTATTTTTATTAGGAAATGCATTTGCGCAAGCACAAGAAAATGATTCTATAAAAATTTTAAGACCGCTAAAAGGATCATCAACAAATGATTCTGTAACATATTTTAAAACAAAAATTGACGATTTTAAATACTGGACAAATAATCAAAAACCTGAGGTTATTGATACAACATTGAGTATTAAAAATTTTTACAATCAGAATTTTATTAAGAAAGATGCTTTTGGTAAAATATTCTTTCCAAACGTTGGTGGTGTAGTAGTAGATTTAGAGCATACAGATTCTCCTTTTTCTACAAGCATGCTTCCTACAGGGAAAAAATATAATTATTATACAGCTGATGATATTAAATATTATGATGTAAAAAACCCATATACAGAATTTGTTTATGAAAACGGAGTAAAGCAAGGAAGTTTTCTTTCTTCAACATTTTCTCATAACATTAATAAACAATTTAATTATACGTTTCATTATAGAGGTTTAATTTCTGAAGGTCGTTATAAAAATGATAAAGCACAAAATAATACATTTGTTTTTTCATCTAATTATAAAACAAAATCAGAACGATTTAAATTATGGTGGCATTATGCTGCTCAAAATTTGAAAAATAACGAGAATGGAGGAATTACAGATATAGATGATTTTATTTTACAGAAAGAACGTAGACTAACTAATGTTAGTAATATTGATGTAAATTCTCAAACAGCTAAATCTGAATTTAATGCACGTAGAATTCAAGTGAATGCTTCTTATGGAATTTTAAAAAGATTGAATCTGAAAGATTCAACTTACTATAATCCTGTAATTTTGAAAAACACAGTAACTTATGAAAAGCAAAAGTTTAGATATCAAGATTCATCTCCAAATGCAAGTTTATATTCAACTTCTCTAGTTTCAGGAGTCGGCACAAATAATTTAAAGAATGCTACAGATTTTTCGAATGTAACAACAGCTGGTTTTCAGTGGACAGATCGTGTACAAATAGAAGCTGGAGTTAAATTTCAAAATTTAAGTGTTTTTTCTGAATTACCTTTAGTAGCAACAGCTCAAAATACTGATGGAACAGTTTTATATGATATTAATAACCCGAGAGAGATTAAAGAAAATCTTTTTGGTTTTGTAAGTAAAGTTGATTTTGATTGGAATGAGAGATTAAAACTTCGTGGAAATGTGGAGTATTTAGAAAGTCAGAATTATAATAGCGTATATGATATTAATGCTGTATTAGATTTTACTCCAGTAAAAGGCTATACTCTTTCTGTAGGTGCACTTTCTCAAGCAAAAATACCTTCTTTAAATTCAATTTATAATCAGAGTTTCTTTGCTAAATTTAATTATGCTAATCAATTTAAAACAATTGATACACAAAATATATTTGCAAAATTAAATTTAGAAAAAATTAATACTTCACTTGAAGGATCTTTATATAATATAAATAATTATGTTTATTTGGATTCTGATTTAACATATAAGCAATTAGATCAAGATATTAAATATTTTAAATTAAAAGGAGAAAATCATTTACGATTTGGTAATATAAATTTAGTATCAACTATTCAATATCAGAAAGTTGCTAAAAATGAAGATTATATGCCTTTACCAGATTTATTGATAAGAGAAACATTATATTGGCAAGGAGAAATTTATAGTAAAAATGCTCAATTACAAGCAGGTATTAATTTTACTTATTTTACAAAATATAATGGACAGAGATTTATCCCTGTATTAAATGAATTTGCTTTACAAGATCCAAGTAGTACTCAACAAATAGGGGGATACCCTATTATGGATCTTTTTATAAATTTTAAAGTAAGAAATATGAGGTTTTATATCCGTGGAGAACATTTTAATGCTTCATTTTCTAGTAAACCAGATTATTTTGCAGCACCAAATGTCCCTTACAAAGATTTTAAATTTCAACTTGGTGTTAAATGGAATATATTTAGTTAAAATTAATTAAAATATTATATAAAAAAATAGCGATCAAAGATGATCGCTATTTTTATTTAATTAGTTCAATATTAGTTAAATGAATAAAATGATACTTGTCACTTTACTTTTATTTAGAATAATTAAATTTTATTTTTGTGTTAAAATATCTTAATACAAAGAATTATGAGAAAGAATTCATTTCTACTTTCAATTTTATCAATTCTTAGTTTTTCTTCCATCTACGCACAAGAAACTAAGAAAAATACCAATGATTCAATAAATGATCTAGATCAGGTTGAGATTTTTGGTGATAGAAATCGCCAACAGAGGGGATTAGAATCAATTACACGATTTCCAATTTCTTCTCAAAATCAAATTCAATCTATTTCTATAATATCAGATAAATTAATACAAGATCAAGGAGCTTTAACAATTACAGATGCCGTTCGAAATGTACCAGGAGTAACATTGTTTGGATCTTATGGAGGAAATAGGGAATCAATGTCTATTAGAGGATTTAGAGGTGTCCCTATTTTAAGAAATGGTGTTCGTCAAGATTCTGATTTTAGAACTGCTAGTGGAATTGCAGATATGCAAGGTGTAGAATCAATACAAGTAATAAAAGGATCATCAGCTATTACGCAAGGAGTAGGTAGTGGATTAGGTTCTGCTGGTGGAGTTATAAATTTAGTTACAAAAACACCTAGATTTATTAATGCAGCTAATGTTGGCTTAAGAGTTGGTTCTTGGAATCAAGTAAGAACAACTTTTGATGTACAACATGTATTAACAAATGATAAAAGTCTTGCTTTTCGTTTAAATGGAGCTTATCAACAAGGAGATAGTTATAGAGATGTTGTGAAAAATAAAAGATTTTATATACAGCCATCATTAGCTTGGCGTCCTGATGATAAGACTGAGATTATAGCTGAAATGGATTACTTAAATTTTGATGGTGTTCCAGATAGAGGAACAGTTAATTTAGCAGCAGATGATACACAAGCTATTGTTAATATGGGACATCGATTTTTAGGCTTTAATACTGATTTTGATAAAAGTGAAGCTATTACCTACTCTTTTAGAGCAACAAGAGAATTAACAGATAAAATTAGTGTAAGAGCTGCATATTATGCTTCATATAATGATAGGGATCAACAAGGCACAGCGTTAGGTTTAATAAGGGAAAATGGTACAGTTAATTATTTAAAGCGTAGTAGAAGTATGAGTAGATCTACTAGAGATGATAGAAATTCTACTGTACAGATTGACGTTATGGGTAAAAATCTGGAATCTTTAAATGGAATTGGCAAGCTGGTTATGATTATACAAAATATAGAGTTGATGCTAGAAGTTCTGCAACAGTTGCATTAGCAGATAGACAAATAGATAATGTATTAGGTAATATTGATAATACAGTACCATCTAATTTTGATTGGAGTCAAATGAATATGTCTACATATACTCCAATAGATGAAGGATACTACTATGGATTTATGACACAACATCAATTAAATATTACTGATTATGTAAAAGTAGTCGGAGCTTTAAGATGGTCTTTCTCAGGAAGTGATTCTAAAGATGTTCTTGATCCAATGATTGGATTAATGATATCTCCTGTAAAGAATATTAATCTTTTCGGATCATATACAACAACTTCAAGTTTAAGAAGTTCGACAAATCCTTTAGAAGGAGGAGGGACCGTAGGAACATCAAGAACAAAACAAATAGAATTTGGTATTAAAACAGATTGGTTTAATGATCGTTTACGAGCAAATGTTACATACTTTGATATGAAAAATGAGAATCTTTCTTATCAGATTTTAAATAGTGCAGGTAATAATTCAGGGTTTTATGGCTTAGCTGGAGATTTAAAAAGAACTGGTGTCGAAGTTGATATTTCTGGACGTCCTTTACCAAATGTTCAAATATTATTAGGGTATGCATATTTAGATGCAAAATATGAAGATTCTCCTGCCTATGTAAATGGATCTCGTCCTATGAATGCACCAAGAAATACAGCAAATGCATGGGTACAATATAGATTTCAAAATACTAATTCTTTTATTGATGGATTATCATTATCAGCAGGGGTATATTATGTAGGATCACGACCTGTAAATGAGTATACTCAAAAAACAATTATTCATAATACAACTCCTGGAGTAAAACCATTTTTAATGCCAGAATATACAACGTTGAATGCTCAGGTTGGATATTCATTAAAACGTTTTGATTTCCGTATATTTATTAACAATATAACTGATAAAGTTGGTTATAATTCATATTATAGAGGAGGATATATCAATCAAATTGATCCATTCAATATGGCTGGACAGGTTATATTTAAATTATAATCTAATTATTTAAAAATCTTCTCATAAAAATAAAATCCGTTGTTAATTATAACAACGGATTTATTTATTTCTAAAAGTATCAATTAGAATTTGAATGTAGCTCCTACTTGGTAGCGTAATCCATCAATTCTAAATCCATAATTATTAGTTCCTAATGTAGTATCGTTTATAATTTTTTTATCAAAAATATTATAAACTCCAAAAGTCATTTGTAATGATTTTGTAAAGTTAAATACACTTCCTAAATCAAATAAATTATATTCTGGAATTGGAACTGGATTATATGAATTTCTAATAATTCCTCCTGTTGTTTTTCCTCTATAATTCCATCTAGACCATAACTGTAACGTTTTACTAGTATCCCAAGATAATGTTGCATTAGCCATGTTTTTTGGTAATCTTGTTAAGTTTTTCTTATAAAGATCAGGCATTGAGTGGGATAGTGATAATGTTTCTGTATAAGTATAGTTTGCTTTAAGATTTAATTGAGGTAATATTTTTACAGAAGTACTAACTTCTACACCCTTCATTCTAGCTTTATCAATATTATTTCTTTGAGAAACAAAATCATATACTTCTCCATATATTGGTTGAAATCGATCACAAGTATTATCTGGAATGTCTTTATCACAAAGTCTTATTTCAACTAATTTTTCTTTAAAATTAGTTAAGAAAGCTGTTGCACTAATATTGAATTTTTTAGAGTCATCTTCGAACATTGCTGTTGCCTCAAAATTAATACTTTTTTCAGGTTTTAAATTAGGATTTCCAATAATCATAGCATTTCCGTTAGTTCCACCTGTAGCTTGTCCCCAACCAGGAGCAACTGCTCTAAGTGCTGGCGCTTTATATCCAGATGAAATACCACCTTTTACAGTAAAGTTTTTAGTTAAATCATATACTAAGTAAGCTCTTGGAGTAAAGTTGCTTCCGTAATTTTCATCGTTGTCATAACGAGCACCAGTAACTAAATTTAATTTTTCGAAGATTTTCCAATTTGCTTCTGCAAAAAGTGAGAAATTCCAACGAGTTAATTTATCTAATACAACACCATCTACAGCAAGTTGATTTCCTTTGTCTTCAAGATTTTCATAACGATACTCACCACCAAAAGTAATAGTATGTTGTTTTATATTGAAGTTATTTATTGTATTTGCAACTATAGTAGAATAATCCATGCTTCTTGTAGGATTTTGTGTCTTATCGTACTGTAAATATGATTTTGTATGAAAATTATTATAATCACCAGCATGAGAAAGTGTAAATGCATTTCGATCATAATGAGTGTTTGTTGCTTTACCATTTGCAGCTAAAGTTTTTCCAGGTGTTTGGTTTCTTTCTTGTCTATTATGGTTAAATGCAAAACTAAATACATCTTTTTTTGTAGGTGTAAAATCTAATTGGGCATCGACACTCTTTATTATACGTTCTGTGAATCCAAACATAAATTTGTCTTCTTCACGTTTAGAATAGTTTGCACCGATTTTTAATTTTAATAAATCTTTAACAATTGAGCCAGATGTATAACCGTTGATTTGATATGTATTTCCGGCTGCACTATGTGTTTGTACAGTACCATTTGTTCCTAAGGTACCTCTCCATTGATTTGTACTTTTTTTAGTAATGATATTAATAACACCGCCCATTGCATCTGAACCATATAATGAAGACATAGGTCCTTTAATTACTTCTATACGTTCAATTTCTTCGATTGGCGGCATCCAGCCTTGTTCTATTCCAGGACCGTCTGAATTAGGTCTTGTTTCTCTAGAATTTACTCTTTTCCCATCAATTAAAACCATTGTATGAGAGGAGTCTGTACCCCTAATAGAAAAATCACTTGTACTTCCTCCTCCAGTAATAAATACACCAGGTACGTCTTGTAAAGCATCCGTAATGTCACGGTACGCTTTCATTTTTATTTCTTTTTGTGTAATTACAGATATCGTTGCAGGAGCATCTTTTATTTTTTGTTCATAACCACTTCCAGTAATTACTACTTGATCTAATGTATAGTCTGTACTATCTTTTTTTTGTGCATTTAAGTAAAAAGAAGTTCCTACAAAAAGGGTAGCTAGTAAGAATTTATTTAACTTCATGTGTTAATTTTTTTTTAATTATTCTAAATAAATATTGTGCAATATTAACATTTTATTTAGAATAAATAAAATTAACCTTATGTGATTTTACTCACCTTTTATATCAAATGAAGTAATAAATTTAAATAAATACATTAACTTCACTCCATTGAAATTATCAATATATAATGAAAAAAATATTTACAACATTCGTTTTAGTTTTGTTTTCTTTTATAGTTTTTGCTCAAGAAAACAATGGTTCTTTAAAAACAATTCCTGAATTTTCATTTGTTAAAATGCAATCTGACGGAGTATTTGACTCTAAAGAAATAAAAAAAGGTAAACAAACATTGATTGCTTTATTTTCTCCAACTTGTATTCATTGTCAATTGGCTTTAAATCATTTTAATAATAATTATGATGAATATTTAAAAAATGTACAGATTATTTTAGTTTCTGAATACGAAGCAAAGGATGTAATTCCATTCCTAAAAGAACATGCTCCAAAATTTTTAGATAATAAAAATGTAGAATTATTATATGATTCTAATTATGAATTTGCACCTATTTTTCAACCAACTTCTATTCCTACATTTTATTTATTTGATAAGGATAAAAAATTTGTTACAGTAAAAAAAGGTTCTGTAGAAGCTAATCAAATATTTAATTTTATAAAAAAGTAATGATATAATTAAAAAAGAGAGTGTTTTAAGAAAACACTCTCTTTTTTATTTTTGAAGAATATCTAAAATTTTAAAACTTTCTTTTATAGCTTCAATTCTTATTTGAGCAAAATTATCCATATTTGTGTTTGTTGTTGAATTGATATTTAAAGCAAAAAAGTAAACGTTTTTATCTTTTTCTAAATAACCAATATACCAACCAATATTTTCATCTTCACTAATTCCCCAACCAGTTTTTCCACTTAGTATATATTCATTATTTTGCTCTCTAATCATTATATTTTTTAGAATATCATGTGTTTTTTTCTTTATTGGTAGTTTAGAAAAATACAGTCTTTTTAAAAAATCTATTTGTTCCATTTGTGATATTTTAGAACCACCAGTTAGCCAAAAATTATTAATTGTTTTTTTATCAAAAACCATATGATTATAATTCAGTTTTTTTAAATATTTTGACATTCTATCATATCCTATTTTTAGAGCTAATTCTTGGTAACAAGGAACACAAGAAAGACTGAAAGCTTCTTTTAAAGTTAAATCTTTTTCCCAAATAGACATTGCTCTTTTTTCTCCATTCCACTTAAAGATTGTGTTTTCGTCTTTCAAAATATTTAATTCTAATCCAATAATAGAATTTGGTATTTTGAATGTTGATGCAGGTATAAATCCAGTATTAGCCCAATTAAAATTATTAGAATAATATTGATTATTTTGATAATCTAAAATTAGAATTGATCCTTTAACATTGGAATGATTTAAAATTTCTTCAAATTTCATTTCAACTGTATGATTGGATTGAGCATTTACATTAAATCCGATTAAGAAGAATAATAAAATAGCGAGAATCTTTTTCATTTTTTATTTAGTTTTTTAATTGAATGACAATTCCACCAAATCTTGCTTCATGCACAAAAAAAAGTTTATTTTCAATAGTACAATCACACATAAATTGAGAATCATCTTCTTCGATTGTTTGATTTATATAACGAGTAATTTTTAATCCTCCTGATATTCCTAAATTAGAAAATTCGACAAGATTCCCATTTATATCAAACTTATCTTTTGATGAACATTCTTTACAAATATATTTAGGATAACGAGGAAAATAATCTATCTCTTTTTTACAAAGAGAACACCATTGTTTATTTTCTGTAGCTCTATATTCATCATTCCAGATAAGATTTTGCCATTGATTAATTTTATGATAATCTTCAAAAGTGAACTGATGATTTTTTCTCAGTTGATTGAAAAAAGGAATTATAAATTTGGCTAAAAGATGAGGTTTATTATTTGAAAGAGATAAAATGGAATAATCAATAAACCAACTGTTAGTTTCTGAAAAATAATTCCAAAAATCTTCTATATTTTTAAATTCTTTGTAAAACTTAAAATCGTATTGATTGTATTCATTTTTTTCTGTTGTCAATATTACTTTAGATAAAATAAATTCATTAGCGATAAAGCTTAATTGATAACAAGAGTCATTATTTATATAATTAAAAATAATATCTTTTTCATTTAATGAATTTAATTCTTTGAGATAGAATTCATTTAAAGTTAATTTACTTTCTAATCGTTTTTTTTTCTCTTGATTTTCTTCAATCATTCTAATAGTTTGCTGTAGTAAATTTTCTCTTTTTTGATCAGAAAAAGCAAAACTTTCTGATGTAGAAATATGACCAGATTCTATAAATTCTAATTTTTCTTGAATAGTATCTATATTATCTTCTTTATGATGTATTCTTTGTGTTGTTAATTTAAATTTATTATCTGAACTATAACTAATTTTAGATTCATAATTAAAAAATTTGCTCCATTCTTTAGGAGAAAGTATTTTTAGATTATCTAAATCTATAACATATTTTTTTGATGGAATTCGCCTACCATTATAACCAAGATTCTCCCAGTGGTTTTCATTGTCGTCATTTGTGCTAACAATTAATAAACCAGATTCAAAATCAATAAAAGAATAAGATATACTCCAATCTTTATCAGGTTGTAATTTAAAATTACCATACTTGCATTGACGATGACGAAATAAATTACTTTTAATAATTTTCATAACCATTAATGTTTTATATAGTAGATGTTATAATCTATTATAATTATTTAGTTTCTTTTACTTTTTTATAAGTAACAAATGAATACGCAAAAGGATGTTTTTTATCTTTCTTGAAATTTTCTTTTTCAACCTCTTCCCAATCATCTGTATCTATTTCAGGGAAATAAGTGTCACCATCAAATTCATGATGAACTTCTGTGATATATAAAATATCTGTAAACTCCATTGCTTGTTTATAAATATTCCCTCCACCAATAATGTATATTTCATCATCAATTTTTAGGGCAGTATTTATTGCTTTCTCAAGAGAATTTACTTTTACTATTCCATCAGCAGTCCAATTAGAATCTCTTGTTACAACAATATTTGTACGATTTGGTAATGGTCTTCCAAGTGATTCGTACGTTTTTCTTCCCATAATAATTGGATGACCAGAAGTTAAATTTTTAAAATGTTTTAAATCATTTGGTAAATGCCAAATTAAATCATTTTTTGCTCCAATCACATTGTTACTTGCTTTTGCTACTACTATATTTATCATACGTTATAAGGTAAAAAAAGCTATCCCCATAGAGGATAGCTTAACAAATATAATGAATTTTATTAGACTATTTCATTTTACTTAATGCAGTTTGTAACTGTTCAATTTGCTTAACTATTGTTGGCATTTTTTTAGTTTTTGCAAAGTCACTTTTTAATTGAAGTCCTTTTTCTGCTGTATTCTTAAGTGCAATTCCAGCTTGTGGATTTTGCTCTTTTAAATAAGAATAATATTGAGATAATATTTTAGCAACTTTTGCTGTAGCATCAGGGGAATCTGTTGTCATTATCCAATTAAAAGCCTGTTCTGCAACTTTTCCTTTTTCTGGATCTTGAAATTTAACAAATTCATATAATGCTGCTTGTTCAGCTAATAAAGGAGCTTTATCAAGTTGATTATTTTTAATCCATGTAGGAGCTAATGCAGCAACCAAATCAGGAGAGTTTTTTATAACTAAATCATCTACGTTTCTAGTAAGTTCATCAATTTTAGTAGGGTTCTTTTTTAAAATTCCTGTTAAAGCAGCACCTTGAACTGAGAATGATGGACTTTTAGAAGCTTTTTCGAAAATAGCCTCATCATAAATATTTGCTTGATTTAAAGCATTCAGAGCTGCAGCTTGAACTAATGTTTTAGGATCATTAGCAGCAAGTTGTTTTAATTTTTTTTCAGCTTTATCAACTATAGTTTTAGATTCTAAATCTAATTTATTAATTGTATAAATACGTAAACCATCATAAGGATCATTTAAAGCTTCAATCAAAGCATCAACAGCCTTTGGATTTGTAGCTTGTGCGTCTGCCATAGCGTTTATAGCTAAAACACGTGTTGTGTAATTACCTTTTCCAGCTTTATACTGTGCAATAAACTCTTCAACAGGTTTTTTATCATCAATATCAGCTAATAAAACTTGATCAGCATTAGGAATTACAACATCAGGTTTTTTAGATGCATCGAATTCAAAAATATTATCAGTTTGTTTTGCAACCCAAACTTGGTGACGAGTAGTTTTTCCATTTTCTACAATATCGATAGCAAATGGGAATTCAAATAATTTAGCAGGATCTTGTTTTACTGTAATTTTTACTTTTTTAGTCGTAGGATTATATTCAGAAACAGTTGTTAATTTTGGATGTCCATTATCAAAATACCATTGGTTAAAGAACCAATTAAGATCTCTTCCAGAAACTTCTTCTAACGCTAAACGTAATTGAGCAGCTTCAGCTTTTCCATATTCATTATCTTTTAAATATTTAGATAATCCTTTGAAAAAAGCTTCATCACCTAAGAAATTTCTTAACATATGAAGAATTAATCCTCCTTTGTTATAAGAAACACCATCAAACATATCTTCGCGAGAATTGTAATGAACACGGACTAAGTTTTTTGTTGGTCCATCACCATGTTTATAACCAAACATTTCATCATATCTATGTTCGTCAGCTTTTTCCTTTCCATATTTATGTTCAAACCATAAATATTCAGAGTAATTAGCAAAGGATTCATTTACTGTAAGATTTCCCCAGCTTTCTGCAGTTACTAAATCACCAAACCAATGATGAAATAATTCGTGAGCAATAACATATTCAGCTGTATTTTCATCAACTAATTGTCCTGCTTTTTGTTGAACTCCATCATGGAAAAGAGAAGCAGTTGTGTTTTCCATCGCTCCAGATACATATTCGCGAGCTGTCATCTGAGAATATTTTTCCCATGGGTAAGCATACCCTAATTTATCTGAGAAAAATTCAATCATTTCAGGAGTATTACCAAAAATTTGTTTTGCAACATCTTTATATTCTGGTTCAACATAGTAATCTACATCAATATTTTTCCATTTATCTTTGATTATTGCATAATCTCCAATTCCGAAAAAGAATAAGTATGGTGCATGTTTTTTATCAAATTTCCAATAATCAGTTTTTGTACCATCAGAATTTTTCTTTGTAGATTTTAGTAAACCATTTGATAAAGAAACATATTTATCAGGATAAGTTAATGTAATTTCTTCTGATGTTTTTTGATTTGTTTTATCTATTGTAGGGAACCAACAAGAAGAAGATTCTGTTTCTCCCTGTGTCCATATTTGTGTAGGATAATTTGCTTGTTCTCCTCTTGGATTTATAAAATAAACACCTTTTGCATCATTAATAGCTGCACTTCCTTCTTGTTTTACTTCATTCGGACGAGCTGTATATTTGATATAAAGTGTATATTCTTGATCTTTTTTATATTCTTTACCTAAATCAATGTTTAATTGTAAATCATCATATTTATAGTTAAGTTTCTTTTTTGAATTTCCATTAACCAATGCAACTTCATGAATAATCATTGCTTTAGCATCTAATACTACATTAGAAGTTGCATAGAAATGAGGTTTTAAAGTAACCCATTCTTCACCTAAAACTTGTTCTTTATTGTAATCAAATTTTAAATCTAATTTTGTATGTACAAGGTTATTAATTCGTTCAGCTTCGGCACGATAAATATCTAAAGGATTTTTTTGATTTTCTGAGTAACTAGGAGGAGAAGTCATGACTTGAGCATGAGCAAAGCTTGATATAATAAAGGCTGATGAAAGCCAAAGAATTCTTTTCTTCATCTTGGAATATGTTTTTAATTTTATTTGTTGTAAAATTTTATGAAAAGTTACAAAAAAAGTCTACAAAAAGTAGATTCTGTTTTAAGTTATTAATGTTTTTTTGATAATGAGTATATAAAAAGAGGAGTTAATTTGAATCAACTCCTCTTTTTATATAATTTATTGTAATTTATGCAAGTGGATCAATCTCATCTGCAGTAGGAAAGGATTGACTTGTATTAGCAATTAATTTATTTAATTCAAATTTGGCCGTATCTGTCATTTTTGCTCCACCAGCTAATTTTGCTTTTTCTAATAATTCTAATGCTAATTTTTCTTCTTCTCTTTGTTCTGCTACTAACCAATGTAAGAAATTCCATGTAGCCCAATCTTGGTCATCAAAACTTAATTTTACAATTTTATATATAGCATCAGTATTTAAAACTTCTTGTTTATAAACAGCTTCAAAACATTCGTAAATGTTTGCAGGTTTGTCAGAAGGTTTATCTATAGCTTCTATTTCAACAACACCTCCACGTTCTTGAACATATTCAATAATTTTTGCCATATGTAATCTTTCTTCAGCAGAATGTTTCATCATAAATTTAGATACTCCATCTAAATAATTTTCATCTGCCCAACAAGATAACATTAAATATACTTGAGAAGAATAAGCTTCAAGAGTGATTTGATCGTTTAAAGCTTTTTCTAACGCGGGTGAAAGTCTATTCGTTTTCATAATGTAATATTTTTGGTTATTACCAAATTTAAAAAATATGTAATCGAAAGACTGTTAATTAAATATAATTAATTTTAAATTTATGTGAAAAACTTAAATAGCTACATCACCTTTTATATGTGGATGTGCTTCGTAATTAATCAATTCAAAATCTTCAAACTTAAAATCAAAGATATTTTTAACATCAGGATTAATTTTCATTGTAGGAAGAGGGAAAGGTTCTCTTGTCAATTGCAATTCTACTTGCTCAAAATGATTTTTATAGATATGTGCATCACCAAAAGTATGAACAAAATCTCCTACTTGTAAATCACAAACTTGTGCCACCATCATTTGTAACAAAGCATAAGAAGCTATATTAAATGGAACACCTAAGAAAATATCAGCACTTCTTTGATACAATTGTAAAGATAACTTACCATCATTTACATAAAATTGAAAAAAGGCATGACAAGGCGCTAATGCCATCTGATCTAATTCACCAACATTCCATGCAGAAACAATAATTCTACGAGAATCAGGATTATTTTTAATCTGATCTATTGCAACTTTTATTTGGTCAATAGTTTCACCATTTTGTTTTCCCCAAGAACGCCATTGGTGTCCATAAACTGGTCCTAAATTTCCATTTTCATCAGCCCATTCATTCCAAATTCTTACACCGTTCTCTGTAAGGTAATTAATATTGGTATCACCTTTTAAAAACCATAATAGTTCGTAAATGATGGATTTTAAATGTAGTTTTTTTGTAGTAACTAGAGGAAAACCTTTAGATAAATCAAAACGCATTTGGTATCCAAAAATACTTTTAGTTCCAGTTCCAGTTCTATCTTCTTTAAAAGAACCTTCTGTTAATACTTTTTTACATAAATCGTGATATTGTTGCATTTTGATAGTATATTTAAAACCTCAAATTTAGTGATTTTTTTTAGAATGAAAATTAGTCTTATTCTGTCTATTTTAGTTATTTTTATGTTTCTTGTCTCTTATGGAAAATCTGATTTAGGAAGAAAAATAACTCAACATTTCTACTTTAGAACATTTTTTAATATTGTTTTAATTATTGTTTTTGTTTCAAAGATTATACATTTAAAAATTAACTTAATATCATTAATTACGCTAATTATATTAGGTAGTATGCTTTATTTAAGTATTCCAATTTATATACAACAATTAAAAGACAGAATAAAAAAATAATTATTATTTTTTTAGATTAATTCATAATCTTTCAAGTTATTTTTTTGCGAATTGTTATGTTAAAGTATCTAGTAAAAGTAACTTTATACGATTGCTATTACTGGCTAATCAGTTTCGTGAAAAATATTTTTTCAATATGAATATGAAGTTTTTTACATCTTCAATAAATATTTGAATCTTTTAAGTAAATTTTAGTTCTAAGTATTTTTAGAATTTTTTATCTCTTTTCTATTTTCTCTTCTTTTGCAATAACGATTGCAATGGAAATCCTTTTATAAATAAATTGTTTGTTTATAAAAGATTGTAATGGAAAGCGTGGCACGAAGTGATTGCCCTAAAAAGATTATTTTTAATACTTAATGTTATTATATAAAATGATTTAGTGGGCTATAAATAAAAATATTATCTTTGCATTATGAAAAACGAAGCAGGAATATTTGGTTTAAGACCAGTAATAGAAGCGATTGAAGCAGGGAAAACAATCGATAAAATTTTTATTCAAAAAGGTTTACAAGGAGAAATCTTTTCGGAACTAAGAAAATTGGTTACTGAATATGAAATTCCTGTAAGTTATGTTCCATTAGAAAAATTAAACCGTTTCACAGGGAAAAATCATCAAGGAGTTTATGCATTTATTTCTCCAATAGAATTTGATTCTATTGAAAATGTATTACCTCAAATTTGGGAAAAAGGAAAAACACCCTTTCTTTTAATATTAGATAGAGTTTCTGATGTAAGAAATTTTGGAGCAATTGCACGTACAGCAGAATGTGTTGGTGTAGATGCAATAATAATTCCAGCAAAAGGTTCGGCTTCTGTAAATGCTGATGCTATAAAAACATCAACAGGAGCATTATATAATATACCAGTTTGTAAAGAAGGAAATTTAATAAATGTTATTAAATATTTACAATCGGCTGGGATATCAGTTTTTAGTGCTTCAGAAAAGTCGGCTGAATTTATCTATGATGCTGATTTTTCGGTACCTGCAGCTATAGTTATGGGAAGTGAAGAAGATGGAGTTTCTGATTCTATTTTGAAAATCTCGGATAAAATTATTAAATTGCCTATGACTGGACAAACAGCATCATTAAATGTCTCTGTTGCTTGTGGAGCTATTTTATATGAAGCCGTACGTCAGCGTATTAACCATGATTTATTTTAATAATAAAACTAACAACTATGACTTATACTACAATCATTGGATTTTTATTACTAGCAATTAGTGCTGTAATTTTCTATTTTACAAATTTAGATTTTTCAGGTTTATTTTTTGATAAAGAATTTTTAGTCGGGATAACTGGAGGTACTGGAATTGGATTTATTTTAGGAGGTTTCTTAGGATGGCTTTATAAAGTTAAAGCAGTTAAAGCAGAAAATAATAAAATAGTAGAAGAACAAAAACAAAAAATAGCTGAGCAAAAAGCTCAAGAATTATTTGCTAAAGAGCAAGCTTTGAACAGAGAAGATTCATCAGGTTTATAAGGCTAAATATTAATAAAATAAAAAACGATTGTAGAGAAATCTACAATCGTTTTTTATTTTGTATTTCTTGATAATAAAAACAAGGGATTAATATTAAAAAGAACATTGGTTGTATCAGAAATCTACGTATGTAAAAAAAAGTTAATTGACCTGATGATAATTTAGTTGTTATTTGATAATTATAGATAGGTAACAAGATAATTAAAGCTAATATTAAAACAATTACAGTGAATTTAATATAGATTTTTTTCCAAAAAAGAAATGTTACTATCAATATTGTTAAAATAGAATTGATGAGATATCTAAAAATAATACTAATGTTTAATTCAGTAAAATTAATTGCAGGAAATTTTTTAAAGTTAAATCCCTGGAAATAAGAAATAAAAGGGTCGTAGAACAATGTGTTTTCAAATTTTCTTACTAAAATTAAACCAAATATTAAGAGAACTGTTACTCCAAAACGTAAATATTTATTAGGCATTTTTGATATTTTTTTTAGTTACAAAAAATTTAATCCAAACAATCCAAAGAATAACGATAGATCCATATATAATAGAAGGGAAAAAGTAATCATGAGCAATTTTACCGTATTTTTCATAATGAAATCTAAAGATATAATTAAGCATAGCGATTCTAGAAATATTCATTATAAATATTAATAATAATCCAATAAAAATAAATAAAAATGTTTCTTTTACTTTGGTATAAAAAGCAATAATAAATGAAACAAAAATAATAGCAATAGAAATAGCATTACAACCTTCATTAACTATAGAGGCAACTTGACCATTAATGACCAAACGCATCCAAGGTTGATTAATAGCAATATTAGAATAAGATACGAATCCGACTTTATTAAGAAGTAATGCAGTTGTATCTGAAGTAAACTTTGTAAAAGGATCAGGATTTTTCAAAGGAAGATATTGATCTAAATAAAGTTTATAAAAAAAACTTAATAAAATATAAGTTCCTAAAAAACGTGCAAGAAATAGGAATAGGGGTTTAAATTCTTTCATTTTTATTAAAAAATATATAACAAATATAAATCAAAAACATCATGTTTTTGATTAAGTAATGATTAATCAATAAATTTGTTTTTTATATAGACAGTAATGCAAGAATTAAATAAAAGAGTTGATGTAATTATTGATGGTAATTTTTCAACAGAAGATAAACTTCAGAAAATTTGTCAATTGTTAAGCGATGAGATAGCTTATTACAATTGGGTAGGTTTTTATTTCAAGAATGGAGATAAAAATGAGTTAAAACTTGGACCATATGTTGGTGCAGAAACAGATCATATAATTATTCCTTACGGAAAAGGAATTTGTGGCCAAGTAGCAGAATCTAATGAAACGTTTGTTGTACCGGATGTTTATGCGCAAGATAATTATTTAGCTTGTTCTATAGAAACTAAAGCAGAAATTGTAGTTCCAATTTTTAAAGATGGAGAAAATATTGGTCAAATAGATATTGATTCTCATACAATAAATCCATTTACAGAAGACGATACAAAGTTATTGGATTATATTTGTGCTCGTGTTTCAGAAATAATTTAATTTAATGATTGATATAATTTTAAAATACTTTCCTAATTTATCAGAAAAACAAATAGAACAATTTTCTAAAGTTGGTGATTTGTATAAAGAATGGAATGATCAAATCAATGTTGTCTCTCGTAAAGATATTGACGAAATTTATGTAAATCATATATTACATTCTTTAGCTATTGCGAAAGTAATGGAATTTGCTGATAATTCCGATGTTTTAGATGTTGGTACTGGAGGAGGATTACCAGGTATTCCTTTGGCAATATTGTTTCCTAATGTTAATTTTCATTTGGTAGATTCTATCGGTAAAAAAATAAAAGTTGTACAAGGAGTTGCAGATGGACTTGGTTTAACGAATGTAAAAGCAGAACAAAAACGAGCAGAAGAAATAAAAGATAAATACGATTTCGTAGTTTCTAGAGCTGTAACTGCCATGCCAAGATTCGCTGGTTGGATAAGAGGTAAATTCAAAAAAGAATCTATAAATCCTTTTCCAAACGGATTATTATATCTTAAAGGAGGAGATTTATCGGAGGAATTAGCCGACTTTCCAAAGGCGGTATTATTCGATATACAAAACTTTTTTGATGAAGATTTTTTTGAGACAAAAAAAGTCGTTTATCTAGAGAAGAAAGATATATAATCAAAAAGCGAAATCTTAAGATTTCGCTTTTTGATTTTCTGTAATTTTTACTTCCAAAATATTATTAGGTAATTTATAGCCTTTTTCTAATATTGTTTGAAAAGTTTTTAGCATAATGTTGCTTCGTAATTTTTTATCAGTATCAATATTATTTTTTATACTAATCCAATATTCAATTTTTATATTCACTGTACTTGCCGATAATTCTTCAATAAAAATAAGTGGTTCCGGATCAGTTAAAACCTGATCAAATTCTTTTAAAATTCCTTCGATAAGTAGAATTATATTTTGAATATCATCATTGTAATCTAATCCTATTTCAAATTCATCTCTAATAATATGATCTACTGTGTAATTTTGTAAAGCTTCTGTCACCATTGTTCCATTAGGAATAAAAACATTTCGTCCATCTAAACCTTTTATAATCGTTTCTCGCAATGACATAGAAACTACTTGACCTTTTATATCATTAATTTCTATAATATCACCAATTTCAAAAGGTCGACTAAACGCCATTGAAATACCAGATAAAAAATTTTCTCCAATATCTTTTAAAGCAAATCCTAAAACAAATGTTCCAATTCCAGCTCCAGTTAGAATATCAGCTGTAATTTGTCCCCAACCTAATATAGTTAAGCAGATAATTATAAGTAAGATAAATAAGACAAGACTAATTATCTTGACAAGGAAATCGCTAACTAACGGATCAGAAGATTTTTTATCAATAATTTTAAATGCTATTTTACTAGAATATCGAATAATTAAAATACCAATTAGTCCAACAATTATTGACAAAGCAATGGATGGAAGAATTTTTAAAAAATAATTCCAAGAACTAATAAGTAACTCATCGAAACGAATAATTTCCTCATTGAGTATAACGTCTTTTACATTCATTTTTTTGGTTAATTAATTTACGAATAAATATAGTTCATTTTTATTTTGTTAATGTTTTTTTAACCATTTAATTTAAGGCTCTTTTATTCAAAAATAAGAGGAAATTTCACTAGAATTCATTATATTTGTTTGTTTTAAAAAGTTAGAGACATATTATGAGTAATAACACATATACAGCGGATAATATCCAGGCATTAGAAGGAATGGAGCATGTTCGTCTACGTCCTTCGATGTATATCGGAGATGTAGGAGTTAGAGGATTACACCACTTGGTTTATGAAGTAGTAGATAACTCTATCGATGAAGCTTTAGCAGGATATTGTGATACAATTAAAGTTACAATTTTAGAAGGAAACTCAATTCGTGTAGAAGATAATGGGCGAGGAATCCCTGTTGATCTTCATAAAAAAGAAGGAAAATCTGCTCTTGAGGTTGTAATGACTAAAATTGGTGCTGGTGGTAAATTTGATAAAGATACTTATAAAGTTTCTGGAGGTTTACACGGGGTTGGTGTTTCATGTGTTAATGCACTTTCTAACCATTTAACAGCAGAAGTATATAAGAATGGTAAAAAATACATTCAAGAATATGCAAAAGGAAAACCTTTATTCGATGTAAAAGAAGTAGGTGAAACGGAGAAAAATGGAACAATAGTTACTTTTACTCCAGATGATACGATTTTTCAGGAAGTACAAACATATAATTACCAAACTTTAGCGAATCGTTTAAGAGAGTTATCTTTCTTAAATAAAGGGATTAATATTACTTTGACAGATGAAAGAGAAAAAGATGCTGATGGTAATTTCATTACAGAACTTTTTCATTCTGATGAAGGTTTAAAAGAGTTTGTTGAGTTTGTTGATGGAAATCGAGAAGCTATTATGGATAAAGTAATCTTTATGGAAGGAGAACGTGAAGGAATTCCAGTTGAGGTTGCGATGAGATATAATACTTCTTACACAGAAAATGTACATTCTTACGTAAATAATATAAATACACACGAAGGAGGAACTCATTTATCTGGTTTCCGTCGTGCTTTGACTCGTACACTTAAAAAATACGCTGAGGAAAACTTTAATCTTGCAAAAGAAAAAGTAGAGATTGTTGGTGATGATTTCCGTGAGGGATTAACAGCTGTAATTTCTGTAAAAGTTATGGAGCCTCAGTTTGAAGGTCAAACAAAAACTAAATTAGGAAACTCTGAAGTTTCTCCTGCTGTTGATAAAATAGTAGCAGAAATGTTAACTAATTTCTTAGAAGAAAATCCTGCAGAAGCAAAATTAATTGTAGATAAAGTAATTTTAGCAGCTAAAGCTCGTCAAGCAGCTAAGAAGGCTAGAGAGATGGTACAACGTAAAAACCCAATGGGTGGAAGTGGTTTACCAGGTAAACTAGCCGATTGTTCTTCTCGTAAACCAGAAGAATCAGAATTATTCCTTGTCGAGGGAGATTCTGCCGGAGGTACAGCTAAACAAGGACGTGATCGCCATTTTCAAGCAATATTACCATTACGAGGTAAAATCTTGAATGTAGAGAAAGCAATGGCACATAAAGTGTTAGATAACGAAGAAATTAAAAATATATATACTGCTTTAGGAGTAACAATAGGAACTGAAGAAGATTCAAAAGCTTTAAATCTTACTAAGTTACGTTACCATAAAGTTGTAATTATGACCGATGCCGATGTTGATGGTTCTCACATTTCAACATTGATACTTACATTCTTTTTCCGTTATATGAAAGAGTTGATAGAACAAGGACACGTTTATATTGCAACTCCACCATTATATTTAGTTAAAAAAGGTGCTAAAGCTGAATATGCTTGGGATGATAAAGACCGTGAACGTTTAACAGCAGAATTTTCTACAGATGGATCTGGAAAAGGGGTGACTATCCAACGATACAAAGGTCTTGGGGAAATGAATGCTGAACAATTATGGGATACTACTCTTAACCCAGAGCATAGAACATTAAGAAAAGTAACAATAGATAATGCAACAGAAGCAGATCGTGTATTTTCTATGTTGATGGGAGATGACGTTCCACCACGTAGAGAATTTATTGAGAAGAATGCTCATTATGCAAAAATCGATGTTTAAATAAATATTGTTAAACCAATCTTAAAATTTTTATTATGAAAGTTTCAATTATAGGTGCTGGAAATGTAGGTGCAACATGTGCTCAAGTTTTGGCTTATCAACAAATCGCAGATGAAGTTGTTTTGTTAGATATCAACGAAGGTTATGCCGAAGGGAAAGCCATGGATATTATGCAAAGTGCTCATGCAATTGGGTTTGATACTGTAGTTAAAGGTTCTACAAATGACTATAAACAAACTGAAAATAGTGATGTAGTTGTTGTGACTTCTGGTATACCTAGAAAACCAGGAATGACTAGAGAAGAGTTGATTTCTACGAATGTTAAAATTGTAGAAACTGTTATCAAAAGTACTTTAGAACATTCTCCAAATGCAGTTTTAATTATTGTAACTAATCCTTTAGATACAATAACTTATGCAGCATTGAAATTATCTAATCTTCCAAAAAATAGAGTTATTGGAATGGGAAATCTTTTAGATTCATCTCGTTTTAAATATTTCTTAAGCAAAAAATCAAATTTACCAATTAGTGAATTAGATGCTATTGTTATAGGAGGACATGGTGATACTACAATGATTCCTTTACCGAATTATTCTAAGTATAAAGGATTACCAATACAAGATTTTTTAACTCAACAAGAAATTGATGAGGTAGTTAGTGAGACTATGGTAGGCGGTGCAACTCTTACAAAATTATTAGGAACATCTGCTTGGTATGCTCCAGGTGCATCTGCAGCTTATATGGTTGATGCGATTTTACATGATAAAAAGAAATTGATTCCTTGTGCTGTTTTACTAGAAGGAGAATACGATACAAATGACGTTGTAGTTGGTGTTCCTTGTGTTATTGGTAAAAACGGATGGGAAAAAATTATTGAATTAGATTTAACAGATTCTGAGAAAGAAAAATTTAAATCTAGTGTAGATGCAATTAAAGAAGTTAATGCTCAAATTCCTTTCTAGGATTTATTGACTAAAATGTATAAAATAAAAAACTCGACNNGTCGAGTTTTTTATTTTATACTAATTAAAAAAAATAATAATTAATTCGGTACTAAGAAATTTTCTTTCATCCATTTTAATTTATTGAAGCTTTTTACAAATTTTGTTCGAATCGAAATAAATTTTTCTTGTGCATCAATGACTTTATTTTCTCTGGAATTAATTAAGAAAAGAGAACTTTCTCCATTAGCATACTTTATTTCTTCTGCAGATAAAAGTCGTTCATAATTTTTTAAATTATTCTGAGATAAATCTATTTGTGAATGATAGTTAAGAATTTCGTTTTTATAGGTTTCTATTTTAGTATCTAATTCTCTACTTTTCATTTTAGTATCTAAATTATTTTGATTTAATTTTAATTTTGCTATTTCGTAATTTGCTCTTGCTTCTCTCAGAAAAATGGGAATTTCTAATTTAATTCCATATTGAAAATTATTATCAAAAAAAGGTAAATAATCAGCAGAGTAATTTTCTTTATTATAAAAATTATATGTAAAATCAATCTTAGGTAAAAAACTTTGCCATTTCAAACGTTTTTCACTTTCTAGTATATATTGTTTTTGGTTGTAATATAATATAGAAAAATGAGTGTCCATTTCTTGAGATTGAACATCATTAATCAAAAATTCATAATCTGTAAAAGCTATATTTTCTTCTAAATTATCAGCTGGATAAATCATTTCTGTTAATTCATAGATTTCTTGATTATCTTTCCATAGATATAGTTGTAATTGTTGTGTACTTTTTACAAAATTAAGGAAGGCATCGCGTTGTTGTAATTCAAAACCTTGTAATTGAGATAAAGCTTCAATTGTATCAATTGCAGCTTTTTCTCCATATTCAAATGTCTTTTTTGTAAAAGATAATCGTTCCTTATTTATTTCGACAATTTCAGTTTTTAATTTATATACTTCATAATTTTGTACCCATTCCCAATAACTATTTTCTGCATCAAGAAGCAATTCATTCGTTAGAACTTTTTGTTCTGCTTCAGTCATTTTTTGAGCATATTTTGCTTGCTCAAGCATTGCTCTTCTTTTATCATAAAGAAGATTTTTAGCTAATGGAATAGTAACACCAAATTGATAAAGCCCACCTTTGGTTTCACTAGTATTTATTTTATCTCCATTAAGATGATTATATCCACCATGTATATCTATTCCATACCAAGTAGGAATACCTAGTTCTATATTTTTTTGTTCATAATATCTTGTTCCATCTATATTTTTTTCTCCAATTTTAGCAGCTAAAGTTGGATCAAAATTTCCTCTTGCTTTTGTGATTTCCGAAGAAGCAATTTTATTTTGTATTTGATATTTTATGGCTAATGGATGATAGTTTTTTACAACAGAAATAAACTCATTAGCAGAAATTTTTAAAGAATCTTGACCAAAACAAAATTGAAAAAATAGCAAGAAAAAAATAAAAATTATTCTATTTACCTTTACCATCTTTAGTTGTTTTAGTTGTTGTAACTTCATAGTAATCAGGAGGGAATCCATTGATGTTTCTCCATAATTCATACCATACAGGAACATCATTTAATATAGCAATTCCCTCAGCTCCAGTTCCCATTTTCATTTTTGTAGGCCATCTTTTTTCATTTTTATTTTCTACAACCAAAGCTCTAAAAAGACCATTAGGACTTATGTTACTTTCTACTGCAACTACTTTACCAGAGAATGTACCATAACTAGAATCTGGCCAACCAGAGAATACAATAGCAGGGAAACCATCAAAAATAAACATAACTCTTTGTCCTTCTTTTACTAACGGTAGATCTACCGGTTTTATATAAATTTCAACAGCATAATCAACACCAGTAGGAACAATAGTTCCTATATTTTCTCCATCTTTTAAAACTTCACCAATTCCAGCTTTATTTAGTTGAACTATCTGACCATCTTGCGAAGCTATGATAAAATATAAACCTTGTCTAGCCTTATAATTCGCAACTTGATTTTCTAATTTTGCAATATCACCATCACTTCCTTCTATTTGGCCCATACTTTGGAAACGTTCACCTTCAATTTTACTTAATTTTTCATTGTAGTCTTGTATGACAGAATTTTGTTCAATTCTTGTGTTTATAATTTCCTGCTGAGTTTGGGCAACTTTATTTTCATATGCAGTTTTTTTAGCAATAGAATTTTGATAAGAAATACTGCGTTGTTGAAATTGAGTAAGAGAAACTAATCCATCATCGTACATTTTTTTTTGTCTCGCATATTGGTCTTCAGAAAGCTGTAATTCGTTTGTTGCAGCTGTTAATTCTGCTTGCTCACCAGCGAGTTTATTGTTTAATTGACTTATTTTTATTTTAATTTGATTTAGTTTTAAATCACGACCAGCATTTAATGCATTTAACTGACTTTTTGCAGTTTCTGCTTTTGCTTCATAAAAATTTCTAACTCCTTTTTTAGCTTGTACTTGTTCTTCTGTACGCTGTACTAACAAAGGATCCATATAATCTTCCTTAATTTCAGAAAGTTGTAATAATGTATCTCCTTTAGAAACATAATCTCCATTTTTCACATTCCATTTTATTATTCTTCCAGGAATAGGTGAATTAAGTTGTTGTGGTCTTTGATATTGATATAATGCAGATACATTTCCTCTTACTTTTATATTTTGCGTCCAAGGAAGAAATAAAGTTATAATAGCTGCAACAAAAATAAAAAGAAACCATCTTTTTACTTTTGATTTTTTATGAATTTGATATATTTTATCGTATGATTGTAATTTCATTTTATTCTTTTTATGGCATTACTCTTAGACTTCCTTTTTCTAGATGAATATGCTGATCAGCATGAGCAATAAGATTTTTGTCTGGCGAAACAATAACAATAGTTGTATGTTGCTTAAGATCATTTAAATAATGAATTAGATGTTCTTTAAATTTATCAGACATTCCAGCAAGAGGGTTTTCTAAAAGAAGTAATTTTTTATCTCCTAAAAGAGAACGAAGTATAAGTATTTTCTTTTTAGTATTAAAAGATAATTCTGAGTCTGTTTCACTAATTTCAGTTGAAAAACCTTGACTGAATCTACTAGATATATTATCTATTCCTAATTTTTCTGATAACATCAATATACTTTCTGTGTTGCTTTGTGTATTTCCTAAAAGTATATTTTCTTGTACAGTTCCTTTTATCACCTTGGTAGTTTCTAGATATAATCCAACATGATTTCTGAAATATTCTTTATTCAAGTTTTTTAAAGGGATTTTATCGAATAAAATACTACCTGAACTGGGGTCATAAAATCCTGCAAGGATATTAAGTAAAAGAGATTTTCCACTTCCCATTTCTCCTGTTACTACAGATATAGTATTTTCATTTAACTTAAAATTTATATTTGATAAAACATTTGGAGTTTCGTTAAACGAAAAATTAACATTTTGAAATTCAATACTTATACCTTTATTGTTTTCTAATAATTTTATTTCACCATCTTTTTCTTCTTTTAGTTCAGTTACCTTAGTTAACTTTGCATAAGCAGCAATTAAATCATAATAACTTTCTAAACTAACAATTAATTTTTCTACTGCAGCCATGATCGTTAATAAAACAATTTCTGTAGCTATAAAAGCTCCAATATTTAGTTGTTGATTTACCATAAGGTAAGTTCCAATGGCCAACATTGTAAAAGTTATAATAACATTAAAGGCAACAATTGTTTTGTATTGTAATACCAATACCTTGAAATGTGTAGTTCTGTGTTTTATGTATTCTAAGACTCTATTATCTGTTCCTATCAAATGTATGCCTTTTTCCGAGTGCATTTTAAAAGTTTTTACAGAATCAGCAACATCTTCTAACCAAGAAGCAGTATCATATTTTTTATCACTTTCATCCAAACTAGATTTTATACCACTTTCCATTGTGTAGTAAAAAATTCCTCCAACAGAAAGTATAACTAATCCTCCAAAAACTAAAAATAAAGGATGATAAAAGGATAGAAGTAAAATACCGAATAAAATTTGAATAAGTGCTGTTGGTATTTCTAAAAGTATTTTTGAAATACCTTTTTGAAGATTTTGTATATCAAAAAAACGATTTACAAGTTCTGGTAAATAATACTTTCTTGTACTAAATAAATCTACTTTCGGTAATTTTTCAGCAAAAGCCATAGAAAACTCAACATATATTTTTTGTTGAATTTTTTCTATAATTTCCAAAACTTTTAGTTTGAAATATCCAACTAAAAATGTTCCTATAACAACAAAACAAATTAGGATATAAATAGAAGTTACCATTGTAGCTCCCATTACATAACTAATTATGGATTGTATACCAAGAGGAATACTTAGGTAAACAATACCATTAAATATTGCATAGAGATAAATATTTGTTAAATCTTTTCTATCTTTCGTAATATAGCGAAGAAGTTTTTTACCATGTTCGCTTGCTTTTATTGAAGCCATGTGTTTATTTAATATTTTTAATTCAATAATTTTTTTACAACCATATTATTCATCAAAAAATATATTTTAGATAACTTTAAAATTTCTAATTGGTTTTTAATATCTTAGAAAAATAGTATGGATTAAACGATAAGTATAATCAAATCAAATCGACTTGATTTTATGGATTAAAATAAATTAAGATCTGATTTTTAGGAGAGTATAATTTGTTTTCATGATTAGTGTTTTTAATAAAATAATCTTCAAATATTGTGCTATAAGTCAATATTCTAAATGTTTTTTTTATTGTTTTTTTCTTAATTAAAAAGTTTAGTATTTTATTGTCATTAAATGCGAAATTTAATAAGATTTTCATGGTTTTAATTTTAGTTAAATCATTTATATAAAAATAGAAGACTAATTATCGTTTAAGCATTAGAATTGATTAGAATCGAATTAAAATGTGATTAGAAAAGAAGTTATATTTTCTTAGGTAATTACGACATATCAAGCTTTACTTTGCAATCTTTTTCTGATGAAAAAGGATTTACTATTAAATTACTATTGCATAAATAATAGAAAGTTTTTGTTAGATCAATATCTCATATAACAAAAAAAACCTCGACTTAGTCGAGGTTTCTTATATGTAAAGTTATGACGATTTTACTCTAAATGCAAAAACGCTTTTTTACTTAAAAGGCGTTCTTCGCTTTCTACGTGGTTATCATCAGGTACACAACAGTCCACAGGGCAAACTGCCGCACATTGTGGTTCTTCATGAAACCCTTTACATTCTGTACATTTGTCAGGAACAATGTAATAAACTTCATCGTTAATAGGATCTTGTACCGCATCAGCATCATAAGTAACACCATCTACGTTAACAACGGTTCCTGTAAGAGAAGTTCCTTCAGAATATTTCCAATCAACAGCAGCCTCATAGATTGCATTATTTGGACATTCTGGCTCACATGCTCCACAATTTATACATTCGTCTGTAATAATTATAGCCATTGTATCTGTTTTTTATTTCCTACATTTGTAACTGCAAAATTACATTTTATTTTTAAGAATTATGACAATCGAACAAAGGATTTCTGCATTTAATGAATTAGGACAATTATTTGATTTTATTACAAATAAGACAATTCCACTTTCAGAAGAATTAAAGTCAAAATTTTCTTCGTTAGAAGAAGATATTAATTTTGCATTAAACGATGCGGAAGCTTATAATAATTGGTTTACAAAAGACAATATATTTTATGCTTTAGAAAATTGGTCAAAAGCTTTAAATACGCAACTTTTATCTTCTTGGATTAATCCTTATAATTTTAAAGAAGCAAATGAAAATGTAGGAATTATAATGGCAGGGAATCTTCCTTTGGTTGGTTTTCATGATTTACTTTCTGTTGTTTTATCTGGGAATAATGCTTTAGTAAAAACATCTTCTAAAGATGATAAACTAATGTTATTTATCATAAAATATCTTCATTCTGTAGATGAAAAATTCAAAGAAATTATAAAAACTGTAAATCGTTTAGAGAATTTTGATGCAGTAATAGCAACAGGAAGTAACAATACAGCACGTTATTTTGAACAATATTTTTCTAAAGTACCTAACATTATTCGTAAAAATAGAACATCTGTAGCTGTTATTAATGGAACAGAAACAGAGCAAGAGTTAAAGAGTTTAGGAGAAGATGTATTTAGATATTTTGGTTTAGGATGTAGAAATATTACCAAGATTTATTTTAAATCGGAAGAATTAGTTCCTTCTTTTTTCGAGAATGTTCTTGATTGGGGAACAAAAGTGATAAATCATCCAAAATACGCGAACAATTATGATTATAACCGTGCTATTTATCTACTTGGGAAAGATGAATTCTTAGACAATAATTTTGTTTTATTAAAGAAAGACGAAAATTTACATTCGCCAATAGCTGTAATTAATTATGAAATTTATTCAGATATAAATGATGTAAAAACTTTCTTACAAGAAAATGAAGACCAAATACAATGTGTTGTAGGTAATGAACTAAAAGATAATCCTAATTATGTTGCTTTTGGTCATACACAAACTCCTTTATTAACAGATTACGCTGATAACATAGATACATTAAAATTTTTATCAGAAATATGAGACTAAATTTAGTTTTCTTCTTATTTTCTATAATAATTTTTGGACAAACAAAGATTACTTGGTTGAGTATAGAAAATTTATCTTCTAAATTATATGGAAATACGGAAATAAATTTTGAGCATCCTGAATCTATATTTTATCCAAAAGCTGTAAGTCAAAAAAAAGATAAAGTATTTGTTTCAATAAAAATGAATTTAAAATCAAATAAAGATTTTCAAAAAATAGTTTATTTATCTGTTGAGGATTTTAAAATTATTGAAACTAAAATTTTAGAATTAAATTCTAAAGATATTTTTAATAATTTGGGCTGTTTAGATGGTTATCAAACAATATTAAAAATGGGTAATTCGAATAGTACTATAACATTTGATGTATATTGTTTAGGAGGAATTAATACAAATTTTGATAAGATAATAAACTTAGTTTTAGAAAAATTGAAAATAAAAAAAGAGGAGTTTTATAGATGAAACTCCTTTTTTGTATTAAAAAATTTTTCGAATATCTTCATTCTCTTTAACATCTTTTTTAAATTCAGGAAAAGGTTTTGCACCAAAATCATATGTCTTTATTATATAATCAAAACTTATATTAGCCGAACTATTGATAAAAGAAGTTTCCATGTAAATGGATGATTCTTTAAGAATCCAATTATCTTTGTGTGGTCTAAATTTTATAGAAATATTACTTTCTTTAATATCTAAATTTAGATTTTTATTTTTTATCAAATTTGACTTGAATTCCACTATAGAAAAAGTAGATTTATCAACTAGTAAATAGATTTGTCGTTCATTGGTTTTATTTAAATAAACTTCAAACATTGGCTTTTCGGCATATTTACTATTAACGACTTTTGTACTTATGTATCTTTTATTTGAAGTATTTTCATACATTTCCTTTAAACCATCAAAAAGATATATATTTTTTAAATAATCAAATGTGTTTATATTAACTTTTATTTTTTGACCTTTTTTATATTTCTTATTTATTTTTCCTGTAGATTTTATTTTTTAAATCATTTTTATCAAATTTAAATTGCAGATTAACGTCGATATAATCTTCATTTACGTAATTTTCATTTATTTTTTGTTGTATATCAACTAAAAAATAATATTCATCAACTTTGAAATTTTTGTCATAATTTTTAATCACTTTTTTTAGAATATCTTCAGCTTTCAGGTTGCTAATAAAAGCTTCTTGTAATTCAATATTTCCAACTTTTTCTAGTTTTATTTTTATTGATTCAGAATTTATTTTGTTAACATTAATTTTAGCATCTTGATAATCTTTTTTTGAGATGATAATTTCGTCAGATTTATCAATATTTGATAAATCAATCATAGCTTTTCCATTATCATCAGATACAAAATTTTTAGTTGACTTAGCAAAATAAATATCTGCATCATCTATTGGTGAATTATTTGATAAATCTGATATTTTAATATTTATTAACTGAGCGTTTGTTGAGATTGATAATAAAGTAATAATATAAAATAGTTTATTCATTATTGGTTTTTATTATATTTATTTTTAATGGAAAGATGTATAAAAAAAACAAAAGTTACAGCTGTTTAATTAGTTGAAATTTTTTCTTATATCAGATTTTATATTTATTGTTTTTTTAAATTCTGGAAAAGCTGTTGTACTAAAATCAAAAGCTGTTATTTTATAATCTAAATCAATTTTAATTTCTTTATTAGATTTTTCATCAAATAAACTCATTAGAAAATTTACGTCAGATTCTTTGAGTACCCAACCTTCCATATAAGGTCTATATTTAAAAGATATTATACCATCTCTTTTTAAAGGTTTTTCAGTATTTGTTTTAATTTCATTACGAATATTAAGAGTATATTGAATAACCGAAAAAGTTTCTTTATCTATTAATAAATAATTTTTTTCATCTTTATTTTTATCTAAGTATACTTCAAACATTGGCTTGTCAGCGTATTTAGTAAATATTACTTTAGTATTATTATATTGTTTTTTTAGAAGATTCTCATGCATTGTTTTTAAACCATCATAAAGGTATAAATGACGTAGATAATCTGATGAATTGAAGTCTATAGTAACAGGAGGAGAATCAGCAATATGTTTTTTATTTATTCTTCCATTAGATTTTATTAAGATTTTACCTTTCGTAAATTTTAATTGTAAATCAACATCAATTAAATCTAAATAACTGCTATCAATATAAGATTTTTGTTGAAGATTAACTAAAAAATAATATTTTTCAACTTTAAAATTATTGTCATAATTTTCAATAACTTTTTTTAGAATATCTTCAGCTTTCAGGTTGCTAATAAAAGCTTCTTGTAATTCAATATTTCCAACTTTTTCCAGTCTTATTTTTATTGATTCAGAATTTATTTTGTTAACATTAATTTTAGCATCTTGATAATCTTTTTTTGAGATGATAATTTCGTCAGATTTATCAATATTTGATAAATCAATCATAGCTTTTCCATTATCATCAGACACAAAATTTTTAGTTGACTTAGCAAAATAAATATCAGCATCATTTATCGGTAAGTTATTTGAATAATCAGAAATGTTTAGTTGAATAGTTTGTGCATTAATTATTGAGGCTAAAACAAAACAGATGTAAAATATGTATTTCATATTGTTTTAATTACAAAATAAATTTAATTAAATCTTATAATATATTATATGTTTTACATATAATTATTTACAATTTTTATAGGATTAATATGTTATAAGTAATTTAGTTAATCTTTATAAAGGATGAAATATTTTAACACATTTGATGCAATACGTTTTTTTGCTTTTTTTACTGTTTTTTTACAACATTTACCTAGATATCAAAGTGAAATTTTAGATTTTTTTATGCGTAGTGGTGCTATTGGAGTGCAAATATTTTTTATTCTAAGTGGTTTTCTAATTTCTTATATCTTAATAATTGAAAAGGAGGAGAAACATAAAATAAATTTGAAAAACTTTTTTTTTCGTCGAATTTTAAGAATTTGGCCATTATATTATTTGATGATTCTTTTTGCATTTTTGACACCATATATTCTAAATTTTTTATCATTAGATTCTAGTAATGATGGATACGAACCAAATTGGTTTTATCCATTATTGTTTTTAGAAAATTATCAAATGATGATAAATAATAGTTTTGCAAATGTATCACCACTAAGGGTTATGTGGTCATTATGTATAGAAGAACATTTTTATATTGTTTGGGGGGTAGTTTTTTATTTTCTATCAAGTAAAAGAATTCCACTTTTTTTTCTTTTGTCTATAATTATCTCATTAATTTTTAGGTTTATATATAAAAATTATATGATTAATGATATTGATTTAAATACAAATATTTTATATTTTTCGTTTGGAGGAATTTTATCTTACATATTAGTTTATAAGGAAAATGTAATTAATGAGTTAGGAAAAATACCAAGATATATTAAAAATATAATAGCTTTATTTTGTATTTTATTATATTTTTTGATCCCTTCTTTAAAAATAGATTCAGTAATTTTTGAACCTTTACTTGTAGGAAGTATAACTAGTCTATTAATATCTCTTACGCTTTGTAAAAAACATCCTTTATTAATTAATAAGAATAATATTTTTAGTCGATTAGGTAAATACACTTATGCAATGTATCTATTTCATACTATATTGATTAATTTAATCGTTAAATTTTCGTCTAATTTTAGTTTAATATTTTTATTATCCTTAATTACTACAATAATTAGTAGTATTTTATCTTATTATTTATTTGAAAATCAATTTTTAAAATTAAAGAAGTTTTTTTATTAAAAAATTAATACATGTCTTAATTATTCTTTGATGATAATTTAAGTTTAACTTAAACTTATTTCATTGTTTGTTAGTTAGCTTTATTGTTTTTAAAATAATGAAGAGAATTTTTTATACGTTGTTTTTTTTACTTTCTATAGTTAAAGGACAACAGAAAGATATAAAAATTGCATTTTTATCAGATGTTCATTTTCAAGATTTATATGGGAATTTTAGTGACAATCATTTTAAGGGGATTTTAAATACAAAAACGGGTAAAAATACAATTCTGAGAACAATGGATTCTCAGTTACATTCTACAAGGATTTTTAATGAAAACTATTTTGCTTTTATAAAAGCATTGGATGATATTGCTAAAAAAGATATAAAAATTGTAGCAATGCCAGGAGATTTTTCTGATGATGGACAAACGTATAATTTAAGAGGACTTCATAAAATATTATCCAATTATCATGATAAATATGGTATAAATTTTTATTTAACTACAGGAAATCATGATCCTGTTGGTCCGTATAGAAAAGATGGAGGAAAGGATGATTTTCTTGGAGATGATGGTAAGGCAATCGGTATTTATAGCAAGGATAGTATAGGAAAAACTAATCATAAGATAATCACTAAAGATATTGCTGAATCTGGTTATTTAGAGATTTTGAATGAACTGAAAGATTTTGGTTTTTATCCTAAAAAAGAAGATTTATTTTGGAGTACTCCTTTTATTGAAAATAATGAAAAGTATACTTATGAGCAAGCCTTGAATAATGCAGCTTATTCTAAAAGGATGTACGAAGTGGAAAAAGGTTTTTCTGTTCCTGATTTGAGTTATGTTGTAGAACCTACCAACGGTGTGTGGTTATTGGCAATTGATGGAAATACATATATTCCTAAAAAAATGAATGAAAGAACTGATAATTCTTCAAATTATAAAGGAGCAAGTATTGGTTATAATAATGTTTTAACCAATAAAAAACATTTGATTGATTGGGTAAAGAATATTGTAAAACAAGCAAAACAAAAACATAAAACATTAGTTGCTTTTACTCATTATCCTATGATTGATTTTAATGATGGTGCAACAAATGAAATTAAAAAGTTATTAGGAGATAAAAAATGGCAATTAGAAAGAATTCCAGACGAAAGTGTAGCTAAAGTATTTGCTGAAGCTGGACTTGAAGTTCATTTTGCTGGGCATATGCATATTAATGATACAGGAACAAGAAAAATAGGAGATAACTTTTTAGTAAATGTACAAGTTCCATCCTTAGCAGCTTATATTCCTGCTTATAAAATTCTTACTATAAAATCTGATGATAAAATGGAAGTAAATACAGAGGTATTGAATGATGTGCCTCGTTTTGATGAATTATTCCCGCTGTATGAAAAAGAGTATTCTATTTTAGAAAAAGAAAAAGGGCATATTAGTTGGAATAAGGAAATTTTAAAACCTAAATCCTATCATGATTTTATGTTATTTCATTTAAAAGAGTTGGTTCGTTTACGAATGATTCCTAATGATTGGCCTAAAGATTTTATTGATAAAGCACAGTATTTAAATGGAGAAGATTTATTGTTATTATCACTTAATGAGCAAAGTAATGCTAATAATTTTGATTTGAAAGAATTTAGAAAATGGAATTTTGAGGATTTGATTTTAGATTTATATAAATTTCAATCAGCAGATGAATTTGCGAAGAAAGATATTCCTAAAAATAGATTAGATAATTATAAAATTTTGGAAGAGCTATTTGTACAAAATACAAGCAGTGATTTATTTATTACACAGTTAAAAAGTTTATTTAAAATTTTATCCTTTTTATCAAATGGTGAACCTTCTGATCATTTCGAAATTGATTTGAAATCAAAGTCAATTCGTCGATTATAAATATAAAAAAAGCTATCAATATGATGGCTTTTTTATAAAAAATCTACTTATTTTATTATAGGATTTTTTCTTTCATAAGTATCATTATCAAAACTAATTTTATAAGTAGATTTAAATAGTTTACTTGGATGGTAATAGTCTGTTGTTATAATTTGAGCTCCACTATTTTTTGCTTTTTCAAATCTTGAATAATCTTCAGAACGAGCTTCCATTGTATCTGCATCTGCTCTTGTTCTTACAATGTAGCCTTGTTTTACAAGTTCTTTTATTTTTGTTTGATTTTCTATTGGTTCGTTCATAAATAGAATAGCAGATTCTGGTGTTCCAGGAGTTGAATTGGTAAAAATCATTCTTCCTTTTAGTGAAGGATGATTTTGGGCATATAAATCTCTATTTTTTCCATTATTATCTAGTAAAAAAATAAATTTGCCTTTAACATCGTTTACTTTGGGCCAATTTTTATTTATTACAGCTTCATTTAATGTTTTGTATTTTCCTCTAACCTCATCAGGTGTAATAATTTTATTTTTTCCTAAATATTTTTTTAACTCATTATCTAACTCATCAAAAAGTTGAGTTGTATAATGCTCAGGTTCTGTTCCAAATTCATTTTTATTACCATCTTTTGGTTCTAGTGTTATAAAAATTGGATCGTGTTCAGGATGGTTATCAGACCATTTTTTTAAATCTTTTAAGCAATCTTCTAAAGTATAATACCAAGTTTGATAATCAATATCAGTAATATGAATCATTTTATAACCTGGTTTTTTCATTTTTCCATCTAAGTCAAAAGTTTCTGTAGTTTTTACTAAATCAAGAATTTTTGGATGAGCATATTTTCCTCCTTTACTATCAGCATAAACGTCAATTTCTAAATTTCTTAAACCTAAATTTAATTGTTCTGGAATAGGAATATGTTCATACTGAATTCTAGGAAGAAGATTCATTGTATCTTTTTTAGACAAATAACTATATACTTCTGGTAAAATAGCTTTTTTATAAGAGTTGTGAGAGCCAATTACTTGAATTTCATTTATTTTTAATTGACCTAAATTATTTTTTTGAGCAAAAGAAAAATTGAATGAAGCTAAGTATAAACCTAAGAAAAATATGTTTTTCATTATTGAAATCTTTTTAATGGCAAAAATAAAATCTCTTTTTTTTAATCATTTTTAGATTATGTTAAGTCTTTTTTATGCTTATGTAAACAAACTAAAAGAGGTATGATATTTAATTAATTGAAAATGAATAACTTTTTATTTTTCAATAAAATAAACGTTTACATTTTATTAATTTTAAAGTAATATTTTGTTAAAATAGTTTTAAGCTTAAACGTTACACTTTTTAGTTTACTTTGTATCCCGATAAAACAATAATTAACGACGTGTGAAATAAAAAACCACTATTGCGGCAACAATAGCGGTCTTTTTATTAAGCAATGTAAACGTCATACAATTACTTTACTTAATGATATGTATCACAAATTTAATCTTTTTAAGCTAAAAAAGCTAATTCCACTTGCTATGATATTTTTAGTAGCAAGTCAAGCTCATGCAGAGAGGTCGATTACACATTACACAGTTTCTTCTGTAGAGAATGAAACAATTAAAGGAAATGTAGTAAATCAAGAAGGAAAAGCTGTCGAAGGAGCTAAAGTAACAGTTGTAGAAACTGGAGAAACTGCAGTTACAGATGCGTTAGGAAATTTCTCTATTTCAGCACAAATAGGACAAACATTGTCTATTTTAGCTGATAAATATGAAATTCAATCAACAGAAATTTTAGATACTTCAATTACAATTGAATTAGAACCAAAGCTAGATTCTTTGGATTTACAAGAAGTAACTTTAGTTGGATATGGTTCTCAAAAAAAATCTGATTTAACAGGTTCAGTTAGTCAATTAAAATCTGATCAATTTAAAGAAGGAATGAATATTTCTGTAGACAATTTGATTCAAGGAAAAGTTGCAGGTGTTCGTGTTGTACAGACAAGTGGAGAACCAGGTGCAGGAATGAATGTTTCTATTCGTGGAATAGGTTCTATACGTAGTGGTAGTACACCTTTATTTGTTGTAGATGGAGTTCCTTTAAGTAATGAAAATGTAAGTTCAGGAGGTCCAAATGTAGGTTTGGGAAGTTCTAGTGCTAAAAATCCTTTAAACTTTTTGAATACAAGTGATATAGAGTCAATCACAGTTCTTAAAGATGCTTCGGCAGCAGCAATTTATGGAGCAAGAGGATCAAATGGTGTAGTACTTATTACAACTAAGCAAGGAAAAAAAGGAGATGCTATTTTTACTTATGATACATATCTTGGAGTATCAACAGTGATTAAAAAGTTAGATCTTATGAAAGCTAATGAATATAAAAAAGTTGTAGCACCTTCTTATGATCATGGAGGTAATACAGATTGGCAAGATGTTTTATATAGAACAGCAGTTTCTCAAAATCATTCATTTTCTTTTTCTAAGAAAACAACTACAGGAAATTATTATGCATCTTTATCTCATATGGATCAGGATGGAATTATAGAAACAAGTAATTTCAAAAGAACAACTGCTCGTCTTAATGCTGAAGAATCTTTTTTAGATGATCAACGATTAAAGGTTAAATTTAATTTAACAGCAAGTGATATTAAAGAAACAGGATTACCTAATGGTTCTAATGCTGGTTCAGATGGTCAATTGGTGATACATGCATTAATGGCAAATCCTACTCGAACTGTTTTTGATAAAGATGGAGAGTATACAAACTTTAACATGAATGCACATTACAATCCAATGTATTTATTAAGTATGTATAATGATCATACAAATACATTTAGGGTTTTAGGAAATGTAGAAGCTACATTACGAATTTTACCAGGTTTAAATTATAAATTAAATTATGGTGTAGATAAATCTACTTCGGAAAGAAATACAACAATGTATCCGAATATTACAGATAGAACACCAACAGGGATGTATACTCAAAGTAATTTAGAGTCTTTAAGTACATTATTAGAGCATTATTTAACATACGATCGTACATTTAATAAACATAATATTAGTTTGTTAGCAGGTTTTTCTTATCAAAAATTTGAGTTTTCTGGAACTTATTTTGGATTGAAAAATATAGCAGCTAAAGGAAGTGGAGTCGCTCCTGAACATAATCCTGGTTATTCTGGAGATCCATTTATTCCAAGTCCTGGATATGCACAAGAAAATGAATTACAATCTTATTTTGGTCGTGTAAATTACAACTATAATAAACGTTACTTGTTTACAGCATCATTACGTGCAGATGGTTCCACTAGATTTGGAGAAAATAATAAATATGGATATTTTCCTTCTGTAGCAGCAGGATGGGCAATTAGTGAAGAAAACTTTTTAAAAGGTTCTTCAGTTGTTAACGAATTAAAATTAAGAGCGAGTTGGGGACAAACAGGTAATCAAGAAGTAGCAAATAAAATTACTCAAGCAAGTTATTCTCTTTCATCTGCTTCTGGATATTATCTATTCAATCAGAATGATGTGATCAACGGAGTTACTGTTAATAGAACTGCAAATCCTAATTTGAAGTGGGAGGTTGTTGAACAAACCAATTTCGGTGTTGATTTTAATTTATGGAATAGTAAATTATATGGTTCATTAGAATATTATAATAAAACAACACTTGATCCTATTTTAAATATACCATCTGCTCCATTAAGTCCAACAAGTACTGTTTGGCAAAATGTAAAAGGGAAAATTGAGAATAAAGGATTTGAGTTAACGTTAGGTTCTCAAATTATTTCAAATTCAGATTTTACATGGACAGTAGATGTAAATGCAGCTACTTTATCTAATAAAGTAAAAGGTTTACCTGTTTCTGAAATATTTTCTGGAGAAATATCAGGTCCAGGAATGTCAGGTGTATATGCAAATATTTATAAAAATGGATACCAAGCTGGATCGTTTTATATGTTAAAATATCTTGGAATAGATGCAAATGGAAAATACATCTATGAAGATAAAGATGGAAATGGAACGATAGGAAATGAAGATAGACAAATATTTGAAGGACCTTTACCAAAACTTACTTATGGTATTAATAGTTATATGCGATACAAAAAGCTTGATTTTGCATTCTCTTTTATCGGTCAAGCAGGAGGGTATTTAGTTAATAATACTAATTTGAATTTGAATATCAATAATTTAGCTTCAGATAGAAATGTATTAAGACAATATTATACATCAGGAGCTAGTACAGATAACCTTCCTCAATTATCATCTTTATACCTTGAAAAATCAGATTTCCTACGTTTAAACAACGTTCGTTTAGGATATAATTTTGGAATAGAGCAATTAAAATGGGTTAAAAACTTAAACTTATATGTAAGTGCTCAAAATTTATTTACAATTACAAATTATAGCGGATATGATCCATTAATTGATACAGCAAAAGCTGCATCAGGGAATCAATCTTTAGGAATTGATTATACAACTTATCCTTCTGCTAAAACATTTATGATCGGAGCAACCGTAAAATTTTAAAAACTTAATTAACATGAAATTGATATCATTCAAATTAAATAGACTTTTCTTTATTTTACTTTCTATGGGTATAATAAGTTGTACTGATTTACAAGAAAAAGTCGTTGATGAGGTTTTAGGATCAGAAACTCAATCTGCAGATCCTCAGAGTGCAATAGCTGCAGCTTATGGTCAGTTGGGGGATGGAACTTTTGTAGATCATGGAAATGTTTTTGCATTACAAGAATATTCTACCGATGAGGCTATTTTGCCAACACGAGGAAGTGATTGGGGAGATGGAGGAAAATGGAGAGCATTATCAGAATTTACTTGGGATGCTTCAAATTCTCAAGTAAAAACAGTTTGGGATAATCTTAATTTTGGGATAACTAAATCTTTGACTGCTATTAGTGCTATTTCTAATAATACAGGAACAGATTCTAATAAAGATTTATTTTTAGCAGAAGCAAAAGGTCTGTTAGCATTTTATACTTATCATACATTAGATCTATATGGACAAGCTCCTTACCGTGATCCAATGGATATTAATGCTAAAATTGTTGTTAGAAAAGCAGATGTTGCAATAGATGAATTAATAAAAGAAGTAGAAACAATACTTCCTCAGTTGGCTGATATTGGTACTCAATCTACACATGTAGGAAGGTTTACTAAACAAGCTGCTTATGCTTTATTAGCCGATATGTATATGAATCGTGCTGTATTTAAAAATAGATATGGAAGTTCTTTTGATTTTAATGAAAAATCTTTAGATGGAAATAACACTGATATGGATAAAGTTATTGAATATTCTTCGATACTAATCAATTCAGGATATTTTAAATTAGAATCTAATTTTTTCCACAATTTTGATATTAGTAATGATGATGGAACTGAGTTAATATTTGCAGTTGTTCAGAAAATATCTACATTAAGAAATAGCTCAAATAGTTTTGCTTATATGCCTGTAGAGCGTTCGCAAAAAGCATCACCTGATAACAGAGGAACAAATGCAACGAGTACAACACCAGAATTTTATCATAGTTGGGATGGGAATCATGATGACCCAAGATTTCATAGACATTATCAATATAAAGATGGAACTTGGTTTATGAACGACGGTACAGATGTTAGTGTTCCAGCAACTAGTTTAGTTGATGGTACAGGGAAACCTTGGTTTCACTTTAATAGAGGAATTCAAGAAGGAGTTCAATATGGACCTACTATTTTAGCAAATAAGAATTTTGATATGACTACTGATGGAAGAATAAAAGTACATCCATTGGTTATGGAAAAAAATACAAATTTAGCAGTGAATTTTACACCAGAATTGAATTTTGATAATCCAATGCAAGCTGTACTTTCTCAAAGTCAAATCAACCGAGGAGCTCGCGTTTTTAAATATGAATTTGATCCTGGAAATGGAGATAATTCTACAAGTAATGTAAACATTTCTTTATTTCGTTTAGGGGGGATTTATACACTTAGAGCAGAAGCATATTTCAGAAAAGGTAATACTAGTGCGGCTTTATCGGATATTAATATATTGAGAACAAGTAGAACAAGGGAAGCTTTATATGATAATGCTCCAGGTTTGGCAATTTCTAGTCTAGATGCTTCAACTTTAGTAAAAGAAATAGCTTTCGAAACATATTGGGAATTGGTAAGAAGAAAACAATTAATACGTTTTGGAAAATTCGAAGATGCAAGAACTGCTAAACAAACTACTTCTCCTTTTAGAAGGGTTTATCCTATTCCACAAGCAGCTATAGATGCTTCAAATGTATTTACACAGAATGAAGGATATTAATTAAAATAGAATTTTATAAATGATAAAAAAAGTGGAGAAATTTTTCTCCACTTTTTTATTAAAATATTTTTAATTAGTTATTTGTCGTATATGAATAATAAGATATATTTGCTTTTATTTATTCTAAATAAAAATGAAAAAACATTTTTTTAAAATTTCAAGTAAACCATACCTATTTTTAAGCCTTATATTTAGTACTTCTGCATTTGCTCAAGTCACAGATTCTATACCATCTTCAACAAATGATGAGGTTATATCTGTTGATGAAGTTGTTGTAACAGCAGGGAGGAAATCTGAAAATATTAATAAAATCCCATCTTCAGTAACTGTAATATCTCAAAAGCAAATTCAAGAACAAATGGAATTTACTCGAGACCTTTCTCAGATATTAGGAAATTTAGTTCCAGGATTAAGTGTTAGCAGTAATAAATCAATTAATGCAGGTCAAACATTAAGAGGAAGAACAGTATTAGTATTAATAGATGGAATACCACAATCGACTCCGTTAATGAATGGTTCAAGAGATATTAGAACCATAGATCCTAGTGTTATAGAAAGAATTGAAGTAATAAAAGGTGCAACATCTATTTATGGAAATGGTTCTGGGGGAGGAATCATTAACTATATTACCAAGAAAAGCTTTAATAAAAATCCAATATCTGGACAAACTTCTGCTGGTATAACAGCTAATCCTTATAATGGTAATGGAACATTAGGATATAGATTCTCTCAATTTCTTTCAGGGAATATTAAGAAATTCTCATATATGGTTGGTGGTTCAATAGAATACACTGGTTTAGAAAGAGACGGAAAAGGATTAGTTTTGGGACAAACTGATGGAACATCTAATTCTTATCAAAATAATATTTACACGAAGTTAAATTATCAAATTAACGACAAATCAGCTGTTAGTTTAATGTATAACTTTTATAATAGTACACAACACGCAAATTATATAAGTCAAAATGGTGTTTTCGGTGTTTCACCAACAATTGGTGTAAGAGCAGAAGATCCAGGTGAGCATACAGGAACACCACATAATCATAATTTTATTGTAAGATATAATAACAATGAATTATTTGGAAAAACACAATTTGATGCTTCATTCTATTTAACATCATTCCAATCAATGAATAGGTATGTTACTTATACTCCTTCTTGGTATGGACCAGGTCAAACAAAAATTAATTCAAATAAAAAAGGTCTTCGTTTCAATTTTAATACACCATTTTCTATAGGAAATTTACCAGGAGAAGTAACTTATGGATTAGATTTATTAACAGATCAAACTTTTCAAGATTTAGTTGATGGTCGTGTTTATATTCCGAAAATGAATATGACAAGTTTTGCACCTTATGCACAATTAAAATTAGATTTATTTCAAGATTTAGTTTTTAAAGGAGGTATTCGTTATGAAAATGATCAAGTAAAAGTAAAAGATTTTACGACTCTTGCTACAGGACCAAATGGAGAAGGAGTTATAGATGTACAAGGAGGAAAATTCCCATATAAAAGTACAACTTTTAATGCAGGACTACGATACTCAAAATATGATATTTTTAATCCATTCGTAAGTTTTACACAAGGTTTTTCTATTAACGAATTAGGTAGAGTTGTGCGTTCTGCTACAGAAAGTACTCTAACAAATCTGAATACTAAACCAATATTAACAAATAACTACGAAGCAGGTTTTTCTTCTCGTTATAAAATGTTCAATTTTACAGCAGCCTATTTTGTTAGTACATCAAAAGATGGTGTTAACTTAGTAGATAATGGAAATGGTGTTATTCGTCCACAAAGAGCTCCTGAGAGAACTTATGGATTCGAATTAACGTTAGATGCTAATATCTCTAGAACTTTAAAAGCTGGAGCAACTTATGCCTATGTAGAAGGTAAATCAGAAAATTCTGACGGGACTAAAAAATATTTAAACGGAGCTCGAATTTCTCCTCCAAAAACAACAGCTTATGTTCGTTTTTCACCAAGTAATAAATTAAATTTAGCTTTAAACTGGGTCTTAACAGGAAATAGAGATCGTTTTGATGTAAATGCTAAAGGAGTTTATTTAACAAGTGAAGCACCAGTAACATCTGTCAATTTATTCAATCTTTCAGGAAACTATCAAATCAACAATAATTGGGGAGTTACTATTGGTATAGACAATCTTTTTAATGCCACATATTATACAGTTGCAAGTCAATATAGTGCCAATGCAGCAAATTATGTTAGAGGAGTCGGTACAACAGGAACTTTTATGGTAAATTATAAGTTCTAAAAATGATAAAAAAATCAATTATTTGGTTACATAAATGGTTAGGTCTGACGGTCGGATTAATTATTTTTATAGTTAGTATAACTGGCTGTATTTATGTTTTCTATGATGATTTAAAAGCAACAATATATTCCGAAAGATATATTATTCAAGATAAAGTAATACCTGCAAATATGCAGGTATTACCTTTGTCACAACTTATAGAAATCGCAAATAAAAATTTACCAGAAAAACAAAAAATTTCTCGTGTAGATTTATATCCAGCAAAGGATAGAACATGGGTTTTTAGAGCAACAAAAACAGATAAAAACAAAATGTTTTACCATGAAAATATGGTTTATTATAAAAGAGTTTTTATCAATCCTTATAATGGTAAAGTGCAATATGTAGAAAATACTAAGTACGAATTCTTTCAAGTTGTTTTGCAATTGCATCAAACTTTACTAATGGGAAAAACTGTAGGAAAAACAATCGTATCAGTTTCTACAATTATTTTTATTCTACTTACAATTAGTGGATTGGTTTTGTGGTGGCCTAAAAAATTAAAGAAAAAAATAATAAAAAAATCTGTTTGGATAGATTACAGTGTAAAATGGAAACGCTTAGTTTACGATTTACATAATGTATTAGGATTCCAAACATTTTTATTCGCATTAACTATAGCATACACAGGATTAATATTTGCTTATCCTAGTTTCAAAGATTTTTCAATCAATTTATTCAATCTTGTGGATAATCCTACCAATAGAAAGGATAAAAAAGAAAATACAATTAAATTAAATCCACAAAATATCTTAAATGAATCCTTAGTATTTTCATTAAAAAAGCATCCAAATGCAGATATGATGTCGATAAGATTACGAGACAAAGACGAAGATGAACAAGATGTCCAAGTAAGATTATCTAAAGGTAAAACAAGTAATTTCGAATGGTATTATTTTAATCAATCTTCAGGAGAATTAACTAATATAAAATCCAGTAAAAATCTGCAATTGGGTAATAAAATTGCAGGAATGAATTATGATTTACATACTGGAGGAATTTTAGGCTATCCAACCAAAATATTAGCCTTTATTGTCTCATTCGTATGTGCATCTTTACCAGTTACAGGAGCAATTTTTTGGTGGAATAGAAGACCCAAAAAGAAGAAAAAAGCAGTTATTCGTAAATAAAATAATAGTTTCAATAAACAAAGACTAATTTATTTTTTGGCGTTCGAGCGGGCTTTCTGTTGCAATCTTTTTTTGATTGGTTATTGTATTTAGACTTCGCTCAGCGACCGAGTCGAAATTCAATTATCAAGTTGAAAAGGATTCAATCAAAAAAAGGATTTCTACGTCAATCCCTAACGCGAAATAGAATTATGAAATACTTAGGTTGTGAAACAACGTTTTAAATAATTTTAGTAAAAATGATGTTTTTTATTTTTATGAGTCTGAGGATTTTTTTACTAATAAAGTTATATTTTAGTAAAAACACTTATATGAATAAATATCTTTTATTTTTTTTGTTAGTTATATCAACACATAGTTTTGCTTGTTCATGTACTATACCTTCAATCGAAAAAAGTTTTTCTAATTCTGATGCAATCTTTGTAGGTAAAGTTGTTTCTGTTGATTCAACAAAATATGATTTTAATTCAAATATTGTGTTTGCATTTACATTTGAAATTAAAGAAGAATTCAAAAAACAACGATTTACTGAAAATAAAAAATATTATACCACAATTTATACACCACAATCATCTATGTATGGAGGTTGTGGAAGTTACTTTAAATTAAATGAAACTTATTTAGTTTACGGTTATAAAACAAGAATAGGAACAGCTACCAATACTTGTACTAGAACAAATGAATTAAATTCTATTAATAATACTGAGTTAGATTCTTTAAAAAAATTACAAGTTGATTTTCTTAAAATGAATGAATCTGAAATAGACTTAGAGTATTTACTAGAAGAAGATGATTTTAAATCTTTACTGGAAATTGAAAATTTAAATAATACTATAAAAAGATTAGAAAGTAAAGAAAAATATTACATCAGCATAATTATATGTACAGTTTTTATATTGATAATTATGTTTTATATTTTGATAAAACATAAAAAAAGTATTCTACTAAAAAGAGTATCAAAAATTAAGAAATAAAATTATTTGAAATTTCTTTAAAAATAATGGAACAATGTAATGGATATAATGGTGTTTTTCAATTTTACTGATAATTGCAATAGCGATAGTACTGAAAATCCTTTTTTATTGTTGTTTGAGATTTTCGAAATCTGTAATAAAAAAGATTGTAAGGTATAGCGCGGCACGAAGTGATTGCCCAAAAAAAGTTAGACATTAGATTTTAGTAATGAGATTGATAAATTTCAATTCAAAATATACAATAGGCATCCTATAATTATTCTCTTATCATTTTTTTAACCAAAAATATAATTCAGTTTGCTTAAATTTGTTGAAAACAATGAGCAATGAAATATTTATTAATTGGACTTTTTGGAGTATTCTTATCTTGTAATGCACAAGAAACAAAGAAACCTGTTCAAACAAAACATACAACTCATCAAAACTCAAAAACTCCACAAAAAGTGAAAACTATTTACGATTATACTTTTAAAGACATCAACGATGATGATTTTAAATTCTCTGATTTAAAAGGGAAAAAAATATTGATTTTAAATACAGCTTCTAAATGTGGATATACACCACAATATGATGCGTTAGAAAAATTATACCAAGAATATAAAGATCAAAATTTTGTGATTATAGGATTTCCATCTGATAATTTTGGCGGACAAGAATTTGATAATAACGAAGAAATTGCAAGTTTTTGTAAGTTAAATTATGGTGTTACATTTCCATTAATGACAAAAAGTGATGTAATAGGAAAAAATCAAAATGAAATTTTTAAGTTCTTAACGAAAAAATCATTGAACGGGAAATCTGACAATGAAGTAAAATGGAATTTCACAAAATTTTTAATTAATGAAGATGGAACATTAGAAGCTTCTTATCCATCTAAAGTAACTCCAGATTCAAAAGAAATTGTTGATTGGATAAATAAATAATAAAAATGAAATTAGATATTCTAGCAATTGGTGCACATCCAGATGATGTTGAATTGGGATGCGGTGGTACACTTGCAAAAGAAATTCAGAATGGTAAAATTGTAGGTATTCTTGATTTAACAAAAGGTGAATTAGGAACTAGAGGAACCGATGAAACAAGAAGAGTAGAAGCAGAAAATGCTAAAAATATTTTAGGTTTAGCTGTAAGAGAAAACTTAGGAATTGCCGATGGTTTTTTTGTGAATGATAAAGAAAATCAATTAAAAATAGTTGAGGTTATTCGTAAATATCAACCAGATGTCATTTTAAGTAATGCACCAAGTGATCGCCATCCGGATCATGGAAAAGGTTCTGATTTGGTAAATACTGCAATATTTTTGTCTGGTTTACCAAAAATAGAAAATGGATTAGTTGCTTGGCGACCAAAAAAACATTTTCATTATATACAATGGTTACCATTAGAACCAAGTTTTGTAGTGGATATAACAGGTTTTGTTGATAAAAAATTAGAAGCATGTTTGGCTTATAAAACTCAGTTTTTTGATCCAACCTCTCAAGAACCTCAAACACCAATTTCTTCTAAAAACTTCACAGATTCTATAAAATATAGAGCTTATGATTTAGGAAGATTAATAGGTACTGAAGCTGGAGAAGGTTTTGTATCAAGAAATTATGTAGGTGTAAGTGATTTAGATTCTTTAATTTAAAAATAAAGGTAAATAAAAACCTTTATTTTTTTTCATAATTTTATTTGCAAGAACCGATAAATAGGCTATATTTGCAGTCCAATTGAGAGATTGTTTATCTCTTTGGTCAAATGGTGATTGTAGCTCAGTTGGTTAGAGCGCCGGATTGTGGTTCCGGAGGTCGTGGGTTCGAGACCCATCATTCACCCTAAAACTTTTAGAATTTAGTTTCAAAATAAAATTCATACCAAATGGTGATTGTAGCTCAGTTGGTTAGAGCGCCGGATTGTGGTTCCGGAGGTCGTGGGTTCGAGACCCATCATTCACCCAGAAACAAAAAACTCTCAATTTATATTGAGAGTTTTTTATGTTTATAAACGAATTATTTTAAATAATTTCTGTTACATTTTCTTTAGATAAACGTAATTTAGGATTTAAACTAGGTTGATTAAAATCTTCATCATCTCTATAACCTACAGCTACAGCAACAATTGTTTTATAACCTTTTAAATCTAAAATTTCATTGTATTTATCTTTTTCTATTCCTTCCATTGCTGTGCTATCTAATCCTAAATCAGCACAAGCAGAAAGAAAGAACCCTAATGAGATATAAATTTGGTTATTAAACCATAATTTTATTTCATTTAGATCTTTATTTTTCATTTTTTGATTGTAATAATCAATATGTCCTTGTGATAAATTTTCATGAAGCTGTTTTTCGAATATATTGATATCATCTATTGCAGTAAAAACAACCAATAAACTAGCTTCTTTTATTTTTTGTGTGTTATGGAAAGAAACTTCTGCTAATTTATTTTTTATCTCTTCATTTTTTATAAAAAGAAATTTCCAAGGTTGACTATTAATTGATGAAGGACTTAATCGAATGATTTCTCTTAGTTCTTCAATTTGCTCTGAACTAACTTTTTTATTTGGATTGTACTTTTTTGTTGTATATCTATTATTAGCTAAATCTAAAAAACTCATTTTATTTTTAATTTAAATAAAGATAAAAATAATATCTATAACATTTGTTGGTTAATAGCTATATTCAATTAATTTAGAATATCAATTATTTATAAAATGCAAGACATAGAGAAACTAAAATATCCGATAGGAAAATTTGAAATGCCAGAGATTATTGATAAAAATATTATTGATAAATGGATTCATAAAATTGAAGAATTTCCTGAAAAAATAAAATTTGAAACAGAAAGTCTTTCAGGAAAAGAGCTTGAAAAACAATATAGACCAAATGGTTGGACAATTCGACAAGTTGTTCATCATTGTGCAGATAGTCATATGAATAGTTTAATTAGATTTAAGCTTGCTTTAACGGAAGATATCCCTACAATAAAACCATATTCAGAGAATTTGTGGGCAGAATTATCTGATACAAAAAAATATCCTATAGAAAGTGCATTAAAACTTTTGGAAGGATTGCATGAAAAATGGGTTTATTTGCTTAAAAATTTGAATGATTCTGAATTAGAAAAAGAATTTTTGCATCCAGAAAATGAAGAAAAAATTGCTTTGAAAACGAATATAGGTATTTATGCTTGGCATTGTGAACACCATTTAGCACATATAATAAATGCAAAAAAAGGTTTTTAATAAAAAAGTTGTCTTACAATATTATTTGAAGACAACTCTTTATTTTAGTAAAACATTGTTTTATCTGTAAATATTTTGCACGTCTTTATATTGGTTAACAATAGAAACTTGAGTGTTGTTCAATAATTTTCTGATTGTATAAGATATAGGTGCAGCAGTTAATAAGAATGAATCATCATTTCCTAAGCTCAAATATTTTATAAAGCTATCATAATTTGTAACAATTGTTTTTGCATCTCCCCCTATAATAGAAACTTTTACTTTATTGGAGCTAAATAATTTCTTGAAATTTTCATTGTAATTATAATCTATATTACCTCCTATTTTTCCTATCCCAACTTTAATAGAAGATTCTACCATTTTTTCGGCTTCTTTAGTACTAAGATCAGTTTCTATATTAATATAAGCCGCTCTACCATAATCTATGCTACTAATGTATACAGGTTCATAATCTCCTGCTTCTTTTTTAGATATAGAACCTTCTATCCAATCTGTCTGATATTTGGGATCTATTCCGGCTGAATATATCGTTTGATTAAGTTTGACTAACACATATTTCTTTTTTTCTACTGTATTTTGGCTATTAGAATAACCAAACGAGGCTGAAGCCAAAATAGAATAGTTAGCTTTTGCATGTACTTTGCTTGCTTTTATAAATGATTCTTCATTGTTTATTTCTGTACTTTCATAGCTATAATTAGCAGGAATATATTCAACAGAAAATTTATCTTTATAGTTTCCTAATAAAGTAGAAATTCCATTATTAACACTACTTCCTGTTGGATTTACTTGTATTGATCCATTTAATCCATTAGATTTTATGGTCAAAAATAAATTAACTGGTTTAAAAGAGTTTTTTAGAATAAGAGGATCGTAAACACCATTTATAAAAGAAGATCCTCTTAATATACTTCCAGGATATAATAATGTAGATTCTATACCAGATTCTCTACTAAGGGAAGGAACATCTACCATATCAGATTTCTCTGTAGTGACTGAATATTCTTTTTTCGCTTCACCATTTATAACGGCAGTATTTCCTGTAGCTTTTGCAGAAATTTCTTTGTCTGCTTTCATTTCGAATGAAATTGCTTTCATTCCATTTATATCATTGTCTGAAGATGAATTATCATCATTAGAACAAGATGAAAATAGAAGTACAGAGAGTAAGATTGAAAATTTAAATAAATTCTTTTTCATGTTTATTTAGGTTAAAAATTATTTTTTCCGTCATTTCCCCAGGAATCTTGTCTTCCAAAATAAGTAACGGGAATATTATCGTAAGTTATTTTAACTCTATCATTTCCTACTTCTTTAGTAAAAGCTATACTATTTATAAGAGTTGGTTTTATAGAGGGATTACTACCTCCTTCGTAATTTTGGACTGGATAAAAGTCAGAACTTAAATTTTTTTGGAAATTCTCGAATGTACTACTTAAGTGTAAAAATTTAATATCGTATTTAGAATTATTTAGAAAATTATCATTTTTTTCAAAACCTGTTTCTACATATATTTTATTGTAATAATTCCATCTTGAATGATTAAAAGTTCCACCTTTTTTAGTTTTAGTAATATAACTATAAGCAACAATTTTTACAGCATTAAAAAAAAGATTGTATTCGTCCTTATATATTTTATTGGCTTTATTTTCTGCTGATAGTATAAAAATATTATCAAAATTTCCAGCTCTTTTAATCAAATATTTGAATTCTCCTTCTTTATTGTTTGTAACAATTTTATTCACTTTTATATCATTAAAAAATATTTCATAATCTTTATTAATTACCTGATGTTTTTCCGTTATAGTGGAAATTGGTGAAATTTCATAAGGATTGTCTGATTCGAAATTCGAAGTTATTGTATACTTAAAAGTTAAGGTATCTCCAACTTGTAAGTTTAATAAATTAGAACCTGTAGAAGTTTTTTTTAGGTTGAGTAGAAGTTTTAAATCATTTTCCGAATTTTCGATTGAAATAGCATCATCATCACTTGAACAAGATATGAACGCTAAAAAAAATGATAATATTAAATTAAAAAGTATTAATTTTTTCATAGGTAGTAGTTTTTTATTTTAGGTAAGACAAAAATATATTTTTCATTATTAACACAAGAATAAAAAATGTTAATTTTTGATTTACAGCAATTTACAATAAAGTGAAGTAGTTTAATTAAGTTACTCAATAAGTTTTGAAGTTATTTTTTTGCAAAAAATAAATATTTCAATATTTCAACACAAAGTTTTTAACAATAATAGTTATTGTTAATTGAAAATTATTTAACTTACATAGTATTAATATATAAAAAATAGTATGAAAAAAGTTTTGATTGTAATTTTTGCTTCTTTAATTGCTAATATTTCTTTTGCACAAGAAGTTGTTCAAAAAAATGATACTAATAAAGGCATAGTTTGCTCCACTGATATTTCTAAATTAAAAGCTAATGATTCTTTATACATTTTAAATAATGTCAATGTATCAAAAGAAGTATTTACTAAAATAAATCCTAGTGATATTTTAACAATTAATGTTGATAAAAATATAGTAATTGTAGATGGAATAAAATATTCAGGTAAAGTAGTTGTGACTACAAAAGAAGTTTAATATTAAAAAAAAGAAGTGTAGATAAAAAATGGTTGTATTGTTATTTAAATAACAATACAACCATTTTTTATTCAAATTAGCAAAAAAAAGTATTTAAAAATATCAAAACACAACATTTGTCATGAATTGAATCATGTTTTTTTTATTAATTTAATATTGGAATAATATAAACCTCAAAAAAATGAATCAAAATCGTAAAAAGGATGCGTTGGATTACCATTCTATGGGACAACCAGGAAAAATTGCTGTAGTACCTACAAAGCCTACAAAAACACAAAGAGATTTATCTCTTGCTTATTCTCCTGGAGTAGCAGAACCTTGTTTAGAAATTGAAAAAGATCCAGAAAATGCTTATAAATATACAGCAAAAGGAAATCTTGTTGCAGTAATTAGTAATGGAACAGCAGTTCTCGGGTTAGGAGACATAGGCGCTGTAGCATCTAAACCTGTAATGGAAGGTAAAGGTCTTTTATTTAAAATTTTTGCAGATATAGACGTTTTTGATATCGAACTGGATACAAAAAATGTAGATGAATTTATAAATACTGTAAAAGCATTAGAACCAACTTTTGGAGGAATAAATTTAGAAGATATTAAAGCGCCAGAGTGCTTTGAAATAGAACAACGTTTAAAAGCAGAAATGAATATTCCTGTGATGCACGATGATCAACATGGAACTGCAATTATTTCTGGTGCAGCTCTTATTAATGCATGTGAATTACAAGAAAAGAATATTGCCAATGTAAAAATTGTAGTAAATGGAGCAGGAGCTGCAGCAATTTCTTGTACCAATATGTATATATCTGTCGGGGCAAAAAAGGAAAACATTGTTATGTTAGATAGTAAAGGTGTTATTCGTAAAGACAGAACAGATCTTAATGCAACAAAACAAGAATGGGCAACAGAACGTGATATTTCTACCTTAGCAGATGCGGTAAAAAGTGCAGATGTTTTTATTGGATTGTCTACTGCAGATGTTCTTTCGGCTGAGATGTTAAATACAATGGCACCAAAACCAATTGTATTAGCAATGGCAAATCCAAACCCAGAAATTGCTTATGATTTGGCAGTTGGGACACGTAATGATATAATTATGGGAACAGGAAGATCTGATTTTCCTAATCAAGTAAATAATGTTTTAGGTTTCCCATATATTTTTAGAGGAGCATTAGATGTTCGTTCTACAACTATTAACGAAGAAATGAAAATTGCAGCTGTACATGCAATAGCAAAATTGGCAAAAGAACCAGTTCCGGAAGTTGTAACACAGGCTTATAACAATCATTCTATTAAGTTTGGAAAAGATTATATTATTCCAAAACCAAATGATCCTCGTTTATTACCAGAAGTATCAGCAGCAGTGGCTAAAGCTGCAATGGAAACTGGAGTTGCAAAAAATAATATAACAGATTTCGAAGAGTATAAAATATCTCTTATAAAACGTATTGGTAAAGACAGTACGATTATGCGTAATCTTACACAAACAGCAAAAACAAACCCTAAACGAGTTGTATTTGCAGAAGGAGATAGATTCGAAATTCTTAGAGCGGCACAAATTGTAAAAGAAGAAAAAATTGCGATTCCAATCATTTTAGGTAATAAAGCTAAAATTCAAAAAATGATTAAGGAATATGTTTTAGAATTGGATGATGTAGAAATTATAGATCCTATTGCAGAAGAAGATTCTGATCGTTATAATCAATTTGTAGATTTTATTTATAGTAAACGTCAAAGAAAAGGAGTTACTATTTCTGATGCCAAAAAATTATTAAGAGATCGTAATTATTTTGGTTCTTGTATGGTTGAGTTTGGTTTTGCTGATACTATGATTTCTGGGATGACAAAAAACTATTCTCAATCTATTCGTCCAGCTTTAGAATTAATAGGAGCAGAAGAAGGACAAAAAGTGGCGAGTATGTATATGATGTTAACAGAAAAAGGACCAATCTTTTTGGGAGATACAACTGTCAATTTAAATCCTACTTCAGAAGATCTTGTTAATATGACAATTCAGTTCAATGAAACGGTGAAAAAACTTCGAATTGAGCCTAAGATTGCATTATTGTCTTATTCTAATTTTGGTTCAAATAAAGGTGAAACAGTATCTAAAGTTCAAAATGCTGTCAATTATTTACATAAAAATCATCCAGAAATAAAAGTAGATGGAGATTTACAAGCAAATTTTGCAGTAAATAAAGAAAAATTACAAAGTAATTTCCCTTTTTCTAAATTAGCAGGAACACATGCAAATACGTTGGTTTTTCCAAATCTAGAATCTGCAAATATTTCATATAAATTATTACAGGAATTAGGAAATATAGAAGCAGTAGGACCAATTTTAATTGGGATGAAAAAACCAATTCATTTATTGCAGTTAGATAGTACAGTGAGAGAAGTGGTAAACATGGTGACTATTGCAGTAATAGATGCTCAAAAAAGATAATTTTAAATTATAAATAGAAAGGATATTTACATGAAGTAAATATCCTTTTTTATATCAATTAACTTGTTTAAAATAATAGTTTTATTGAATTTTAATTATACTCTTGTTTCATGTCATGCTGAGCCTGTCGAAACATAAATTTTTTAGAAATTTCATAAACTCTTCTATAGGCTCAGAGTGATAATTGGCAAGTTCAGAATGACAATCGACACTCTTATATAATATAAATTCAAATCTATTAATCATCTCTAATATTCTAATTTTATATATTCTTTATAAAAACGTCTGTTTTTGACTTCTTTTTTAGAAAGTGTTTTCAAAAATTCATTAATATATTCTCTATAAGGTGAATCTTTTGCCAAAGCATCATGTTGCGAAGCTGTCAGCACCTGAACAATTCCATACATTTCTTCTCCATCTTCAAAGCTAGAAGCAATTAATGTAAAAGATTCTGGAGCTTCATTAATTACATTTCTATTTTTCCAAACCAATAAAATTTGATTGTCTTCTGTATATAAAACTTTATCCCATTTTCCGAACCAATCAAACAGCATTTTTTTAGCAACCAATGGAGTTTTGAAACTTTCAATTTTATATTCTGTTTGCGCATTAGCAGCAATAGAGAAAATAAACAGAGCAATAAGTAACAATAATCTTTTCACTTTTTTCAATAATTTGAAATATAAAGGTATCGAAAAAACTATGAACCAACTTAACAACTTACAATTTTGTAAGTTCTTGTTTTCAAAAAAGTAGAGTAATAGATTTGTGTAAATAGTATTATAAAATGAATTTATCAGACAATATCACAGCATTTCATCATTATTCAATAAAGGTCATAGATTTCGATAAAACACTAAAATTTTATGAAGCATTAGGATTCAAAGAAGTTCATTCTTGGTCACTTCCTATTTTTCAATTAAAAAAAGGAATGATGATTTATAGCGAAAAAATAAACACATTTATAGAACTTTTCGATAAAGATGCTGATATTCCTACACAAGGAAGAAAAAGAAAAGAGAACGAAGAATTTGTAGAAAATTCAATATTACATATTTGTTTTACTGTAAAGAATGCAACGTTAGCAAGAGAAGAAGCCTTAAAAAACGGTGCAAAAGATTTAAGTCAAGGTGTTTTTGAAATAAAATTGGCTAATCATCAAAAGTCTATTAACGTGAGAAATAGTTTAGTATATAGCCCAAATGGAGAAGTTATAGAATTTTTAGAAAATGTAAATTTCCAGTAAGTAATCATAAATCTAACTGATTAATATATTTTAATAAATTTAGTATTTTTTTACCTTTTTCAGTTAAAAAGTAATTGGATTGAGTTTTATTTTTATCATTTTCTATGATATCATTTTCCTTAAGTTCAGATAATTGTTTAGATAAAACTCTATCCGTTATGTCAGGTAAGATTAATTTAAATTCAGAGTAAAGTTTTTTATCCTCTTCCAAAGAAAAAATAATAGAAACCTTCCATCGTCCAGTAATTTCAGATAAAACATTGTGTGCATTACAAAAATTTCTCAATGCCACAGCATTTATTGAATTTGTAGAATTTTCTTTTTTCATTTTTGTTCAATAAAGTAAAAATAAATATGATTTTCAAAAATTTAAATAACTTTATTATTTATTAGTATTCCCATTCAATCTTATCGGGGAACATTCTCAGATATTTAAATTCATCAAAGTCTTTGAATAATTCAATTTTCGGAAAATTTTTATCATCATTTTTACCTTTCCATGTCAAATGGACTAGTGCAAATTGTTGTTCAATTTTTTTACTATTAATTTCAAATAAAACATTATTACAACCAGATTTTATGGAAAATGCAGAAAAAGAAGAACCAGCTAAAATATGATTAGAATTTATTTCTTTTTTTAATTCATTTTCAAAAGCTAATTTTTGTTCTATAGAAATACTTTCCCAAGGTTCTTCCAAAAAAGTTCTTGTATTATTAATAATAAAATCTTCAATTATTTTGGTGTCAACTCCAGCTAAATCAATTCTTTTTTGGTCATGTTTTAATTCTTCTACATCATCAAAAGTAATTCCTCCAATGGGCATTAAAAACATTTCATTTTCTAGTTGAATATTAAATTTCAGGGAATTCCATTCTTTAAAATCAGTGTTTTTAGAAGACCAAAACTTCCAGACATATTTTTGAATTTTTGAGAAGTAATTATCATTAGGATAGAAATCGCCATATAATCCTCCCATAGAAAAATCTCCAACCTCTAAATTTGTAGTTCCTATTACATCTTTATTTGAAAAAATTGTAGCTTTCATTACTCAATCTATTTTAGAGCACTAATTTATATTATTTTAATTTGTGTAATAATATTATAAAAAATATAAGCCATCTTGTCAGAATGGCTTATTGTAGTAAATCTAGGTAGGTTCAACAACTTTAATATAAAAACAATTAATAATCAGATTTTATATTCGTTGTCCTAACCATGTAATTATAGTTTGTATTTTATAACTTTTTATAAGTTTGATCAACCAAAAATGTTAATGCATCTTTTATTTTCTCACGTCCATCTTCTTTTTGTAAATCTATCCCACAAAAAATACTTCCATTAATCTGTGCATAAAGATTCATATAATAAATTCCAGAAATTAATATAGCCATAATAGCTCTAAAAGTTCCTGAATTTTCTCCAAAATGGGAATCAGCAAATGCATTAAATAATAATTCTCCATTTTCTTCTTGTTTATCTGTTAAATTTCTTAATGAACCCCTTTCTTCTGAAAGTCTCCAAAGTATTATTTTTTGAAATTCTTTATTTTGAAAAACATAATCAAACTGATTGATTAAAGATTCTCTTGTAAAATCTTTTCCGTCAAATTCTTTTTTATCGTTTTCTGATTCCGTAGTCACATTACTCCAAAAATCTTGTGATAATATGTATTCGTCTAATAAACCATTTGTATTACCAAAATACCTATAAATTAATTTTTTATCTAGTCCAGCTGTTTGAGCAATGTCATTTACTTTTAAGCCTTCATATCCTTTTTCTTTTAAAATACTTGCTACGGCATCTAGAAATTTTTGTTTGCTTTTATCTTTATTTCGTAGAGGTATTTTTTTTTCTTGCATTTAAAATTATTTTGGTAATAGTTAAGCAAATATAAAATAAAAAATATATTTTGTCACTAATTAGTGACTTTTTTTATATTTGTAAAACAAGTATTTATAGTAAATGAAAAAAGTATTATTATTAATTATAGTTACAGCTAACGCATTTGTTTATTCACAAAAGAGTAGACAAGAAAATCAATTAGATAGTATTTTTACTTTTATGTATAATCAGAATCAATTTAATGGAACTGTTTTAATTTCTGATAAGGGAAAAATAATTTACAATAAAGGTTTTGGATTTAGTAATGAAGTAAAGAAGACTAAGAATAATTCAACAACAATATATGAGCTAGCTTCTTGTTCTAAACAATTTACTGCAGCAGCAATTGTATTACTTAAACGAGATGGAAAATTAGATTATAAAGATAAAATTTCTGATTATTTACCTGAATTAGAATTCTGGAATAATGTAACTATTTTAGATTTAATAAGACATACGAGTGGAATACCTGAATACTTAATTGATTTATCAAAAAATATAGATGATAATACGATAGCTACAAATCAAGATTTAATTAATTATTATGCTGTAAAAAAAGATTCATTACAATTTTTACCAGGACAAAAACATAGATATATAAACACTAATTATGCTTTATTGGCAACTATTATAGAAAGGGTTTCTGGAATAGAATATTCAAGATTTTTAGAAAAAAATATCTTTAAACCTTTGAAAATGAAAAACACTTTTGTATATAATCGTAGACAATCTCCTAAAAAAATTAAAAATTATGCAATCGGTTATGTTTGGGCGAAAAATACTTTTGATAAAGTAATTTATGAGGCTCCAGGTTATGATGATAAAATGGTTTATAAATTAGATGGAATTGTAGGAACTGCAAAAGTAAATTCAACTGTAGAGGATTTATATAAATGGATTAATACCTTAAAAAATAATACTTTTTTTTCTCCTGATGAATTTGATTTAATGACCTCAGTTACTAAAACAACAGAAGGTCAAAATATAAATTATGGATTTGGTTTAGACCTATCTAAAGGAGAAAATAAATTTTCATTTGGTCATACAGGAAGTTGGGATGGATATTCAACATTTGTTTATCATAATATGGTAAAAGATCGAACAATAATTGTATTACAGAATTTTAAAATGGGAACTTATCCATATGCTAATATCAATGAGATTTTAGATTATAAACCTCTTTCTATTGAGTACAAAAGAAAAATTAATTCACCTGAATCTGAAATAAAAAAATATATAGGAACTTATATAGATGAAAAAGATGAAAAACAATTTATTACTTATCTGGATGGATATCTTGTTCATAATTCATCAAGAGTCGCTTGGGATATGAGATTTTTCCCTGTAGATGAGAATGAATTTCAGGCAGTACGTCAAGGAGGAACCGATGGAGTTCTTAAATTTATAAAACAAGAAGATGGAAAAATGAAATTAGAAATGTTACAGTATGGTTCATTAATGGGATCAGGAATCAGAAAATAAAAATTATATATAAAAAAATAACGTTATCAGTTTTAGGTAACGTTATTTTTTTATATTTTTTGAACTTGTTAAATTTCTATTTTTGAATATATTTTAAAGCATTCTCAGCTTTTATCTTAACATCAGGTTTTACGCCATGAAAATCTTTATCATTTGTTCCAACAGTATAAAATTGTTTGGTAGAAATAGATAAAGGAATATTTGATTCGGGTAACTTAGTTATAATTTTATCTCCATAAGAAACAATCCAACCACCAGTTTCTTCACCAATGATTTTACCAATTTTATAATGTTTAAATGCTTGAGCAAAATTCATCGCAGATGAAAAAGTTCTTGAACTTGTTAACAAATATATTTTTCCTTTAAATTGTTTTTCTTTTGGATATGGTAATATTAAATCTTTGATTGAAAAAATATCTATTTCTCCATTTTTTTTAGATTTTATATAATTATATGTTTCACAATATTGTGAATCATTTTTACAATAATCATCATAAAAATCTTTTTGCAGTTGACTATATTTAATTAATGTTTTGTCAAATAATCGGAATGGTTCTTTAGAAATATATTTCATCAATTCTTCTGCTAGAACTGAATTTCCTCCACCATTTTCACGTATATCTATAATTAATTTTTTTATTTTTTTTGAGTTAATATGTTCAAAGCTTTCTTTTAAAAAATCTTCAAACTTTTTTTTATCGTCAAAAGAATGAATATCTATAATAGCTGTTTTGTTATGATTATCAATATCTAACGAAAATGATGGGATTTCTTCAATTAATTTATTGTTTGAAGAAGGATTTCTTTTTTTTGCAATTTCCATTAATTCATTTAGTGTAACAGTTGGAATTGTAATATTGTGATTTTTGTTTTTATAATTATATTCAACATTTGTATTTTCTTTTAGCTCATGAAAAGAACCAAAAAGAAAAGCAAACATATTAAAATCTGCTCCCATTTTTAACCTATAAATATCACTTTCTCCACTTGTATTTTTAATAATTTTCTGAATTATTTCTTCTGAAGTTAGATTATCTATTTTTAAAATTTCAGCATCGACAGGAATTTGCATATACTCGTTACTTATATTTTCAGTAACTTTTAAGTAGGGTTTTTCTATAGATGCTTTTATGATATATGGAAAAAGATGATCATCTGAATTTAGAAGTTTACGACCAGGGAAAGTTAATGATGTATGCCCATCGTGTAACGAAGCTACAAATGGAGCTATAAGTTGATAGTAAGATTTAAGGTTTAGAGAATCTTTGAAATTAGTTTTGATAGAGGAAACCTGATAATCAAAATCAGATTTAGAAATCACAGAATAAGGATTGGGATGAGTTTCTTTTATTGATTTTACCAAGAAATCAAAATCTTGATTTAATTTATCTTTCGTAATGTATTTTGAAGTTGTTTGAGCATTTAGATTAATGGTTAAAATAATCGATAAGCTTCCAAGAATAGTTTTTAAATTCATTGTGTTAAATATGTTAAAACTAATTTAAAGTAAATGAATTATATGTGCAATATTGTTTTTGAGTAAGTTATAATTCAAAATTAAAATATTCTAAATAAATAATAAAAATATAAAGCNNGCTTTATATTTTTATTATTTACAAATTGATTATTGATTAAGATGTTCTTCAACAAAATGGATCCAATTATAATCTTCTATTGTACCATCAATAAAAATATCAGGTTGTAAACCAATATCATCAACAGCAAAATCAGGAATTCTAAAACTTTTAGATAAACCATAATATAATTCGAAATCTTTACATGGAGATTCAACAATGTTTACATTAGAAATGTCTAGCATTCCTTTTGTTGTTTTTCCGTATAATTTTACTTTTTTACTCTGTTTTGCATTAAGTAAAAATTGTTCTGTTGTACTTCCATTTTTATGATTAATTACAATTCCAATATTTTGAGGATATTCATAAACACAATCTAATTTTGTAATGTTAACTTCTTTATTAAATAGATCAACATATTTTCCTTTTGATGCATCTAATTTTTCAAAATATCCTTTGAATTTTTTTCTTGATTCTTCATCAAAGTCAGGATTATTGGATAACTCATACATTCTTTGATTATTTAATTCCGTAGAATAAAATAAAGCACTTACAGTTCTTATAGGTTGTGTGTATAAGAAAGGAATTAGTTGTTCGAAGGCATTATCACTTCCTCCAGGATTATTCCTTACATCAATAATTAAATTTTTAGTAGATAGTATAATTTCTTTATTTTTTGCAATTACACTATCAATTAGTTTTTTTTCAGTTATTTCAAAATCGGGGATTCTTAAATAAGCTGTGTTTGAATCTAATTTTTCAAAAAAAGGCTTTGTTGAAGTTAATTGTTGATAACCTTTTTCAATCGATTGATCTTGATTTACCTTTGGATAATCTTTTTTCAATAAAATATCACCTAATTTTAAATATGAATTTCCAATTTTTTTAATAGTAGATATTTTATTTTCAATTTTATTAGAAGAATAAAAAAGACCATCATTTTCATTAAATATTGTTTTTACTTCTCCTATTGCCCAATTTTTGCTATTTGTATTTAGAATAAAACCTTTGTATTGATTTTTAATCTTTACAATTCCAATTTTTTCTCCATTGTTATCCCAAATACCTTCTATGTTATTATTAATTTTTAGTTTATCTAAATATTTTTTGAAATCTTTTTCATTATATTTTAATATTTCAAGCTGTTTACTATTTTCTTCAGGTTTTGGTTTTATGTAATTAATTCCAATATGTCCATCACGAAAAAAGCGAACCCAAGTATCAATTGTATTGGCACATTGATAATTGTTTGGAAGTTGTTTTACCTTTTCAAGAAAAATTTTATTATGAAGATCATAAGCTTCTTTTCCTTTTTTCTGTAAGATGTAATTGAACCCAGCATCATTTTCTTCAAAAGTTTTTTTTGTCCATAAAAAATTACTTTCACATGTACATTCCTGACCAAAAGAGTATGAGCAAAGACCTATGAAAAATAGAAGTAAAAAATTGTTTTTTTTCATCAAATTAGTGTTCTATCGTTTTATAAATGTGTTAATTATAAAGACGAAATTAACTTATTGTTTTTGTTAAAACAATTTTGTTATTAAAAAAGACAATAAATGTTTATTCAACTTCAAAAATGGCAGAAATAGAAACAGAAGACCCAACAGGTAATGAGTTTGCTCCATAAGTATTTCTTGTATGTTTTCCTTTTTCTCCAAAAATATCAAATGTAAGATTAGATGCCACATTCATTAAGGCAGCATGATTTGTATAATCATCTTTTGTATTAAAAGTTCCTATTAGTTGTACAACTTTTTTAACTCTGTTCAAGTCTCCACCTACAGCTTCATTTAGGATAGAAATAATATTTAACATAGTTTGTTTTGTAGCTTCTTTTACTTGTTCTTCATTTACATCTACGCCTAGTTTTCCTGGGTTTAGAATTTTACCATTTTTTAAAGAAACTTGATTGATGTAAATTAAATTTCCAGTTCGTGCAAAAAGCTCATAATTACCTACTGGTTTTGGTAATGAGGGTAGGGTGATATTTTTTTCTTTTAAAGTATTATTTATAGAAGAAGTATTCTCTGTTGAAAATTCTTTTTTAGAAATTGTTCCTTTTAATGCGAATGCAATTTTAGAAAAATTTTGACCTTGTATTTCAGCCAAATGTCGTTCACTTTTTGTAGGTCTTTCTACATCTTTTAATGAAGCAAGACTTGTAGTTCCTAAGATAGAATTTCCTTGTGGAATTGTTGTGTCAATATTTTCATTTCCTCTTATACCACTTGAAACTAATATCATTCCATGAACAGCTAGACTATTCCAAAATGATTGTAATGCTAATTCTTTTCCTGCTCCACTTCCAGCTGACATAAATACAATTGCAGGAATTCCTTCAAGTTTATGATTACTCCATAATGTTGTTGTTTTTGATAGGAATTCACTCATTCTAGTACTTATATTTCCAAAATAAACAGGAGAACCAAAAGCAATTCCATCATAGCTGGGTAACTCTTCTATTGTTGCGATAGGAATATTTTTTAATTTTGGATTTGTTGATGGTTTTACTTGTTTGATGATTGCATTTGCATTTTTATTATTTTCGATTCCCTTTACAATTTCTTTTGCTAATTCATAAGTTCCTCCATTATCTGAATGAATGAGAACTAAAATTTTTGCTTTTTTTTCTTGTGCTGATATCAAGTTTGTTGTAAGTATTAATGTGATTACAGCCAATAAGAAAACATACCATTTTTTCATTTTAATTTTGTTTTGGTGTAAAATTATGAATGGCGTTTTTATTATTATTGACAAAAAGTATATATAAAACGACAATTGATATTGCGTTAGGGATAGTCGTGGAAATCCTTTTATAAGAAAACGAATTTTTGTTTTGCTAAGTTAGTGTTTTCTTATAAAAGATTGTAACAAATAGCCCGACCGCAGGGAACGCCCTATTAAAAATTATAATGAAGTATTTGTTTTAAAATTTTATTTTTTGAAAATATTAAATACATCTCTTACCGAATGAACAGTTTTATCCTCTAAGATTTTTTCTTTATCTATTTGCTCAAATATTTCTTTTGCAGATAAAGCATAATGGAAAGGTAAATTTTCTGTTTTCAACATCTTTACTAATTCATCCATTTCTGTAATTCGTCTTTTTATATGCTGAGGATAAGTAGGTGTTGTTTTTATTAAATCTTGATATGTTCCTGGTAAAAATAACTCTAATTCATTATTCAATTCATCTATAAAACCATAATGTGATGCAGCAATCATTGTTTCGAAAAATAGACCATTTATCGATTTATTTACCATAGCAAATAATAATTTGAAAGCAGAAGCAGAAGTGATATCTGAACCAACATTTTTTACATGAAATACTTGTCCAATTATATCAATAAACTGCTTTGTGTTGGTTCCGCTTACTATAATTTTAGCATTCGTTGCGACTTTATGCGAATTACCTAAAACAGCTGCATTAATAAACAAACCTTTTGTTTTGGTAATAATTTTATGAATTTTAGATACTGTTTGTGGATTATTGGAATTCATATCTATAAAAACAGGGTATTTTTTTTGAAGTTCCATTTCTGTTGCTACAATTTCTGCAACCGAAATACTAGCTTCTGCATTGGTTAAACTAATAATATAGTTTGCTTCTTTAACTATGTTTTCTATTGTTTTTACATCTTCTATTCCAGCATTTTTTATTCTTTCTATAGTATTTGTAGAACGACCATTACTTGCAGAGATTACTCTGAAATGTGCAGAAATTAATTCTTTTGCAATTGCTTGCCCCATATCGCCAGGATATAGAATAGCTATACATGTATTATTAATAGATTTAGTCATTTTTTATATTTAGTTGAACCAAAAGTTTTATTATTTATGAGTTAAAATCTCGTTTCATCATAATATCCGTTTGTACATCATTACCGAGTTTGAAAACATGTTTGTCGAAAGCTACAAAACCATTTTTTTCATAAAAATGAATTGCTTTTTTATTGTATTCCCAAACACCTAACCAAATGTAATTTACATTTTTTATTTGAGCAATTTCTAATGCTTTTTCGAAAAGTAATTGTCCTATTTTTTTTCCATGAAATTCTTTTAAGACATAAATACGTTCAATTTCGAGTGAATTTTCTGTTTTTATTTCTGTTTGAGATGGTCCCCAATTTAATTTTAAGTATCCGATAGGTTCTTCATTATACATTGCAAAATAAAAAATTGAATTGTTATCTTGTAGTTCTATTTTTATTTTTTCGATGGAAAAACTTGTTTCTAAATATTTATTCATGTCTTCTTCGTTATTATCTGTAGAGAAGGTTTCCGAAAAAGTAAGTTTTCCTATATGTTGTAATTTAGTGATATCGTTAATTGTTATTTCTCTAATTGTAACTGTTTCCATGTTGAACTTTTTTTCTACTTATTTTATTCGTTTTTTAATTTTTTATCTGATTAAATAAAAATATTTTGACAAAGTTCTGTATTTAGTAGCATGAAAAATTTAACAAATGATAAATAATGAACTCTATTTTATATTAGCTCTTATTCGGCTTAAACTAACTTGTGTTATTCCTAAATAGGAGGCAATGTAATTGAGTTGAATTCGTTGAATTAGATTTGGATAATTTTTCAAAAGTTCTATATAGCGATCTGTAGCAGTTCCGAATTGTCTAGAAATAAGTCTTTCTTCTGCTTTGATAAGTTCTTTTTCAGCAAATTTTCTTCCCCAATTTGCAATTTCAATATTTTCTAAAAATAATTTCTGTAAGTTCTCTGTTTTCAGTTCAAAAAGTTGGCAATCTTCTAATAACTCGATATTTTCGTACCCTTTTTTATTTTCTATATAACTTTTTAGAGAAATAATAGTATCACCTTCTTTTCCAAATGCAAAAGTGATTTCATTTTCGCCAACAAAAGAAAAAGTACGTGCAATTCCTTTCTTTATGAAATAAATATTTTTTTCAATTTTATCAGCTTTTATTATTAAGTGATTTTTAGGAAAATGAATTTCAGTAATATTTTGTAGAAGTAATGATTTTGATGATTCCGAAATACTATATATTCTATCAATTATTTGTTCAATATCCATTTTAAAATAAGGCTTAGGAGTTAATTTTTATTGAACTTTAGTCGTTAAAAACTCTAAATTTTCAGTTATTTTTTTCAATATCCCAATTCCACCATTCTATTTTCAATAATTCTTCAATTTTTTCTTCAGAGAATCGTTTTTTTATTTCTTTGGCAGGGTTTCCACCTACAATACTATAAGGTTCTACTTTTTTTGTTACTGTAGAATTTGTTGAGATAATAGCCCCATTTCCAATTTTTATTCCAGGCATAATTGTTACATTGTGACCAATCCAAACATCATTTTCAATGACTGTATCTCCTTTAAATGGTAGTTCTTCATTTTTCGGAGTAGATTTTGCCCATTCTTTTCCATAAATATAAAATGGGTATGCAGTTATACCATCCATTTTGTGGTTTGCTCCGTTCATAATAAACTTTACATCAGAAGCTATCATACAAAATTTTCCAATAATTAATTTATCACCTAAAAAATCAAAATGATATTTTACATTTTTTTCAAAATTTTCTACATTTTCAAAATCATCATAATATGTATAATCACCAACAATAATATTAGGGTTTTTGATTATATTTTTCAGAAAACAAAGTTTTTTATAATGAGGAAGAGGAAACATTTCATTTTTATCAGGAATCTCCATAAACTATATTTTAGATTATATGTAAATATACTTTTTAATCTATTTTTCAACGTAAATAAAACCTTCTTTTCCAGAAGAGAAAATAGTTTTTATGCGTTTGTAACTGTCTACTTCATATTCATCAGCTTGCTGTAACTCTTCATCCGTTATTTCGAAAAGAACTCCTTCCACTTTGTCACTTGTATTTCCACTGTAGGTAAGAATTGGATGAAATTTTTGTTCAGATTTTTTTAAAACTTCCTCATCAAAAATCTCAATATAATCTAATTTATAGTTTAGTAAGAAGTCTTTTTCTCCTTCTAGTATTCTCCCAAAAGTTTCTAATTGAACTTTTTCTTTTTGTAATGTTCCGTAAGAAAATAATAAATTCATAATTTGTTGTTCATGTTATATCAAAAATACATGAATTTTAACGATAAATCGTTATATTATTTTTGGGGCAATCACTGACGTGCCGCGCTTTATCACTCCCAATCTTTTTAGATTGGTTATTGAGCGGATTCGAAAAATGACCAATCTAAAAAGGATTTCCGCTACAATCGCTATTGCAGATAGAATTGTAGTAAAAATGTATAAAATAAAAAGGTTTGTAAATTTGTAATAGATTATTTAATAATAAGTTATTCTAGATTATAAATAATTATTTTATATCTTTTTTGGGTAAAGAATATTCTTGATTTTTTAAAATAGCAATAATAGCATCGGATAGCTCAAAAATTTTACCTTTATAATTATTACCTAAAAGAATTACAGTAAATTTTTCGTCAATGTTAGAAATCATGATAGCTTCATAATTTCCAGCTCTTCCATCGTGTACATGTTCAATTAGATTTTTATTTCTATACTTAGCTTCACCCAAAGCAGATTGAGAATCATCCTCATTAAATTGCTGTCCTAATTCAAACAATGAATTTTTATTAATCAATTTTTTTGAGTGAAGACAATTTGTGAATTTTAATAAATCATTCGTTGTTAAAAAAGTTCCGCCCACTAGAAAATCTGGTTTATCTTCGACTAAATTATTATTAAATCCTTTGGCAACATATTTTTTATTTTCATCAATAGGAGTTATTTCAGATGAATTCATTTTACAAGGTTTAAAAATGTATTTATTTACATAATTTTTATAATCTTCGCCTGTGATTTTTTCAATAATAAACTGTCTAAGAAAAATATTATTATTGTTGTAGTCGTATTTTGTGCCTGGAATAAAATCTAGTGAGTCAATTTGTTTTAAATCCTCAAAAATATCTTTATTACTTTTTATTTTTTTCCAGTTTACATTTGGTATTCCACTTGTATAATACAGTAAATCTCTTATAGAAACTTCATTGGACCATTTGTGTAATTCTGGAAAAAATTTCGAAACTTTATCATCTAATTGTAGTTTACCTTCTTCTTTTAACTGTTCTAATGCAATAGCACTAAATTCTTTGGTTATGGAACCAATATTGAATGTATAATCTGTTGTTAATTCTTTTGTTTTATTTGCATCAACAAAACCGAATGAAGAATTATATATTATTTTATTATTTTTTGTTACAATGATATTTCCATTAAATAATTCATTTTTACTTGACCATTTCATTAATGAATCAATTTTGTTTATATCATTTATTTGTGAATAAATTCTATTTGTAAAAAATAGTAGAACTAATAGAAGAGAATATTGGAAATTTTTACTGTACATATTTTTAAATAATCTATTATTTTTCAATAAGGTAAAATTATGAAAATAAATAAGAAAGAAAATGATTTAATGTTTATTCATTTTTATCAATAATTTTCATAAAACTTATGTTATATGTTGTGTTGAATTTTAAATGAGAATTTTTGTCCGTCTTTTAAATCTTTAATTTGAAATGCTAAATCTGCTGAGAATTCAATAAGTTTTTCAAAAGATATTTTTACTAAATTTTCTTCGATATATTTACCACCTAAAACACCAGGTTTAATTAATGTGTACTTTTCGTTTTTATTTAAACAACCTAATTTTTTAAATGCAATTTCTTTTAAAAATACAAGATCCCAATCTTCATTAAATTCAATTGTTTTTTGAAGTTGATTAAACTGATTAATATTTTCTGCTATTTTTTCGCATTGTAATTCTTCAGGACACATTCTCCATATAGTTTTGTCATCATTTAACAGAATTAGATTTCCAAAATCATTTTCATTAATAATTTAGATAAAATATGTATTAAGCCAATTCCATTTTTCATTTATTATTTCTAGCATAATGTGAATTAAAAATTATAGATAATGATTAGGGTTTTTCAAAATGATGCAAAATTGAATTGAAAGTTTAATTCATTCAGAAACATAGTCAAAGTATTTTATGTGACTAAAATAATGAAAAAGTTACAGAAGTTGAGTACTTAAACATACATTTTCAAAATCTGTGGTTAGTTGCAGTATTTTTATTAAATTATGATTTTATAGTTATAATTTATTTCAAGAATTATTGCAGTAGAAAATAATATTGTTGTAATTAAATGAACGATAAATTGGTTAATTGTTAATTCTCTTAAAACTTTTATTTTAAATAGAATGTAAATAATTAATATGCTAAATAAAATTGAAAGTATCAACGTTATAATTATAAGTAATAAATTATTTTCAACAAAGAATATTTTTTTTCTTGAAATAAGAAAAATAAAAATTAGTGTAGAAAAAATCATTGAAATAGTAATCTTCCAACTTTTATTATTCTCTTTTTTATAATTTTCACTGTCGATAATAGTTAAAAAATTATTTAAAAAATCTAGAAAGTCAAACATTGCTTAATAATTATAAAATATTCTATAAAATTCAATTTTATGTTCAAATTTTGATTAATTGTTAATGTTTTTGTTGACTCAATATTCAACTCAATTTCATAATTTTTTTCTAAAAATTGTTTAATATTTACCTCTGAAATATTTAATAAATACATGATATTTTTTATTGACTGTACTTTAGTAAATTCTACAAAATAGATCTTAGTTATTATTTTTTATTTTCAATAATTGTCTCGTAATGTTCAACTGTTGGAAATGGATCATAATAATGGTGCAAAATCTTTTTCCATTCTAAATATTCTACTGATTGTCTAAACCCAATTGTATGATCTTCCAAACTTTCCCAGTCTACAAGTAAAATGTATTTATTGTTTTGTTCTAAACATTTTTGTAATGTATGTTTCTTATAACCTTTTATAGAACTGATAAATTGTCCTGCAGTTGCAAAATCGATTTCAAATTGTTTTTCTTGTCCAATCTTTACATTTAGTATAGCTACTTCTAAAATCATATTTCTTCAATTATTGATTGTCCTTTAGATTTGTCGCCAGAAGTCCATTCCCAATTTTCGTAAAGACGAATTTTTCCATTTTCAAGAATATCAGGTTTTGATTTACAAATTCCAGTCATCAGTTCGTTTTTTTTGTTTACTTGGTGATAACGCATTTCTATATTTCCATCTTCGTCTACTAAACCAATTAAATGTCCATATTTAATTTTTTCACCAGAATATTCAGAAGTCAAAATATTTTCAATTTGTTTGTAATGGAAAGTAGTTTCGCTGCAAGTTTCTCCATTTTTAGTATTGCTTACTAATCTAAATATTTTATCGTTATAGTTCATTGTGTTAATTTTTTTAATAAAGTACTGAATGTAAAATTTGAAACGAAGCAAATACTTTTTCAAATAGTCAAATTAGTAAAAAAAACAATATGAAAAGTAGTTTGCGGAATAAATGGATTAAGTTTTTCAATTTAGAATCTAACCCTGCATTTTGCCAATATAATGTTAGTAGAAGTTTTTTTATGCCATTCCAGCAATATTTATAAAATTAATTTTTTCAGTCTTTAGATTTAGTTCTAAATAAACATTACAATTTCCTCCATCATCCATATTTGTTTCATAATACTGATAACTTTCTAATAGAAATGATTCTTTGCAAAATAAATGTGCCTGTATTATAATTTCATTTTTACCATTTCTAATAGCAACAATTTGTTTTAGATAGTCATTGAAATTTCTTAGTTTTTTATTTTTCAAAAATTCATTTTTTAAAATTTTATCTATTTTCAATAATTCTTGATTATTTAAATCATAATTTAAATATTCTCTTTGCCATTCTTGATTATTGAATTTTTTATAAAATGTAAAAATAGAATAGTTAGGAAATTTATTTATATCAATTTTGTTTTTAACATTTAAAGATGTTTTTTCAATTTTCATTCTGTCTGGATTTTTTCCATCTACAAACTCAATAAATCCGTTTTTCAAAACTGCTGTTTTTGCACCATTAAAATCAAATTTAAAAGGATCAAATTTTATAGAATCGTGAGTTATTTTGATGACTCCTTCAAAAGTTTCAGTTTTATTATGATTTGTTTCTTTTAAAATTTCAGTAAATAAATAAGTACTATCTGAATATATGGTAAAAGTTCGTTTAATTTCATAGAAATCATTAAAATTCTGATTTGCAGTTAACAGAATTTTCTTTTGTTCATTTTGCTTTTCTTCAAATTTTGAACAACTCGAAAGAATCAATAAAAAAAATATTTGTGTTACGATTTTCATAAGATGTCTCCTAAGTTTAGAGCTTGGTGTCAGTGGCGGAAATTGAAGTGAAAAGTTTCGATTTAACGTCACAGTAAGCAAAAGCCAATTAATTGATTAAATTTAATAAGAAAGTTACATAAAAACGTTTTGATAGAAATAAAAAAAATAAAAGTTGAGTGCTTTATCTGACCTTACATTTTGCGAATGTGATTTTAGCCGTTGTTATTTTATTAGCTCTATTACTTTTTTAATAGCTCTGTCTTCTTTATCCAATTCATAGTATAATGATTTTAAAAACTGTTCCTTTTCCCTTGGATAATCTATATAATAGTCAGGCGATATGCCATTCACTTCATAATGCTGTCCATTCATATCTTCATAAATTTCATTAGATAACCAATAATTCCAACCGTTAGGCAATGATTTATTCAATATATCAGAAAAAGCTCCATTTGTATTTGAACCAATCTTTTTAAAATTAGGAAAATTTAATGTCGCTAATATTGCTGTTTCGGCTGCACTAACAGTGTAGGAGCTTGTTAATACGTAAATTTGTTTAGTATAACGTTTTTTGGCCGGTTCTATTTTTATTGTTTGGTTATCTACAAAACTATCTTTATAACGTCTTTTTTTAGTATAAATATTGTATGGCTTGTTGATAAAATGACTTAAAAAATCAAGTGCCATTAAATCATCACCACCATTATTTAAACGTAAGTCGATAATACAAACTTTCGTATTTTTTATTTCAGAAATAATAGAATCGGTAATGGTATGAAGATCATCACTTTCCTCCATATTATTTAATTGAATATAACCTATTTTGTTGTTTATTAAACCATAATTTAACTGACCGTCATTATATGTTTTTACGTTTTTTAAATATTTGTTTAAAATTTTATCTTGTGCAAGTGTTTTGTAATCAGTTGTATCAATCTTTTTATTTAGCTTATGCCATTCTTCTTCAAATTCATCGGGAATTTCAAAGTCTGAATGGTCATCTTTTAGTTCAAGAACCATTTTTTCTAATAGTAAATAGAATTCAAAAGGTTCTGTTTTATCGTTGAATTTTGATTGATATTTCGATTTGATTATATTCCAATCAATATTTCTTTCTTTGAAGAATACATATTGTTCATTAAATGTATTCCAAAGTGTTTCAAAATTGTATGTGTTATTATTTTTTTGATTTTCGGTTAGTTCTGTGCATAGTTCAGGTCTATTTTTCAACTTTAGATAGGTATGTATTGTGAATCTTTCTTTATTGGTGAAAGATTTGTCAGCATTTAAAGTAATTGTAGGTGTTTGAGAATTAAAATATTCTCTTGATATTTTCCAATTAGGATAACAATTGAAATTACTACTGTAATAAGATATAACTAAAGAATCATTAATCTCTATAATTTCTCCTTCTCCTTGCTGTTGCCAATATCCACTTAAGTCTTTTTTAGTTAGTTGTTGTTGCTCTATTTTTAAACTTTTACAACTAATAATTGTGATGCTAATGATGATTATAAATATTGTTTTTTTTAGCATAAATGTTCTTTATGGTTTTCGATTATTAAAGCGAATAGATTATTTTGTGCACATTTTTTTGGATAATTATAGATAACAAAAAAAGACTTTTGAAGTGCGGGAATTCTAAGAACCAAAAGTTCAAGAATTCCGAAACGAAACAAAATACTTTATTAGATAGTTAAATTAGTAAAAAAATCAATATAAAAGTAGCTTGCGGAATAAATGGAGTGAAAGTTCAATTTCTAATTTTACAATTCTGTAAAAAAACAGAAATAAAACCTCTTTAAAATCGATCTTAAAGAGGTTTTTATAATTTTTTCTTTTTTGTATCGGAAATTAGAGTTGTACAATAGTTATTGATGTTAGTTACAATTATATTATTATTTTTTCACAAAACTTAGTTACTTCAGGATATTGCCCAATAATACCATTGTTTACTTTCACAATGTTTTTAGCTAAATACAATGTTAGCCGGAGTTTTTTTATAATTGTTCATTTATTTTATGATACTCAGAAATGGCTTGATTAATTCTAGTAAGTAATGAAAATAATTTGTTATTAATTAAAATAATATCAGCTGTTAAATCCATAATTTTTTCATCGTCAATTTCAAAAACACTCTTTATTAATATCTCAGTATTTTTTGTTTTGTGAGCACCTAATTCATTTCTAATAAACTTAAATGTGGCTAAATTTTCATTTTTAAATTTGCTAAATTCCTTATTTATAGATTTTGCTAATTCTGCAAGTTCAAGCATATTATTTTTAGTTAATTCTTTTCTTAGTTTGTTACCAAGAAAAAAATTTACGTCTGATAAATATTCATATATGATTGTTGAAGAGATTCTTGCGTAAAATTTCTTTTCAATTTCTGAATTAGTTTTTTTATAATTTATTCCAAGAAGACATAAATCACTCTGAACAATTTTGGAATGAATTGATAGTTCAGTACTTGCAATATATCTGTCAGATTTTTTCATTTCAAGACCTTTTAATATTGCATAATCCAATATTAAAGATTCTGGAATTTGTTTATTTAAACCTTCTTTTAATTTATCTAACGGTATTTTGTGTAAAATTGTGGCTAACGTTTAGAGCTTGGTGTCAGTGGCGGAAATTGAAGTGAAAAGTTTCAATTTAACGACACAGTAAGCAAAAACCAATTAATTGATTAAATTTAAGAAAAAAGTAAATATAATTGGCTTACGGAATAGAAAAAAGAAACTTTAATTTTAGTCTTAACCCTGTATTTTTCTAAGCTGATGCTAGCTGAAGTTTTTGTTATTCAGCTTGTACTTTTCCAGCGTAAGTGCCATAAGGTTTACCAGAATAATCACCTGTTTTAAAATAATCACATAGAAGTTTTATAACATTGTCTATATCTTCTTCTTTTTCAAATTGGATTTTTCCATCCTTTACATTTATTGGCGCTTTCTTTTTCTTGCCTAGTCTTTCTAATTTTTTCAGATTTTGAGGCGTTAATGTATTCAGATTTCCAAGTTTTTCTAATTTCATTAATTTCCTATGTACATCAAACTTCTTGTCAATTTTTTCAGATAATAATTTTGTGTCGCCGAAACAAGAATGTTTAGACATTACCGATGCAACTTCTATAGCTTTCTTTTTATATTCTTCTTGTAAACCGACTAATTGCTCAAAAAAGAATTTTTTAAGAACATAAAAAGTTTCTTTGTAAAAAATACAGTCTACTTGTTTATCTAAATAAACTGTATCACTTTTTAAAAGTGAAAGACTATTGGTATTTGTATCAAAAAAAGTTCTGATTTGGGAAACTTTTTGTAATAGCCCCTTTTTTTCTTGATCGTTTTCTTTTTCAATTCCGACTTTACCTGGAGATATTTTTCTAAAAGTATAAAATGATTCTTCACTATTTATTTGAAATTCCACGCAATAAGCCCATAAAGTTTCATCTTGCAAAATATCATTTAAGTTTGTTATTTTTTGTGGAGATTCAGTTAATTGATTGAATACAACATCAGAAAAAGAGCCAACTTTATTCTGTATTTGATATGTAAAAAGATGTTCAGTATCATCTGAAATCACATCATAATCTAGAAATTGAAGTTCTTCTTTTTCTTCAATTTTCTTGAATTGTTTCTGCGATAATTCGTATAAATAATTTCTAACTTCCTTTGTTACTTCTATTTCATAAACTTTGAAATCAAATTTTTCTAAAACTCTAGCATTGGCTTTTACGCCTTCTTTTAGAATTCTAGTTATGAAATACATTTTTAAATTTTCTTTACTAGCTTGATTTATTATGTCAATAAGTAGAGTTTTATCAATAATATATGTTCTTGGTTATTAAGTTCATTTTTATTTCTTGACCACATTCTAAATCTTCATCTTTTGTGATTAGTAAGGCTTTACGATTTTTACCTTTCTTACTAAATTCAATTTGATATAGGGTATGGGTTATGCTTAAAATTGGATTTATAACAATCATATTTGATTTTGTATAAATGAAGAATATGATCATCAATACAATAAAAATTGAAGAAATGTCAAAATAGTTATTCGTGTCTTGAAATATAAATGGAACAATATAAGTAGAAATATAACTTATGCTTTCGCTATTTTTATTCTCAACATCAACTACTTGTACTAAGTCACCATTAGCTTTTTTTAAGTCAAGATTAAATAATAAGAATCTTAATCCAATGTATCCAAAAATTGAAATAATAATAAAGAAATATGATAAACCGAATTTTTCAAATGCAGTTATAATGTTTTCTTTGGTTAAACCACCAAAATTTAAATATTCAATATTTTGTTTTATCTGTCGTATTATTAGTAAACCGAATAAAGGTATGTATGATGTAATGAACATCACAAACATGGTTAGTTTATTCAATTTGACTTTTTTCATACGGACTTTTGGTAAAATATTGGCTAACTTATATATACGTAAATATAGGGTAATTTTGCTATTTTTTTCCTTTTTTGTTGAAAATTAAAATTGCACAATAGTTATTATTATTAGAAGTATTATTTATTTTTTAAAATTCGAAAATAAAACATAATTAAAATCTCCTTATTCACTCACCATTTCGCGTTAGGGATTGTAATGGAAATCCTTTTCTAATTGGTGATTGAGGTTCTCGAAATGACCAATTAGAAAAGATTGTAAAGGAAAAGCCCGACCGAAGGGAACGCCCAAAATAAATTAGAACTAGGAAAGAAGACGTTAGGAATTGATGATTTCTACTAATTTCTTCGTTAAATTTTTACGACTAAATTGTTGAACTTCGCTTTCATTGGTTTCAAATTTCTGATTTGGATTTGCTAACCAATGTTTGTAAAGTGTTAGGATAAATAACTTAATAGCAGATGTATCTTGGTGAGAAAAATAATTTCCTGCTTCTGTTTTTTTTAGAATTTTTTCGACATCGGCATCTTTTGGACCAATCGCTAAAATAGGATTTCCCGTTGCCATATATTCGAACAGCTTTCCTGGAATAATTCCTTTTGAGGCTTCATTATCAAAATTGGTTAAGACCAAAAGGTTTGCTTTGTTAATAGCATTCAACGATTCTTGGTGCGATACATAGCCATGTACAACAAGGTTATCGGATAAGTTATTTTGTAGAATGGTTTGCTTGACATCTTCTGCCAATGAACCATAAAAATTGAGTTTGAAATCTTGTTTGAATGTTGTATTCTCTTTTGTGATTTCTGCTAATGCTTGCCACAAAGCGACAGGATTTCTAAGCATTTCTAATCCGCCCGAATAGGTGATTTGGAAATGATTTTTATCTTTTTCTGTTTGTTCTTGTTTTACTTCCTCGAAACCATTGGTAATTACTTCAACACGGTTTGCTCCAATTTTCTTGAAGTTTTCGCCATCTGTATAACTTGTAGCTAAAACAATGTCTGCTGTTTGCATGACTTCTCGTTCTAGTTTTTCGTGTTTTTTAGCTGCCCACGATGTTAGTTTTAGTTCTTTGTGGTAACTAATTTGTGTCCAAGGATCACGAAAATCTGCCAACCATTGTAGGTTAGGAAATTGTTTTTTTAATTTTAAACCTATTAGGTGCAAGCTATGTGGTGGACCAGAAGTAACAATGGTATCTATTTTTTCTTTTTGAATAAATTCTTGTAGATATTCGGCAGATGGTTTTACCCAAAATTTGCGTGCATCTGGAATAAAGAAATTTCCACGTACAAAAACAGAAACTTTGGATAGGAAAGATTGATTTTCTTTCTTCTCGAAATGTCCGCCTTTGTAAGCTTTATTTTTGGGATTTAGCTTTTCTGCTAATTGATAGGGTTCCCATATTTTATTGGGAATGATTTTTACCTTTGGGTTAATGTCCTTTGATAAGGTTTCATCGAGAATAGGGTAGGATGGATTCTCGGGAATATATACGTAGGTATCTAAACCAAAATCGGGTAGATATTTGGTGAATTTTAACCAACGTTGTACACCTGGACCTCCCGCAGGAGGCCAATAATAGGTGATAATTAATATTTTTTTCATGATAGAATTAAGCTGTTGCAGGTTTTACATCAGAATTCTTTGAGCATTTTTTGTACCCTAAATAAATTCCTCCAGCAACAACAATCAATAAAATGATATTCGAAATGATTACAATTGTATTTCCAGTAGAAATAATTTGTGGTTTAAACTCGAATACAATCGTATGATTTCCTTTTTCCACAGGAATTGCACGTAAAACGTAATTCGCTTTTTCGATAGGAACTTCTTTTCCATCGACTGTAGCAACCCAACCATGTGGATAATATATTTCTGAGAATACAGCAACTTGATCAGTTTTTGATGAAGATTTGTATGTCATTTTCATTGGCGAATAATCAACCAAATCTATTTTTGAAATACTATCTGCAGCAACATTTATATTTTTGTTTGCAACTAAATCTTTACGTAAAATAACTGTATTATTTACTGGAACAGAATTGATGGCAAGGATTTCGTCGTTGGCATTTTCCGTCCATTTAATAGTTGAAGCAAACCAAGCACTTCCTAAAGCTGTAGGATTTTTTTGTACTTCTGGTTCTGTAGGACTTCCGTGAACGACATATTTTGTATTCAACATATTTAGAACATTGACTAATCCTGTTTCATCTTGTATTCCGTACTGTTTAAGACGAGAATCTTGAGAGAAATAGATGTCAACAACATCTTGGTATTTACCTAATTTTGCAGCATGATATCCACCAATAGAAGGTACAAAATAAGATGTTCCTGCTTCGTTGAATGTACTTACAGCTGTATTATACACACGGAAATGTGATTTATCTTGTTTTGATATACTAGACAATAATTTGTTCATTGGAACTTTGTAAGCAATTTGTGCTACATTATTGTTTTTGCTTGCTTCGTCTTGTAAACGAGTTGACATTTCTGTAGGAAATGGATTTTCTACAATGCTTTTTGAAATGAAGTTATCATCATTCAAATAACGTTTGTTTATAGTGTAACCATCAATTAATGCTAATGCACCAATTCCTAATATGACAATTCCAGATTTTTTTATAAATTTTAGGTTATAAGCTAATAATAATCCTAATGTTAATAATACAAATATCAATGTACGTAATGTATCTGCTTTGAACATAGCAACACGGTCCATGATAAGTGCATCATCTAAACGTTTCATTAATCCATCCCAAAGAGCAACAGCATTTGGATTGGCTTGTTGTATTTGTCCAATTAATTGTTCAGTCATTAATTTTTCGTCACCAGATGTAAACGAGAATAATAATCCACCAAATAAATAAAATAGGATTAATACACCAACTGTAGAACCACCAGCTATATAAAGTACTTTCTTTTTGAATTCATCTGTTTCGTCTGAATTGAAAAAGTAATATAGCGTTAGTATAGCCAAAAATGGCATTGTAAATTCTGCGATAACTAGGATAGACGATACAGCACGGAATTTATCGTACATTGGGAAATAGTCGATAAATAAATTGGTGATGAATGGTAAATTTTTACCCCAAGCTAAAACAAAACTTAATATAGTTGCAGCAACTAACCATTTTTTATAGGTAGCGTATTTACCACGAACCATAAACATTCCTATAATAAATAAGAATACAACGACAGCTCCTTGATAAGCTGGTCCTGAAGTACCTGGTTGATCTCCCCAATATGCACTTCGTGGCATTCCTGAAATAGCTTGATAAACTTGTTGATTAAATTCATCTTCACCAAGACTATACTGTGTATTTTGTAATTCGGATGTATAATTTTTTAAATCTTCTGGATTAGTTTGCGAACCTCCACCCATAAGATTAGGAATAAAAAGATTTAATGTTTCTAATTTTCCATAACTCCATTGTGTAATGTAATCGTGGTCTAATCCGTTTGAGTTCTTTTTTAGTAACGTCATTTCAGATTTTCCACGAGTTGTTTCTTTACTATATTCGTAGGTAGATAACAAACGATTGGCATTTAAACCAACGGCAATTAATATAGCTACAACAGCTAAAGCAGATGATTTTAAGAAATCGGGTAATTCTTTTTTCTTGATGCTATCTATGAATTGAACAATTGCAAAAACTAACATCGCTAAAAACAAATAGAATGTCATTTGGATGTGATTAGCTTGTAATTGTAAGCCCATGAATAATGTTGTAAGAACAAATCCAGTAATATATTTTTTACGATACAATAGTAGAATTCCTGCAATAAGAGGTGCAAAGTATCCTATAGTATGTAATTTACCATTATGTCCAGCAGCAATTAATTCGAAATAATACGAACCAAAAGCGAAGAATATAGCACCAACAAGTGCATATTTCCACTTTTTGAAAACAGTTAATCCTAAAATAAAGAATCCTGTGAACAGTAAGAAGATGTAATCGGCAGGACGAGGTAAAAATCGAAAGATACCATCAATAGATTTTATTACGTCAAAATCAAATTTTGCTCCAGTTTGATAAGTTGGCATTCCACCAAACATAGCATCAGACCAATATACATTTTCTCCTGTTTTATTTTGGTAGGTTAACATTTCTTGTGCACTACCTCTGTAATTGATAATATCTGGTTGTATAACAGATTTACCAGATAAAACTGGAGAACAATAGAGTAAAGCTATTACTACAAAAAGTAGTAATGAAATAAGAACATAGATTAAATTCTTTTTATTTTTCATCCTTTTTTTCTTCGATTATTTCATAATCCACTGTTTCGGCGTCAATATTATATTTCGGCTTGTCAAATGATTTTTGAGTTTGTGATTCTTGTTGAGAATCAGTCGTATTTCTACTTTGATTGTAGGCATTTTGTTGCTGATTAAGCGCTTCTTTAAAAACCTTCTTAATCACGAATAATTTTCTTAAAAATCGAAAGATAGTTAAGAAAATTATACTTAAAACAATAATCCAAATTATATTTTTCATTTTAGTTAACTGTTGTTACAGTAGTAACAGTTTCTGTCATTGTTTGTTTTTGACCTTGAGCTTCTACTGTACGTTTTAAAGTTTCTTTTTTTGTTAAATTAACTTTGTTTATCCATCCAGATTTTGTGTCGATTAAAATCTTTCCATCAACATTTGCATCACTATTAGCAGACATTTTTACTTCATTCTGAGAATCACTTCCTTTCATATCTTGTGAACCTTTTACAGTAATTGTTGTATTTGTAGGATCTACACTAGTAAGTGTTCTTTTCATTGAAATATTACCTTTCATTGGTCCTTGATCAATTTTTTGACTGTCACTCCAAGACTCTTTTAAATCAATTGATTTTTTAGGAAAAACATTCATTGTTTCTTCAAATTGACTAGATATAGCATCTTTATTCAATGAATTATTAATGACTTCTGTAAAGAATTTGAACTCTTCTGCACTTACTTGTTTTTTTACAGAATTTAAAATAGAAGATTTTACAGTATCTAGTCCATCAACACTAATTACTTTACCTGTTTGATCAATTTTCATTGTATACGTTTTTCCTGCCATAGCTTTATAGATAGACCAAGAAACAGCAATTTCTTTATCAGCAGGTTTTGAAGAGTTGGTATCGTATGAAATAGATTTACCAGAGGGATCTGTCATTTTTTCACTGTATTGTTTTGATTTTACTTCCAGCGTGTAAACTCCATCTTTAAAATCTTTTACAGTATAATCGACTTGTTTTTTACTTTCACTAGACATTTTTTGCGATTGTTTACCATCTGTAGCAGAATGAGTATTTTTAATCGTTAATGTCATTGGATATGTTTTACCAACTTCTAAGTTATATTTATAAGAATATTTTCCATCTTCACCTTTTTCTACAGCCATTGGCTCTGGTTTAGCAGGAGTTGCTACACTTACAGAATCTGTTGATTCAGATTTTGTAATGGTATCACCTTTTTCATTTACGATTACCTCTTTACCATCTTTTGTAACTTTCTTATCGTCTTTTTTACATGATACAACTGCCATGGCAATAGCCATCATGAATACTATTTTTTTCATATAAATCTTTCTTTGATAATTGGTTTTAATACCAAAATCAATCCAAAAATAATGAATTTAGTTGATTTTTTAACATTAAGCTTAAAATTGATTGGGATTGAATTAAATAATTTTTTTTCTTTATCTTATTTAATAATTCACTTTTCATGACATTTGATACTTAAAAATATAAGCTTTTCAAAAACATAATTTTAGGATTAGTAAATAAAAAAGCCTCAAATTGTCAATTTTGAGGCTTATAATTATAATTGGTCAGATTATAATTTCTACAGAATTCCCATATCTTTACAAATAGCTATCATTTCGATATTATTTCTAGCATTAAGAGAGTCCCGTAGGTCATTTAGTCGTTTTTCAATAGCACTTCGGCTGTTGGGTTGTAATCCTTCTTGTTTAAAATGAGCACAAATTTCATGCTGTTTCCAGCCTCTAGATAATGAATCAAGTAAATTAATGTCATAATCAGTTACCTCGATAGTATTATTTCTGATAGAATTTAGAATATCTTGAGGGATTACTATTTCATCAGCAAAAACTCTTTTGATTGTATTTTTTAATTCTTTTGCATCATTTCTCCCTTTACTCACATAACCATTAATTCCTAATCCGTGAAAAAGCTCATCAATAAGTTGAGTTTTTTTTTCGATAGAAAAAGCGATTATTTTAATATTAGGTTGAATTTTTTTTACCTCAGCAATTAATTCCTGTCCAGAATTAATACTTTGTTCAACAAAATCATCATCAAATTCTAAGTCTGTAATCAAAAGTTCATATGGTTTTTCTTCTGTTATAGCTGATTTTACTTTTTTTAAAGCAGCATCACAGTAACTTACAAATTCAAATTCTGGTACAAATAATTCTTCTAAAGTGTTGATTACACCTAAATTTCTAATTTCATGATCTTCAGCAATAAGTACTTTTTTAAACATTGTTTATTATGTTGGTATAGTAATATGAATAACCAATCCTTTGGTCATATTTTTTTCAAAAATAATTTTTCCATTTATTGTGGCAATACGGTTTTCCATATTTCGGATACCAGAAGTCGATTTTTTTTGTAAAAAATCCATACCAACCCCATTATCAGTGTATTTGATTTTTAAAAATTTTTCAGTTTTTTCAATTTTTATACTTACTAATTTAGCTTTACTATGTTTTATCATGTTAATCATGCACTCTCGTAAAGTATAAAAAACCTCCATTTGGATGTTATTTGATATGTTATTCCACTTCTGTTGATTGTTACCAACAATTAAAATTTTGTGTTTATCTGAAGAATATGAATTGAGCATTTCAGCTAATCGTTTAGAAAAATCTTTATCTTGTAATTCTTCAAGATCTTCTCGAGCAATATCTCTAGATTCTTCATACATTCTTTCAATATCATTTAGAGTACGTTCTTTATCAAAATCTGGATTATTTTGTATTTGCATCATTGTATGATATAATCCGTTTGCAACAACATCATGTACTTTTTTAGAATATTTAATTTGAGTGTTTTTAACTTCTAATTCTTTTTGTTGTTGTAGTCTTTTTTTTCTTCTCTTGTACCAGATAAATCCAATACATAAACTAATAAAAAGAATAGCAATAACAATATATTGTTTTAATATATGATTTTGTTTTTTTATATTTTCAGATTTCTCTTTTTCAGTATCATAACGTATAAGGGCAAATTGATTTTTAGATTTAGCTCTTACAGTTTGTATGCTATCACTCAACATTTGATAATCATGAAAATACTTTTTGGAATTATCTGGTGTTTCAAGTAAAATTAATTTTTCTAATGCTTCTAATTTATCATCAGGATTATTTATTTTTTTTGTATTCAAAAGCATTTCTTTCGCATAAAAAAGAGATTGAGATTTATCTTTTTTAAAAAAGTAATTAGATAAATGAGAATTACTTGCACTTATTCCGTAAATGTCATTTTCTTTTTCTCTCATCTTTAATGCATTTAAAAGCATTGGTAATGCATTATATGTAGAATCTTGTAAAAATTTAGCATATGCTAAATTATCAATTATTTTAGATTTTAGATTTTTATGGATTTCAGGATTTTCTATTTTTATGGATTCTAATAGAGAAATAGCTCTTTTAAATTTTTTTTCTTCATATAAAGAAGTTGATAAATTATTAATTATATGAGCTCGTTCATTTAAATTATCTGTAATATCTAAGGCTTTTTCGTACCATATTATAGCATCTTTATGATCTTTAAGATTTGTTTTTGAAATGGCAATAGAATTATAAATTGATATTAGATTATTTTGTTTTTTTCCAAGAATTTTTAAAGCTTCTATACATGTTTCAACACTTCCAAAATAATCTCCTTTCTCATTTTGAATAAATGATTGATATATAAGTGCATTTGAACTATTAATATTATCGTTCTCTTTTTGATAATATTCAAATGATTTATTAAAATAGTAGTAAGCACTATCACTATTTTTATTGAATAAACTCTCACCTTTTGAATAAAATTCATCTCCTTTTTTTATTGAAAGTTGTTTTTTTTCATTTTCTGAACAAGAAAATAAAATTAGCAGTAAGAAGAAATAAGAAAAATACCTCATACTGCTAATTTAATAAAACTATTTATTCAAAATAATAACTCTTAATTATTTTTTAGGGGGTATTTGTGCTGTATCTCCAATACTATCTGTATTTATTGCCTGAACTTTTACTTCGGTTGTTTTTGTTGTTGTATTTGTGTTAGTTTTTAAAGTTGTAGTGTTGTTATTGCTACTGCTACTGCTACTTGGACTCACTAATCCTATCAACATTAATAAAAAATTTAACATAGTTTAAAATTTAAGTTTTAATAATTATTACGTTAACCTAAAACACAATGTCTTAGGCATTTTTAACATGAATAACAAGAAGCGCTTCTTAAATTTCATGAAAACAATGTTTCTCAAAACAATCAGAATAAATGGTTTACCTCATTTAATTCTTACTAAATGTTTTGTTCTGCATCATTAAAAATCATTCTTTTAATTTCACTTATTTAGAGTGAATTTTTCATCTTGATTTCTGGTACAAATTAACATTCATTATAAGGTATTTTTTCAGACACAGAAGGGACAAATTATTGACAAAAATTACTAGTATACTTATGGAAAACCGTAAGTATATTGTCTTTTTTTTGTCTATTTTGGACGCCATTTTATTTTATTGTTTCAAAAATGTTTGACAAAAAAAGAAAATTGGTTGAGAAGGTATTTGAAAAAGCAAAAAATGAATTACCAAAAAGTAGTAAAACTGCAATTGCTTTTTATCTGAGTGCTCTATTTGAAGAAGAATATGGTTTTTCTAAAGATGAAAGAACATTTGTTAGATTTTATAAAAAATTAGTTGAAGAAGAACTTGATTATAATATTGATCTTATAACATTAGATCATATGAGTTTGTATTTAGGTTATGAAAATTTTAATGAATTTTCTAAAAATTATAGAAATGAATCTATAACATATGATTATGGCACGTTAAAAGTATCTATTTCCGAATCATCCGAAGGAGAAGATATTTTATCAAGAGTTGTAGTTAATATAACTAATGCACCTATTTTTACAATACCTGAGTTTATAACTAAACATAAGAATAGTTTTGGTTTTTTTTCTGTATTAATTTTTTTAGGGATTTTAATTTCTCCTTATAATTTTTTTAATAAAAATAACCAAAATAGAATAGTAGAGGTTAGAGAAGAAATATATTTAGATAGCATATTAAATAATAATACGCCATCTAATCTTATAATTAATTTAATAAAAGAAAATAAACCAATTAATAAAAGACTAAAATGTATTTATTGGAATATTGATCATTATGAAGCTGTTTATGTAATAAAATGAGTAATGGTTATAAACAAAAAAAATCCTCAAACTAATGTTTGAGGATTTTTTTATATCTAAATGGAGTTGATTATTTAACTTCTTCGAAGTCTACATCTTCTACACCATCATTTTTATCTTGAGCTTGATCAGCACCTGGTTGAGCATCAGTACCTCCTTGTTGACCTTCGTTCATTGCAGCATAAATTTCTTGAGAAGCTGCATTCCAAGCTGTATTTAATTTTTCCATAGAAGCATCAATAGCAGCGATATCTTTTGCAGCGTGTGCAGATTTTACTTCAGCTAAAGCTTCTTCAATTGGTTGTTTTTTATCAGCAGGGATTTTATCTCCGTACTCAGTCAATTGTTTTTCTGTTTGGAAAATTAAAGAATCAGCAGCATTTACTTTTTCAATAGTTTGTTTTGCTTCTTCATCTTTTGCAGCATTTTCTTGAGCTTCTTTTTTCATTCTTTCGATATCAGCTTCAGATAATCCAGAAGAAGCTTCAATTTTAATAGATTGCTCTTTTCCTGTTCCTTTATCTTTTGCAGAAACACTTAATATACCATTCGCATCAATATCAAAAGTAACTTCGATTTGTGGAACACCACGTTGTGCTGGTGGGATATCAACTAAATCAAAACGTCCAATTTCTTTATTATCATTAAATAAAGGACGCTCTCCTTGTCCAATTCTTAATGTTACTGCTGGTTGATTATCTACTGCTGTAGAAAAAACCTCAGATTTTTTAGTAGGAATTGTAGTATTTGCTTCAATTAATTTAGTAAATACACCTCCTAATGTTTCGATACCTAAAGAAAGAGGAGTTACGTCTAATAATAATACGTCTTTTACATCTCCTGTTAAAACACCACCTTGAATTGCAGCACCTACAGCAACTACTTCATCAGGGTTAACTCCTTTTGATGGTTTTTTACCAAAGAATTTTTCAACTTCTTCTTGAATTTTTGGGATACGAGTAGAACCACCAACTAAGATAACTTCATCAATATCAGAAATAGATAAACCAGCATCATTTAATGCTTTTTGACAAGGATCCATAGAACGTTTAACTAAGCTTTCTGTTAACTGATCAAATTTAGAACGAGTTAAAGTTTCAACTAAGTGTTTTGGTCCTGTTTCGTTAGCAGTAACGTATGGTAAGTTAATTTCTGTTTGTGCAGAAGAAGATAATTCGATTTTAGCTTTCTCAGCAGCCTCACGTAAACGTTGTAAAGCCATTGCGTCTTTTTTCAAATCAACACCTTCTTTTGCTAAAAATTCAGAAGCTAACCAATTGATGATTGCATCATCAAAATCATCACCTCCTAAGTGAGTATCACCATTTGTAGATAATACTTCAAATACACCATCACCTAATTCTAAGATAGAGATATCAAATGTACCACCTCCTAAATCGTAAACAGCGATTTTTTTATCTGAATTTGCTTTGTCTAATCCGTATGCTAATGCAGCAGCAGTAGGTTCGTTAATAATACGTTCTACTTTTAAACCTGCGATTTCACCAGCTTCTTTTGTCGCTTGACGTTGAGCATCGTTAAAGTAAGCAGGAACTGTAATTACAGCTCTAGAAACTTCTTGTCCTAAGTAGTCTTCAGCAGTTTTTTTCATTTTTTGTAAAATCATTGCTGAGATTTCTTGTGGAGTATAATTACGTCCATCAATGTCAACTGCAGGAGTATCGTTGTTTCCTTTAACAACAGAGTAAGGAACACGACCAATTTCAGCAGCGTCATTATTGAATTTAGTACCCATAAAACGTTTAATAGAATAAATCGTTTTCTTTGGGTTAGTAACAGCCTGACGTTTTGCTGAATCACCAACTTTTATTTCACCTCCTTCTACGAATGCTACGATAGATGGAGTAGTTCTTTTACCTTCTGCATTAGGGATTACAACTGGCTCGCTACCTTCCATTACAGAAACACAAGAGTTTGTAGTACCTAAGTCAATTCCAATTATTTTGCTCATATTATATTTTATTTTTTATATTATTGATTATACTTTTCGTTTAATTAAATTATGCATCATTTTTTATTTGATGTATCATCTTTTAGACAATCTTTGTGCCAACGTGTGTTTTAATGACATGATATTATTATTAAATGACATGTTGACATAAATAATAATTATATAGTTTAATTTTATGATAATTAGACATATTTTTTAGTTATAAATGACAATTTTATAATAAAAATTATACTTTATCTTTTACAATAAAAATTATATCTAATGCATGTTTTTTTTATTACATAAATCAAAACTTCATTATATATTTTCTAAACTAGAACATTTGTTTTATTTATTGAAGTACATTTTTATTTTTTTTAATGTTTAAATTGATTAATAATTTTAAATGTTTAAGTTATTGTTGTTTAAAATTTTATATATTCTTTATATATATTATTGTAAATCAAATATTTACATTTTATAAACTTTATCTGTACAATTGATTTACAATATAATTAACTTTCTTTAATGATGTTTTAAGATTCTGTTAACATTAGGCTGCTATTTTTGGTAAAACAAAAAAAATGAAAAGGAATTTACTCTTGTTATCTATTCTTTTATTAACTTCAAATTATACTTATAGTCAAGAATTGGATTTAATTTCAGGTTTAATTCAAGGTGTTGATAAAGAGCCATTAAAAGAAATTGTTATAACAAATTTATCAACGAATGAAAATGTAAAGACTGATCCTGAAGGAAGATTTAGCATTAAAGCAAATAAAAATGATACACTTGTAATTGAAGGAATAAATTATCAAACTATAGAATTAGTTATTTCTAATAATTTAAATTATGAATTAACTTTATTTAAAGAAAATGATAATGAATTAAATGAAGTTGTAGTTACAGCATTAGGAATAACTAAAGAACAAAAGAAAATTGGTTATGCTACACAAGAAATAGGAACAGAAACTATAGAAAAAATAACAACTCCTAATGTTGGGAATTTATTTTCGGGACAGGTAGCTGGTTTGTATGTTTCTAATCCTCCAGGCATGCAGCAAGCTCCAAAATTCAATCTAAGAGGAAAAGTTCCTGTGATAGTTATTGATGGAATTATTGTTGGTGAAGATGCTTTTAATGCATTAAATCAAAATGATATAGAAAATATTAATGTATTAAAAGGTATCTCAGCATCAGCATTATATGGTTCTAGAGGTAAAGATGGTGTAGTAATTATAACAACTAAACAAGCTAAAAAAGGAGGTGTTTCCATTGAATTATCTCAAAACATAATGTATACAGCAGGTTTCACTGTTTATCCAAAAACCCAAAAGCAATATGGAAATGGTTCTAACGGTAAATATGAGTTTTGGGATGGAGCTGATGGTGGTATTAGTGATGGTGATATGATTTGGGGACCAAAATTAAATCAAGGTCAATTAATAGCACAATGGAACAGTCCAATAAGAAATAAAGTTACTGGAGACATAATTCCCTGGTATGGGAGTGTTTCAGGAACAATATATAATGATCGTTCATTGTATGAAAGAGTTCCTTTACCTTGGGAATATCACGATAATCTAAAAAACTTTTTAAAAACAGGAGCTATATCAAATACCAATTTTGCTGTCAATTTAAATAGTGAAAAAGGGTCTTTACGATTGTCAGGTAATTACTTAGATTTGAAGGATAGAATACCTGGATCAAAATTAAATAAAGGAGGTATTTCATTAAATGGAACAATAAATATTACAGATCAATTAAAATTAAATTCTAAAATAGCTTATAATCGATCATATTCTCCAAATGTTCCAAATTATGGGTATAACCCAAGTGGACATATGTATACAGTTTTAATTTGGATGGGAAATGATGTTAATGGTAATGATCTTAGAAATCATCAGTGGGTACCTGGAATGGAAGGTTACAGACAAGCTAATTGGAATTATGCATGGTATAATAATCCTTGGTTTAGTGCTTCAAACTATAAAAATGAAAGATTAGCTGAAGTTATTAATAGTCAAATTGGTTTAGAGTTTAAAGCAACTGATAATTTATCTTTTAAGACTAATGTATCATTGATAAAAGAAAATGAACAGTTAGAAATGAAAAGCCCTAAATCATTTTTTAATTATAATGCACCAAGGGAAGGGAGATATAGTATAACCAAAAATGATGATGTCTTAGTTGATTACGATTTTTTAGCATCATACAAGGATAAATTATTTGATGATAAAATAGAATATGTAATTAATGCTGGTGGGGCAATAAATTATTGGAAAACAGATAATTTATATTCAGAAACAGATGGTTTAATAGTTCCTGGAATTTATAATTTAGGTAATTCAGAAGGGAATGTATTATCAAGAGGAAGATCTCAAGAAAGATTGATACAAAGTTTGTTTGCAACAATTGATTTGAGTTTTTACAATGCATTATTTATTAACGCATCACTTAGAAATGATTGGAATTCGACATTACCATCAAATAATCGATCATATTTTTATCCCTCTATATCATCTAGTTTGGTTCTTTCAAATTTTATTAAGTTACCTTCTTTTATAGATTTATTAAAAATATATGGGTCTTGGGCTCAAGTTTCTGGAGGGCTTGATCCATATAGTTTAAAAAATTATTATAAAACAGGTGAATTAAATTATAATGGAAATCAAACAGCTTATTACCCATCTTTATTAGCAAATCCAAATATAAAACCTGAAACATCACAATCTATAGAGTTAGGTCTTAATACTAATCTTTTTAAAAATAGAATAGATTTTGGATTTACCTATTATCGTGTTAAAGATTATACTCAAATTGTTGAATTACCTACGTCAGAAACTTCAGGTTTCGAAAAAAGATATGTGAATGGTAATGAATATACAACAAATGGGTTTGAAGTTACTTTGGGTTTAACTCCTATTAAAAATTCTAATTTCTTATGGAAATCTCAAATAAATTGGAGTAAGTATGAAAAAAAACTGACACAGATATTCAACAACCAAGAACGTTATGGTAATCTTAAATTAAATGATAGAAGTGATAGTTATTATGATTATCAATGGTTGAAAAATAGTGAAGGAGAAGTTATTTTAGATCCAAATACAGGAATGCCAACGAGGGATGCTTATGTTAAAAATATTGGACATTTAAATCCTGATTGGACATTTGGATTTAATAATACATTTAAATATAAAAATTGGAATTTAGATATTGGAATTGATGGAAGTATTGGTGGTGTAATGCGTTCTGAAGTAATTGAAAAAATGTGGTGGGGAGGAAAGCATCCCAATTCTGTTCAGTATAGAGATCAAGAATACCAAGGGAATGGTTATGTATATATTCCGAATGGAGTAAATGTAACTGGAGGAGCGGTTCAGTATGATGTTTATGGAAATGTAATTTCGGATACTAGAACTTATACAAAGCATAGTAAAGCAATTAGTTGGCAATCTTGGGCGCAAAATTATCCTTATAGAGCTAGAGTAACAGAGTCTGAAAGTAAAGAATTTGCTAACGTATTTGATAGAACATTTATTAAATTAAGATCTGTTGTTTTGTCTTATGACTTTTCTCCTCTTCTTAAAAACTCAAAATCTTTTAAAGGACTTGTTGTTAATGTCTCTGGTTACAACTTAGCTATTTGGAAAAAGGCGAAAGGTCTGTATTCTGATCCTGATTATAACAATAGTGGAAGTAATGATATTCAAGATCCTTCTTCTAGATGGATTGGAATGGGAGTTAATCTAAAATTTTAAAACTACTACAAAATGAAAATTATACAGTCAATTATTTTAATCATTATAATAACTTTATTTTATTCTTGTGAATCTGATTTAGATAAAGTAAATGAAAATAAAAATGATCCCTCTAAAGTTTCACCTGCATTATTACTAACAGAAATTTCTAGAACAACATTTCAAGTTGGTGGGAAAAATCAATTATATGCTTCAAGAATGATAATATCTACCTCAAGAGATGATGTTTATCAGTTTTTTAAATGGAATCAAGGGTCTTATGATCCATATAAAACACTTTTACAAGTAACAAAAATGATAGAAGAAGCTGCTTCTTCTAACAATAATAATTATATAGCAATAGCTAAATTTTTTAGAGCATATCATTTTTATAATTTAACAATGACATTTGGTGATATACCATATACTGATGCACTAAAAGGTGAAAGTGAACAAAATTTTAATCCTAAGTATGATAAACAAGAAGATGTTTTTATTGGAATACTGACGGAATTAGAAGAAGCAAATAGGATGATAAGTAGTAATAGTACAATTTCTGGAGATATTATCTATAATGGGAATGTAAATAAATGGAAAAAATTAATAAATGTATTGAGATTAAGAATATTATTAACTCTTTCAGGAAAATCATCAATTAATAATATAAATATAGCTAATCAATTTTCATCCATTGTTGAGACTGAGAATTTAATGACTTCAATAGATGATAATGCACAGTTGATATTTTTAGATAGAATAAATAATCGTTATTCTTCTTTTAATGATAGTGATTATGGATCTAGTTTATATATGTCAAGTTCTTTCATAGATATAATGAAAGAAAGAAAAGATCCTAGATTATTTACTTTTGCAGAAAGAACAGGTAAAGCGTCTTCAGAAGGTCTTTTAATTAATGATTTTAATGCTTATAATGGAGGGAATCCAATAATTCCTTATTCAGAAAATGAAAAATTGGTTCAAGAACAAAATATATCAAAAGTAAATCAACGCTTTTATAAAAATCCAATTAATGAACCTCATATTTTATTAAGTTATACTGAACAAGAATTTATTTTAGCAGAGGCTTCGCTTAAAGGATGGATTTCATCTGACCCTAAACAACACTACGAAAATGCTATTGTATCTTCATTTAATTTTTATCAAAAATATTTAATTGATGCTTCGATTTATTTTGAAGGTTTTGATATTAAAAATTATCTTAATCAAGATTTAGTAGCTTTTGATAAAGAAAATTCATTTGAAGCAAAATTAGATTTAATAATGACTCAAAAATACATTACTACTTTTCATCAAGAAGGTTGGCTTTTCTTTTTTGATTATTTAAGAACAAATTATCCTCAACTTCCTATTCAACAAGGCACATCAAAACCTTATAGGTTTTTATATCCAACAAGTGAATATAATAATAATACAAAAAATTTAGAAGAAGCGATTAATAGACAATTTAATGGTATTGATGAGATTAAGCAAAAAACATGGTTGTATAATTAATAATTTAAAGATAAAAAATGAAAAAGATAATGACATTTTTATTATTTATTGGATGTATAAATCAATATATAATAGCACAAGAACAGAAAGTTATATTTATAACTTTAGATGGATTTAGATGGCAAGAGCTTTTTAATGGAATTGATAAGGAGCTTGTAAATAATGATAAATATAACTCTAAAATTGAAGAGCTAAAAACTAAATTTGATGCAGATTCTCCAGAAGAAAGCAGAAAAAAAATATTACCTTTTATATGGAGTTATGTTTCAAAAAATGGAATTATTTTAGGAGATAGAAATCAAGGTAGTTTAGTTAATGTTTACAATATAATGCATTTCTCTTATCCGGGGTATAATGAAACAATTACAGGTTATGCGGATGATGTTAATATTAAAAGCAATGATAAAATATTAAATCCTAATATTTCTATTTTTGAAAGATTAAATAATCATCCTTGGTATAAGAATAGTGTTTATATTTTCGGTAGCTGGGATGTTTTTCCCTATATATTTAATTATGAGAGAAGTAAACTACCTATTAATGCAGGATATGATCATGCGAAAAATCCTAATCAAGTTGAAAAAAACTTAAATAAATACCAAGATGAAACTCCAAAAAGATGGGATGGAGTTCGCTATGATATATTTACACATAATTTTGCTTTAGAGACTTTAAAAAATAAGAAACCAAAAATTTTATATATAGGTTATGGTGAAACAGATGACTTTGCCCATAATGGTAGTTATAATCATTACATTGAATCTGCTAATGTTAATGATTTGATGATAAAAGAATTATGGGACTACACACAAAAAGATCCTTTTTATAAAAATCAAACAACATTTATTATAACAACAGATCATGGTCGAGGAATTGGAGATGATTGGCAACATCATGGTAGTAAAATAAAAGGAGCAGATCAATCTTGGATTATAATGTTTGGGAATAAAATTAATTCTATTAATACCAATGGTCAATTTTATAATAATCAATTAGCAGAAACAATGACCAAAATAATTGGAATAAACTTTAAGTCAGATAAACCTATAGGTAAATCAATATTATAATTATTATTTTTAATGAACGAATAAAATCAGCTTTTTAGCTGATTTTATTCGTTATAATCTTATTTTTGATAGGTTTTAAAAATGAATATGAAAAAAATAATAATATTACTTGGTTTTTTATCTACTGTTACAAATGCTCAAGTATTAAATCATAAAGAAGGATTTAGTCGTCAAGATTCTTTACGAGGTACAAATAATGAATACAGAAGTTGGTGGAATGTTACACATTATTCAGTAAGTGTAGAACCTATAGAAAAAGATAAGTTTATTTCTGGAAATGTTATCATAAAATTTGATGAAGTCAAAAAACAACATGATAAACTTTTACAAATAGACTTACAAGAACCAATGCAAGTAAAATCTTTTGTTTTGAATGGAAAAACAATCAATGATTTTAAACGTGAAGGCAATGTATTCTTTATAAATACTGCTAAGGGTAAAATAAAATCAAAAAATAATAGTTTAGAGATTTCTTATTCTGGTAATCCAAGAGTTGCTGTAAAAGCTCCTTGGGATGGAGGATGGATTTTTGCAAAAGACCAACAAGGTCGTTCTTGGATGTCTGTTGCTGTACAAGGTTTAGGCGCTAGTGCATGGTATCCTAATAAAGATTACCAAGGAGATGAACCAGATAATGGTGCTGATTTAGAAATTATAGTTCCCAAAGAATTAGTAGGAGTTGGTAATGGACGATTAGTTTCTAAAAAAGAGAAAGGAGATAAAACTTCTTATAAATGGAAAGTTGTTAACCCAATTAATAATTATAACATCATACCATATATAGGACATTATACAAACTTTAAAGATTCTTTTCAAGGTGAAAAAGGAAATCTGGATTTAGATTATTATGTTCTAGATTATAACGTAGATAAAGCTAAATCTCAATTTGAACAAGCAAAACTAATGCTAAAAAGTTTAGAAGATTGGTTTGGCCCTTATCCATTTTATGAGGATTCATATAAGATAATCGAAGCACCACATTTAGGTATGGAACATCAATCTGGGATAGCTTACGGGAATGGATATAAAAATGGATATTTAGGTCGAGATTTATCAGGTTCTGGCTGGGGATTAAAATGGGATTTTATTTTAGTACATGAATCAGGACATGAATGGTTCGGTAACAACATAACTTCAAAAGATATTGCTGATATGTGGATACATGAAGCATTTACAGCTTATTCCGAAACATTATTTACAAACACTTACTATGGAAAAGAAGCTGCTGATGAATATGTTCGAGGAACAAGAAAAGCAATTCAAAATGATGTTCCTATTATTGGAGAATATGGCGTAAATCAAGAAGGAAGCGGAGATATGTATTATAAAGGAGCTAATATGCTACATACACTAAGAACTTGGATGAATGATGATAAAAAATTTAAACAAATGCTTCGAGGTTTAAATAAAGAATTCTATCATCAAACAGTAACAACAAAACAAATAGAAAATTATATATCCGAATTTTCTGGATTAGACCTAACAGCTTTTTTTAATCAATATTTAAGAACAACAGAAATTCCAACATTACAAATTAAGCAAAACGGTAATCATATTGAATTTAAATATATAAATGTTGTTGATGGATTTACAATGCCATTGCGTTTAAAAGATTCCAAAAAAGTTATATATCCAACAACAACTTGGCAAGTATTAGATGATAGCTTGATCAATAAAGCAATAGATTTATCTATAGATTCTAATTATTTTATAGAAACTCATATAGAATTATAAAGCAAATTTAATTTTTAGGGCAACTATTCCGCCTTCCGTTCCCACTTTTTTTATTTTTCAAAAAAATAAAAAAAAGTTCCACTCAAGTCGGGTTGCAAAACAAACTAAAAGTTAATCAAAACAAATATCATCATTCATAGATAATCAAAAAAGCATAAATTTGCTTCATGAAAAAATACATTGCATACGCAATCGCAACAGGATTATTATTAACAGCAGGTTGGCCTTCTCATGGTTTTCCTTTGTTATTATTTATAGGTTTTGTTCCTTTAATGCTTGCAGAACACCAGATTTCTCAACGGGCAGAGTTTAAAAAGAAAGGACGTAAAATATTCGGATTATCTTTTTTAGCATTCTTTATTTGGAATGCAGCCGTAATTTGGTGGTTACATTATGCAAAGGAAACAGATGCAAATGGAGATTTGCATAATTCTTGGACCGCATATCTTATTCCTGTTATTGCAAACTCACTGTTCATGTCAATTGTTTTTCAATTGTATCATTTTGTAAAGAAAAGAGCAGGGAATTTGTATGGTTTAATATTTCTTCCTGCCATTTGGATTTGTTTTGATAAGCTTACTTTAAACTGGGAATTAACTTGGCCTTGGTTTAATCTTGGGAATGGATTTGCTAATTATCACGAATGGGTTCAGTGGTACGAATATACTGGAACTTTCGGAGGAGCTTTATGGATTTGGATTGTTAATATTGTTCTATTCTTTTATATGACAGCTTATATTAATAAGAAAGAAATAAAGTACCTTAATAAATTAGGAATATATACAACAATATTAATTGTTGTACCTATAGGGATATCATATATTATATATGCAAATTACAAAGAAGAAGGTAAAGCGCTTAATGTTCTAGTATTACAACCAGACTTAGATCCTTATCAAGATAAGTATACAAAAGATGGGTTACAAATTTATAACGAACTAAAAACATTAGCATTAAATAATATACAATCTAATACTCAATTTATTGTAGCTCCAGAAACAGCAGTACCTGGTTCATCTGCATTAGTTTTTGATAATTTGTATAAAGATTTAATAGTACAAGATATTCAGCAGCTAACAAAAACTAAAAAAGATTTACATTTTATTACAGGGGCATCTTTAATTAGAATTTATCCAGTATCATCTTTAGCAACAGAAACAGCTTCTGTAATGAATGATGGAATCACATGGTATGATACTTATAACTCTGCTTTACAGATAGGTTCTAATGATTCTATTCAAGTTTATCATAAGAGTAAATTAGTGCCCGGAGTAGAAAATTTTCCATATCGTCAATATTTAATGCCAATTATTGGAGAATTTATGCTTAACTTTGGCGGCACAACAAAAACGTTGGGGATTCAACCTCACCGTTCTGTTTTCAAAAACAAAGCAAACACCGCTACTGTTGCTCCGGTTATATGTTACGAATCAATTTACGGAGAGTACACAACAGAATATGTGAGAGAGGGTGCAAATGTTTTGTTCACTATGACCAATGATTCTTGGTGGGGCTCTACCGATGGTCATAGACAATTACTATTATATGGTAATTTAAGAGCTATTGAAAATAGGCGAGCTATTGTTAGATCAGCAAATTCTGGTATTTCGGCTTTCGTTAATCAGCGAGGAGATATAATGAAGTCTTTACCATATGGAGAGCGAGGTGCTATAAATGGTACAGTTCTAATGAATAGTAAATTAACGTTTTATACTAAATATGGTGATGTAATCGCTAGAGTAGCTTTGCTTATAATGGGAATTATTTTAGCATATACATTAGCGCAAAAGTTACTGTATAAAGAGATTGTGAAAAAAAAGTAAAATTAATAACCTAAAGAGTTGTATAAGTAATATATAATTTGTTACTTTGCACTCCGTTTAAAATAAGACAATACAAAATAAGATGTCAAAAATTTGTCAAATTACAGGTAAGAGAAGATTAGTTGGAAACAATGTTTCTCATGCTAATAATAAAACAAAACGCACTTTTGAAGTGAATTTGTTCAAAAAGAAATTTTTTATGCCAGAAGCTGGTGAGTGGATTACATTAAGAGTTTCTGCACACGGTTTAAAAACAATCAACAAATTAGGAGTTGATGAGGCTGTTAAACGCGCACGCAAAGAAGGTTTAATCAAATAATTTAAGGCACCATGGCAAAAAAAGGAAACAGAGTACAAGTAATATTAGAGTGTACAGAGCATAAAGAAAGTGGTATGCCAGGAATGTCTCGCTATATCACTACGAAAAACAAAAAAAATACTCCAGATCGTATTGAGTTGAAAAAATTCAACCCAGTATTAAAGAAGTATACAGTTCATAAGGAGATTAAATAATAAAATTTTAGACGATGGCAAAGAAAACGGTAGCAACCCTACAAACTGGGTCTAAAAAAATGACCAAAGTAATCAAAATGGTAAAATCTCCTAAATCTGGAGCTTACGTATTTGTTGAAAAAGTAGTTAGTGCTGATGATGCAAATTCTTTCTTCACGAAATAATTTGTACTTCACCTTACAGAAAAATATTTAAGGTTAATTGAGCTGCCTCGTTTTAGGGCGGCTTTTTTATTTCCTTTAATTTTGTGTATCTTCGTACGGAATTTTTAAGATAAATTAACTTTTAATGAGTTGGTTCAAAAAAATATTAGGAAAAGAGAGTAAAGAAAAGTTAGATGATGGTTTAGAAAAATCAAAAACTTCTTTATTCGATAAAATTAGTCGTGCTGTTGTTGGTAAATCAAAAGTAGACGATGAGGTTTTAGATGATTTAGAGGAAGTGCTAATTTCATCTGATGTAGGGGTAGAAACAACAATTAAAATTATTCGTAGAATAGAAGAACGTGTAGAACGAGATAAATATGTTTCAACTTCTGAATTGGATACTATTCTTCGAGAAGAAATTGCAGGATTACTTTCCGAAAATAATGTAGAAGATACAAATGGTTTTACAATTCCTAAAAAAGATATTCCTTATGTTATTATGGTTGTCGGAGTAAATGGAGTTGGAAAAACAACAACAATTGGTAAATTGGCATCTCAATTCAAGTCACAAGGTTTAAAAGTTGTTCTTGGTGCTGCAGATACTTTTCGTGCAGCAGCAGTAGATCAATTAGTGATTTGGTCAGAACGTGCGGGTGTTCCAATTGTAAAACAAGCAATGGGATCAGATCCTGCATCAGTAGCTTTTGATACAATTCAGTCAGCTGTGGCTCAGAATGCAGATGTTGTATTAATAGATACAGCAGGTCGTTTGCATAATAAAATAAACTTGATGAATGAATTATCAAAAATAAAACGAGTAATGCAAAAGGTTATTCCAGATGCACCTCATGAAGTTTTATTAGTCTTAGATGGTTCAACAGGTCAAAATGCATTCGAACAAGCAAAGCAGTTTACTCAAGCAACAGAAGTTTCTTCTTTAGCAGTTACAAAATTAGACGGTACAGCAAAAGGTGGTGTTGTAATAGGTATTTCAGATCAATTTCAAATTCCTGTAAAATATATAGGAGTCGGAGAAGGAATAAATGACCTGCAGGCATTTAATAAAATGGAATTTGTAGACTCATTCTTTAAGCGAAATAAATAAAAAAAATCAATAAAAAAATCCTCAAGAATTTCTTGAGGATTTTTTTTATATTCTATAATTTTTTAGAATTGTCTCCGATGACTAGATTTTACATTTAATATAGGTGGGCTTATTTTTTTTGAGCAATCCTTTAAGGTCGCGCTTTCCGTTTCAA
>DLJQ01000010.1 GCA_002484335.1 Flavobacteriales bacterium UBA7612
AGCGGGAGAGTAGGTCGTCGCTAGTTTTTAGAAAAGAATCCTCAAGTGAATAACTTGGGGATTTTTTTATGCCTATACTTTACGTACAATGTACAGAGTAAAATGTACAAAGTATCTGGGGTTGTTAAGTTTAAAATAAATGTATTACTAAACGTAAAGCTTATTACTTCATGTGTAAGCCTCACTTAATCGAACATGCTTTATGTAGGAAAATTAATTTAATTTATTAATTTTAAAACTTCTTTTTAAAGCGAAATTTAGTAGATTTTGTAATCAAAAAGATAATAACCAAAATGGTTATAGAGAATTGATTAATGAATTTAATCCATCAAATATAAATGGAGGATATAAAATTTCAGAATATTTATAACTATTTGATTTAAAAAAAATGAAGTTCCTCGATTATTATTCCTCTTTTTTTACAAAAAAATTATCATTATGAAATTATATATAAAATTAATCTTGATTACATTAACATTATTTTCTTGTAGTAATAAAGCTGAATTTGAAAAACATTTAATAAATAATAAATGGGTATATAATCCTTATAATAAATTTCAAAGTAATATTGATTTTAATTATTATCTTAAATTTTATGATAATTACAGTTATAAAAATTATTTTATTAAATCTGATTTAGAATTTGTAATGTTAGATAGAACAGAAGAAAATTTATGGAAATATAATGAAAAAAATAAAATTCTTACAATGTCTAATAATGAGTTTAGAATTTTATCTATTAATAAAGCCAATGATACTATTTACTTGAAAAATATTAAAACTAATGACAAATCCTATTTATTCAAAATAAGATAATTGGTAGAGTAGGTAAGTAGTTTTGATTTACAAAATACTTACTTCTAGTTTTCTAAATTCAGACTTCGTAAGTTGCAATAGGGATTGCAGTGAAAATCCTTTGTAAACTATTCTATTTACATTTAACAACTTATTTATTTTTTTGTAAAGATTGTAACGGAAAGCCCGGCCCGAAGGGATTACCATAAAATATCATAAAAAAATCCAAAATTTAAATTTTGGATTTAATAAGTTATTTATAATTTTTATTGATCTTCTTCATCTTTTGAGTTTATTTTTTTTAATAAATATGCTCCTTTAAATAAATATTTTGTGATATTTAATTTATAATAATCATAAGACATGACAATACATAGAGTAAGACATACGATGTAGAATGTATAGTATTTTATCTCGTAATATAATATTCCTGATATTATTGCACCTAACATATATGCAATCATTATACTGAATAATAATTTTCCTTTTTCTCTTACTTTTATATCGTTTCTGAATTGTTCTTTTGTTAACATTGATAAGGTTATAGCTAAATCTGTTGTTAAACCAGTAAGGTGAGTTGTTTTTACTGATCCATTAGAAATACTTGCTGTTAATCCATTTTGTAATCCCATAGCAAATAATAGGAGAGTTACTAATAATTCTGTTTCATATAGTGTTTCTGTATAGAAAAATTGTAGATATACTCCGACAATTAGAATACATATAGTTTCTATGATGATGGGAATTGCATGTGCTAAGTATCTTCCGACATAAGAGTTTCCGTGAATGATTAATAAATTAGAGAACATACTACCTGTAAAAAATATAAGTATCCATAAGAAAACTACAGCAGCTTGTATCCAGTTTCCTTTTGATATTTCTTGAGCAAGGATGGCATAATGACCAGTAATATTTGATGTAAAGGCAAAGAATATAATCACAGAAAGAACATTTACCATGCCTGCAGAAAAAGCTGATAATGTTCCAAGTTTTAGATTATCTAAATATGTTCTATGGTTGCTATATTTTCTTAGCATAAGTTGTATTATTTTTAGTAAAAGTTATTTTTACAATTCCTCTTACTTGTAAGTCTAGATTAATATAAACTACAAGTTTATCTTTTGAGAGTTCTTGTACTTGATAAGATTCTTTATTATTTGTTGTTAGATCTTTTATTTCAATAATATTTCCTCTTCCTTTTAACTTCCAGCTTAGTTTATCTTTTTGTTGTTTTTCGTTGTTTTTAATTTTTAGTTGACTGTCTTTTTCAAAGACTAAATTATCAACATTATCTATCATTAATTCATGACCAATTTCTTTATCTTGTATTTGTGAAATATATGATTTTATTTGATGATCTTCATAGTTTACTCTCTCAAATTCTAAACTTTCTTTGTGCCATGACCCAAGAATATTATCTTCAGTTCTCCTTCCATTTATAACAATTGTTAAAGCAACAATAGCAGCTATAAAAAGAGAAATATATATTAGTATTACTTTTGTTTTCATATCGTTCTATTTTTTTAAGTAAACAATTCACTAATTACTCCAGATTGTTCGAATTCTGAAATAAGGTTAGTGTTTATTTGTATTTCTTTTTTTGGAATAGAAGAAGTTGTTATATAAGGTAATAGATCGAAACTTTTTTTATTTATAAAGTTTAATTCATAAGTTTTAGAAATAATAAAATAATCGACATTACTATATTCAAAATAATTACTGATATAAGCTTTTGTTTTGAAAGGAATAATATCAATACTTATTTCTGAAATTATACTTTGGTGAGCGTTTTTGATTACCTCATAAGCTTCAACAAATTCCGTTGATTGTAATTTTTCTATGATACTATCTTTAGAAAAGAATAATAAATCAGTAATAGAACTTGTAGATTGGTATCCATGTATTAATACAATATTAAAAATTGTATTAGTAGATTGTTTTAATAATTTATTTAAAACGTTTAAAGAGTTAACAGAAAAATCTGTTGGTATAAATACTTTTCTAGTTTCTTGCATGATGTATATTCATTTAAATAGTACATCACAAATTTACATATGAGCTGATTAGAGTTGATTTAGAACGATATTATAATGTTATTAGATTTATAGAATATTATTAGAAACAGATTAAAAAGTAATTAATTTATAGTTCATAATTACCAAATGGAAGATTAATTTGTACAGTTGTGCCTATGTTTTCTTTTGATTTTACAATTAGTTCTCCATTATGCATTTTTATAATATTTCTACTTAATGGTAATCCTATTCCATATCCTTCAAAACTAACAGTGTTAGAAGCTCGGAAATAAGGATCATAGATGTATTGTAAATCAGAATCAGGTATTCCAATACCACGATCTTTTATGATGATGATAATTGAATTGTTTGAAGCAGCAAGAGCTAAGCTAACTTCTCCATTGTTTGAGTATTTGCAAGCATTAGATAAAATATTTGAAATAGCTAGGTGTAATAATTGTTCATTACCTTTAATCTTTAACATTTTTGGATTCTCAGGTAACATACTAAAATCAATTTTTATTTTATAATTCGAATTAATTTTTTGTAAATTATCTTTTACGTTTAATAAAATTTCATCTATTCTAACTTTATCAAATTTTTGAGATTTACCATCAAAACCAGTTTTGGCAAGAAATAATAAAGCTTTTGTTTTATTTCCTAAATTTTCGGCTGCAAAAAGTATATTTTGTAGTGCTTTTTCATATTCTTTAATACTTCTTTCTTTACTTAAAACTAATTCAGCTTCACCAATTATAGAAGTTAACGGTGTATTAAGTTCATGCGAAGCATTACTAATAAAGTTTTTTTGAGTTTCGAATGCAGTTTCTAACCGATCTAACATACCATTAAAAGTATGACTAAGTTCATTAATAGGATCTTTTTCCTTGTTTTGATGTACATCAAGTCTTAAATGAAGGTTCTCTGAACTAATTTGGTTAACGTTTTCGATAATTTTTTTTGCAGGTTTTATTAATGTTCTATATACTAATTGTGAAACAAGAATCATTAATAATATAGAAAAGATTATAGAACTTATAAGTACATTTCTTAAATATGTTATATGAGTTGAATAGTATGGATTATTAGATGAAACAGCAATTATATAGGTTTCATTATTTTTTTTATACAGTTTACTAGAAATAAATAGATCATCACTATTGTACTCATATTCACCATTAGTAATAGTTTTTTCTATAAGCTTTTTAGGTAAAATGCTGTTAGTATTATTGTTTTTTATAGGAATTATGTATTCTTTTTGATTAGGTAAATTATCTAATGAAGATATTAATGAAATATGATCCTTGTTATGATCTTTTTCAGAAATAATTATATTTACTCTAGTTTCTAAACGTTTATAAAAATCCACAAATTCGTAATTAGAAAAAGAACAGTAAATATAAACTGTTAAAAGAGAGGTATATAAAATAAATATACCAATAATAATAAGAACAGTTTTATTAAGTGTTTTCATGTAAGTTTTTTACCTATTAATTAAATTATTCATCTTTTAATACATATCCCATTCCTGTAACAGTATGTATTAATTTTTTAGAACCTTCTTTTTCAATTTTTTTTCTAAGATAATTAACATAAACATCAACAACATTAGTTCCTATTTCATAGTTAATTCCCCATACATTATCTAATAAATCAGATCGATTAATAACTTTAGTTGGATTTTTAATAAATTCAAGAAGTAATCTGTATTCAGTAGAAGTTAAAGAAATTTCTTCTCCAGCTCTAGTAACTACTTTTGTGTAATCATTAACCTCTAAGTCAGCAAATTTATAAGTATCATTTTGTAATTTAACTGATGAATGATCAAAGTATTCACTTCTTTTCAGTAAATTTCTAATTCTAGCTTTTAATTCAATTAATTTAAACGGTTTAGATAAATAATCATCAGCACCAGAATCAAGTCCTAGAACAATATTTTCTGCACTTCCTAAGGCAGTTAGTATTAGTATAGGAATATTCTCTTGATAATTCATTTTTCTAATTTCTTTGCATACTTCTAAACCATTCATTTTTGGTAATAAGATATCTAGAATAATTAGGTTAAAAGATTCATTTTTTAATAAATCAATACCTTTTAATCCATCATCTACATGTGTCACTTCATATCCTTCTTCTTCTAAACATTGTTTTATTAAGTCAGCTACATGTAATTCATCTTCTACTAGAAGTATTTTATTCATAGTTTTATTATATTTATCTAAAATATCAATACAACGAAATTAATTATTTATTTTAAATAATTAAGGGTATAAAATAATTAAACCTGTCGATAGACAGGTTTAATTAAAAAATTAATATTATATATTTATTTTTCTATATCAATAAGAATTTTAACTTGTTCAGGGCTATTTACTAAAGCTTCAAAACCTTTATCAACAATTTCGTCTAATTTTATTTTACTAGTAACTAATTTTTCTGCAGGAATTCTTCCGCTATCAATAAGAGCAATAACTTCAGGAAAAATATTTCTGTATGCAATAACTCCTTTAATTGTTAATTCTCTTAAAACTTGACTTAAAGGATCTGCTGTTACAGGTTTTCCAAATAAAGCAACAAGAACTGCTGTTCCTCCATTTCTCAAACTTTTTAAACCAGTATCATAAGAAGCTTGTACACCAGCAGCATCTAAATATACATCAGCTCCCAAGTTTTTAGTCAATTTTCTTACTTGCTCTGGAATATCTTTTTCTGTAGCATTTATAGTATGAGTAGCTCCAATTTCTTTTGCTTTTTCTAATCTTTTTTCTGCAACATCCGTTACAATTACTGTTGTAGCACCTGCAGCAATAGCAGCTTGTACACATAATAAACCTATAGGTCCTGCACCAGAAACTAAAACGGTTTGACCAATTTTTAAACCACTTTGTAAAACTGCATAAACAGCAACAGCTGTAGGTTCTACTAATGCTCCTTGTTCAAAGCTCATACTATCAGGTATTTTATGTACCATATAGTCTTCTACAACTACATAATCAGCAAAACCACCATTAGAACTTAAACCTACAAATCCAAGAGGCTCAGAAAGGTTATATTCTCCAGAAACTAAAAACGGACTTTCAGGATTTTTATAAATAGGTTCAACAACAACACGGTCTCCTTTTTTAAAGTTTCCAATTGCGTTTTCACCAACTTCTTCTACAATTCCAGAAAACTCATGTCCTAATGTAGTTGTTCCTTGATGTCCCGTTAGAAGATAAGGTTCTTTAACTGGAATTAATTGAGGTCCATGAACATATTCATGAAGATCAGATCCACAAATTCCGGCATATTTTACAGCAATTTTAATTTGTCCTTTTTTGGGAGTTGGAACTTCTGTTTGTTCTACACGGATATCTTTTTCAGCATACCATCGTGCGGCTTTCATAGTACTCATAATCTTATTATTTTTCTCTATTTAAAGGTAAGAATAATGCAAAAAATAACTTTAACAATAAGCTATGATTGAAATCATAATAAATAAAAAATCCGAAAATCATTAAATTTTCGGATTATATAAATTTTATTAAAAATAGAATTATCTATTTTTAATATCAACGTAATCACGTAATGGCGCACCAGTGTATAATTGACGAGGACGACCAATAGGTTGATTTGTAGAACGCATTTCAATCCATTGAGCAATCCATCCTGGTAAACGACCAACAGCAAACATAACTGTAAACATTTCAGTAGGAATATCCAATGCTTTGTAAATTATTCCTGAATAGAAATCTACATTTGGATATAAATTTCTTGATTTGAAATAATCATCTTCTAAAGCAGCTAATTCTAATTTTTTAGCAATTTCTAAAATAGGATCATTAATTCCTAATTTTTCTAAAACATTATCAGCAGCAACTTTTATGATTTTTGCACGAGGATCAAAGTTTTTATAAACACGATGACCAAATCCCATTAAACGGAAAGGATCGTTTTTATCTTTTGCTTTGTCTAAGTATTTTTCTACATCACCACCATCATTATGAATAGCTTCTAACATTTCTAATACAGCCTGATTTGCTCCACCATGTAAAGGTCCCCATAAAGCAGAAATACCTCCTGAAATAGATGCAAATAAACCAGCGTGAGAAGAACCAACTAAACGAACACTAGATGTTGAACAGTTTTGTTCGTGATCTGCATGTAAAATAAGTAACTTGTCAATCGCATCAATAATAACAGGATCGATATCTAAATCTTGACCTGGTTTTTTGAACAATAATTGATAGAAATTTTCTACATATGATAAATTATCATTTGAATAATTTACAGGTAATCCTTTAATTTTTCTTTGTGTCCAAGAAGCTAAAACAGGAAATTTACCTAATAAAGTTACAGCAGTACGATATAGATCATCTGGAGTACAAACATCTGTACATTGAGGGTTAAAAGCTGATAATGCAGCAGTTAAAGATGTTAAAACTCCCATAGGATGTGCAGAACTAGGGAAAGCATCTAAAATTTTAATTAAATCCTCAGATACATAATTGTATTCATTAATATCTGCAATAAACTGATCTAATTCAGCTTCTGTAGGTAATTCTCCTTTAATTAACAAATACATTACTTCTACAAAAGAAGATTTCTCTGCTAATTGTTCGATAGGATAGCCACGATACATTAATTTTCCTTCTTCACCATCTAAAAATGTAATTTTAGATTCACATGACCCTGTATTTTTAAACCCTGGATCCATTGTAATTAATCCAGTAGCAGTTCTTAACTTAGAAATGTCAATAGACTTTTCGTCCATTGTACCAGTTGTAACGGGAAGTTCCAACTCATTTCCATTGTAATTTAATATTACCTTATCTGACATTTTAATAGTTTATATTATAATTTATTGCGTAATTTACAGTTTTTTTTTATTTTATAAAACTGATTAAAATCACAACAATTTAAATTATTGTTTCACTTTGAAAGCTCTTTTTCCTGGGAAAATAGCAGTTTCTCCCAAGATTTCTTCTATACGTAATAATTGATTGTATTTTGCCATACGATCAGATCTAGAAGCAGAACCTGTTTTTATTTGTCCAGTATTTAAAGCAACAGCTAAATCTGCAATTGTAGCATCTTCTGTTTCCCCTGAACGGTGAGACATTACTGCAGTATATCCTGCATTTTGTGCCATTTGTACAGCTTTAATTGTTTCTGTTAAAGTACCAATTTGGTTGAATTTAATTAAGATAGAGTTAGCAGTTTCAGTTTCAATTGCTTTATCTAATTTCTTAACATTAGTTACTAATAAATCATCTCCAACTAATTGAACACGGTTTCCGATTTTTTCTGTTAAGATTTTCCAACCTTCCCAGTCGTTTTCATCCATACCATCTTCAATAGAAATGATTGGGTATTTTTCTGATAATTCAGCTAAATAAGAAGCTTGTTCTTCAGAAGTACGAATAGCACCTTTATCTCCTTCAAATTTAGTATAATCATATTTACCATCATGATAGAATTCAGAAGAAGCACAATCTAAAGCAATCATAATTTCTTCTCCAGCTTTGTAACCAGCTTTTTCAATTGCTAAAATAACTGTATCTAAAGCATCTTCTGTTCCTTCAAAAGTAGGAGCAAAACCACCTTCATCACCTACAGCTGTAGATAAACCTCTATCATGTAAAATTTTCTTTAATGAATGGAAAACTTCAGTTCCTTTGCGTAAAGCATCTGAAAAAGATTCTGCTTGAACTGGCATAACCATAAATTCTTGGAATGCAATAGGAGCATCTGAATGAGAACCACCATTTACAATATTCATCATAGGAACAGGTAATGTATTTGCATTAACACCACCTACATATCTAAATAATGGTAATCCTAATTCTTCTGCAGCAGCTTTAGCTACAGCTAAAGAAACACCAAGAATAGCATTAGCACCAAGTTTTGCTTTATTTTCAGTTCCATCTAAATCAATCATCACTTGATCAATCAAGTTTTGTTCGAAAATAGAGAAACCTATTAATTCAGGAGCAATTACCTCATTAACATTTTCAACTGCCTTTAAAACTCCTTTTCCAAGAAATAAATCACCTCCATCTCTTAATTCTACCGCTTCATACTCTCCTGTAGATGCACCAGATGGAACTGCAGCTCTACCTACAATACCAGTTTCAGTTATTACATCAACTTCTACAGTTGGGTTACCACGAGAATCTAAGATTTGTCTTGCATGAATGTGTGAAATAATACTCATATTTAATTTTTTTAATTTGTGAAAAATTTTGATTTACCAAAAATAATGGATTTGTGTAATTTTTACAACGAAAACATGATTTTTTAAGAATAATTTAATTTTCCAAATTTAGCATTTCAAATTTAATTATTCTCTTTTTTTAGAATTAATTAGTTATTGTAAGTACTCCATTTCCATTATTGAATACTTGGTATGTTCTTGGTGCTCTATTTGCAACCTTTGTTGGCTGCCCTGTAAGCAGAATCCATTCTGCACCATCTTCATCACATACAATCTTTATATCATCTTTTACATATAATTGACTTTTATCTGTTGGACAAATATGTGGAGCATTACGGTCATAAGCTTTATATCCAGAAGTTGTACGTACAACAATAAGTCCTTTTGTACCAGCAGTTACGCCATTTACATATACCCACCCACCAGGATTATTAAGATTAGAATAAAGTGGTAAAGTAGTATTTATAACAACATTTATGGTTGTTAAGGGCACGCAACTTACTGTTCCATCATCAGAACTACAAGATTGCAAAGAATAGAACAAGATTGATAGAACTACAATCTTATTTAGAATGATTTTAATAAACTGTTTCATTTTTCGTTTGGTATAAAAATTTTCTTATCTTTGTCTAAGAATAACCAAATAGTCCTGCGCATATTCATAAATATGTGTAGGATTATTTATTTATAAGACCTAATTAATAAAAAAATAAATAAACATTGTTGTTATGGCAAATATACAATATGTAACGAAAGAAGGATTAGAAAAGTTACGTCAAGAGCTTCATCAATTAGAAACTTTTGAACGTCCAAAAATTTCACAACAAATAGCTGATGCAAGAGATAAAGGAGATTTATCTGAAAATGCTGAATATGATGCTGCGAAAGAAGCTCAAGGTATGTTAGAAATGCAGATTGCTAAATTAAAAGAGGTTGTTGCTAATGCTCGTGTAATTGATGAATCAAAGTTAGATCATTCTAAAGTATCAATTTTATCTAAAGTAAGAATCAAAAATACAGCAAATGGACAAGAGTTGGTTTATACTTTAGTTCCTGAATCTGAAGCAGATTTAGCTAAAATGAAAATTTCTGTAAATACTCCGATAGCAAAAGGTTTGTTAGGAAAAGTTTTAGGTGATACTGCAGAAATAACATTACCTAATGGAATGACTTTAAATTTTGAAATTTTAGAGATATCTTTGGACTAAAATTAAAAAGAAATGGCTAGCATTTTCACTAAAATAATAAATGGAGAAATTCCTTCATATAAAATTGCAGAAAATGATAAATTTATTGCAATATTAGATGCTTTTCCTCTAGTTGAGGGACATGTATTAGTAGTTCCTAAAAAAGAGGTAGATAAAATTTTTGAACTAGATAAGGAAACTTATTTAGGACTTATGGATTTTTCATATGAAATTGCTCAAGCCATAGAAAAAGCTATTCCATGTCGTAGAGTAGGTGTAGCTGTTATTGGTTTAGAAGTACCACATGTTCATGTACATTTGGTACCTCTAAACACAATGCAGGATATAAATTTCACAAATCCAAAAATTAAAATATCTGCTGATAGAATGAATGAGATCGCAGATAATATTAAATCATATTTATAAGATGAATAAATACATTAAATTAGTTATTGCTGCTTTACTAATAGCATTAGGAATATTTTTATTTACAATTCGTGAATATGGCTGGGGAGTTGTTTCTTTATTATTGGCAATTTTTCCAGTTTTATTTTATTTCAGAAATGAAAACATTTTATTAGCCTTTTGGTTTTTACGTAAAGAAGATATGGTAAAAGCAAAAAAATGGTTAAGTAAAATAACAAATCCTTCTTCACAGTTAATTCCAAAACAATTAGGTTATTACAATTACATGAAAGGAATTACAGAAGCACAAGATAATATTTCTTTATCAGAGAAATATATGAAAGAAGCTTTGAATTATGGTTTGTCTTTTGATCATGATCGTGCAATGGCAAATCTTTCTTTAGCTGGTGCTTCTATGTCTAAGGGAAAAAAGAAAGAAGCTGAAGTATATTTAAAAGAAGCAAAGAAAAACGATACAAAAGGAATGTTTACTGATCAGATAAAAATGATGACTGGTCAAATGAAACGTTTTAATGTTAGTAATTCTCAATTACAAAACCCAAATATGCGTCATAAAGGACGTAAATTTTAAATGGATATTTCTAAATTAACACAAGAAACATCTTCGAATACAGAAAAATGGAAAAAAATTGAAGAATTTTTCCAAGAAAATTTTACAGATGGTCAAAAGCCAGATTTAGATACAATTCTTTTTTTAATCGGAGTTCAAGAACTTGGGCAAGGTAAAAAGAAATTTAAGAAGGATGATAAGCTAAATTTATTGCATATTGCTGTTTGTAGAGTTTTAGAGCCATTTGGTTTTTATCGTTTTGATGGTAATGATCCTGATGGATGGCCACATTTCGAATTATTGGAAGATTTACCTCCATTAAAAACAAATGAGCAAACATTGCTAATGAAATATGCAGTGATACAGTATTTTGAAGATCAAAAAATAATAAACTTCGAATCTTAATTTTAAGATTCGGAGTTTTCTTTTTTATATTGTTTTACAACGACTTTATCTGCTTCTAATGTAAAGTTTTTTTCTTTTAAATCCTTTGGATCAATCCAAAGCAGTTCTGCTATATCAGCATCAAGAACTTTTAATTTCTTTAATTCTTTTGCAGTTACTGTTGCTTTATAATATATTAACAATACTTGTTCTTTTGAATTGAAAGCATTTAACTTAAAAAAATCTTGTGTATAGAAATGAGATTGTACATCTACATTGATATTTAATTCTTCTAATATTTCTCTTTTTACACAATCTTTTGTTCCTTCACCAAATTCTAAACCTCCTCCTGGAAATTTATAAATTAATTTTCCTTGAAATGGTTCATGTAAAACCAAAACTTTTCCATTGTTTTCTAATAAGGCGTAAACTCGTACATTAAATGGTTTCATAAGCAAATGACAATTTTATATAAATATAATAAGTTATCTTCCAAATTATGATACCTGTCAGTGAAAAATATCATTTTTTTTATAATAATATTATTTTTAATAATGTCTTGTTGAAAAAATATATAAAATAAAATACAAAAAAATTGTACAATACAATTCTTATATTATTTTTGTTCAATCTCTTAAATTTTATAGATAAAATTGAAAAATTAACAAATGACTTTATATAAAAAACACATGATTAAACAAATTGCACTTGGCTTTTTTATAGCTATATCTTCTTTCTCTACTGCGCAAGTTACTTCTATGATTAATAAGGAGAATACCGATTCTTCGACAAAAGTTTATGGTTTTTCTTCACTTAATGATAAAACAAAGGCATATGAAAAATATAACTTTTTATTAGAAAATACTGCTGCTGTAGAATTTTCTAAGCCTTTATTAGAATATGGTTATCAATCATCTAATATGCAAGCACAAGAAAACGGCGTCATGATATATATGGTAAAAGATAAAAAAATAGTTGACCAATGGTTTATAAATCCAACTTTTTATAATGTTTTTCATGATGGTATAGCTTATTCTTATGATGCTGATAAATTAGGAGTTATTGCGGAAAAATATCCTTTATTATACAAGGAAGATAAAAGAACATTTGTTTCTGAGAAAGAATATAAAAAACAAAGAGATAATTTTTTCAAAGATCCTTATAATTTAATTATTACAGAACCAGATTTTACTTACCAAGGTTATTTTGATATTCAGTTTCCAAAAAATGAACAATTTAAAACGGTAGAGGATGTACAGAATTATTTGAAACCAATTGTTGAGAAATTAACAAAAAAGAAATTTGATATAAGTTATGGTATTACAGAAAAAAATATTTTGGATAGAAATCAATTTACTTTATCTGTTGCTGGAGATGAAAACATCTATAAAAAAATAAAACTGCAGCCAGAATTAACTAAAGGAGAATGGATTCCTACAGTTTATGAAGTTACGATTTATAGAAAAATGAATTAGAAAAGGATATGAAATATATGAAATGCGATGAATAAACTTTATCGCATTTTTTTTATTGAAAATATTTTAAGACAAATTTATCCACTTAATAACGACTTTATAATTAGTTTACTAAATAAAAAGTTATCTTTGCAAAAATTTAAAATTTACAAATGAAATTAGAGACATTTTTACAGGAAAGAAGCGGAAATCAATGCGAATTATCTGGTGCAACTACAGATTTAGTTATTTACGAAGTAAATCCAGATGCTAGTAGCAATCCCGACAGAAATGTACTTATTTCTCAGAAATGTGTAAATCAAATCGAGAAAAAAGAAGAATTAGATAGTAATTTTTGGGAATCGTTTTTATTAACTTCAATGTGGAGTGAGGTTCCTGCTGTACAGGTTCTTTCTTGGAGAATGCTAAACCGTTTCCGTAATGAATCTTGGGCAGTAGATGCTCTTGATATGATGTATTTGGACGATGAAAATATGGAATGGGCAAAAGCTAGTGGAGATCACGAAGGTGATGGAAATGTAGAATTGCACAAAGACTGTAACGGAAATATTTTAGCAAACGGAGATTCTGTATCTCTTATAAAAGATTTGGATGTTAAAGGTTCATCTATCAACGCTAAAATTGGAACAGCTGTAAGAAATATAAGATTAGTACACGATAATCCTGAACAAATAGAAGGAAAGGTAGATGGACAATTAATTGTTATCTTAACTAAATTTGTTAAAAAACAAGGATAAAATATAGATGGTAGAAATTGCTGTCATTACATTATAAAAAATCAGTTAATTGTAATTAGCTGATTTTTTTTATTCTTTTATCAATTTATATTCTGGACTAAAACTATCTAGAATTTTATCTGTTTTGTTTGGTAAAAAATAACAAATAATATAGATTCCCAAATATATAAATGGTAATGTTATTGCCAAAATTATATTAATATAGACAATATTATAATTCATCATAAGATAGTATTGTAACAGAAGATTAAATATAGTAGATGAAAAACAAATAAAATGATAATTTTTATAAATAATATCTACCAAAATTAGTTTGTAGCCAATTTCTTTTTGCTTCTTTTTATAATTAATTTTTAGCCTTACAAATTGCGCTAATAAAATACCATAAAGTAAAACTGTAGAAATTAGAAGAATATTTTTAGGAACAAATAATGCTAAACCAAATTGAATAAGCATATATAATATCATTAAACCTAAATATTCTTTCTTTTGTAAATGTTCCACATAACATTTTTTTATTAAATTAAGGTACTTATATTCTAATTTTCTTTTACGTCCATTTACAAGATAAGAAAACCCAAAAATACCAAATTCAGCAAAAACATCTTTTAATGCTTTTTCAAAAGAAATAGTATTGTCTTTTTCCCATTTTTCTTCAATTGCACAAGCTAAATGGTCTACAAGTTCTATTTGCAAATCGTAATATTCTACATAATGTTCTTTTGTAAACTCAAATAATTTTTCGATTTCTTCGGCAGATACTTTTTTCATAGTGTTTAGATGTTTTTGGGTTGTAAAAGTTGTTGTAGTTGTTCCAAAGTATTAACAATAGATTGCAATCTATTTACCGATTCTTTTTCACCGAACTCAGTTAATTTGTAATATTTTCTAATTCTACCATCTATTTTTTCAGCTTCAACCTCTATAATTCCTTGTGCTTCTAATTTATGGAGTGCAGGATAAAGAGCACCTTCTTTTATCTCTAACTGATTATTGGACATCAATTTTATTTTTTGTGTCATTTCATAACCATACATTTTACCATTATCTTGTAACAGTTTCAATAGAATGGGCTGTAAAGAACCTTTGTACAATTGTGAATCTATCATATACCTAAGACTATTAGGTAAATATAATAAAAAAATATAAATAACTGAAAAATAATTTTTTATTTGGGCAATCACTTCGTATCGCGCTTTATCGCTCCCAATCTTTTTACTTCACTAGAACGCTCCGAAAAAAAGGATTTCTGCTTCAATCGCTATTGCAAATTAAGATTTGAGGTACTAGATTTTATATCCTAAACATTCTAAAGACTCTGATTGTTCTTTAAACTTTAAAGTATCTTTTTTTATTTATAGTATTTGACGTATATCCACTATATTTTAATCCAAAATAATAATTAAAAAGGTAAATTTTGGGTTTGAAATTATGCTTTTGGAATAATTATCCTATCAACCTTTTATTTTTATCAATAATATTATTAGTAATAAAGGGACTAAGTAATAAATTAATATGGAATAAGCTATCCAATATGGCTCAATAACAAAATTTATTTCTAAAAAATAAATTATTATAATATACAGAATTAAGAAAGTTAGAATTGTTAAAGATATTCTTAATAATGATTTTTTATAAAAAATCATTATTAAGAATATAATAACTGATATTGGAATTATATATGTGTAAAAATTTCTCATAATATTAATGTTTAATCCTCCTTTCTTTTTCAGTCCCTTTTAAATATGTATTAACGTTATCTAAAATCTCTTATCATGAGGTAATTTGCTATGTTGTAGAATACTTTTTTAGAGCTAAAACCATATATACTTATGATTGACTAGTAATAGCAAATGTTATAGTTCTATCTTTATTTTGCTTTAAATCAAATCTAATAATTCCTTTTCAAGATAGTTTTCATAGTTTGAAATGTTAACATTGAATAATTTTTATTTTCCTAAGTCAAAAACAGTACAATGTTTATCATAATTCATTATTTTACATATCTAGGATTCTCTTTATTTTTCATCATCTTATAAACGCTTCTACCAATACCTTTTGTTATAGCAGATAAGTTATCAAAATCAATAATTGAGATATCATCATTCTTTTGATGATAATGTTTTTGATTTTCCATATCAACAGAAGATAAAGAATGAGAAACAACTTTATTATTTACAAAGTTTACATTATCTGATCGAAAAAATAATTGTTGACTTAAATAAGGATCATTTTCTACACCAAATTTTTTGCATGAATACTTATTCATTAAACCCATTAAATCAGAACGATCACTTCCCGTCATATAAACTTTCCCTTTACCGAATGCAGATGGAGTTCCAATCATTTCTAAATTCAACATTAGTTTCATTTTTGGCAAATAATTATTGAAATTAGGATTTTCTACCAAGGCTTTAGAACCAATTAATCCAACTTCTTCAGCATCAAAAGCCATAAAAATTAGTGTTTGTTCAGTTTTTTTATTTTTATAATAATCGGACAGAGCCATTACAGCAGATGTTCCACTTGCGTCATCATCAGCACCATTATAAATTTTATCTTCTCCAACTGTATCAGTTCCTATGTGATCATAATGCGCACCAAAGGCAAAAATATCATCAGATTTTCCAGGTTTTATACCACAAACATTTTGTCCTTTTTTTCCTTTGGATTCAAATTCAATCAAAAATGAATCACCAACACATGGTTTTAATTTATTTTCTTTGAATTTTGATGCTATATATTCTGCAGCAATTTTACTTTCAGCAGAACCAAATTTTCTTCCTTTCATTGCATCAGAAGCAAGTTCCGTAAGATATTCTTGTTGTTTTTTCTTCGAATATTGTGCGTGAGTATAAAGCATAGAGAATAATCCTATTGCAGTAAATATATATTTTTTCATGTTGTTAATTTTAAGAAGTCAAGATACAAATTATTGAAATAAAAAAAACTCCTCATTACAAATAGATTTTATAATGAGGAGTTTTAATTGAAATATATATTGTTAGTCAATTAATCCTTTGCAAATATTTTTTACAATGTTTGGACCTTCGTATATAAAACCAGTATAAACTTGTAATAAACTTGCTCCAGCTTCTAATTTTTCTTTGGCATCTTCTGCAGTTTGTATTCCTCCAACACCAATTATAGGAAAAGCTTTGTTCGATTTTTCAGAAAGATATTTTATGACTTCTGTTGAGCGTTTTTTTAATGGTTTTCCAGAAACTCCTCCCGTTTCTTTTACCAAAGTAGGATCAGATTTTAAACCTTCTCTTTCTATGGTTGTGTTTGTTGCAATAACACCAGCTATTTTAGATTCTTGTACAATATCAATAATGTCGTCTAATTGAGAATTAGTTAAATCTGGAGCTATTTTAAGTAAAATAGGTTTTGGACTTTCTTTTTGTTGGTTGTATTGTTGTAGATAATTTAAAATATACAATAAAGGTTCTTTTTCTTGTAAATCCCTTAATCCAGGTGTATTTGGAGAACTAACATTCACAACAAAATAATCAACATAATCAAACAAGGCATTGAAACATTTAATGTAATCATCAACAGCATCTTCATTTGGAGTAATTTTATTTTTACCAATATTTCCTCCAATAATATAGTTTTCTCGGTTTTTTAATTCCTTAATTTTATTTACAGCAAAATCAACTCCTTTATTATTAAATCCCATTCGATTGATAATAGCTTCGTCATCTACAAGACGAAACATACGAGGAATATCATTACCAGGTTGAGGTTTTGGAGTAACAGTTCCTATTTCTATAAAACCAAATCCGAAGTGGTTCAATTCTTCAATATATTCAGCATTTTTATCAAAACCAGCAGCTAAACCAATTGGATTTTTGAATTTAATTCCAAAAACTTCGCGTTCTAATTTTGGATGATTAAATTGATAAAATTTATCTAATAATTTTCCAACACCAGGAAAAGCAGCATAATTTTTAAGATTACGAGTTACAAAATGATGAGCATCTTCTGGTTGTAACTGAAATAAAACTTGTTTGATTTGTTTGTACATGCTGCAAAATTAAGAGAAAGTCTTTTATTCTCAAAAAGTAAGTTCTCAGATTTAGTAAACTATTTTATTTTAATAGAAAAGAGTATAAGCTTAATTATTTTTAAGCTCCTCTTTTATAAATTTTCCAGTAACACTTTTCGGGTTGTTAGCAATTTCTTCTGGTGTCCCTTCAGCAACAATTTTACCTCCTTTATTTCCCCCATCAGGACCAATGTCAATAACGTAATCAGCAAGTTTTATAACATCAAGATTATGTTCTATAATGATGACAGAATTACCAAATTCTACAATTTTATTAATCACTTTCATTAGTACATTTACATCTTCAAAGTGCAATCCTGTTGTTGGTTCATCTAAAATATAGATTGTTTTTCCTGTTTGTTTTTTTGCTAATTCAGTTGCTAGTTTCACACGCTGAGCTTCTCCACCACTCAATGTTGTAGATTGCTGCCCTAACGTAATATAGCCTAAACCAACATCTTGTAACATTTGTACGTAACGATATATTTTTGGAATAGGTTCAAAGAATTCTACAGCTTCATTGACAGTCATATCCAATACATCAGCAATAGATTTACCTTTGTAACGAACTTCTAATGTTTCTCTATTAAATCGTTTACCATTACATGTTTCACATTCAACATGGATATCTGGTAAAAAATTCATTTCTATAACTCGTAAACCAGCTCCTTGACAAGTTTCACATCTTCCACCTTTTACATTAAATGAAAAACGTCCAGGTTTATAACCTCTAATTTTTGCTTCAGGAAGATTAGTAAATAATGCACGAATATCAGAGAATATTCCTGTATATGTAGCAGGATTAGAACGAGGTGTTCTACCAATTGGCGATTGGTCAACTTCTATAACTTTATCCAAATGTTCTAAACCTTCTATTTTTTTATAAGGCATAGGATCTTTCTCTGCACGGAAAAAATGTTGATTAAGAATTCTGTAAAGAGTTTCGTTAATCAAAGTAGATTTTCCACTACCAGAAACTCCAGAAACAACAACTAATTCACCTAATGGAATAGTTAGATTGACATTCTTTAGGTTATTTCCTGTAGCACCAATAATTTTTAGAAAATTACCATTTCCTTTTCGTCTTTCTTTTGGAACTTCAATTTGTAATTTATTGTTTAAATAATTTGAAGTTAATGTATCAGATTTCAACATTTTATTTGGTTCTCCTTCCCAAACAATTTGTCCTCCATTTTTACCAGCTTTTGGTCCAACATCAATCACATAATCTGATTCTAAAATCATGTCTTTATCATGTTCTACAACTAAAACAGAATTTCCGATATCTCTTAATTTCTTAAGAGAATCGATTAATTTTACATTGTCACGTTGATGTAGCCCAATACTTGGTTCATCTAATATATACAATACATTAACCAATTGAGAACCGATTTGTGTTGCTAAACGGATTCGCTGAGCTTCTCCTCCTGAAAGTGTTCTAGAAGAACGATTAAGACTTAAATAATCTAATCCGACATCTAATAAAAAAGACAATCGAATATAAATCTCTTTTAAGATTTCACTAGCAATTTGCTGTTGATTTGCAGTCATGGAAATAGGAGCATCTTCTATCCATTTTTGTAAAGATATTAAATCCATTTCTGCAACTTCACCAATATTTTTATTGTCGATACGGAAGAATAAAGCTTCTTTTTTTAGACGCTTTCCTTCACAAGTAGGACAAATTATTTTTTTACCAAATTTTTTGCTGATAGAATTTGATATAGGATTATTTTTATCTTCCATAATTTCAGATAAAAATTCATTCAATCCTTCAAAATCTATTTTATATGTTTTTTTGACAGATGCAAATTTAAGTTCAACGTTTAATGTTTCAGTTAAACCATTCATTATATTATCAAGTAATTCTTGAGGTAATTTTTTATAAGGTGTTTTTTGTTCTATATTATGTTTAACATAAATAGCTTCTAATTGTTTTTCTAAACGAGAAGAATTTTTTAAAACTTCAAAAAATTCTTCAAGATTATCAAACAATGATTTATTGTGATCTTGAAATAATTTTTCAACATTTACAACTTTTAATTCACCTAATCCTGAACAAGTAGGACAAGATCCTTTAGGAGAATTAAATGAAAATGTATTTGGTTCTGGTAATGCATAAGAAACGCCAGAAGTAGGACACATTAATGAACGAGAAAAAAATGTTGTTTCATTTGTTTCATAATTCAAAATCATTGTAATTCCATTCCCTTGTTGCATAGCATGATCAATACTAGAACGTAATCGTTGATCGTTGACTTTGTCATTCAATAACATCTTATCAACTAGTAATTCAATATCATGAGTTTTATAACGATCTAACATCATTCCAGGAGCAATATCTTGTAATTCACCATCAATACGCATTTGTAAAAAACCTTTTTTAGAATAGGTAACAAATATTTCACGATAATGTCCTTTACGAGAGCGAACAATAGGAGATAGGATAGCTATTTTTTTACCATCATATTGTTGACGGATAAGTTCTATGATTTGGTCATCTGTATAAGCAACCATTTTTTCATTTGTTTCTACAGAATAAGCAGTTGAAGCACGAGCATAAAGTAGACGTAAAAAATCATAAATTTCAGTGATAGTTCCAACTGTAGAACGAGGATTTTTATTTGTAGTTTTTTGTTCTATTGCAATAACAGGAGATAAACCATCAATTTTATCAACATCTGGACGTTCTAATCCTCCTAAAAATTGACGAGCATAAGCTGAAAATGTTTCAATATATCTACGTTGCCCTTCAGCGTAAATTGTATCAAAAGCTAAAGAAGATTTTCCACTTCCACTTAAACCTGTAATTACGACAAGCTCGTTACGAGGTATTTTTACATCAATGTTTTTTAAGTTATGTTCTCTTGCTCCGTAAACTTCAATAAAATCTTTATCCATGCTCATAATAGTCAAGTTGCAAAAATACAAAAAAAGCCACATTTCTGTGGCTAAGTATACTTTAAAAAATGTTAATTCTGAATGTTTTATTTTATAATAGGGATATAAATTCTAGAAATTAGTTTTATACTATCTGTTTCCTTAGGATCATTTAACATAACTTCTAATTGTTTTGTATCTAATTTCAGCTTCTTAGATTTTGCATAATTGTTCATTAAATCAATTGTATGCTGTCTTTTAGAGCGAGGACCTAAATGTAGTGTTAATAAATATTGACCAGCAGGGACAACAACCTTTTTCATATCTTTTTGTAATGGTAAATCTTCTATTAATTGTATTCCTGCAAAAAATGTTGTTTTATCTTTTTCTTTATTAAATTCAGTAAAATAAATATATGGGAAACCTAAATCGAAATCAAATCCTTCACCATCTTTATTCATTAAAGCTTTATAAATGGTTTCAAATGCTGCATCAACTTTAGTAGCAACATCTTTTTCAGTTAATTTAGATTGTTTTCGAATGGCTAATAAATTAGTTTTTCCTAATTCAACAATTCGGTATTCTCCATAATTTAATCTTCCTTCTTTTTTATCTTTATCTAATCTTAATTTTACTTGATTGTTTAAACCAACCATAGATTCTTTAAATTTATTTTTAGGATTTTTAAATAAAGAAAAGTAACGATAAAAATAAGGTATTTCCTGGCTTAAGTAATTAATTGTTGTTCTAGTTTTACCATTGTCTAATTGATTGAATCTTACATTCAGACTATCTAACTTATCCCATCCATCATATTTTATTGTATAATTAACAAATCGATTGATAGAAAAATTAATAATATTTATTTTACCAGACGCAATATTAGCTTGTTCTGAATCCCATGTCATTGAATTTTCTTCACTCTCTTGTGTATTAGAAAATTTTTTGATAGTTAAAGTATCAGAAGCTGTAAATTTTTGCCATTTAGAAAATTGGCGAAGATTATAAAATTCATCATAAACTAAACCAATTGGAGCATCGAATTCATATTGAATATTTTCATTAAATCGATTTGGTAAAATAGCAGGAACAAATGCTAAAGCCAAAATGATAAAGACTAAAAAAAGATTAATTTGCTTCATTTTCTAAATTGAATTTACAAAAATAGAAATACTTTGATGGAGTTATTAATTTTTATGAAAAATAATCATTAAAAAATATTATTTTTATACAAATTATAAACTTATGGACATAAATTCATTACTTTCAGGATCAATAGGACAACAAATAGTAGGTACAGCTGCAAAGCAATTAGGAATAGATGAATCTCAAGCACAAAGTGCTGTTTCAACAGCTGTTCCTGTATTATTATCTGCATTAAATAAAAATGCTCAGAATGGTGGAGCAGAAGCGATTTCTAGTGCATTAGAAAAACATGATGGAGGAATATTAGAGAATATAACATCTCTATTTGGTCAATCATCAAACCAACAAGATGGGCTAGGGATATTATCTCATATTTTGGGGGATAAACAAAAAGATGTTGAAACTGTAATTTCACAAAAATCTGGTTTAAATACAAATCAAGTAACTCAAATTTTAGCTTTATTAGCTCCAGTAATTATGGGATTCTTAGGAAAACAAAAGGGTTCTCAAGGATTAGATTCTAATGGGATTACAAATTTGTTAGGTGGTTTAGTAAGTGGGTCTTCTGAAGGAATTAATCTTGGTGGTCTTGAAAAATTATTAGATCAAGATGGTGATGGAAAATTAGGAGCTTCTGATGTAATGGGAATGTTAGGAGGACTCTTTAAGAAATAAACTTATTGTTAATTTATATTCTATTTTTAGAATATTATTTGAATTGATAGATATAAAAAAACAGAACTATAAGTTCTGTTTTTTTATAAGTTTTTATTTCTTATTTGATTAATTAATTTTCTTTTTGGTATGAATTTGAAATAGTGATTGAAGCGGCATCCTTTTTAGATTGGATAAATTTCGACATTCGCTAAACGACCAATCTAAAAAGATATAGCGAAAAGCACGACCCGAAGGGATTGTCTTAAAAAACTTTAATTATAAAAATGATGTCTTAATTCTCCTTTTAAGTTGGTTTCATATTGTTTACGAAACTCTTCTTTCGATAAATTTTGACCAAGTAAATAAATAGCTTTAGTAATTGCTGCTTCCATTGTAAGGTCGAAACTAGATATAGCTCCCATTTCTAACAAAGCATCACTTGTTGCATAGCGACCAATTTCAACCATTCCACCTGCACATTGAGTATTAATGATAAGATGAATCCCATTATCTACTTTTTCTTTTAATAAATTAATGAACCAATCATCAGTAAAAATATTTCCTGTACCAAATGCTTCAATAATAAATACTTTTACATTAGGTGAATTTAAAACACTTTCTATAAATGAACGATTCATTCCTGGAAAAATTTTTAAAACACCTACATCAGCATTAAGATTTTTATTTATGTTAAGATGGCTATTAGAGTTTGATTTTAATAATAAATCTTCTTTAACTTCTAGATGTACTCCAGAAACACCAATTATAGGATAATTTGGAGATTCAAAAGCATCAAAGTTTTCGGCATTAATTTTTGTAGCTCTATTTGCACGGAATAATTTATATTCAAAATAGATACAAACTTCGTTAATGATAGGTTTATCATTTTTTCTTAATGAAGCTAATTGTATAGATGTTATCAAATTTTCTTTTGCATCTGTTCTTAAATCTCCAATGGGTAGTTGAGATCCTGTAAAAATGATAGGTTTTTGTAAGTTATTAATCATAAAACTTAAAGCAGAAGCTGTATATGCCATTGTATCAGTTCCATGTAAAACGACAAAACCATCATATTTGGAGTAATTTATCTCTATTGTTTCTGCAATGTTTATCCAATATTCTGGTTTCATATCAGATGAGTCTATTGGAGTATCAAAACTATAATAATCGAAAGAACAGTCGAGTAAGTTTAATTCTGGAATATGTTTTAGTAAATTGTCAAAATTAAAAGGTTTTAAAGATTGATCTCCATAATCTTTTGCCATTCCAATAGTTCCTCCTGTGTAAATTAGTAATATTTTTGCTTGCATGAAACGTGATTAAATTCTCGTTAAAATTAACTATTAAAAAAAATCTATACAACAACTTTTATAAACTCTTATATTTTATTAAATTGTTTATTGTTTTAGGTTTATTTATTTTAAATATTTATAAATGAAGAAGTTTTTATTAACTGTTATTTTTTTATCATCATTTTCTGTTAATGCACAGACAGATGAAGGATTGTTTGAGGTTGAGTACGAAATGAATGGTCAAGATTTAAAATCATTTGCTTTCTCTACAGAAAATTGTCCAGATAATGTAATTGTTAAATCATGGGAAAATTGGGTAAATAGTAAAGAAGGTACTACAAGTTTTTTTAAAAAGCATGAAGCAGCAAATATAAAGTTTAAAAATTCTGATGATACTTATAAATCTATAATAAGTATAGTTCAAGATGATAATGGAAAAACAACTATTATTAATACTTTGACAGATCAGAATGGAATGTCTTTTAACCAAGAGTCATATGAATTTAATTCTATATATAATTATTTGAAAGATCTATCAGTAAAAACAAAACAAGCTTGTGTTAGAAATGAGTTGAGGTTAGCTAATGATAATTTAATTAGATTAACTAGAGATAATGCAAGTGCACAACAAAAAAAAGGAAATTCAATCAAAAGTTATCTTAAGAATAGTAATACTTTATTGAAAGTTGAAAATAAAAAACAAAATTTAGAAGATAAATTAGATTTGTTGACAAATCAACTAGAGAAAAGTTCTGATGATAAAACTACTGATAAATTAATGAAGAAAAAACAAAGCGTAGAAAGTGCTCTAAGAAATATTGATAATCAAATTATATCTTTGAATACTACAATACAACAATCTGAAGTAAATGATGAGGGATTAAATGCAAAAATTAATCAGTTATCTATTCAGATTAAAGATCAGCGAATAAGAACAGAAGAATTGAAAAAAAAATATTCATCAATTAATTAGAAAATAAGTTGTTTAATTTCGTTTATTTTTTCTGAAGAAATTTTATTTTTATCATAAACTAAAAATAGTGTATTACAGGTTTCTGATCTTCCTTCCCAAATGATTTTAATTTTATCTTTTTCAATATAATTATTAAAAAGGTAATCAGAAACTACACTTATTCCTCCGCTTTTAGCAATTGAATGAATTATTGTATTAAGATTAGGAATAGTATATTTAGGAATGATCATTGGGCGTTTATTAAAATTTTGGAGCCAAAATCTACGTATAAATGCCAAATCATTACTATAAGCATACCATTTTTGATCTATTAACCATTCTTCTATTTTATCGTAATTATTTTTAATAAGATTTTCGTTAAAATAATTGAGATCAATTTCTTTATTACCTATAATTATAAAGTTTTCTTTTAGAATAGGCTCGTAAATAATATTTTTTTGTTCTATTCTTTTCTGACTCGCTACTACAATATCTAACTCTCCATCTATAAGTAATTTTACTAAATCATCTGCTTTTCCAAAAGATACATTTAATTGTGATGTAATATTTTTTAATTTTGGAGATAGCTGAGTATAAAAAAACTCAGACGGACTTCCTAACCTGATTTTGAGTTGATTTTTTATATTTTTCTTTTTAAAAGAAGTCTCAATATTTGTTAAGTTTTCTACAGATTCTACTATTTGTGTATACAATTGTTTTCCTAATTCTGTAGGAACCATTTTCCTAGGAATTCTATCAAATAATTTTCCACCTACATATTGTTCTAGAGTCGCTAAGTGTACACTTACATTTGGTTGAGAAATAGATAGTTCTAAAGCTGCCTTAGTTAGATTTCCTTGTTGATATATAGCAACAAAAGTTCTGTACCATTCAAAATTTACCATAATGTAAATCTATTAATATTTTAATAGATAGCAATAAATATTAGTATTATTATAATAGAAAATATATATCGAATTTTACATGAAAAGAAAGTTATGAAGAAAAATACAGCACTTATTTTGGGTGCCAATGGAATAATAGGTAGAAATCTTACAAATTATCTCATAGAATCCAATAATTGGGATGTTATAACGTCTGCAAGGAAAAAACTAAATTATGAAACGTCGGTAGATTTTATCCAATTAGATTTAAATGATATAGAAATTAGTGATGAGGTTTCGGGGAAATTAAACAATGTTACTCATGTCTTTTTTAATGCTTATATAGAAAAGAAAACACCTTATGAACAGTCAGAGGCTAATTTGAAAATTCTTTCTAATATAGTTCCAGTTTTAGAGCAATATTCTCCAAATCTAGAACGAATATTATTTATTCAAGGCGGTAAAGCATATGGTGCACATTTAGGTGTTTATAAAACTCCTGCATATGAAACTGATCCAAGAAGTATAACGCCTAATTTTTATTATGATCAGGAAGATTATTTAAGAAGACAGTCTATAGGAAAAAGATGGAATTGGACAGCTATTCGTCCAGATATTGTGATTGGTTTTACAACAAGAACCCCTATGAATCTTGCAAATTTAATTGCTATATATGTTGTTCTTTGTAAAGAAGAGGGAATACCTATGCGTTTTCCTGGAACTAAAAAAGCATATGATGTTCTTGTAAATGTTACTGGAACCAAAGTTCTTTCACAATCATTAGAATGGGCAGCAGTTGAAGTAAGTACAGAAAATGAAATTTTTAATATTACAAATGGAGATGTATTTCGTTGGTCACAAGTATGGCCAAAAATAGGAGCGTTTTTTGGAGTAGAGGTTGCAGAACCTCAGACTTTTTCTTTACAAGAATACATGCCTGGTAAAAATGCTATATGGGAAAAAATAGTTGAAAAATATAATCTTATCCCTTATAAACTTGATGAGTTAGTTCAATGGAATTTTGGAGATTTTATTTTTAATGTAGAAGTAGATGCTTTTCAAGACGTAAATAAAGCCAGACGTTTTGGTTTTCATAAAATGAATGGTAATAGTTTAGAAAATTTATTTAATACTTTTCAAACAATGAGAGATAATAAGATAATTCCTTAATTCTCTGTTATATACTTCTTATATTTTTTATAATTATGTTTTGGGCAATCCCTTCGGGACCTGCTTTCCGCTATATCTTTTTAGATTGGTCATTGAATAATTGTTGAAAATGTATCCAATCTAAAAAGGATGTCGCTTCAATCAGTATTGCAAATTCTTTGATAAAATTATAATTATCTTAAATAAGAATAGAGGTCATAGAAAAGTAGCAGGATAAATTAGTTTAAATAGTTTGTGATAAATTAACTTTTAAAACATCTTTATTTTTATATATTTGCATTTATAGATATAAAAATAAGATGTTTTATTTTAACATTATTAATTAGTTTTTATATGAATAAAATTTTTAGAGGTATCGATCATGTAGCCATGACAGTACCTAATATGGAAGAAGCTACAACTTTTTTAAAGAATGCATTTAAGGCAAAAATAAATTATGATCTTCAGAATCCAGAAAATGGAATTTTAGAAGGAGAAGAAATGCTTGGTTTAAAAAAGAATACAAAATTATTACATATGAGAATGCTTACCATAGGTAGTGGAATAAGTTTAGAGCTTTTTCAGTATGATTTTGATGAGCAAAAATCTGCAGCTATTTCATCTGATATAGGATTACAACATTTTGCAGTTTATGTTGATGATATTGATGAAGCTGCTAGATTATTTACAGAAGCAGGAGGAAAGTTGTTTTCTAAAATTAATCGAATATTTGGACCTATTGAGGGAACTGATGATAGAAATCGATTTGTTTGTGGGAAAACACCTTGGGGGACTATAATAGAACTTGTAACTATACCGGGAGGGATAAATTATCCTGATTATAGTGAAATAGAAAGAAATATACCCTAATAAGAATTAAAATTAACTTTTAGTAAAAATTAAATAAATCATGTCAAAATTATTTGAATCATTCCAGATTAAAGGAATAAATTTTAAGAATAGAATTGTAATGTCGCCAATGTGTCAATATTCTGCAACAGATGGCTTTGCTAGTAATTGGCATTTAGTTCACTATGGTTCTAGAGCTGTAGGGGGAACAGGAACTATTATGGTAGAATCTGTAGGAGTAAGTTCAGAAGGAAGAATTTCTCCAAATGATCTAGGTATCTATAATCCAGAACATGTTATAAAATTAAAAGAAATTACAGATTTTATAAAAGAGCAAGGAGCTGTTCCTGCAATTCAATTAGGACATGCTGGTAGAAAAGCAAGTGCACAAATTTTCCAAGAATGGAAGGGAGATGGAACAGTAAATGAAAAAAATGGAGGTTGGCAACCTGTAGCTCCATCTCCAATAAAATTTATAGAAGAATATCCAGAGCCTAAGGAATTAGATAAAGAAGGAATAGAAAAAGTCGTGAATGATTTCAAAAAAGCTGCAGAGAGAGCTATTGAAGCTGGATTTCAAATGATAGAAATACATTCAGCACATGGATATTTATTACATGAATTTCTTTCTCCACTAGCCAATAAAAGAACAGATGAATATGGTGGATCTTTTGAAAATAGAATTAGACTTTTATTAGAAGTTGTTGATGCAGTGAATAGTGTCTTAGAAAATAAAGTTCCATTATTTGTTAGAATTTCAGCAACAGATTGGGTAAAAGAAGGCGCTTGGGATTTAGAGCAATCAATAAAACTTACGAAATTATTAAAAGAAAAAGGAGTTGATGCAATGGATGTTTCTACTGGAGCAGTTATTCCAGATGCAATTATTCCTGTAGGACCAGGTTATCAATTACCTTTTGCTTCTAGAATAAAAAAAGAGGTGGATGGTATCTTGGTAGGTACTGTTGGTATGATAACAAATGCTGTGCAAGCAGAAACAATTTTATTGAATAATGAAGCAGATTTAATTTTCTTAGGACGAGAATTATTAAGAAATCCTTATTTTCCATTAGAAGCGGCTAAGGAATTAAGAGAAGAAATAGAATGGCCTTTACAGTACACAAGAGGTAAAAGAAAATAAATAGAAAAGCTAGTAATTTTTACTAGCTTTTTTATTTAATTTAGAGGAATTGCATAAAAATAATTCTCATACGCTTGTCCTCTTAATAGCCAATAATTAGTTCCTTTATTTTCTATCATTAAATATAGTGTTAATTCATCATTAGTTACATTTACAACAGAACTACCAGAAATAAATGTCATATTTGCATCATTTGATCCTGCATTTCCTGTAATTTGAAAAACACCAGCATAAGAAGTATTTGTTTCTGCTGGTCCTAAATGTGTAAATCCAACTTGTTGTACAGAAGAATTGGAACTTGATAGATAAAGGTGTTGCCAAAATCTAGTTGAACTTGACAATTGAGATAACATCGTTATTCCAGCATTTACAACCCATCTACCTTTTGTAAGTTTTATATATACTTTACTATATAATGGAGTACTACCTCCAGTTGATTTAACATTGTTATCAGCAGATGTAAAATCTCCAAGAGCAACTGGTTTTATTGAAGCTGGAGTTTGCCATGTCCCAACTCCATTTGCATCACTCATAAGTACTTTAGATTGACCTTGTGTTCCATCTACTATTTTTATAGCTCCATTAATACTTCCGTTATTTATTTCAAGTTTTGTTGTTGGATTAATTGTACCAATACCAATTTTACCTTGGTTAGTTATAACTACATCATCAGCCTGTTGAGCAGTAGTTGGAACTCCAGAAGAAGGGTTTGTTGTCTCAGTAGAATATTTACCATCAGTATGGAAAAGTTGTTGAGGATTAGCAGTATTTATTCCTACTTGTGAAAACATGAGTGAAGATAATAAAATACTAAAAGAAGTTAATAATTTTTTCATAAACTTATATTTATCAGCAAAGAAAAATAATAAATTACCATCTTAAAAAAATCAATATAACACATTAATAACACATTATTGTTTATTTTAGGAATACTTTTATTGAGATTATTTTTTTATCTAACTTTTTTTTAAATATTATGTGATTATTTACTTTACATTATTTCGAAATTTATTTCTCAATTTTATATATATCACATTTTTTTCACATTTTTTTAAATTCTGTTTTTTAAAAATTTAAAATACTGTAATATAATTATTTATATCTATTTGTTAAATAGGTCAACTTATGTATGAATCTTATGAAACATTGATATTTTTGCATCAAATAAATATTTAAAAATGAATAGAATTAGATTTATTCTAGTATTTTTAATATTCTCATCGTTATCTATTCTAAAAGCAAATGATTATACTGAAATTAAGGTTAATGAATTATTAAAAATATCTTTTGTATATTTTTCAGAGCTTGATTTATCAAAATCAATTTTATATGCTAAAAAATCTTTAGAATTATCTAGAAAGGAAAAATATACAAAAGGTATAATAAAATCTAACATTTACATAGCAAAAGCTTTATTAGAAACTGGCGTATATGAAACTAGTCTCGATTATATAGAAGAAGCTGAATCGAAATTAGAAAAAAATAATTATCCATGTTTAAAAATTGAAATATATCGATTAAAAAGTATTATTTATGCTAATTTGAACATGAATCAATTATCAATTAATGAAATAAAAAAACAAAATAGCTTATTCGAAAACAATCAATTTTTAAGTGATGTAAAAACACATAAATTTTTATACTTTCAGAATTTATCTCATGTTTATAGAATATTAGGAAATCAAGATTCTGTAAATAAATATTTAAAACTTCAAAATAAATTAATTATAGAAGATAAATTAAATGTTGACGAATTTATAATTTCAAGAACTTATTCTGAAATCGGAGAATACTTTATTCATATAGAAAAATATGATAGTGCTCAATTATACTTGAAAAAAGCTCAAGATGTAGTAAGTAATTATAATAAAGCATTTGAGTATTATTCTCAACAAAAATATGGTATACTTTATTCTAAATTAAAAGACAGAAAAAAAGCTATTTTTAATTTTGAATTAGCATTAAGTAATGCAAAAAAAATAAATAATCCGAATGCTATTTTATCAAGTTATAAACTACTTTCTGATTACATGATAAATAATAACATAGAATTAGGAAAAGCTAATTTCTATTATTATAAGTATCACTCTCTAAATGATTCTTTAAATTATGGGAACAAAATTATTACAGATAGAATTATAAATAATATTTTATCTGATGAAATAAAAAAGAGAAATGAAAATAATATATTGACAATAAAAGTTAGCTTTTATATATTCTTTTCATTTATAGCTATTTTTTATATTATTTATAAGTCAAGGCAAAGAAATAAAGTAGAAAATAATTATATTGAAATACTTATTGATGATTATAAATTCGAAAAAATGATTGGTTTATTGAAAAATAATTCACCAGAATTTTTGATTTTATTTAAAGAATTATATCCAAAATTTGTAGAAAATTTGAAAAAACTCAATCCGAATATAAAAAGTAAAGAGCTTAGTTTTTGTGCAATGATTTTTTTAAATTATTCATCAAAAGATATTGCAGTTTTTACTTTTGTAAGTTTAAGAGCTGTCCAAATTAGAAAAAATAGATTGAGAAAAAAATATAATATATCGTCAGAAGTTGATATAAACAGATGGATGAGAAATTTAAATATTTAAAAACCTGATAAGTATTACTTATCAGGTTTTTGAATTTAATAAAGACTTAATTATCAGTAATCAATATGTCGAATGATAATTTATTTTTGATTGTTTGTCTATAAACGAGTTATAAACAATAAAAAAAAGTGAATTTTGTATTGTATTATAAAGTAGGATAATCTGTATAACCTATAGGTCCAATACCATAAAAAGTGCTTTTATCAGCTTCATTTAAAGCAGAATTAGTAGCAAAACGCTCCACTAAATCTGGATTAGCAATGAACGGAACACCAAATGAAACTAAGTCAGCGTAACCTTCTTCTATAGCTCTGTTAGCTGTATCTTTTGTAAAACCACTATTTATCATATATGTACCATTATAAAGTTTACGGTAATGTTTAGCAGTTCTAATAATATTTTCTTCCTTTTTATTAGGATCTAATGAGAAACCAGATATATGCAGATAAGCTAAATTATATTCATTTAACTTTTTTACAATATATTCAAATAATAGATCAGTTTCATCATCTTTTACTATTCCAAAAGTATTAACCATGTCTGGAGCTAAACGAACACCTACTTTATCTATTGAAACTTTTTCATTGATACGATCTAAAACATCGAATAAAAAGCGAGCTCTATTTTCTATACTACCTCCATATTTATCTTCACGAACATTCGAACATTTAGCAAAAAATTGATGAAATAAATATCCGTTAGCAGCATGAATTTCTACACCGTCAAAACCATTTTCTATAGCATTAACTGCTGCTTTTTGAAAACTAGAAATTGTATCTTCTAAATCTTCTTCAGTCATTGCTTTTGGAGTAACAGTATCTACAAACCCATCTCTAGTATATGATTGGAAATTTGCATTAATTGCTGATGGGGCTAATGGTAGTTCCGATTCAACTAAGTCAGGATGAGAAATACGACCTACATGCCATAATTGAGCAAACATTTTTCCTCCTTTTGCGTGTACACCGCTAGTTACTTTTTTCCATCCTTCTAGTTGTTTTTCTGAGTAAATACCAGGTACATCTATATATCCTGTCGCATTTGGGTTTACTGGAGTTCCTTCAGAAATAATTAATCCTGCTGACGCTCTTTGTTCGTAATACTCAGCAATAAGGTCAGAAGGGGCTAGATCTTTGTTATGTGCTCTTGTTCGAGTTAATGGAGCCATTACAATTCTATTTCTTAGATCTAATTCGTTAGTTTTTAATTCTTTTAATAAATTAATTTTATTCATTTATTGTATATTTTAGATTGTTGGAAAAAATACCAACAGATAATTTATTTACAAATATATCTACGAATCTAGATATATAAAAATAAAGTTATGTTAATTTTTAAAAAGAATTAGAAATGTGGTCAATCAACTACAGAATAAATTATAATTTATTCTGTAGTTGATTAATAAATTGCTCAATAACTTCTTCATTTCTACTAAAATAAGACCATTTTCCACTTCTGATCATTTTAAGTAAACCACATCTTTCCATATTACCTAAGTATGTAGAAATAGTAGATTGTGATAAACCTGCTTTCTCTTGAATTGTACCTACACACACACCATCTTTATTTGGTATTCCAGTGTGGTTTGCAGGGAAATTTGCATCAGGTTCTTTCAACCATTCTAGTATTTCAACTCTTGTTTGATTCGATAAACATTTACCAATTTCAACGATTTGCTTTAATTCCATTTTACAAATATATTTACAATTATATATATATGAATAATAAATTAATTTCTACTTATCTAAGTAATTATATATAAAAGTTGATTAGACTTTTTTAAAATTATGTTTATTTTTTGGGCAATTGCTTCGCACCGTGCTTTCTCGCTATATCTTTTTAGATTGGTCATTTAATAAATGTATACAATCTAAAAAGGATGTCGCTTCAATCACTATTGCAAATTTTATAACTAAAAATAATTACAAAAATGATTAGAGAAAAAATGTCCTATAAAATTAAACAATCTTAGTTACATAGATTTGTGCTGCTTCTTGTAATTTTCCATCTATAAAATCTACAAATTTTTGCATATGAGGTTGTTTATTATGTTGATCTAAACCTTCTTTATTTTCCCAAATTTCATAAAATACAAAAGTATTTTCATCTTCTATATTTTGATGTAGATCATATAAGATTGAAGCATTTTCTTTTCTTGTTTCTACAACTAAATTATCTAAAATAGCTTTAAGCTCTTCACGAAATTCAGGTTTACTTTTCACAATTGCTGTTACGTATATTTTCATATTTTAAATTTTTATAATGTTATAATCTATTTAACTTCGTCTAGTAATATAAATTCCATTGTTTTGTTAATGTGTTCTTCTTTAGTAATTCCTTCAGCATAAAAATCACTTTATACAAATGTATCTATAATTCTAGATAAATAAAAATATATTTAAAATGGAAGAGCCGTAACTTGTTTAATATGCCTCATCACAAATGAACTTTGTATTTTACTAATGTGTGGGATAGCTGAAAGTTTTGTGGTTACAAAATCATTAAATGCATCAGGATCCTTTGTAACAACTTTTAGAACGACATCAAAAATTCCTCCAGTAACATAAACATCCATAACTTCATTTAAATTAGATATTTTTTCTAAAAACTCATCAACATATTCAATACGTTGACTGTTTAAGGATACGTTGACTATAACAGTAAATTTCAATCCCATTTTACGTTGATCTAAAATGGCAACATAATTTTTAATATAACCTTCGGTTTCTAATTTTTTGATTTTGTCATATACTGAAGTTCTAGACATATTTAACCTATCTGTTAAATCTGATATATCAAATTTCGAATTTTTTTGAAGCAATCTAAGCAATTCTATTTCTTGGTTATTAAGTTCATTCATTGGATTTTTTCCAATAAAGATATCAATTAATGCTTTAAAATGTATAAAAAACACAATATAATATATTTATTAGTGTTTTTTACATATTTAGTTTTATTTAAATGATTTTAGTGCTGTTTTTGGTAATTTTATATGTTTAAAAAAATATATAAAATGATTAAATATATTATTATAGTTGCAATAGGAGCTTTAAGCTATGGTATGTTATCTTCATTTGCTAAAATAGCATATGGACAAGGATATAATGCTGGAGAAATAACTTTTGCACAAGCAGCGATAGGAGCTTTCATTCTTGTAATACTAGCTTTTATAAGTAATTTTAAAAACAAGAAGCAGCATAATACTAAAAGGTGGAAATTATTTATAGCAGGAAGTTCTATGGGTATATCTGCTTATACATATTATTTATCTGTAGAATATATACCCGCTTCTTTAGCAATAGTTTTATTGATGCAAATGACATGGTTAAGTATTTTTGCAGAATGGATCTTTTATAAAAAGAAACCATCTATAATAGAAATTTTTTCTGCAATTTTTATTATAATAGGTTCTATTTTAGATGGTAATTTGCTAGAAATGGATAATATTAATTATTCATTTGTAGGGATTTTTTAGGAATAGGAGCAGCACTTCTTTATATAGTATATGTATTATTTACAAGTAAATTAGGAAATGATGTACCTATGTTCGAGAAAAGTGCTTTAATGACTATAGGTTCAGCTATTATGATTTTACTAATTAATATAAAAAGTATAACAACAAGTAATCATTTGGATTTTGGATTATTACAATGGGGGATATTTTTAGCTGTTTTTGGTACTATTGTTCCTCCTATATGTTTTACTTGGGGAATGCCAAAAATAGGAGCAGGATTAAGTGCTATACTACTTACTTTAGAATTGCCAGCCGCAGTTATTTGTGCTCATGTAATCCTTGGAGAAAAAGTTACATTTTCACAAATAATAGGAATTGGTATTATTTTACTCTCTATAATAATCATAAACCTTGTTAAAATGAAAAATAATAATAAAATTATAAATTAGATTTTTCTATTAATTTTTAATTGAATATGAATAAAATAAATGGAATGGCATTTTGCCATATGAATCAATATCCTAATAGACCTACTATAGTATTTCTACATGATAGTTTAGGATCAATAGAATTGTGGAGAAATTTACCAAATGAACTTGCCGCAGTTACTAAATGTAATGTTTTAGTATATGATCGATTGGGGTATGGAAAATCTGATCCTATGCTAACATCTATTAGATCAAAGAATTATTTAGAAGTAGAGGCAGATATTTTAATTGACTTATTAATTGACTTAAAGATTGATAAACCTATTCTTTTAGGACATAGTGATGGAGGTTCAATTGCTTTAATTGTAGCAGGTAAATATCCTAATCAAATAAAAGGAGCAATTATAGAGGCTGGTCATATTTTTGTAGAAGAGATTACTCTTAGAGGTATATATGATGCTAAAAAAGCATACGAAACAACTAATCTACCAAATCGTCTTAAAAAATATCATGGGGATAAAACAGAAACTATTTTTAAAGCTTGGACAGAAACTTGGATTAGTAAAGATTTTAAAAATTGGAATATAGAACATTTTGTATCAAATATTGTAGTTCCTATTTTATTTATTCAAGGGAAAAATGATGAATATGGAACGCTTGAACAAGTAGATAAAACATTAGATCTTGTAAAAGGTAAATCTGATAAATTTATTATTCCTGATGTGGGACACACTCCACATAAAGAGATTCCAGATTTATTTTTAGAAACTGTAAAAGAATTTATTTTAAGAATAGAAAAATAATTATTTTAATAGAATAACCTGTATAATATTAGAGAAAAATTTAAATTTGAATAGAAATATTTTTATGAATTATATCTGTTATTTTTTTTCTGCACGGTTTTTGTTCTATTATTATCATTAATAAGAAATAATGACTTATATTCGTGTAACTGAAATAATAAAATAATAATTATGAAATTTTCAATTTTTCCAGTAGCTATTATTGCTGCATCATCACTATTTAGTTGTGTGAGTCAGAAAAAATATGATGAATTACAAAATAAATTTAATTCAACATATTCTGAAAATCAAGGGTGTCAAACAGAATTAGCTGTAGCTAAAGCTAAATTAGCAAATTCTGAAACAAATCAAGGTCATTTTGAAAATACAGTTCAAAGTGAAAGACAACAAATTAGAGAACTACAAGCACAATTAAAAAAATGTATTGATGGAGGTTCTAAAAATGTTTCTGAATTAGTTAAAGAGATCAATGAATCAAATAAATATATCAAACATTTAGTAAATGCTAAAAGTAAATCTGATAGTTTAAATATGATTTTAACTAATAATTTAACTAGATCTTTATCAAGTAATGAAGCTAAGGATGTTGATGTAAAAGTATTAAAAGGTGTTGTATATATTTCTTTAGCAGATAATATGTTATATAAATCTGGTAGTTACGAAATTTCACCAGCAGCTGGAGAAACTTTAAGTAAAATAGCAAAAATCATTAATGATTATAAAGATTATGATGTATTAATCGAAGGTAACACGGATAATGTACCAATTTCTAAACCTAATATCCGTAATAACTGGGATTTATCTGCTTTAAGAGCTTCTTCTGTTGTTCAAGCTTTACAAAACCAATACGGTGTAGATCCAAAACGTATGACTGCTGGAGGTCGTGGAGAGTTTAACCCATTAACTACAAATGGAACTGCAGACGGGAAATCTCAAAACAGACGTACACAAATTATCATTTTACCAAAATTAGATCAATTTATGGATTTAATTGGACAAGCCCCAAAGTCATAAGTAAAAGATAAAAAAAACATAAATTATATTAAAAAGGGACACTGAAAAGTGCCCCTTTTTTTGTATCTTTTCAAAAAAATTAATCAACATATAAATATTAATGGAACTTTATTATTCTTTTTCAGTTCTAATTGTACTTGCAGCTATATTTTCTTATGCAAATATTCGTTTTTTAAAATTACCAGGTACAATTGGGATTATGATTATTGCCATGCTAGTTTCTGCTATTATTCGTATAGCTGGAACTATTTTCTTTCCAACTATAAGCGAAGAATTTAGACAACTTTTTAATAGTTTAGATTTTAATGAAATATTAATGGGAGCAATGCTTAATTTTTTACTTTTTGCAGGAGCTTTACATGTTAATATTTTTGATTTAAAAAATCTGAGATGGACAATTGGTACTTATGCAACAATATCAGTTGTTTTATCAGCGTTTATTATAGCAACAATTCTATTTTATGTTGCACCTTTTTTTGGAATTCAAATACCATACATATACTGTTTATTGTTTGGAACATTAATATCACCTACAGATCCCATTGTTGTTTTAGGGATTTTAAAACAAGCGAAAGTACCAAAAACAATAGAAACTAAGATTACTGGTGAATCATTGTTTAACGATGGTGTAGCTGTTGTAATGTTTGCTGTTGTTTTAGAAGTAGCTACAAATACACAGTTCGATCCTTCTTGGCAAGCTATTTCTATTTTATTTTTAGAAGAAGCAGGTGGAGGTATTTTATTAGGTCTATTACTTGGTTACTCAGCATCAAAAGCAATTAAAAAAATTGATGATTATAAAGTAACAGCTCTTATAACTTTATCAATAGTAATGGGTGGTTTCCTAATAGCTAAAACATTACATTTTTCAAGTCCTTTAGCTATGGTTGTTGCTGGATTAATAATTGGTAATTATGGACAAAAATTTGCAATGACAGAAACAACAAAAGATTATCTAAATAAATTTTGGGAATTGATTGACGAAATAATGAATGCTATTTTATTCTTATTCATCGGTTTCGAATTATTATTAATTGATGATATTCTTGGGCAAATACTTTTAGGTATTTTAACTATTTTTATTGTTTTATTTGCAAGAACTTTATCAATATATATTCCTGCTAAAACAATTTTAAGAAAAAATACATATTCTAAAGGATCTTTAATTGTTCTTGTTTGGGGAGGAATTAGAGGAGGTGTTTCAATTGCATTAGTTTTATCAATGCCAAATTCTGAATGGAAAGAATTATTATTAGAAATAACTTATGTTGTTGTTTTGTTTTCTATTGTTGTTCAGGGATTAACTGTTGGTAAAGTAGCTAAAAAAGTATTAAAAGAAGATACGGAAGAAGCAAAAGAAGAAGAGGTAGAAGAATATTTAAATTCGACTAAGCTATAATAAAAATTATATAAATCTATATCAACAAATACAAAACAGGGNNCCCTGTTTTGTATTTGTTGATTTAATCACATAAATAAATGAAAGAAAAACTGTATCAATTTATTCATGAATTATTGAATGATAAAATTGACTATCTACAAAAATTAATTAATGATTTGAGAAGTTCAAATAATGATACTAAAAGTAGTATGGGTGATAAATATGAAACTTCTAGAGAAATGATTCAACAAGAAATTATGCATATACAAAAACAGTTAAATGAAGTTATTATACAAAAAGAACAGTTTTTAAAAATAAAATATATAGAAAGCGATAGTGTAATTATAGGTTCTTATGTAAAAACATCAATGGGAAATTTTTATATTGTTTGTAGCTTAGGAGAAATAGATTTTCATGATGAAAAAATATTCGTTATTTCATCTCAAACACCATTGGCCAAAACAATTTTAGGAAAGAAAAAAGGAGATATATTCGAAATGAATAATCAAAAAATTACTATAGAAGAGGTTATTTAAAATAAAAAAATAGAAATAAGGCTCACGCTTTGCTGTGGAAGTTACGTACGTGCATTATGGAAAAAATATAAACCAAAGTCAATTAGTGAGCCTGATATTTCTCGATTACAACAATGTTCTTTAATTCTAGTACTTTAAGTCTCTCAACTATAATAACTATTCTCATTTTTTATAATCTTATCTAAAAATATTCTGATCTATAGATTCTATATTATAAATTTTATAGATCAAAATACATACCTTTTTTTAGATTTTAGTATTTTTGGTTAGTTATAAAACTAATTTAAATAGTTTCAGCGAACGTTCGCTAAATTAATAAAATTCGTTTAGATTTACCAAATATTTTTTGAAAGAATTATGCAGCAAGATTATATAAAGTTAATTTTTGGATTAAAATTAAAGCAGATTAGAACATCTAAAGATTTATCTTTGTTTAAGTTATCTAAATTAACAGGGCTTTCTAAATCTTACCTAAATGAGATAGAAAAAGGTAAAAAATATCCTAAAACAGATAAAATTATTGCTTTAGCAGATGCATTTCAAGTACCTTATGATGAACTTGTATCTTTAAAACTAGATAAAAATCTTGCTCCTGTTGCGGAAATTTTACAATCTAATTTGTTACAAGAGATTCCATTAGATATTTTTGGTATTGAAGAAAGAGATTTGATAGAGATCATTTCTAATGCTCCGCTCAAGGTAAATGCTTTTATTTCGACTTTAATAGAAATAGGGAATAATTATAATCTAACAAAAGAAAGTTTCTTTCTTGCTTCTTTACGTTCTTTTCAAGAATCACACGATAATTATTTTCCAGAAATTGAAATTTCAGCAAGGAATTTTTTGAAAGAGTATCTTTTAGAGTCAGATAAATTTGTTTCTAATGAAACAATGGAAGAAATTTTAAAAGAAGAATATGATTATACAATTTATTACAGAGATTTTAAAACTTTAGGTTCGCCTGATTTAGAAAAGTTAAGATCAATATTCATTAAGGAAAAGAAAATATTATATATTAATATATTATCGGAAGTAGATCAAAAGCGTTTTATTTTAGCAAAAGAACTTGGTTATAATTATTTAAAGTTAACGGATAGATTATATACTTTTTCATGGGCAAGTTTCGAAAATTTTGATCAATTATTGAATAATTTTTATGCTTCCTATTTTGCAGGAGCTCTTTTATTACCAGAAGAAATGCTATTGAAAGATATGGAAGAGGTTTTTGCTTTAGAAAGCCATGATTTATCTAAATTTCAAGAAATTTTTGGGAAGTATACAGAATCTCCAGAAACAGTGTATCAAAGAATGACTAATCTGTTACCAAAACATTTTAATATACGTGATTTATTCTTTTTACGTTTATCCACTCGAAAAGATTCAGATTCATATAAATTAACAAAAGAATTACATTTAAATAGACAACAATCTCCACAAGCAAATGGAACAGATGAACATTACTGTAGAAGATGGGTTTCTTTGAATGTTTTGAAAGATTTACAAAATAATGAAAATTCTACACATGAAATAGGATCTCAAATTTCTACTTATCCGTTTAGTAATAATCAAAAATATTATGTAATATCATCAGCAACAAAAGATCCTTTTAATCCAGATTATCTTCGTAGTGTAACAATTGGTATTTTGTATAAATCAGCCCAAAGGAAAATTAAATTTATGAATGATCCTTCTATTCCAGTACAAGAAGTTGCAGTTACATGCGAAAATTGTGGTATTATGGAATGTGATAAACGTGCTGCTAAACCCATGAGATTTGAGAAAGCAGTACGTAATAAACGATTGAATGTGCTTATTAATGATTTTATAAAAGCACAAAGTAATTAGTGTTTTTATTTTTTCTCCATTTTATAGAATAAAAGAATAACAAAACTAATAGCAAAAGAAACTCCCATAGCTAAAGCAGAAGCTTTCATTCCTCCAGAATATTCTATCAATAAACCGTAAATCATTAATCCCATAAAAAGAGCAAATTTTTCAAATACATCATAAAAACTAAAATATGTAGTTGTATCTTCAGTTTCGGGTAATAATTTTGCATAAGTTGATCGAGATAATGCTTGTAAACCTCCCATAACCAATCCTACCATTGCAGCCATTATATAAAATTGCATTTTTACATTAGGATCATTTTTATTAATTAAAAAACCAATTAAGCAAGTAATTATCCAAATAAAAATTCCAATAAGTAAAGTGCTTTTATTTCCAATTTTTCCTGATAAGAATGAAAATAACCATGCACCTAAAACAGCTTCAATTTGTATAAGTAAAATCGTCATGATTAATTCAGAAGATTCCATTCCAATTTCAGAACTACCAAACATAGCAGCCATCAAAAAAATAGTTTGCATTGCAAGGCTATAAAAGAAGAAACCAGATAAAAATATTCGAATATTTTTATGTTGATTTAAATCTTTGAATGTTTTTCTAAGATTTTCAAAACTACTTTTAATAATGTTTTTAGGTATTTTTCTATCAAACTTTTTATTTGGTAATTTATTTAATGCAATTTGCCCAAAACCAAACCACCAAATTCCAGTCAATAGAAAGCTTATTCTTGTAAAAAAAGCTTGCTTTTCCTCAGGAGCAAGTTGTATCATAGCAAGACAAACGGTTAAAAGTAGTACTGATCCAATATAACCAAACATATAACCTTGTGCAGATACTTTATCCATTTTATTTTCACTTACAATTTCAGGGAGATAGGAATTATAAAAAACTAAACTTCCCCAAAAGCCTATGCTTCCAGTAATATTTAGTAATAATGCTAGCCAAACTAATTTACCAGAAGTAAAGAAAAACATACCAATACACGAAAATGCTCCTAAATAACAGAAAAATCTTAGGAATTTAATTTTATTTCCTATTAAGTCTGCTATAGATGATAAAACGGGAGATAAAACAATAACAAAGAAAAAAGCAATTGCTAATGAAAAATTAAATGCAGATTCTGGTAATAAACCTAAAAATTTTATTGGTGCATTATTTGCATCATATGTCATAGCTGTATAATATACAGGAAAAATAGCAGATGCAATGACTAAAGCATGAACAGAATTTGCCCAATCATAAGAAATCCAAGCTCTAATTAATTTAGGATTATCTTTTATATTCATATGTAATATTTGAGTGGTAAACTTAATAAAAATAAAAAGAACAAATTGTTATCTTTTTTATTGTATAAAATAATTTCTTTTTGTGGATAGATTGTCCCAAATAATTTCTGAATGCTCTATTTTTGTGTCTTAATTGTTAAATAAAAATAAGGATAAAATTAGTCCTAAAATTAATATTTTAATGAAAAAAAAAGTTTCTATTTTTTGGTTTAGAAGAGATTTAAGATTGTCTGATAATGTAGGATTACATCACGCACTTCATTCTAATGATAAAGTTTTACCATTATTTATTTTTGATGAAACAATTTTATCCAAATTAGAAAATAAAAAAGATAGGAGAGTAGATTATATTCATCAGGCTTTAAATAAAATTAATTCTGAATTAAAATCTTATGGAACTACATTAACAACTTTTTGTGGTAATCCATTATCTATTTATAAAAAACTGATAGATGAATACGATGTACAAGCTGTATTTTGTAATAGAGATTACGAGCCAAATGCAATTGATAGAGATAAAGAAATATATTATTTTCTTAGAGAACATAATATAGTTTTAAAAGGTTACAAAGACCAGGTTATTTTTGATAGAAATGAGATTTTAAAGAAAGATGGAAATCCATATACTGTTTATACGCCATATTCTAAAAAATGGAAAGAAGCTTTGAAAAAAGAACATTATTCGGCATATGATTTAAACTTTGATAATTTTTATCAACAACAATTCTCTGATATTCATTCCTTAGAAGATTTAGGTTTTGAGAAATCTGATATAGAATTTAATTCACCAATACTTGATAAATCTATTATAGATGAATATGATAAGTATAGAGATTTTCCTGCGATACAAAAAACAACTCAACTTGGTATTGCATTACGTTTCGGAACAATAAGTATAAGAAAATGTGTAGAATTTGCTTTAAAACATAATGAAATTTGGTTATCAGAATTAATATGGAGAGAATTTTTTATGCAAATATTGTATCATTTTCCAAAAGTTGTTCATCAATCTTTCAAAATAAAATATGATGAAATTAAATGGAGAAATAATGAAAAAGAATTTCAGAAATGGTGCGAAGGAAAAACAGGTTATCCAATAGTTGATGCAGGAATGCGACAATTAAATGAAACAGGATATATGCATAATAGAGTTCGTATGATTGTAGCAAGTTTTCTTTGTAAACATTTATTGATTGATTGGCGATGGGGAGAGACTTATTTTGCTCAACAACTTAATGATTACGATTTATCTGCAAACAATGGAAATTGGCAATGGGCAGCAGGATCAGGCTGTGATGCAGCTCCATATTTTAGAGTTTTTAATCCGGAAATTCAAACAACAAAATTTGATAAAGACTTTGAATATATAAAAAAATGGGTTCCAGAATATGGAACAAGCAAATATGTTAAACCTATTGTAGAACATCGTTTTGCAAGAGAAAGAGCTTTGCAAGTTTATGGTGAAACACTAAAGGAACAATAATTGTATATTTTAAAAAAAAATAAAAAAATGATTTATAATTTTTGTCTAAAAAATCTTATCTATTTTTGTTAAATGCAATCAGTTTCTAAAACCAAAAATAAGTTTGTCAAATTTATTGTTCATGCAGTAAATTATTTTCAAGATTTGTTGAATCTTTTAAAGCTCGTGCTTAGTGAAAGACAGTTTTTATATCTGTCTTGTGTATTGGTTGCAATATCTTCAGGTTTAGCAGTGATTGTTTTAAAATCATTTGCCCATTATGTATTTCAATTTACATTATATATCAATGAAATATTAGAGTTACCTTATGTAAATAGTCTTTTACCTATATTAGGAATTGTTGCTACAGTATTTGTTATTCAAAAATTTTTAGATGGTTCAATAGAGAAAGGAACATCACAAATTATGATTGCTGTAGCAAAAAAATCTGGAATAATGCCTAAAAAGCAAATGTATGCCCAAATTATAACAAGTTCATTAACAGTTGGTATGGGAGGGTCTGCAGGATTAGAATCTCCTATTACAATTACAGGAGCAGCTTTTGGTTCTAATTATGGTCAATATTATCGATTCCGATACAAAGAAAGAACATTATTATTAGCATGTGGAGTTGCTTCAGGAATAGCAACAGCTTTCAATGCACCAATAGCTGGTGTTTTATTTGCTATAGAAATAGTTTTGGCAGATATGAGTGTAACTGCTTTTATACCATTGTTATTGTCTTCTGCAACAGGAGCTTTAATAGCAAATATATCATTAAAAAGAGAAATGTTATTGTCTTTTCGTTATGAATTAGAGTTTGATTATAGAAATGTTGTTTTTTATGTTGTTTTAGGTATTTTAGCAGGTTTTATTTCTATATATCATGCTAGATTGTTTAGAAAAGTAGAACATATGATTAGTCATTATTCGGAGAATGTATATTGGCGAGCAGTTGTTGGCTCTTCTTTCTTGGCTTTATTAATTTTCTTTTTTCCAACATTATTTGGAGAGGGATACGAAGGGATTAATTATTTAGTAAATGATAAAGCTAGGTTTATTTTAAGTAATTCTTTGTTAGAGAGCTTTAGTCATAATCAATGGATTGTTTTAGGATTTGTATTAGTCGTTATTCTTATAAAATCTATTGCAACAGGTCTTACATTAGGAAGTGGGGGAAATGGAGGAAATTTCGCTCCTTCATTATTTGTAGGTTCTTATTTAGGTTATTTTATTTCTAAATTATTTAATTTAATCGGATTTAATCTTCCAGTTGCAAATTTCACTGTTGTAGGCATGGCTGCTTTATTGAGTGGCTTGTTTCATGCGCCATTAACAGCAATTTTCTTAATTGCTGAAATAACTGGAGGATATGGACTAATCATTCCGTTAATGATTGTTTCGTCTATAAGTTTTGCTATATCAAAACGATATGATAAATATTCTATGGATTTATATTCAATTGCAGATCAAGGAATAGTTTTTACATCTGATAAAGATCAAAATTTATTCAATAAGATAGATTTATTTTCTATTTATATTAAAAATATTAAAACACTTACAACAGATAACTCTATAGAGGATATAAAAGATATTTTTTCTACAACAACTCAGCATTTTATTCCAGTTCTTAATGAAGATCAGACAATTAATGGTGTAGTAGTTTTAGATCAAATTAGACAATTTTTATTTCATGAAACTTTTGGGGATAAAACATTTGAAGATTGTATTTCTGTAGCTCCATCAATTTCAGTTTTTGCTAATTCTGCAAACGTTATAAAAATGATGGAAAATAAAAAGATTGACTATATGTTGTTGACTAAGCAAGGAAAGTATGTTGGGTATGTTACAGAAAGTTTATTATTAGAAAACTACAGATATAACTTGAAAAATTTAAGAATAGAATAATTCTCATCTGTAAAATTTAGGAGCAATTCCCTCAATTCTTTTGAAAAATTTACCAAAAAAAGATTGTGAAGGAAAATTTAATTCATCAGATATTTCCTGGATAGTCATATTTGTTGATTTTAATAAAGCTTTTGCTTCTAAAATAACATAATCGTCAATCCATTGACTTGCAGTTTTTCCTGTTGATTTTTTAACTATGTGAGATAAATAGCTTGCTGTTATATTCATTTCTTTTGCATAATAGTCAACTTTTCTTTCTGTTCTATAATTATCACGAACAATTTTTATAAATGTACTCGATATTTTTTCTCCTTTTCTGAGAGTGTGATTTTTATTTAATTTATGAATAAAATTCCCTATTCCATAAAAATATGCTAATGTTAGATGTGTAATAATTTTGATTTGATGAGGAGAATCTTTTACATTTATAATTCTTCTTAATGTATTACAATAGTTCAATATAGAGTTTAATTCATCTTCATTTAATTTAATATGTGGTCTATTTTTTTATATTCAGATATAAAGAATGATCAATAAAAGAATCTAAACGTTCAGTAAAATCTTTTGTCATATAAATTAAAATTCCATAAAAATCATCACTAAAGCTTGCAGGTTCTAAAATTTGTCCTGGAATTGAAATCGCAATACTAGATGATTGAAAGTGATAATCAATCAAATCTATTTTACCATTCATTTCACCTTGCAAGCATATACAACAAATAGTTAAATCAGTTTTAATCGGATGATTATATGCTATATGTTTAGATTTAGATAATTCACAGATGTATATTTCATCATCTATTTTATCTAAATTTTCTCTTCCTTCTAAAGATTTTAAAAGGTCATATTTTACAATTTTAGACATTCTTAATGAGTTTAACTTTGTTAAATAACGTTTAATGTCCAATTTTATGATGTTATTTTTATGAATTTATTTAAAAAATGATAATAATGACCAATTATAAATAAATTTAACCTTTCCTAAATATCTGCATGAATATAATTTTGCATTATAATTATTAAAAATAAAAATATCATGATTGTTAAAAGGGAAAACATTTTTAAAAGAAATTTAATTTTATTATTATCTTTTACTTTGTTATTAAGTGTTCAGAAGATAAATGCTCAAACTTTCTTAAATTCTATAAAAGAAAGAATTTCACTTGGTGTAAAAGCTGAAGGAAATGGTACAAATTTTATAATAAAAAATAATCCAAATTTAAAGAGTAAAATAGATTTTGGAGGTGCAATTGGAACTATAATAAGATTTAAGTTAACGGAAAATTTAGCTATTCAAGAAGATATTATGTTTGTATATAATTCATCCACTATAGAAAGGAATGGAGTAGATGATAAATTTCAATATTTTGGAACAGAAGTACCTATTTATTTAATGGGACAATGGAAAAATAATTCAGATGGAAGATTTTTTATTGGAGCCGGACCATATTTTGGTTTAGGTTTTTCCGGAAAATATAAAAATGATGATATTGATGTATTTAAAAAATATGATGGAAATAAGTCTGAAATGAAGAGAATATCAAATGGTTTAGCAGCTAATATAGGTTATGAATTAAGTTCTGGATTACAATTGAATGCAACTTACAAATATGGATTTAATTCACTCAATAAAGATAAAAATGAATATAAAATGTTACCACAATCTTTTTCTTTTGGTTTAGGATATAGTTTTTAATAAAAAAACGAGAAGTTTACTTCTCGTTTTTTTATTATTTGAAATTAATTTTTGTATTCTCCAATTAAGATAACTGGTTTTATAGTTTTACCAGATTCTGAATCTTCAATCGCTTGATTAATATCTTCAAATTTATATTTTTTAATTAATTTATCGAATGGGAATTGACCATTTAGATACATTTCTACCATTTGTGGAATAAATTCTGTAGGAACACTATCACCTTCAACAATTCCTAATAGTTTAATTCCTTTCAAAACATAAGAATTCATTTCAACTTCTAATGGTTTTGTTGCAACACCAACTATTCCCATTTGTCCTAATGATTTTAAATTAGCTAGTGTATTATTAATAACATCGTTTCGTCCTGTAGTATCAAAACCAAAATCAAATCCTTTAGGAGATATTTCTTTTAATGCTTCAATTACATCCACATTACGACTATTGATTACATGTGTAGCTCCCAATTCTTTAGAGAACTCTAAACGATCCTCGTTAATATCAACCATTACGATTTTACCAGCAGAACATGCTTTTGCTGCTAGTAAAGCTGATAATCCAACAGCACCAGCACCAGAAATTACTATAGTTTTTCCTGGAGAAACTTTTAGTGAATTAATAACAGCTCCAGCTCCAGTTTGTATTCCACATCCTAAAGGGCCTAATAATTCTAAAGGTGCTTTTTCTGAAACTTTTATTGCATTTCTTTTATTTGCTATTGCATAGGTAGCAAATGAAGACTGTGAAAAGAAATTATCAAAAACATCATGATTATGATCGTGATGACTATGAGATCCATCTAACCTTGATCCTCCAAAATTTAAACCAGGGAAATTTTCACAATAAGTAGGTTTTCCTTGTTGACATGTATAACATTCTCCACAAAAACCAAATGTTAATACAACGTGGTCTCCAGGTTTTAATTCTGTTACTCCAGTTCCAACTTTTTCAACAATTCCAGAACCTTCATGTCCAAGCACGATAGGAAAAGGAGTAGGTCCAGTTTGTTGGTCTCTTGCAGCCATATCTGTATGACAAGTTCCAGATGCCACAATTCTTACTAATACTTCATCTTCTCTAGGTTCATCTAAGGAAATTTTTTCTAATTCAAATTTCCCTCCTTTCTCTTTTACAAGAGCAGCAGTTATTTCCATTTTTTTGTGTGTTTTAAATACACTACAATTTAAGAAATATATTGCTTATTTAGTGCGTTAATAAGTTAATTAAATCTAAATGTTTTAGTATTATAGTATTAATAAAAATGACTAATTTATTAAAGTTGATACTTAATTAATGTTTCTATATTCTACAGGAGATTTGCCTACTTTTTGTTTAAATAATCGTGTGAAATGTTGAGGATATTTAAATCCTAAATCATAAGCTATTTGGCTTATCGATTTATCAAAGTCTAAGATTCGTTCTTTTGCTACATCAATTATTCTATTTTGGATATATTCTTGAGCAGATACACCTGTTTCTTTTTTAATTAAATCTCCAAAATAGTTTGATGATAAATTTAATTCATTTGCACAGTAAGTTACAGATAGTAATCCATTTACTGATGCGATACCAGAAGATAAATAACTGGTAATTAAATCTTCAAATTTTTCTAAAACACCTTTATTTGGTTTTTCTCTTGTAATGAATTGTCTATCATAAAATCTATCACAATAGTTTAAAAATAATTCAATATTAGCACTAATTAATTTTTTACTATGCTTGTCTATTGTTTGTTGTAGTTCAAATTCAATTTTAGAAAAACAGTCCAATATAATTTGTCTTTCTTTTAGAGACAAGTGTAATGCTTCATTCATTTGATATGAAAAGAAATTAAAGTCTTTTATTGTTTTTCCGAGAGAAGTTCCATGAATTAAATCTGGATGAAATACCATAACATGACCTTGTGGTTGATAATTGGATATTTCATATTCAATATCCCAAACCTGTCCTGGTCCAACAAATACTAATGTTCCTTCTTGGTAATCATAATAATCTAATCCATATCTTATATCACCACATTTTACATCTTTTAGAAAAACAGCATAAATTCCAAAATTCATTTTCACTTTTGTTCCTGCTTTCCAATCACGAGGAGGACATTTAGACAGGTCTAAAATACTTATTAATGGATGTAAAGTCTCTACTCCACAAGAATCGTTATAGTCACTTACTGAATTAAAATAAACTATTTCACTCATTTTTCACTTATTTGTTAAACAAAATTAAGTCATATAAATGGTTAAACATCATTAATTTATATGAATCAGTAATAAAGGTAAATAATGCAGTAATATGTATAACTATTCTCATTTTGTTTCGATGCAATTTTGTAATGTCTTAATGAGTAAGGCTTTATTTATTAATCTAAAATCAAAAAAAATGGATAAAAGAAAATTAGGAAATCAAGGTTTAGAGGTTTCTAAACTTGGATTAGGCTGTATGGGATTAACTTTTGGATATGGTCCAGCAACAGATGAAAATGATGCAATAAAACTAATCCAAAAAGCATACGAATTAGGAATTACTTTTTTTGATACTGCTGAAGCTTATAGTCAAGGTGGAAATGAAATTTTATTAGGTAAAGCTGTCAAATCATTTAGACAAGATGTTGTTTTAGCTACAAAATTTGGTTTTTTGGATGGAGATGCAACAAAAGGTATGGATAGTAGACCAGAAAGAATACGAAAAGTTGTTGAGAATTCTCTTAAATATCTTGGTACTGATTATATAGATTTACTTTATCAGCACAGAATAGATCCTAATGTACCTATTGAAGATGTTGCTGGAACAGTTAAAGATTTAATTGATGAAGGTAAAGTTAAATTTTTTGGAATGAGTGAAGCTGGTATAGATAGTATTAAACGTGCAAATACAATACAACCTGTAAGTGTTTTACAAAGTGAATATTCTCTTTGGTGGAGAGAACCAGAAAATGAAATATTACCACTTTTGGAAGAATTACAGATAGGTTTCGTACCATTTAGTCCACTTGGAAAAGGTTTTCTGACAGGAGCTATCAATGAAAATACAAAATTTGATAGTTCAGATTTTAGAAATATTGTTCCTCGATTTTCTGAAGAAAATAGAAAAATAAACCAATCAATGGTTGATTTATTGAAAGAAATTGCGACAGAAAAAAATGCAACGCCATCTCAAATCGCTTTAGCGTGGTTATCAGCACAAAAACCTTGGATAGTTCCAATTCCAGGTACAACAAAAATTCATCGTCTTGAAGAGAATATAGATTCTGTAAATGTAGAATTATCAAAAGATGATTTACAAAGAATAGAAGAAGCTTCGAATAAAATTAAAATTCATGGAGATCGCTATCCAAAGGAATTACAAAATAGAGTAGGTAAATAAAATACTTAAAGACAAGTGATTAAAATACAATATTTTATTGATTTTTTTGGATATTTAAAGATACCATATTATAAAGAATATAAATGTCATCATATTTAGAAAAAGGAATAAAAGCACCAAAAGAATGGTTTACAGGTAATGTTTGGCTAAACATAAATGTAAAACCAGAAGAAGGTTATAATACAAATATTGGTACTGTAACTTTTGAACCAAAAGCAAGAACAAATTGGCATAAACATACATCTGGGCAAATTCTATTTGTGATTGAAGGTATTGGATATTATCAAGAACAAGGAGATAAAATTAAGGTCATTAAACAAGGAGATGTTATAAAAATCCCTAAAGATGTAAAACATTGGCATGGAGCATCACATCAAAGTGAAATGCGACATATAGCAATGATAACAGATTTTGATAAGGACGAAACAAAATGGTTAGAAATTGTTAATGATGATGAGTATAACCAATTCAAATCACCTATTTATGATGTAGAAAATAATATATCCATAAAAGCGATAATGAATCATGAAGAATTATGGCCAAATTACGTGTCTACATTAAAAGATTCTGATCCAGATTTGATAGAGGTTTTTGATAATTTTGCTTTCGATGAAATAATAGAGAATAGTAAAATAGATGTAAAACTTAGAACATTGATTATTATAGCTTCTACTATAGGAAGTCAGTCGTTAACAGAATTTAAAATGTTTGTAAACGCAGCATTAAATATAGAAATATCAACAATTCAAATAAAAGAAGTTGTTTATCAGTCAGTTCCTTATGTAGGTATTTCTAAAGTGATAGATTTTATTCATGCTACAAATGCAATATTTAGAGAGAGAAATATAGAACTAAATATAGATAGTCAGTCAACTACAAATTTCTCTAACAGATTAGAAAAAGGTTTAGCTGTTCAGAAACACATTTTTGGAAATACAATTGATGAGATGTATAAAAAATCACCTAAAGATTTATTACATATTCAAGAATATTTATCAGCTAATTGCTTTGGAGATTATGTAACTAGAAATGGTATAGAAATTAACGTAAGAGAACTGTTAACTCTTTCTTTTCTTATTGCTTTAGGCGGTACAGAAAATCAAATAAAAGGTCATATACAAGGGAATATTAATATTGGGAACGATAGAGAATTATTAATTGATATGATGACACAACTGATTCCTTATGTAGGTTATCCCAGAGTTTTGAATGCTCTAAATTGCTTAAACGAGATAATTCCATCAAAATAATAATAAAAAACAAACAATTATGAAAACAGTAAAATTAAATAATGGTGTCGTAATGCCTATTCTTGGTTTAGGTGTTTATCAAATAACAGATTATCAAGAATGTAAAAATACAGTATTAGATGCGCTTAAAATTGGTTATCGATCAATAGATACAGCTGCAATTTACAAAAATGAAGAAGCAGTTGGTGAAGCTATAAAAGAAAGTGGAATAAATCGTGAAGATTTATTCATAACAACAAAGCTTTGGATAAAAGATGCAGGTTATGATAGTGCAAAAAAGGCTTTTGAATTATCATTAAAAAAATTACAGGTAGATTATTTAGATTTATATCTTATTCACCAACCTTATGGAGATATTTATGGTTCTTGGAAAGCTATGGAGGAATTATACAAAGAAGGAAAAATAAGGGCTATTGGTGTTTCTAATTTTCATCCAGATAGGTTGATGGATTTAATTGTTCATAATGAAATAATTCCTGCTATTAATCAAATTGAAACTCATCCTTTTTTTCAAAGAAATAATGATCAAAAATTTTTAAAAGAGAATGGTGTACAAATAGAATCTTGGGCATCTTTTGCTGAAGGTAAAAATGATATTTTTCATAACGAAATTCTTTCTGAAATAGGTGAAAAATATAATAAGTCAGTTGCTCAAGTTATTTTACGTTGGTTAGTACAAAGAGGTGTTGTTGTTATTCCTAAATCGGTAAAAAAAGAACGTTTAGAAGAGAATTTTAATGTTTTTGATTTTGATCTTTCTTTAGACGATATGAATTTGATAGCAAATTTAGATCAAAAAGAAAGTTTGTTCTTTGATCATAGAGATCCAGAAAGAATAAAATGGTTATCAAATTTAGATTAATCAATTCAATTTTATAATAAAATAAAAATATGGAAACAATAAAAGTAAAAGCTTTTGGTACTAATTCATCAAATGATGAATTAGCAGAAATGGTAATAAATAGAAGAAAGGTACAAGCGCATGATGTAGAAATGGAAATATTATATTGTGGTATATGTCATTCGGATTTACATCAAATAAAAAATGATTTTGGAGCAACACTATTTCCAATTGTACCAGGGCACGAAATTCTAGGAAGAGTGACAGCAATTGGTGAGCATGTTTCAAAATTTAGTATAGGAGATTTAGTAGGTGTTGGTTGTATTGTAGATAGTTGTAGACATTGTGAGTCTTGCGAAGAAGGAGTAGAACAATTTTGTGAAGAAGGTGTTACATTTTCATTCAATAGTGTAGATAAGGTTTCTGGAGGACATACGTTTGGAGGTTTTTCTAATACATATGTTTGTGATGAGAAATATGTATTAAGAATGCCAGAGTTTGATAATTTAGCAAGTGCCGCTCCTTTACTTTGTGCAGGGATTACAGTGTATTCTCCATTAATGCATTGGCAAGCAGGTCCAGGTAAAAAAGTTGGAGTTTTAGGAATAGGAGGATTAGGGCATTTAGCAATAAAAATAGCAAAAGCGATGGGAGCTGAAGTTACTGTATTTACAACTTCTCCTTCAAAAATTGAAGATGCAATTCGTTTGGGTGCTGATCATGCAGTTTTATCGAATGATAATGAAGTAATGTCTAACTATACACGTCAATTACATTTTATTATAGATACAGTTTCTGCTAAACACGATGTAAATACTTATCTTAATTTACTTCGTCATGATGGAACTGTTGTTTTAGTTGGTTTGCCTCCTGAAGCATTAGAAATAGGAGCTTTTAATGTAGTTTCAGGAAGAAAAAGTTTTGCAGGATCTAATATTGGAGGAATTAAGGAAACACAAGAGATGTTAGATTTTTGTTATAAACACAATATTGTTGCAGATAGTGAAATTATAAATATTCAAGATGTTAATACAGCTTTTGAGAGATTAGAAAAAGGTGATGTAAAATATCGTTTTGTAATTGATATGGCTTCATTAAAAAATTAAAAATATAGAATCTAGAAGTTAATCTTCTAGGTTCTTTTTAATTTTAAGAATTACTTTTGTTCCTTGTCCTTTTTTACTTTCTATTATTATTTCACCTCCAATTATTTCAGCAAATTTTGTTGCTATATTTAATCCTAAACCAGATCCAGAGATATTTAATGTCGTTTGATCTTGTGTTCTAAAAAAACGATTTTTAATTAATTCTAAATCATTTTCACTAATACCAATTCCGTTGTCTTCAAAAATGATATAACAATAACTATTTTCAAAATTAGAAGAAACCGTAATAATTCCATTTAGTTTAGAATATTTTATTGCATTAGATAGAATATTATCAATTATAATCTCAATAACTTCTTTATAACTATTGATTGATTCGTTTGTTAATTGATTTATTTTAATTTGTATTTGTTTTTCGTTTAATAAAATATCAAAACGATTTATCGCAGTTAGTATTTCATTTTTTACATTTATACTTGTTTTATCTAAATCTAAACTGTGATTTTCTACGCGTGAAAATAATAAAAACTGTTCCACTAATCGATAAAGACGCTCAACTTGTTTTAATGTATAATTAATTTTTTCGTTATATTCTTCTTGAGTTCTTTCTTTTCGAATTAATATTTCTAAAGTACCTTTTATAATTGCTAAAGGAGTTCGTAGTTCATGTGAAGCATCTGCAGAAAATTGTTTTGCTCTTATTAATTGAAATTCTAATCGATCCAAAAGAGAATTTATTGTGACAGAAAGCTGATGTAATTCGTCTTTGTTCTTATGTAAAATAATTCTTTCAGACAGATTATTTTCAGAAATTGATTGTGCTGTTTGTATGATATTAAATACTGGTTCTATCGATCTTGAAGCTATAAATTGTGTAATAAAAAATATGATTATAATAGAAATAGGAAAAATGATGAACAATGCTTTTTGTAAATATGATAAAGCAAGTTGATTGTGTTTGGTAGAAATACCAACAACAACATAACCTACAACTTCTCCATGATGAATTAATTTAGCTTGAGAAATTAACATTTCAATAGATTTATAATAAGCGTAATATGGTTTTTTATCTTTTTGATGATCTTTCCACAAAAGTTTACTTTGTACTAAATTCGGGGAGTTTTCAACTAAATTAAAATTTGTATCATAAATAGAAATAAATACAGGATTTAATGAAATATCTGTATGTTCTATTTCTTCCCATTCTCTTGGTGCTACATAACTAGTGAAGGTTGGTTCTTGTAAAACATAATTTATATGACCATCAATTTCATCTTCCAAGGATTCATACATGGTTTTATTAATTCCATTATTCACAATAAGATATATTAATCCTAAAATAATAAGTAGAATAACAGAAAATGAAATACTATAAAATATAGCAATTCTATTTTTTATGGATAAATTTTTAAACATCTTTTGATATATAGCCAACACCTCTTATCGTGTGTAAACGAGGATCATCTTTTGTTAAATTTAATTTTTTTCGAATAGCATTTATAAAAACATCAATTACACTCGTATCATATTCGAAATGAATATCCCAAACGTTTTCGATAATTTCTTTTCGTGTGCAAATTCGGTTTTTATTTTTAAATAGATAATATAAAAGTTGAAATTCTTTAAGTGTAAAATCTATAATTTTTTTGTCTAAAAATACTTGATGTGTCGTTACATTGATTGTTATATTCCCAAAGTTTAAATCATCGACTGTTTCAATTTCTCTTAAATAGACATTAATGCGAGCAATTAATTCATTGAAGTTAAAAGGTTTTTTTATATAATCATTTGCACCAGCATTTAATCCTTCAATAGTATCTTGAACTGTATCTTTTGCAGTTATAAATAGGATAGGTGTTTTTGTATTAGGATTGTCAGAATTTCTTATTGCTTTACAAACATCAATTCCAGATAAGTCAAGAATCATCCAATCCAATAGGATAACATCAAAAACTTCATTGTTTATTTTTAGCAAAGCTTCTTCGCCACTTATAGTATGCGTTACAATCATTTCTTCTTCTTGTAAACCTTGAATCATGAAATTAGCAATTCCCATTTCATCTTCAACGACTAAAATCTTTGCCTTCGTCATTTTTATTTTGGTATTAAAACATTCAAAGCATTAGGTATTATACTAATATCAATACTTTTGTCGGTTAGAATAATAGCTTCACCATCAATCTGAGCAATTGTTTTCTCATTAGCAGAATATAACTTCATTTCACTTATTTGAATAACTTTTGCAACTTTCATTTTTTCGAGTTTTTTTCTCAATACAGAAATTGAAAACTGAATTTGTTGTATAAAATTAAGTTTTTTTACGGCTACAAAGTCTAATTTTCCATCATTTAATTTCGCATTTGGGCAAAAAGTTATTCCATAACCAGCTTCGTTAGAATTAGAGCAAAATAAAAAATAGTAATCATCTTCCAGAATTTGATTATTACCTAATTCAATTTTAAATGTTTTTGATTGGTAACTAAAAATAGATTTTGTTGAAGCTGATACATAACCTAAGAAATTTCTAAGATTAGTTTTCGAATAATTATTGATAACATCTGCATCAATTCCAAATCCAATATTACTAAAAAAGAAATGATTGTTAAGTTTTCCAGCGTCTATCTTCATTGCTTTTGCTTCACAAATTATTTCAAATGCTTTTTCTATACATTTAGGAATATTTAAGTTTGATGCTAAACCATTTCCAGATCCGATTGGAATAATACCTAATAAGATTTCTGTACCAACCAATGCTTGTGCGACTTCATTAATTGTTCCATCTCCGCCACAAGCAACTATTGAGTAAGGCTTTTCATGGAGTAGACTTTTTACTAAATCAGTAGCATGACCAGTTTTTTCAGTTAATAAAATTTTAAATTCAACGTTTTTTGATTGAAAAAAACGTTGAATTTCTGATTGTATGATTTTTCCTTTACCCTTTCCAGCAATTGGATTTACGATAAAAATGATTTTATTTTTCACTTAATAATTTGTTATTAAATAAATAATCAGCAGTTTGATAATTTGATATAATAGAACGCTCGAATTTTGGATCAACTTTAGCATCAATCAAATTTGTTTTGTTCCATTTGTATTGATTAATTATTTTTTGATCGGAAAGAATACTAACATCATCACCTCTTTTCATTCCTAATTTGATGTATGTACCAACAAAAGATCGAGATTGATACAATGGATCAAAAATATCTTTTCCATAAAATTGCGAAGTATATTTCCAATTTAATAATGAAAATAAAGTTGGAAAAATATCAATCTGAGAAACTTCTTTTTCAACTTTTTCATTATTATGAGAGTGTAAATTGTAGATAAATGCAGGAATATGATGATTTTTAATATCAATAGCATCTTTACCTGCGCTACTAGCACAATGATCAGCAATAAAAACAAAAACAGTATTATTAAACCAAGGTTTCTTTTTTGCTTGTTTCAAAAACTCTCCTATGGCATAATCAGAATATTTTACAGCTCCTGGACGACCTGTTCCTGATGGAATATCTATTTTTCCATTTTCGTATGTATAAGGTTTATGATTTGATGTTGACATTACAAAAGCAAAAAATGGTTGTTTTGATTGATATTTTTCATCAGCAACTTTCAGAACTTTTCTATAGATATCGTCATCAGCAATTCCCCATGCATTTTCAAAAGTTACTTCATTATCATCTATATTATATCGTTTTGTATTTATATCATCACTCAAAATACTTCCACGTCCTCTATCATAAATATCAAATCCATTTCCTCCAAAAAAAGCATTCATATTGTCAAAATATCCATCTCCTCCATAAAAAAACATATTATGATATCCTTTTGCCTTAAAAACAGAAGAAACTGTATATAAATTTTGATTATCTACACGTTTAACAATACTATTTCCTGGTGTTGGAGGGATAGAAAGTGTTACAGCTTCCATACCACGTACAGTTCGTGTTCCATTCGCAAACATGTTAGAAAAATAAATACTATTATCAGCTAATTGATTAAGATTAGGTGTGATAGATTTATTATTGTATTTCTCTTGAAGAAAAGAAGAACTCATACTTTCCATCATAACAAAAATTACATTTGGTTTTTGTTCAATTTCTGTAGGATTATTTGCTAAAACAGTTCTTCTTAAAGGATTTTTAAATTCTTGATCGAAAACAGTTTTTGAATCTTTTAATTCTATTTTCATTTCAGAGAAAGCATCTTCAATAGGAATAGATTTATAATGTTCATCATATTTTAAGTGGTTATTTCTAAATGCTGAGAAAAAAGAAAAAATTCCAGCTTTAGAAATCTCATTGTTGTATCTATTTTCAGATGTCGAGCTACTATCGTTATTAATAAAAAATAATGTTGTGGTTGCTATAATTAGATTTATTCCAAAAATGATTATTTTCTGAGTGAATGTTGCTTTGTAATTGAATGTACTGTAAAATACTTTTCTTTTTTTAGAAATATAAAGAGTGATACCTGTTATTAAAACTATTCCTCCAATTAATAAAGGTAATGGATATGATTCTTGAATGTTTTTTACAACTTCATAAGTGTAAATAAGGTAATCTACAGCAATAAAATTAAATCTACTTTTGAATTCATCCCAAAATGTAATTTCAGCAAAAAATGTGAAATAGATAATTACTAAAAATAACGTATATATAAAATAAACAAATATTTTATCAAAAATACTATTAATGAATCGATTGGGTAATACTAAAAAATAAAATGATAGAAATAAGCAAAAACAACTTACAACACTTATATCATAAATGAATCCCCAAAAAAATGTATGTAATATTTCAGTTATAGACCAATTGAAATCTTTATTAATCCATAAAGCGAAAATTATACGAAGAATAAAAGAGATAATAATGAATAATGTAGAAAAGAATAGTAGACTACTATAACGATTCTTTAATTTATTTGTAAACATTTTGTATTAAATTATGCTTCAAATATCAATGTTAAATAGAAGTTATACCTAACGAAAATAAAAACTTAAGCGAATCTTAAGTTTAGCTAGAATGCAATAATATTCACTATGCAGAAAAGTTAATAAATTAAAAAGGTTAATTTAAATGAAATATAATTGTAAATTTGCACACTATTTTTAAATATTGAAAATAATGGAAGAGATGTTAGTTAATGAAAAAGAAGAGAAGTTTTTAAATTATTGGGAACAGAGATTTAAAACAATATTTGAAGATAATACTAGTTGGACTAAGTTATTTATGACAGTTAACAAATCTACATTCCCAGATTCAGTAAACATTGAAGTTTTTTCGAAAAGATTCTCACAAGATTTTAATATGCAGTTATCATATAAATACGATGAAGTTGATAACGAATATGATTTGACGATTGTTAAATTAAACTAATTATTTAATAACTTACAAAATTTATAAAAATTCTAAATTAAATAATTATTAATTTTTTTCAAATACTATTTGATTATTTTTAATAAAATGTTTAATTTTGCAGTTCACTTTTAAAGAGGTGATTTTAGTTTTTAAAGTTTACAACATTTGTATAGCTCATAATAAGGTTGAGCGTCTCTACGGCAGACCGTAAATACTTGCCACTACAAATGAATTTTTTCTTTTTTGCATTAATTGTAAAAATAGAGATATATTTGTTTGTCGAAGTAAATACAAATGGTTTAAACATATTAAACAAATACAACAGCAAACAAAACAATGAACCAAAGACTTTTCATTCAGAAGAAATCAGAATTTGACATTATAAGTCAAAAGACTACAATAGAACTTAGAAACCTTGTACCTACAATTGAGTGCAAGGTTTTTGTTATTTATGATCTATTTAATATAGACGAAAATCAACTAGAAATGGTTCAAAATAAGGTGTTTGTAGATCCTGTTACAGATATATCTTTTAAGTACGTTGAGGATGCTATAAATGAAAGCATCCCTTATTCAAAAAACTTTTTTGCTACTGAGTTTTTACCAGGTCAGTATAGTCAAAGAGATGATTCTGCTGAACAATGTTTAGTTTTGATGAATGTTGAAAATGTAACAATAAAATCTGGACTATTATATGTTTTCAATGATGATTTATCGAAAGATGATTTACAGAAAGTAAAAAGTTATTTAATTAATCCAATAGAATCTCGTGAAAAAGATTTATCAAAAATGGAAATCCCTGCAAATCCTGCAGTAACAGAAGTTCCTACTATAGATGGATTTATTATAGCTGACGAAAAGCAGTTAAATGATATTCATACAAACTTTGGTTTATCATTAGAAATGGATGATTTAATTTTTATACAAGATTATTTTAAATCAATTCAACGCAATCCTACAGAAACAGAATTAAAAGTTTTAGACACTTATTGGTCGGACCATTGTCGTCATACAACTTTTGAAACAGAAATAACAGACATTAAGTTTAATTCTAAATTTAATGCAACTCTTCAAAAAACATTCGATTATTATCAACAAATTCGTCAAGAATTAGGAATTACTAAACCAATTCGTTTGATGGATTTAGCAACAATTATGGGGAAATATCTTTCTCGTACAGGTGTTGTTAAAAACATTGATGTATCAGAAGAAATTAATGCATGTTCTATTGCTGTTCCTATTGATGTAGATGGAATAGAAGAAGAATGGTTATTACAATTTAAGAATGAAACACATAATCACCCAACAGAAGTAGAACCTTATGGAGGAGCATCAACATGTGTTGGAGGAGCAATTCGTGACCCTTTAAGTGGTCGTTCTTATGTTTTTCAAGCAATGAGAATTACAGGAGCAGCTAATCCGTTAGAAAAAATTGAAGATACTTTACCAGGTAAATTACCACAAAGAAAAATAACAAAAGAAGCAGCAAACGGTTTCAGTTCTTATGGAAATCAAATTGGTTTAGCAACAACTTTTGTGAAAGAAATTTATGACGAAGGTTATAAAGCAAAACGAATGGAAGTTGGTTTTGTAGCTGGAGCTGTAAAAAAAGAATATGTACGTCGTGAAGAACCAGTTGCTGGAGATAGAATTATCTTATTAGGAGGAGCAACAGGTCGTGATGGAGTAGGAGGAGCTTCGGGATCATCTAAAACACATGATGGTTTAAAATTAGATGATTTATCTGCTGAGGTACAAAAAGGAAATGCAATTGTAGAAAGAAAAATACAACGTTTATTCCGTAATCCAAATGTATTAACATTAATCAAGAAATGTAATGATTTTGGTGCTGGAGGTGTTTCAGTTGCTATTGGAGAAATTGCAAGAGGAATTAATGTTGATTTAGATAAAGTTCCTTTGAAATATGCAGGCTTAAATGGTACTGAATTAGCTATTTCAGAATCTCAAGAACGTATGGCTGTTGCAGTAGAGGCAAAAGATGTTGATACATTTATAGCTTTAGCTAAAGAAGAAAATTTAGAAGCAACTTGTGTTGCTGAGGTTACTGCTGACGACACAATGACTTTAGTTTGGAAAGGAACTAAAATTGTTGAATTAGATCGTAAATTTTTAGATACAAATGGAGTTCGTAAACAAGCAAAAATTGAGGTTACGGACGAAAATTATACAAATCCTTTTGAAAATAAATCATTCGATAGAAATGAATTTATTGCAATGATGCAAGAATTAAATCATGCATCTCAAAAAGGTATGGTAGAGATGTTTGATAATAATGTTGGACGTTCTACTATTTTAAATGCTTTTGGAGGAAAAACAATGGATACTCCAGAAGATGTTTCTGTACAGAAATTTCCTACAGATGGTTTCACAAATGCTGTATCAATCGCATCATTTGGATATAATCCTATAATTTCTCGTTGGTCTAACTATCACGGAGCTTATTTTGCGGTGATAGATTCTATGACGAAAATTGTTGCTGCTGGAGGTAATTATGCTGATATTCGTTTGACTTTTCAAGAATATTTTGAAAAATTAAGAAACGAAGAAATTCGTTGGGGAAAACCTTTTGCTGCGATTTTAGGTACAATTGAAGCGCAACGTCAGTTTGGAATTCCTGCTATTGGAGGAAAAGATTCTATGTCAGGTTCATACCAAGATATAGATGTTCCACCAACATTAATTTCATTTGCTATTGCACCTTCTCAAACAAATAAAGTTGTTCAAGGTACATTGGTTAATAAAAATTCTAAATTATCTGTTTTTATTCCAACTCAGCATGAAGATTATTTGATTGATGAAAATAATACGAAATCAATTTTTGATTTTATAACTTCTCTTGATAGAAATAATGTAAAATCAATGATGATAGTTAAATTTGGAGGAATTGCAGAGACTTTAGCTAATATGGCTTTTGGTAATGAAATAGGTTTTGCAATAAATACTCAATTAGATTTGGCGAAATATTATCCTGGATCTATTATCATTGAACATGCAGATGAATTAAATGTTCCAACAGATATTTCTACAAATTATCATTCATTAGGAAATACTACAGATAAAGAATTATTTGAATTGAACGGAGAAGAAATTAATTTGAAAGAATTAAAACATCTTTGGAAAGAAACTTTTCATTCAATTTTCCCTTATAAATCATCTTCCGACAAAGTTATCGAAGATAAAGACTTGAAAGCTGAAGAAATTTGTTTTCCTTTCTCTGAAAATAAAGTTGCAAATCCTAAAGTGTTTATTCCAATTTTTCCTGGAACAAATTCAGAATATGATTCTGCAAAAGCTTTTATAAAAGAAGGAGCAATTGTTACAACTTTACCATTTAGAAATTTATCAGAACAAGATGTTGAAGAATCTGTAAATGCTTTTGTAACTGAAATAAATAAAGCAAATATTTTATTTATTCCTGGAGGTTTTTCTGCTGCTGATGAACCTGACGGATCGGGTAAATTTATAGCGACAGTTTTACGTAATGAAAAAATTAAAACTGCAATCCATCAATTATTAGAAAGAAATGGATTAATTTTAGGAGTGTGTAATGGTTTTCAAGCATTAATAAAATCAGGTTTATTGCCTTATGGTAGAATTCAGGATTTAGAAGAAAATACACCAACATTAACATTTAATGAAATTGGTCGTCATATTACACAATTAGCTAAAGTTCGTGTAAATAAATCTCACTCACCTTGGTTAAACGGAATGGAAGGTCAAGAGTATTGGATTCCTTTTTCTCATGGTGAAGGACGTTTCGTAGCAAATGACCAAGAATTAGAAAAATTAATAGATAAAGGTCAAATTGCAACACAATTTATTGATTTAGAAGGGAAATTGGCTGGACAAATGCCATATAATCCTAATGGATCTACTTTTGCTGTAGAAGGAATTGTTTCTCCTTGTGGGAAAATTTATGGTAGAATGGGACATCCAGAAAGATATGAAGAAGGATTATTCAAAAATATTCCAGATAATGGATATATGAATATCTTTAAAAATGCTGTAGAGTATTTTAAGAATTAAACAAACAACAAACAATAATAATTTTGATCCTGAACCAATCAAAATTAGAACTCGACAAATAACCTTGAACAAGTTATTTATCGCAAACAGGCAAACAAGAAGTGGACTTTTTCATTTCAAACAAAACAAAAAAACAAAAAGTTAACAACAGACAACGATGAGCTTAACAAAAAAAGACTTCATTTACGAAGGAAAAGCAAAACAAGTGTACGCTACAGAAGAAGCAGACAAAGTAATTGTTTATTACAAAGATGATGCAACTGCTTTTAATGCACAAAAGCGTGGAACGGTTGAGGACAAAGGAGAAATGAATAACAAAATTTCTACTTTAATTTTTGATTATTTAATCGAAAAAGGTATTCCAACACATTTCATCGAGCAGTTAAATGATCGTGAACAATTAGTGAAAAAAGTTTCAATTATTCCAATTGAAATGGTTGTTCGTAATTATGTAGCAGGAAGTATGGCGCAACGTTTAGGATTAGAGGAAGGAGGTAAATCTCCTGTTACAATCTTCGATATTTGTTACAAAAAAGATGAATTAGGTGATCCACTTATCAATGATCATCATGCAGTTTTATTAGGAGCTGCAACGTATGATGAATTAAAAGAATTATACGCAATTACTGATAAAATTAATGAAGCTTTAAAAGAATTATTTTTAAAAGCTGGATTGATTTTAGCTGATTTCAAAATAGAATTTGGAAAAGATGTTGATGGTAATATAATTTTAGCTGATGAAATTTCTCCAGATACATGTCGTTTATGGGATGTAGAAACAGGGAAAAAATTAGATAAAGATCGTTTTCGTCGTGATTTAGGTGATGTTTCAGAAGCTTATCACGAAGTATATAATCGTTTAGTAGAAGTTTTAAAATAATCATTTTTTCATTTGAAATGATTGATAAAAAATTACATAAAAGTCAGCTAAAGGCTGAATATCTAACAAATTTCTACGAAAGAAATTTGTTAAAGAAATATGCAGCCGATACTGTTGACAGTGTTAATGAAGAATGTGGTGTTTTTGGTGTTTATTCACCAAATAAAATAAATACATATTCTATAACACAATTTGGTTTATTTGCACTTCAACATCGTGGTCAAGAGGCTTGTGGAGTTTCTTTTTTGAAAGATGGAAATATTAAAACAGTAAAAAAAGCTGGTTTAGTATTAGATGTTTTTAAAACTATGGAATCTGATATTGAAGAATATCAAGGGAATGCTGCTATTGGTCATACTCGATATACAACGGCAGGTGACGGACATAGAAGAAATATACAGCCACTTTATACATATAATATCTATGGTAAACCTCATTTTTCTATTGCTCACAATGGAAATTTGATTGAAGTCGAAGGTTTAAGAAAAGAATTAGAAGCAGAAGGGTTACCATTCTTAGCAACATCAGACACTGAAGTTCTTTTACGTTCTATTCAAAAATATTCTCATTTGGATATGGTTGAAGCGATACAAAAAGGAACAGAAAAAATAAAAGGTGCATTTTCTGTGTTATTATTGGCAAACAATCAATTAGCTGCATTTCGTGATCCAAACGGAATTCGACCATTATGTATGGGAAAGCTGGATGATGCTTATGTATTCTGTTCAGAGACTTGTGCTTTAGATGCTGTTGGAGCTGAATTTATTCGAGATGTAGAACCAGGAGAATTAATTGTTGTTGATGAAAATGGTTTAAAATCATATTCTTTAAATCAACCTTCAAGAAAAAATATTTGTGCGTTCGAATATATTTATTTTGCTCGTCCAGATTCTAATATTGAAGGAAATGAAATTTATGATTTAAGGGTTGAATCAGGAAGAAAATTATACGAACAGTCTCCTGTTGATGCTGATATTGTTATTGGTGTTCCCGATTCTGGTATTCCATCAGCAATCGGTTATTCAGAAGCTTCAGGTATTCCTTATGAACCAATTTTGATAAAAAATAGATATATGTCTCGCTCTTTCATTGTTCCATCACAGGAAATGAGAGAAAGAGTAGTAAATCTTAAATTGAATCCAATCAAAAATAAAATCAAAGGAAAGCGTCTGGTTGTTTTAGATGATTCAATTGTTCGAGGTACAACTTCAAAATTATTAATAAAAATTTTGAAAGAAGCAGGAGCAAAAGAGATACATTTCCGATCAGCTTCACCTCCAATTATAGCTCCATGCTACTTAGGAATTGATATGCCATCAAAAGCAGATTTAATTTCTGGAAATAAATCAATTAAAGAAGTTGAAAAATATCTTAATGTAGATTCATTAGATTTCTTAACTGTAAATAATTTAATTGATTTATTAGGTAGTGATGAACATTGTTTTGGATGTTTTACAGAAAAATATCCTGTTAATTATAGTAATCAAACACAAGAAGAATCAACTTCTTGTTGTTAAATTGTTAAACGAAATTCTATTTATGAATTTCGAAAAACTAAATCATAATTAAAATGAGTAATACATATAAACAAGCCGGAGTAGATAAAGAAGAAGGTTATCAAACGGTATCAAAAATTAAAGAAGCTGTTGCAGCAACACATAATGAGAACGTGTTAAATGGAATCGGAAGTTTTGGAGCTTTTTACCAATTAGGAGGTTATAAAAACCCTGTATTGGTTTCTGGAACTGATGGTGTTGGTACAAAATTACGTGTCGCTTTAGATTCGAAAATTTATGATACAGTTGGAATAGATTGTTTTGCGATGTGTGCAAATGATATTCTTTGTCATGGTGCAAAACCTTTATTTTTCTTAGATTATTTAGCTTGTGGAAAATTAGATTCTGATGTTGCGGCAGAAATTGTTTCTGGAATTGCAAAAGCATGTAAAGAAACAGGAACAGCTCTTATCGGAGGAGAAACAGCAGAAATGCCAGGAATGTATAAAGTTGGTGATTATGATGTTGCAGGTTTTTGTGTTGGAGTTGTAGAACGTGATGAAATAATTGATGGCTCTAAAATAAAAGCAGGACAAGCAATTGTAGCTTTACCAGCGAGTGGCTTTCATTCTAATGGTTTCTCATTAATTCGTAAAATATTTCCAGATTTTAATGAGGAATTTGAAGGAAAACCTTTATATGAAACATTGTTAGTTCCTACAAAATTATACCAGAATGATATTTTTGCAATTAAAGATGTAGGAATAGAAATGTCAGGAATTGCTCATATTACTGGAGGAGGTTTATATGAAAATGTACCTCGTATTATTAATAATGGTTTATCTGCTGTAATAGAGAAATCAAAAATTAATGTTCCTACTGTAATGCAAGAATTAGCAAAGCGAGGAAATATAGCAGAAGAAGAAATGTTCGGTACATTTAATATGGGAGTTGGAATGATTGTTATTGTTAATCAAGAAGATGCTCAAAAAGTAGTAGATATTGTAAAAGGAAGTGCTATAGTTGGAGAAATTCAAGAAGGAGATAATAAAATTATTCTGAAATAGAATCATTTCAATAAAATATAAAATCGGATAAGTTTACTTATCCGATTTTTTTATGCATTATTCTATTTAATAAATCTTTATATTTAGAAAAAAATGATATGAATATTTTTTTATGGATAATATCAATCTTAGGACTAATTATGAGTATTATTATGTTTATACCTTCAATAATGTCTTTAGGAGCTCCGAAAATAAAATCAGAAAAAACACTTAATCAATGGATGAATTTAATTGTTAATTTGTTTCTAAGATTAACGTTATTCTATCCAATAGTTTTTATCTTAGGAATTATTATATCACTTTTTTTTAATATATATATAGAATTGTATTTTACAATCTATCTTCTAGTTCTTCTTTTTTTATTCATTTTATGGAGATTTTTTGAAAATAAACTTATTTCAAAAACTTTAGATTAAAATAATACTTATTTTAAAGTATTATTTTCATTTTAACTTATTCTATTTACCTACATATATATTCTGTTTACCTCTAAAATTTAATCATTCAATTTCTTAACAATATTTTTGATTTATAGAAATGAGGATATGATAAGATTATGTAAAGCTGAAAATAGAAATTTATTTGAAAATAATTTCTTACGTATAAATGCATTAGATGAAAAAACTAATGTTTCTGATTTTGCTTTTATTGATGATATAGCCTTAAATGAACATGGTATTTATCAAAAAGTAATAAAAGATAGTGGTTATCTTATTTTATTGCCTTTGTTAAATGGTATTCGTCTTAATATGAATGGATTTAATTGGACTATAAAGACAAATCAAGTTTTTGTATACTATTTAGAAAAAGGATCTATCATAGAAATCTTAGGAGAATTAAAAGATGAATACTCATACTTGTATTCTTTGTTTTTAATCAAACCAAAAGAAAAAATTAGTAATAGTATAGCTCCAATTGAATTAGAAAGAAATAATCATTTAAATAAAATAGTTAGACATAGTTTATTCAATGTTTTTCTTGGAAAATTTGAAGATAGAAAAGAATCCGAATTACCATTAAAAAAAGTAGAAAGAAGCTGGTTAGTTATTTCATTGACAGGAATATTTGAAGTACATGATCGACTTATAGAATCTAGAGATTTACTTTCTATAGGTTCTGATGAACATGTAGATTTTGAATCCTTAAGTGAAGATTCATTATTAATGGTAATTGATTATTAATTAAAAATATAAAAAAGTATAAAAATGGAAAGAAAAGAATTTTTAAAAAATAGTCTAGGTTTCTTAGGAACAGCACTTATTTTACCAAAAGTAACTATGTCTTGTAAAAGTGATGATAATTCATCAGTAACATCAGATTCAACAACTACAGAAGTAGGAACAAATGAATCTTGTACTGTATGGCCAACAGAAACAGAAGGTCCATTTCCTACAAAAATACCATCTAGTTACGTACGTACAGATATTGTTGGGGATAGAACAGGTGTAGATGCTACTATTGAGATTATAATTCAGGATGTTAATAATAGTTGTGCTCCAGTAGAAGGTATTATCGTTGATATCTGGCATTGTGATAAAGATGGAAATTATTCTCAATATGGAGGAACACAAATGCAACAAACGAATTATCAATCTTATAATTTTTTAAGAGGAAGACAAGTAACAGACTCTAATGGTAAAGTGAAATTCACTTCTATTTTTCCTGGTTGGTATATGAGTCGAGCAACACATATACATGTACATGTATATGATAAAAGTGGTACATCTGTAAAAGTAACACAAATAGCATTTCCAGAAAGTAGTGCTAGTGCTGTTGTAGTTGTAAATTCTGCAACTTCTTATGGATATACAAAAGGAATGTCAGGTTATACTTATAATGCGCAAGATAATGTCTTTTCTGATGATACAACAGGTCAACAAATAGCAACTGTTTCTGGTAGTTTGAGTGAAGGATATACAATTTCCTCAACAATAAAAGTATTAATATAAAATGAACAGAAAAGATTTTATAAAAAATAGTTTAGGGTTTTTAGGAGCAAGTTTAATTGTTCCTAAGGTTCTAATGAGTTGTAATAACTCAAAAGCAGACCAAAAATCAGATTGTGAAGTTTGGGATTCTGAAACAGAAGGTCCATTTCCAACAAAGCAACCATCAAGTTATTCTCGTTCTAATATAAAAGGAGATAGGACAGGAGTGAGCGCTGTTATAAAGATTACACTAACCGATGTAGATGATAATTGTATGCCTTTAAAAGATGCTATTGTAGATATTTGGCATTGTGATAAAGATGGAAATTATTCTCAATATGGAGGAATGGTCATGCAGCCTACAGATTATAAGTCATATAATTTTTTGAGAGGAAGACAATTAACGAATGAAAAAGGTGAGGTTCAATTTAGTTCAATTTTCCCTGGGTGGTACATAAGTCGCGCAACACATATACATGTACATATTTATGATAAAACAGGTAAATCATTAAAAGTTACACAAATTGCATTTCCAGAAGGTAATGATTCTGCTGTAGTTTTGGTTAATGCTGCGAAATCTTATGGTTATACAAAAGGAATGGAAGGATATACCTATAATGCAGATGATAATGTTTTTTCTGACGATGTTGATGGTAATCAAATAGCAAAAGTTTCTGGTAGCCTAGAAAAAGGTTTTATGATTGATGTAAATATTGTAATTTCAACTAAAAATATAGAAGAATTTAAAGAACCAATGGGAGGTCCTGGAGGACCAGGAATGCCACCACCAGATGGAAAAATGGGACCACCTCCAGGAGGAAAACCAATGGTGCCTCCAACAACAGTACAACAACAAAAATAGAATATGTCAATAAAGATTCATAAAGTACAATTTGCTTTTCGATTAATTATAGATGCTAAGACAACATCTGTATGGGAGAAGTATGTTTTAGAAGCAACATATAGAGAATATTATTTGCAAGAACAACTTTTTCAGGATGCAAATAATAAAGTTGATTCTTTTATGGATCTTAAACGACTAAATCCTAAAGCAGAACAATTGCATTATTTAGTTGGAATGAGTTCTATTCATTATATAGAGCAATTGAAAGGAAATCTTTATCAAATTAAAGATAATTTAAATAAGAATCATCTTAAATTCATTAATTTTGAAATAGATATTATTAATTCATCCAATAAAAATTTTAATGAACATAAGATTGGAATTACATTTTACACGCAACAATATTATTACTTTGGTGAAGTAAATAATTGTTATTTAGTAGCAGAAAATATAGATAATACTGATTTAATTCAAACCATGCTGATTCCAAATCGACCATTTTTTTCAATCTCATCAATCTCAATAAAAGATGAATAAAAAAATTACAAAAAGAGAAATTATAATTTTCTCTATAATTTCAGTCGTATTTATATTAATTCCTTTTTTATCTGTTTCAAATAATGATACAGCCAATAATGTTTTATTTGAAACAAGGCATTTCAGAAGGATGTTATTTGAGAACATATTATTATTGATGTTCTTTTTTCTGAATTATTTCTTATTAATTCCAAAATTGTATTTCAAAAGAAAGTATATAGTTTATACTTTAATTTTAATCGCTTGTTTTTTTATTGTTTATAAAATTCCTGAATGGAGTTTTCATTTACAAAAAATGCCTAGAAAAGAGCCTCCAAGGTTTGATAAATTTAGACATGATGGTCCTCCTCCTCCAAATTTTGTAATGTGGAGTCCGAAAATATTAATGTTTTTTTCTTTGGCAATAATTTCTCTTTTCATAAGACAAAATAAACGTTATGTAGAAATGCAAGAACAGAAACAATTGTCAGAAATTGCTTATTTGAGAGCTCAAATAAATCCTCATTTCTTATTTAATACACTAAATAATATTTATGCATTAACACTTCAAAAATCAGATTTTGCATCAGATGCTGTAATGAAATTATCTAAAATGATGAGATATGTAGTATCACACTCATCAAAAGATTTTGTTCCATTAAGAGAGGATTTAGAATACATAAAAAATTATATAAAATTACAACAACTTCGTTTGATTAATAATAATTCAATCGTTTTTCAAATTAATGGAGATGTTTCAGATATAAAAATTTCACCATTATTATTAATTAATTTTATAGAGAATGCTTTTAAATATGGTATAATTGATGATGAATATAATCCAATTAAAATAAATATTTCTATTGATAATACAACATTAACAATGTTGGTAGAAAATACAATTCTAGAAGATGTAAATCTTATTGAGGAACAAAGTGGAATAGGATTAAAAAATACCAAGAAGCGTTTAGATGTAATTTATGCAAATCGCTATCAACTAGAAGTAAAGGAAACAAGTTCCAATTATTTTGTTAGATTAAAATTATTTTTAAATGATTAAAGCAATTGCTGTAGATGATGAACCTCTAGCCTTGATAGTTTTAGAAACATACTGTAAAAGAAATAATGAGGTAGAATTAATAAAAACTTTTTCAAATTTAAAAGATGCTCAAAAATATATCAATCAATTTCCTATTGATTTAATGTTTTTGGATATACAAGTTTCAAGAACAAATGGAATGGAATTTTATAAGAAATTAGAAAATAAAATTCCAGTGATATTTACAACCGCATTCGAAGAGTATGCTGTAGATGGTTTTAATGTCTCTGCATTAGATTATTTATTGAAGCCAATTGAATATGAGCGATTTGAAGAAGCGATTTGTAAAGCTAAAAATAGTTTAGGAAATAATAAAGTTAAAAACGAAAATGATTTTTTATCAATTCGAGCAGATTATAAATTAAATAAAATTTATTACGAAGAGATAGAATATATTGAAGGATTAGATGATTATGTAAAAATCCATTTATCTGATAATAAAAAGATAACTGCAAGAATGTCTATGAAATCTCTTTTAGAAAAACTACCTGATAATCTTTTTATTAGAGTACATCGTTCCTTTATTATTCCTACAAAAAGAATTAAATCAGTTCAAAATAAATCAATTTTCTTAGAGAATAAAGAAATTCCTATTGGGGATACTTATAAATCTGTAGTTTCAGATATTTTTAAGAATTAACTTTCATTCAGTATTTTTATAAAAAGCTCAACTTATGTTGAGCTTTTTTTAGTATATATTGTTTTTGCTAAATTATAATTTATTATATTTAATTGATAATTAACAATTTATAAAAAATAATTAATATGAAAAAACTAGTATTATTTTGTGGTTTATTTATTTCTAGTATTGCTTTTTCTCAAGAAGGTTTTCCTGGGACAGATAATGGTAATATAGGTGGAGGAAATGGATCGAACAATGGTTCTATTGATAATAGAGAAGTTACAATTACATGCTTACCTAATAGTAAATCTTTTAGATATTATCTTCCTCCAGCTGATTTCCAATTAGGTGAAGGACAAGAGAATGTTGAAATATTAGTGAGGAAAGTCAATACTAATGAAGTAGTTTATGATTTTAGCTCTCCATCTGCAACCATGGGGCTTATACGTGTAGGAACATCAATTCCTGAAGAATTCTCAATACAAGTTATTATTACTGAAAAAAGTGGAGTTGTATTTGGAAATTTCACAAATTGTGTTCTATAAAGGTTATTAGAAAATTAAAATAAAATCGGATAAATTAATTTATCCGATTTTATTTTTTAAGAATTGCAGAAAGAACATTTATCAATATAAAATTTAAAAAAGTAAAACAAATAGCAGTTGTAGGAAAGCTTGCTATGATAAGAAAATATATAATTATTCCAAATAAAGCTTTCATTATAGCTATTATAATGATTGCAAAAAAATCTGAAAAGGTTAGATTTTTTTTAATGTAAAGGAAAGGTACATTAAAATCAACATGGAAACTAAATATTCCAATAGTAAAGTTAACTATTACACAACCAAATAGTAAAAAAATAAAGACGAAGTCTATCTCATTGAATGAATTAAAACTAGAATTAAAGAATTGATCTACAAATACAGTAAAAACAATTAGAAACCAAAAAATATTGGTAAGTATAAATAATTCTTTTACATTTTTGATTCCTTGTTTTAAGATTAAATCATTAAAATATTCAAATTTATAATATAGGCTAAAACAAAAAGATAATAGTGATAGACTAATTAAATAAATAGAAATTGATTGAAATATTTTATCATTTTCAATTTGTTTTTCAAGAGAAAATGCCATCAGTACAATACCGATGACAAAAACTCCTAAATACAAGTGAATTAATTTTATTTTATCTTGTTCCATTCTATATTTTTAGAGTAATACATGATGATTGCTAGAATAAAGAATAGTCCAATACTTCCAACTAATAATGCATGTTCTTTTAATTGTAAAATGCTATAAATAAAAGAATAAAGAATAATTAGCATCAATGTTATTTTTAAAGTTAATCTTAACGAATTAAGAAATGAGTAAATAAATAATGAGATTAAAATTATTGTTGCTATTGAGGAAATCAAATATGAAAAATCAAAACCTATATATTCTGATAAAGATAAAAGCAGTATAAAATTAATGCAAATAGCAAAGCCAACTAAAGCATATTGAATGATATGAATATTAAAATTATTTTTTACTTCTATAAAAAAGAAGGCAGCAAAAGTTAAACTAATAAATAAGATTGCATATTTTGTAGATCTATATGTTTTATCATAATGATCATTCATTTGTAAAAACTCAACTCCAAAAGTGTAATCACTAAAATTATTAGCAGTACGCCATAGTTGTCCATTTAAAGGATTTTGTTGATATATAGACCATTTTATATTTGTTTTTCCATTTTTATTTGTTGGGTTATCGTTTGGTAGAAAGTTGCCATCATATTTTAAATCTTTCCAATTGGTTGTTAAATCTACATTTGTATTAATGGCAGAAGGAATGAAATTTAGTATTTCAGAACCTTTAATTGATAGATTAATAGTGACTTTATTAAAATCGAATGTTGAATAGTCTATATTTTGAGATAAGAATTGGATCCTTTCTTTTTGATTTTTTATTTCATTGTTAATTATTAGTGTTTGATTATCAGAGATTAATTCATAATTTTTATTGGCAGATTTAGCGATAACATTATTTTCATAACCTTTTGAATTTGTAATTCCGAAAATAAGTTTTGTAGAAATAATATTCTCGGGTTTTATTTTAATATTTTCTAGTATATCATTAAAATTTTTGAATTTAATTTCTAAATCAATTTTTGATTTGTATACACTTGTCTCGTATATACTCCTTTTTTTAAATTGCGTATTAATGTCACCTTTAATGTCTAATTTATCAGCTGAGATATATATTTTTTTTTGAATTGTTATATCTTTTCCTTCTGCATTTTTACTGTTTTCTGAATAGGTTATTTCAAGAAAAGGACCATAAATAGTTTGTTTTCCACTCCATTTATTAGATATCTCAGATGTTACATCTTCCTTATATTTTTGTCTTTCTTGTATTAAACTTAAAATAAAAGGTATTGGAATTAGTAAACATAAAGTTAGAATTCCGATAATAAATCCTTTAATCATTGTTTTATTTTGATTAATAGGAATTTTAGTTTCTTGATTTGAATTGTTGTTTTCCATTTTTTTATAAATATATAATTAAAAAGTACTTTGTATTTCAAAGTAAAAAAGTAAAAAAAATTATTTCATATTTTTAATAAGCTCTTCAAGATATGCTAAATGTTCCTGAAAAGATTCTTTTCCTAGTTTTGTAATTGAGTATGTTGTATTTGTTTTTCGTCCTATAAATCCTTTATGTACAACGATATAATTATTATCTTCTAAATTTTTTAAATGAGAAGCTAAATTTCCATCTGTAAGATCAAGGAAGTCCTTTAAATCTTTGAAAGATATTTGTTCATTCATTATCAAAGCACTCATTATTCCCACACGAATACGATTATCAAATACTTTATTTAATTTTTTTAAATTAAAATCCATGGTCAAATTTAAGCTTTGTTATCATATTTTTTAATAATATAAGCTCCAAAAATTAGATGGAGAATTCCAAAACCTATAAACCAAAATAATAAACCATTATATATAAAATAGAAAGCTAATAATCCCAGAATTATTTCACATATCGCTAAGTATTTAATTTCTATAATAGTATCACGTTCTACAGTGTATAAAGCTAATCCATAAAATAATAGAGTAGAAGGAGCAAAATAAGCAAGATTTAAATTTTTGATAAAAATTAAACTTATAATTCCTCCAATAACTAATATAAAAGCAAACTTTTTTAAAATACGTTTAGTTACAGGATTAATAAATTTTATATCATCTTGATTAGATTTCTTTATCATAAATAAAAATCCGCCAGTTAAAGCAATAACTAATGTTATAATACTTAGAAATATTAATTTAATCTTTATTGTACTTAAATCAGTAAATTCTTGATAACCGCTATAAAAAGATGAATTTTCCAAAATTCCAAAATAAGCTATTGTAGCAGAAATTATACCTACAAAACCAACCCATATTCCACTCCATCCACTAATACTTGTGAATTTAGAACTTCTTTGCATCATCGATTTTATTTCATTCAGACTATTTATAGGATCTTTTTCTTGCATAACAAAAGTACTTTGAAATACAAAGTTAATTAATTTTTTTATATTTTATAAAATATTTGAATCTTTTTTACAAATTTCCTCACTTCATACAATCTTCTTATCTTTGTCCTTTATTTTACAATTCAAAAATTCACATAGAAGATTATGCAACAATCGAAAGCCATGGCAATATTAAAATCTGGAAGAAATGTATTTTTAACAGGTTCTGCTGGTGCCGGAAAAACCTATGTGTTAAATCAGTATATTCAATACCTCAAACAGCATGGCGTTCCAGTTGCTATAACAGCATCTACAGGGATTGCAGCTACTCACATGAATGGACAAACAATTCATTCTTGGGCTGGAATAGGGATTAAAGATTATGTTTCTGATCGTTATTTAGCATCATTACGAGATAAAAAATATTTTCGTGATAAGATGGATAAAGTCAAAGTATTGATTATTGATGAAATTTCTATGCTACATAGAAATCAACTTGATGCAGTTGATTATGTTTTAAAATTTTTCAAGCAAAACGATGAGCCTTTTGGAGGAGTACAAGTCATTTTTTCTGGAGATTTTTTTCAGCTTCCACCAATCGGAGAAGAATGGGAAGAATCAAAAGATAAATTTTGCTTTATGTCTGATGCTTGGGTACAATCAAAAGTTCATATTTGTTATCTTACAGAACAATATCGTCAAACAAACAATGCATTGAATGATATTTTAAATGAAATTCGTTCTGGAGCTATTTCTCAAAAAACAGTTGATTTGTTAGAGTCAAGAATAGAGTATTTTGCAGACGAAATAGATACACAAACACGTTTGTATACACACAATATGGATGTTGATAGAATCAATAAAGGTCAATTGATTAATATTGATTCGTCATCTAAAATATTCGAAGCAAAAGTTGCTGGAAATCCTGCTTTGATAGAAGTTTTAAAAAAATCAGTTTTAGCTGATGAAGTTTTAGAATTAAAGATAGGTGCTAAAGTAATGTTTGTGCGTAATAATTTTGATGTCGGTTTTGTAAACGGAACTTTAGGTACTGTTTCTGGATATACAGACAAAGATGAGCCAATTATTAAAACATTAGACGGAGAATTTTATATTGCTAAACCAGAAACTTGGGCAATAGAAGATGAAGGGGGAAAAGCATTAGCTTCGTTTACACAAGTTCCTTTACGATTAGCTTGGGCTATAACAATTCATAAATCGCAAGGAATGACTTTAGATTCTGCTTTTATAGATTTATCTAAAGCATTCGAAAAAGGACAAGGTTATGTTGCACTTTCTCGTTTGAGAGATTTAAATTCATTGATGTTACATGGTTTAAATCAAACAGCTTTAGAAATTGATTCTTTAGCGATGAAAGCAGATAGACGTTTCCAAGTATTATCCAATGAAATAGATGATTTTTTAGATGAAAAAGAATTACAAGATTCTTGGGCTCCATTTATTCGTCATTCTGGTGGAACATTAGATAAGAAACAAATAGCTAAAAATAAAGAAAAAAGTAAGGTAAAAGATAAAGGTCCAAAAAAATCAACTTATGAAATTACTTTAGAATATGTAAAAGAAGGATTATCTTTGGAACAAATTGCAGAGAAAAGAGGTTTAACAACATCAGCAATTGTTGATCATATTGGAAAAATCAAGGAAACTGAACCAGACTTGGATTATTCTAAATTTAAACCATCTGACAAGATTATTGATAAAATACGTTTCGCTTATAGCGAAATTGAATTTGAAGAAAATAGAGTCTTAAAACCAATTTACGATTATTATAATGGAGAAGTTGGTTACGAAGACATAAAGAAAGCATTGCTTTTTATTGATTAAATCAATTCAACTACTGAATAGTATAATCAAAAAACAGAACAACAAACACAAAATAATATAAATGAAAATAGCTGTATTTGTATCCGGAGGAGGAACAAATCTTCAAAATATTATTGATGCTATCGAAGATGGTACATTACCAAATGTAGAAATTTCTATGGTAATGGCAGACAGAGATTGCTATGCAATAGAACGATCTTTGGATAAAGATATCCGAACATATGTCTTAGACAGAAAAACTTTTTCTGAAGATGCTGAACACAATCTTGAAGACGAAGAAATAGATTTAATTGTCTTAGCTGGTTTTTTAACAATTTTATCTCCAGAATTTACGAAGAAATGGGGAAATAAAATGATTAATATTCATCCTTCTTTATTACCAAAATTTGGTGGTAAAGGAATGTACGGAGCCAAAGTACATAAAGCTGTTTTAGACGCAGGAGAAACTATATCTGGTGCTACTGTACATTATGTAACAGCAGGAGTAGACGAAGGAGAAGTTATAGCACAAAAATCCTTCAATATCGAAGAAAATGACAAAGTAGAAGATTTGCAAAGAAAAGTTGCAGCAGTAGAAGGAGAAATCTTTATAGAAGCAATAAAGCAAATTAGTAATACATAAAACTAAAATGCCTCAATGTACTAGTACGTTGAGGTTTTTCATTTTATATCCTCGAAAAATAAACAAAACAATAAACTTTAAAAACTAAATACAAAATGCAAAAACAAGCGCTAATTAGTGTTTCAGACAAATCAAATTTGTTAGAATTTGCAAAATTCTTGGTAGAACAAGATTATAAAATTTTATCTACTGGTGGAACTTTCAAACATCTTCAAGAAAACGGAATTGAGGTTACAGAAGTAAAAGATGTAACTGGATTTCCAGAGATTTTGGATGGCCGTGTAAAATCTTTGCACCCAGCAATTCACGGAGGAATTATGGCTCGTCGTTCAGATGAGAATCATATGAAAACAATTTCAGAACATGGGATTAATCCTATCGATATTGTAATTGTAAATTTATATCCATTTTTCGAAAAGATGAATACAGGTCTATCAGAAGCAGAAATGATAGAATTTATTGACATAGGAGGACCATCTATGTTACGTTCTTCAGCAAAGAATTTTAATGATGTTACTGTTGTAACAGATGTGAATGATTACGGAACTGTAATCAATGAAATTCGTGAGAATGGATCAACTTCTATCGAAACACGTAAATTATGTGCTGGAAAAGTATTTAACTTAACTTCTGCTTACGATGCAGCGATTTCTACTTATCTTTTAGGTGAAGATTTTCCTCAATTTTTGGAATCTTCTTATGAAAAAGTAATGGATTTACGTTACGGAGAAAATCCTCATCAAAAAGCTGCTTATTATGTAGATAAAACGAAAAATGGAGCAATGAAAGATTTTGAATATTTACAAGGAAAAGAACTTTCTTTTAATAATATTCGCGATATGGATTTAGCTTATAAAGTAGTTTCTGAATTCGAAGAAACAACTTGTTGTGCTGTAAAACATTCTACGCCATGTGGTGTTGCTACAGGAGATAATGTTTTAGAAGCTTATGAAAAAGCTTACGAATGTGATCCAATGTCAATTTTTGGTGGAATTATAGCATTCAATAGAGAAGTTGATGGAAAAACTGCTGTAGAATTGAATAAAATTTTCTTAGAAATTGTTATCGCTCCATCTTTTACAGAAGAAGCTTTAGAGATTTTCAAGCAAAAGAAAAATCTACGTATCATCAAAGTTAAAAACCCAGTTTCTGATAAAGTAACTTATGTAAAAGTTGATGGTGGTTTAATCGTTCAATCAACAGATAACCAGTTTTCTAATGATTTAACGGTTGTTACAAACGCTCAGCCAACAGAAAAACAAATGACTGATTTAGTTTTTGCTCAAAAAATTGTTAAATGGGTAAAATCTAATGCTATTGTTGTGGCGACAAATGGTCAAGCTTACGGAATTGGTGGTGGACAAACGAACCGTATCTGGGCAGCACAACAAGCTATCGCTCGTGCAAAAGAGAAAGTAGATGAAGATTTAGTTTTAGCTTCAGATGCATTCTTCCCTTTCCGTGATGTGGCAGACTATACAGCAGAAAACGGAATAAAAGCTATCATTCAACCAGGAGGTTCTATCAAGGATCAGGAATCTATTGAAGCTTGTAACGAGCACGATATTCCTATGGTTTTTACAGGAATGAGACATTTTATGCATTAAAGACGTTTTGTGGTTGGCGATTAGCGTTTTGTGAATAATTTTACATAAATAGATTATGAGAAATTATAGAAATCTAGATGTTTGGAAAAAAGGTTTGGAAATATTAAAAAAGATTTATAAAATCTCAGATAAATTTCCAGAAAAGGAAAAATATGGATTAACTTCTCAAATTACAAGGGCTGTTGTTTCTATTCTTTCTAATATAGCAGAAGGTTCAGGACGAAATTCGAATCCACAAATGATAAATTTTTTATCAATTTCAAAAGGTTCAGCTTATGAAGTTGAAGCACAATTAATAATAGCTTTTGAACTAGCATATATTTCAGAAGCTGAATTAAATGAGTGTATAGAGTTAATTGATCATTATTGTAGAATGAATCAAAAATTTCAGAATTATTTAAAAAAAATTACAAATGGAACACAATAATAATATCAATAATCAATCATTATCCGCAAACCTCAAATCGCATAGCCGTATATTAATCATCGGTAGTGGTGGTAGAGAACATGCTATTGGTTGGAAATTTGCAGAGGATTTTAAACAAAAAAATGAAAATTTAGAATTGTTTTTTATTCCAGGCAATGCTGGCACAGCACAAATAGGAACCAACGTAGCTATTTCTTCTATCGATGGAATGAAAGATTTTGCAAAAGAAAATCAAATTGATTTAACTTTTGTAGGACCAGAAGCTGAATTATCAGAAGGGATTGTAGATATATTTCAGAAAGAAAATTTAAATGTTTTCGGTCCTCATAAAGCTGCTGCACAATTAGAAGCTTCTAAAGCTTTTGCAAAAGACTTTATGAATAAATATGGAGTGAAAACGGCTAAATATAAGAATTTTCAAGGGCCAATGTTAGCTATTGAATACCTTAAAGAGCAAGAATTTCCTATTGTTGTAAAAGCATCAGGATTAGCTGCAGGTAAAGGAGTTATTATTTGTCAAGATTTCGAAGAAGCAAAACAAGCTGTATTAGAAATCATGGAAGATAAAACTTTTGGAGATGCAGGAAACGAAGTTGTTATAGAGGAATATTTAGAAGGTTTTGAAGCTTCAATTCTTTCATTTTTTAACGGTAAAAAAATTGTTCCATTTGTTGCTGCAAAAGATCATAAAAAAATCGGAGAAGGAGAAACAGGTCTTAATACTGGTGGAATGGGTGTTATTGCACCAAATCCATTGTTTACTCAAGAACATTTTACAATGTTCGAAGAGGAAATTATGGAGCCTACAAAATGTGGTCTTATTAAAGAGGGATTAGAGTTTGCTGGTGTTATTTTCTTTGGGTTAATGATTACTACAAAAGGAGTTTATTTATTGGAGTATAACCTAAGAATGGGTGATCCAGAAACCCAAACAACATTACCTTTATTAGAAAATGATTTGTATGATGTCGTAAACAAGTCAATAAAAGGAGAAAACTTCGATTTAGAATTCAAAAAGCAACATGCATGTTGTGTCGTTATGGTTTCAGGTGGTTATCCAGGGAATTATGATAAAGGTTTTGAAATAAGAGGACTAGAAAACATAACTTGTCCTAATTTTATTGCCGGTGCAAAACTAGAAAACGATGAAATCGTAACTTCTGGTGGTCGTGTTATCAACGTTGTCGGATTAGGAGATTCTTTAGAATCAGCACGTGAAGTAGCTTACGAAAACATCAAAAAAGTACATTTCGATTACGAATATTACCGTACTGATATTGGTTTAATTCAGTAATTGAATCATTACAATAAATAATATAAAAAGTAATCATAGCAACTGTTTATGATTACTTTTTTCTTTTTGGGCAATCCCTTCGGACCGCGCTTTCCGTTTCTATCTTTTTACTTAGCTAGAACGCTTTGCAAAAAGGATATCCTCTACTATCGCTATTGCAAAAATATTTTGTTTTATAATTCGTTTATATTTATAATGTATTTTTAAAATCATATAATCTCTATTTACTAATATCTTATTTGTTGCATATTTAATAGTTTTAAATTAATTTTAAAAAAACAAACAAAAAAGTAATATTACAATATTGTAATTTTTAATAAACCACATATTTATGAGAAATTTTTTACTTATAACAACCTTGTTTTGCTCATCAAGCTATTTATGGGCACAGAAGCAAATAGGACCAGGAAATTCAGATATAAATAATACTTACTTAAAAAAAGAAAAATCTCTTTACACAATTTACTATGTAAAAGATAGTAAGTGGGATGTAAAAGGTACATACACTAAAGATCAATTAATAGAAGGAAATAACTTAATAGTTACAACTAATTATATTGATGATAAAGATAAATGGTACAGAAAAACTATTTCTACTGCTAATTTTAAAACTTTAGCACCAACTACTTTTCTATCAGAAAGTACTTCGAAGAAGATAGATGTAAAGTTTGGAAATCCAATTAGTGTAAAATTAGTAGATTTAAAAGATAGTAAAAATAGTAGATCAGAAACTTTAAATCTTAAAGAGAATTTTTTTGACTATCATATTATAGAACCTTTATTAAGTTCTTTACCTTTAAAAACAGGATATAAAGTTACAATTCCAACTTTTTATTATAGTGGAAATCCTAAAGAAGAACAGCTTGGGGATTATGTAATACAAGAGGTAAAAAGTTACGAATATCAATCACCAAAAACTGGTAAACATCCATCTTGGTTAATTAGTTTATTAGAAAAATCTTCTAATTCTGTTTATTATTATATTGTAGACAAACAAGATCATCGTCTATGGCAACGAGAGATGTTTGTAGGAGATGGTGTTTGGGAAATATGTGCAAATGAAGAATTAGATTATCAACCAATTAAAAATAAATTTGATCAAAAGGATGCATTAGATAAGGTAAATAATGGAAATAGTTTTATAATAGGAACTGCATTTGCTCGCGATCATGCCAAAGGAGGAATTTCTATAGTCAATATTAATAAAGCTCAATATGCACCCAAAGGAACTGAAATTACGCTGATTGTAAATTCTCCTTATATCAAGGAATGGAAAGAAGTAAATAAAAAAATAAGAAAGGAGAAAAAAGTTTCTGAAGTTCCAATTGATAAAAATGTATCATCTACAATAAAAATAGCTAAGGTATATGATGATAAAGGACATTTTGAGTTTACAAATTTAAAACCAGGTGAGTATATTCTAATGACGACTTTTGGTTTTACACATAAATATTCTTACAGTTATCAATCAGGAACATCTTATTTAATGCATCCAAGCGGAGCAGTTCTTGGCTCAAATCCTGTTTATAGTTCTGCCAGTGGAGCTACAAATTCTGTTGCTGAAATAGAAAAAGTTGTTACAATAAAACAGAATGGGGAAGAAGTGAAGGTAAATCTTAAAGATACACATTAGACAAAAAAAAATACTATGAAAAAAATAATTTTCACATTGCTTGTATTAAGTTTTTCAACGATTAATGCACAAAATAAAAAAGGATTAGAGAAGAGCTCTTTGTCATTATATAATACAGATATTAATGTAAAAGATTATAAAGTTATAAAAGCTGAAACATTATTAGATTTAGCACTTAACTATTCTTATACAAGAACTATTTCTCTTTATTCAAAAAATGAAAATACATATCTTAATTTACCAATTTTATTAATTGGAGATCAATTGATTTCTGATGAACAAGCAAGAAATCTAAAAATAGAGAGTATTAAAAGTATTAAATATATAGATGGTCCAGAAAATACAATTTATGGCCAAAATGGATTGTCAAATGCTGTTATGAAAATTGAATTGATATAATTATTTGAATTAAGAAAAATTTATATGGTTTATTGAGTAAGAAATGTAATTTTGCATCAGTAAAATTATTATTTTAAAAAATCAACTATTTATTATGAAAAAAACTTTATTTTTTCTTTTTTTATTTTGTTCAATTTTTACAATTGCTCAAAAACAAATTTATTCATCTCCAAATTTATCTAAACAAATAGGAACACAGAAAACAGTTGCAATATTACCATTCACAACGACTATTACGTACAAAAAGACTCCTAAAAAGTATGATGCAGAAGCTAATCATGATCAAGAATTGAAAATGGCAAAAAATATACAATCTAGTATGTATACTTTTTTACTTAGAAAAGTGGACAAATATTCAGTAAGTTTTCAAGATGTAGATCAAACAAATATTCTATTAAAAAAAGCTGGTATTGAAGATCAACTTGATGGGATGACGAAAGATGAAATTGCCAAAATATTGAATGTTGATGCTGTTATTAGTGGTAAATTTGATCAAATACAAAGTAGGAGCGAGGCAGGTGCTATTGTTACAACAGTGTTATTTGGAGGTCTAGGTAGTAAAACAGGTTCAGGAACTCTTACTATGACAATAAATAGTGGTGATAATGGAGAATTATTATGGAGATTTATGAAAACAATGGATGATACTATTACAATTTCTACAGATCAATTAGTTGAAAGTATGATGAGAAAAGTATCAAGAAATTTTCCTTATACAAAATAAAAAATTAGATAAAATTTAAATTAAAAATAGCTTCTGANNTCAGAAGCTATTTTTAATTTATCTTGATAAAGAAAGAATCTTATTTATTTTTTAAAATTTCATGAAATACAGTTTGTGCAGAAAATATACGGTTTGTAGCCTCATCAATAACGATAGATACATCTGAATCTAAAACAGCGTCAGATACAACTACATTTCTACGAACAGGAAGACAATGCATAAATTTACCATTATTCGTTAAATTCATTTTATCCATAGTTACTTCCCAATCCTTATCTCCTGGATTAGTTTCACCATAATTTTCATAAGATGACCAGTTTTTTGCATAAACAAAGTCAGCATCTTTTAGTGCTTCGTCTTGGTCATAAGCAATTGTAGCTCCTTCAGTAAATTTAGGATCAAGTTCAAACCCTTTTGGTTGAACAATAGTAAAATCTACCCAATCTACTTTTGTGAACCATTCAGCAAAAGAATTAGGAACAGCTTGCGGTAAACGACGAGGATGAGGAGCCCAAGTCATTACAACTTTTACTTTTTTCTCAGGTTTTGTACCTGGAGTATATCCTGTTTTCTCAGCAATTGTAATTAAATCTGCAAAAGATTGTAAGGGATGTAGAGTAGCACTTTCTAATGAAACAACAGGAACAGATGATAACGATTTAACTTTGTTGAACATTATTTCTTGATAATCTTCGTCACGATTAACTAATTTAGGAAATGTACGAACTCCTAAAACATCACAATAAGCACTCATTACTCGAATAGCTTCATTGATATGTTCTTGTGTATCACCATCCATCACAGTTCCATCTCCCATTTCTAATGTCCAAGAATCTGCACCAGCATTTAAAACCCAAGTATTTGCTCCCAAATTATAAGCAGCTTTCAATGAGCTTAAGCGTGTACGTAAACTAGGATTAAAAAAGATTAAACCAATTGTTTTGTTTTTTCCAATTTCTTGTTGTGCAAATGGATTTGCTTTAATCTCTAAAGCTGTCTTTAATAATTCGTCGATGTTTTCTACATCATTCACCGAAGTAAATTGTTTCATAATTGCGATGGATCTTTTGTTTTATTTGTTTTGCAAATTTACTTTAAAAGACTTGATTTATAAGAAAATTTATTTGAGTTTTTTAATGTTAGATAAAATCACTTTTTAATTTACAAAATTTTAAAATAATCTTTAGACAATTTAATTATCGGATAACTTAGAAACTTTAAATCTTACTTTTTTATTTATACAGGAAAAAAAAATATATTTTATAATTGTTAGATTAATCTAATTTACTAATTTTACATTACTAAATTTATATTTAGTAATGTAAATATTTAATATATGCAATTAGGAGAATTGGAAAAAAGTCAAATAGCAATTATTACAGGATTAAGTAAGAGTTGTAACCAAGAAGTAAAACAACGTTTGTTGGATTTAGGCTTTGTGCGCGGTTCAGAAATTAGTATTCAGAACATTAGTCCTTTAGGAGATCCTATTGCTTATATTATTCACGATACATTAATTTCTTTGAGAAAAGAAGATGCTATAAATGTATTGATTGAACTTAAACAATAATATAATGAAAATAAATACAGCCTGTGATACATGTGAATTAAATCCTTCTTCTGATCTTAAGAAGTTGGGCGAATTATCAGGCAAATATGATTATACAATCGCTTTAGCTGGAAATCCAAATACAGGTAAAAGTACAGTTTTTAACGCTCTTACTGGATTAAAACAGCATACAGGAAACTGGCCAGGAAAAACAGTAACAAGAGCAGAAGGAAGTTTTGTTTATGGCAATGATAAATATAAAATTGTCGATTTACCTGGAACTTATTCTTTATTATCAACCTCAGAAGATGAAGAAGTTGCACGAGATTTTGTTCTTTTTGGAGAACCCGATGTTACAGTAATTGTAGTTGATGCAAGTAGAATGCAAAGAAACTTAAGTCTTGTTCTACAATTATTAGAAATAAGTAACAAAGCAGTTTTATGTCTTAATTTAATGGATGAAGCAAAAAGACATAAAATAGAAATCGATATAAGAAATTTATCAAGAGAATTGGGAATTCCTGTTGTTGCAACTAGTGCCCGTACAAAACATGGAATTCCAGAATTATTAGCAGCAATAAAACAAGTAGCTGATGGAAGTTATATTCCTGCAAAACAAGATTCTTTTCAATTGTCTAAAGAAAGTAAAGATGCTGTTACTGTTTTATCATCACAATTACTTTCTATAAATCCATCATTGCCCAATGCAAATTGGATAGCAATGCGTTTAATAGAAAACGATAGTAGTATTATTTCTGCGATTAATCAACGAATTTTATTACCGATGATTACCGATGAAAAATTATCTCATTTATATGAAACTGTAGAAGAATATAGAAAAAAATTAGGTGACAATTATAGAGATGATATTGTAGAAGCTATTTATGCTAAAGCTATTCGACTAGTAAAAAATTCAGTTTTTACAGATTCATCAAAAAAGAGTTTTCAGTTCGATAGAACAATAGATCGTATCGTAACACATAAAATATGGGGATTTCCTATTATGTTTATGTTACTAGGTTTAGTACTTTGGGTAACAATTATTGGAGCTAATTATCCATCTGCATTATTATCTGATTTATTGTTAGATAAAATATATCCATTACTGAAAATAGGAGCCAATTATTTGCATTTTCCATCGTGGTTAAGTGGTTTTTTAATAGATGGTGTTTATATGGCAACAGCTTGGGTAGTTGCTGTAATGTTACCACCAATGGCTATATTTTTTCCATTGTTTACTTTATTGGAAGATTTTGGTTATTTGCCAAGAGTTGCATTTAATTTGGATAGAATTTTTAAGAAAACAGGCGCTCATGGTAAGCAAGCATTAACCATGAGTATGGGGTTTGGTTGTAATGCAGCAGGAGTTGTAGCAACAAGAATTATAAATAGTCCAAGAGAAAAATTAATTGCTATAATAACCAATAACTTTTCGTTATGCAACGGAAGATGGCCAACACAAATACTTATTGCAACAATATTTTTAGGTGTTTTAGTTCCTGCAAAATGGTCAGGAACAGTTTCTATGTTAGCTGTAATTTTTATTGCGATTTTAGGAATAGCCTTTACATTTTTTACATCTTGGTTACTTTCCAAAACATTATTAAAAGGAGAATCTTCTTTTTTTACGTTAGAACTTCCGCCATATAGACCACCTAGATTTTTTCAGACAATTTATACATCTTTGTTAGATCGTACATTAATTGTTTTGTGGCGAGCAATTATATTTGCTGCACCAGCAGGAGCTGTAATTTGGTTAATTTGTAATTTAACAATTGGTGAGCAAAGTATAGCATTGTGGATGATAAATGGACTAAATCCACTTGGAGTATTTATTGGGCTTAATGGAGTTATTCTTTTGGCCTATATCGTTGCTATTCCTGCAAACGAAATTGTAATACCAACTATTCTTATGCTTACTGTAATGACGATTGGCTCTACAACATTTGGAGCAGGAGCAGGAGTCATGTTCGAAGGTTCTGATAATGAAATAGCGACATTATTACATACTGCTGGTTGGACAACATTAACAGGAATTAATCTTATGTTATTTAGTTTATTACACAATCCTTGTAGTACAACTATTTATACAATTTATAAAGAAACAGGAAGTAAGAAATGGACTATAATAGCAACATTATTACCAATTGTATATGGTATAGTTGTCTGTTTTTTAGTTGCTAGAATTTGGAATATGTTTATTACTTAGAATTCAATTAATCATGAATACCTTATGAACTTTAAATATTGTTGCATTAAAAAAGGGAGAAATTGAAATTTCTCGCTTGGTTACTATTTTCGAAATCTTTGTTATGAATATTTTTACTTTGAAGGATCAAATCCGTATATAAAATTATTTAAATGCCCGGCAGAGCTTTCAAGTTGCACAATATCCATCAATTCTTCATAATAAGAGCAAATACGCTCTTTATCTTCAGTGTCAAGTTCAAGAAATATTTTTGAAAATCTTTTTAATCCAGTTTCGATTGCATTTTGATATTCTTGTTCTGTAGCGTTTCCTTTCTTTGCAATGTTTTGAAAATCTTTAGCAGATTGGTTAATTAAATCTGTCACTATAGGTTTTAATTTTTCATCAGATATACCTGGATAAAATATTGTGTTATCTTTTTTGAATTTTTCCTTAGAGATAAAGTTTTCAAACATATGTTCGAAATTTGATGATGTTTTCATTTGTTGCTGTTTACAAGATATTAATGTAGATAATAATAGAAAAAGTATAGATCGTTTTCTCATAAAAATTAGATTTGTGTAATTCTATAACCAATGTTATACAGTGCTTTTTAATTTCTTTTTTAAAATTTTAAGTAATTCATTTGAATCAATCTTAAGAAAATTTGTGTGAATCGTTTGTTCTGAGTTTACAATTTTAGGAGGGGCAAATGACTAGAAATTTAATTTAGTATTTAATCCCGCATTTAATCCCGCATTTAATCAAATCGATGTTATCTACGGTTACAAAATTATATTTAAATTTTTATTAAAGAACTTTTTCCAAAACTCAATAACATTCTTTATAATGAGAAGAAAATCTAGTTTTTCATCATTTTCAAGAATTATTTCTAGATGGCTAATATCAAAATCTTTTGAAAAACCTGAAGAAAAATCTCCACTATGCTTGCGAGTTAATTTTATTTGTGCTTTTGGTCTTGATAAATTATAATGTTTTGAAGCATTGGCTAAATCATGCATAATTTTCAAGTTATCACATTGAGCAAACAAATCATTTCTAAAATCACCTAAGGTTTGAAAACCTAATTCTGGTTTATATTCTTCGAATACAAAATCAGTTAAATGCCACGCATCAGATGATAGATTTAAAGCTTTTGAGGAATCCGTTTCATCCAATTTAAAGTCATTAAAATTATTAAGTAATGTTAATAATTTTTCTTTAGAATTATATTCTCCAAAGTTGTATTTATTCATTTGTACGTTTTTGGATAATTGTAGATAACATTATTTTTTAATGAAACAAAATACAATGTGATTTCGTAAAATTATAATTGTATCTATGTTTCGTAAAATTTACTACTAATGTAATTAATTTTTGTAAATCAAATGTTTATTAAGGTATTTTTTGTGTATAGCTAAAAAAAATTATAGGTTGATTGAATTTACAGCTATTTGATACTGATTGCCCAAATTATTTTAAGACAAATTGTCATATTATTACTGAGTGGTATTTTGTTTGATTAAGTGAGTACATCTATAAATTTTATAAAAAAACTAAATATAATGAACAAAGGAAGTATTAATGTATCGGTGGAAAATATCTTTCCGTTAATTAAAAAATTCTTATACTCTGATCACGAAATCTTTTTACGTGAATTAGTTTCAAACGCAACAGATGCAACATTAAAATTAAAACACTTAACAAATATAGGAGAGGCACAAGTAGAATATGGAGATCCAAAGATTGAAGTAAAAATAAATAAAGAAAATTCTACTTTGCATATTATCGACCAAGGTTTAGGGATGACAGCTGAGGAGGTTGAAAAATACATTAACCAAGTTGCTTTTTCTGGAGCTGAGGAGTTTATAAACCAGCACAAAGATGCTGATGGAATTATTGGTCATTTTGGTTTAGGTTTCTATTCTGCTTTTATGGTGGCAGACAAAGTAGAGATTATTACAAAATCTTACAAAGATGCGCCAGCAGCACATTGGACTTGTGATGGTTCTCCAGAGTTTACATTGGATGTTGCAGATAAAACAGATCGTGGAACAGAAATAATTTTACATATTTCTGAGGATTCTAAAGAGTTTTTAGATGATTATAAAATCCGCGAGTTATTGACAAAATACAACAAGTTTATGCCAGTTCCTATTAAATTCGGAACACGCAAAGAAACACTTCCATTACCAGAAGGAGCTGCAGAAGATGCAAAACCAGAGGAAATAGAAGTAGATGATATCATTAACAATCCAACACCAGCTTGGACAAAATCTCCATCGGATTTAACAGATGAAGATTACTCAAAATTCTACAGAGAATTGTACCCAATGCAATTCGACGAGCCATTGTTTCACATTCATTTAAATGTAGATTATCCGTTCAACCTAACAGGGATTTTATTCTTTCCTAAATTAGGAAACAACATCAATATTGATAAAGATAAAATACAATTGTACCAAAACCAAGTGTTTGTAACGGATGAGGTAAAAGGAATTGTACCAGATTTCTTAATGTTATTACGTGGTGTTATAGATTCTCCGGATATTCCACTAAACGTTTCTCGTTCTTACTTACAAGCAGATGGTGCTGTGAAAAAAATATCTGCACACATTACTAAAAAAGTAGCAGATAAAATGTCATCATTAATTACTCAGAATCGTGAAGATTTCGAGCAAAAATGGAACGACATAAAAGTTGTAATTGAATACGGAATGATTTCTGAAGAAAAATTCTTCGAAAAATCGGACAAATTTGCATTATACCCAACTGTAGATGGAAATTATTTTACTTGGACAGAGTTAACAGATAAAATAAAAGACAACCAAACAAACAAAGATGGAAAAATGGTTGTTCTTTATGCATCGGATGTAGATGCCCAAGATCAGTACATACAAATAGCAAAAGAAAAAGGATACGAAGTTATCTTGTTAGATTCTCCGATTGCTTCTCATTTAATTCAGAAATTAGAAGGAACAAAAGAAAATGTAACATTTGTTCGTGTAGATGCAGATCACATCAACAATTTGATAGAAAAAGATGATGTAAAAATTTCTAAATTATCAGACGAAGATAAAGAGAAATTAAAAACAGATATTACAGAAGCTATCAATAGTAAATCTTATACAGTTCAGTTAGAGGATTTATCTGCTTCTGATGCACCATTCATCATTACTCAATCAGAATTTATGCGTCGTATGAAAGATATGCAAGCTTCTGGAGGAGGAGGGATGTTCGGAATGGGTAATTTCCCAGAAATGTATAACTTAGTTATCAATGCAAACTCAGATTTAGCAACAGAAATTTTAGGTAAAGCTACAAAAGATGAGAAAGACGAAATTATCGGTCAAGCCTTAGATTTAGCTAAATTATCTCAAGGACTTTTAAAAGGTAAAGAGTTAACAAACTTTATCAATAGAAGTTTCAAAAACATGAAATAATCCACGATAAGTATATATAAAAATAGGACAATCATAATTTGGGTTGTCCTATTTTTTATTTTAATATATTTTTTAAATAATTTGGGCAAATCCTTCGGAACACGCTTTCCATTTCAATCTTTTTAGATTGGATATATCATAAGGCGAAGTCGAAATGTAATGACCAATCCAAAAAGGATTTTCACTACAATCGTTTTTGCAGATTTGTATTAGAAATTAAAACGAGTAGTTACCATCAATTGTGTAGGTCTTAATTGGTAAACAAAACGACTTTCGTAATTTGAAGAAAAAGAGTTTTGTGAAAAATATTTCTCGTTAAACAAATTATAAGCTGATAATTCGAAATCTATTTTTCTTTTTACAAGAGAGTAACGATACATTAAATCACCAAAAGTAGTATTGGGATTCAATTTTCTGTCATCATTAACATAAAAATCAAAATTTAATTTAATATAATGTTGTTTTGCTGGAAAAAAATGAACTACAACTTGATGAATTTGATTAGTAAGACTTCGAGATGAGCTACCAGATAATTTATTTTTATAATTCATAATATTATAATCATATTCTAAAGTTGACCAACTTAATACTCGTAAAGAAGCTTTAAAATTTGAAACGATTGATGTATTATTCACTTTGACTAATTCATTGTTTATCTGTTGATCAAAAAATGAGAAATTATATGCTGATGATAGCGAAATTGTCGTTTTTATTTTAGAAAAATATTGACTAATTTTTGTATTAAAAGAATGTGTTTGTTGATGATTTTTTTTGTTTAGAACTTCTAAAACTGTACTTGCATCAGAATTATATTTATAGCTATACAGAAGGTTATTTTCATTCCACATATAATTGTAACCAAAATTGGCAAAACGAGCTTTTATAGGGTTTTTATATTCAAATCGAATTGACGAATTCCACTTTTTAACTTCATTAAATTGTCCATTATTTTGTTGTATAGAATTATATTTATAAAGAATATAACCATCGTGCAGTCGAGTTAAATTACCTAAATCATTAGAAAATGAATGATTTGTAGAGAATTTCCAAAAATTAGAAAAATCAACAGATAAATTAACTTTAGGTTCAACATAAAATCGCTGATAACTATTTTTAGTATTCAATGAAGTATTTTCTAAATAATACCATTGAAATGGTAAACCAAATGATGTTGAGAAATTATTTTTTCTGTACGAAAATTTATTTTCAACATAAGGGTTTAAAGTCGCCCAACGCGTATCATTTATAAATGGACTTTCTTTGGGTTGATTATCTGCCATTAAATCACTTTCTAATGTATGATTTATATATTTTACACCTATTTTAGATTCTAAAGTAAAAGATTTTAGTCCTTTTGTGAATTCTGCATAATTATTTGATACAAATCTTTTAAATCTAATATTTTGAAATGCATTTTTGTATATGTTTCCTTGGTTGATAAGGCTTTCGAATACTCCTGGAGAAATACTCAAATTTTCAGTGTAATCTTTGAAAGCTAATATAGAACGAAACGTTATTAATTGTTTGCCAATAGATTTTATAATTTTGAACTGATTAGATATTTCTCTGTTTGGTTTAGATAAACTTTGTTGAATAAATTGATCATTTCTGAATAAATCTCCTCTTGAACTATTCCAATCTCCTTTAAATTCAAGAATATTTTCCAAATAATTTTTTGAACTATTTCGTAAAAGAGTTGTTTTTATGTCTAGATTTTCTGATTGTAGATAATTCCTTTTTCTTTCATTAAGAAATATATTTCCTGTCGGTAGAAAATATTGCGTTGTTGTTTCTCCAAAACGCTTTTGATAATCATTTAAATAAGAAATGTTTAACCTTAAATCTAATTCTTTTTTTAACTTAAATAAATGATTCCATGTTCCTAGATTAACATTATTATCTAACCAACGTTCACTTGCAAAATTTGGAGTTTCTATACTTGCTATATTCAACCAACTTGAGCTAGAAAATTTTTCATTATCATTTAATAAATCTTCTAAACTTAATGTACTTAATTGTTGACTTACATCTTTTCCTCTATTATTACTTTGATAAGAACCTAACATTTGTTGTTGTTTTGTAAACAACATTGGAGTAACATTAGCTTGATAAATAAATGGCGAAACTCCTAAGCCAATTTCTGCTTTACCAGAATACGTAATTTTATTTTTTAGTTTGATATTAAGTGCTGCTTTTGGACTGTAAACTAAACTATCTAATATTTTTATTGGTTGATGATTTTCTAATATTTGAACTTTAGATACAGCATCAGCAGAAAGATTTTCGTTAGCCAAAGCATATTTACCACCTAATAAATCCATACCCTCTATGTAATATTTATTGATTGGTTCACCTTGATATAAAATTCGACCAGAACTTTCAATTTCTATTCCAGGCATTTTTTTTATAACATCTGCTATAGAACGATCTTGTATATCTTTAAAGTTGCTAACATCATAGGCTATTGTATCTCCTTTTTTACGAATAGGAGATTCTTTCAATTTTACTTCCTTTAGTTCAATCGCTTTTTCGTGTAAAGTAAAATCAAAATTTGATGAAGATTCATTAATTAATTCTGAAACAAAAGCATAATTCATTGCACGAACTCTTATTTCGTAAGTTTCGTGCAATGAATTATCTATTTTTAATAAATATTTTCCATCAGACTTGGTTATAAAATAAGTTAATGTTTCATCTGAATTACCTGGTGACAATGTAATGTTTGCACCTGAAATTGGTTCTCCTTTTTCATTTTTTACAATTCCAGAGATTGTTAATTGTGCAAAAATGAAATGAGAAATTAGAATAAATAGTAGTGTTAATTTTGTTTTCAAATATTATTCTAATTCTATGGGGTTATAAGGTAATTCTTTATGAATAAACGAAGTATCTTCAACTCCAGGACTACTATAAACTTTTTCTACATATAATTCTGGATTTTTATGAAAATTCATTTCTGCTTTATAGAATTCTTTTCTACTTGTTTTTATTATTTTTCTCTCTTTATGTATGTATATAGAGTTGGGAATGTTATCAATTGCTTCAGCTACAAAATAATGTTCTTTTTTGTCATCAAATATTTCTAATATTAAACCAGGTAATCCATTAAATAAAAATGGACCATCATTTAATGGAATATCGTCTGTATAGTAAGCTATCCATTTTCTTCCTGCATAATTTAATATAGCTTCTTTACAATTGTAGCCTAATATAACTTTCTTACCACTTTGCAATTGCCATTTAAAAATGGGTAATACTTCTATAAATTCATAATTATTATTATATACATTCCCTTGAAATGTATATTTATCATTATTCTTAATGATTAATTTTTTAAATTTTATTGCTCTACTAATAGGAATAAGTTCATTTAAATCATTTGTATAAATAAATTCATTCTGATTTTTTATATCAAATAGAGAATCATATTTTAAAAGATTTACATCTGTGAATTTAGATATATTTTTTCCAACTTGTAGTACAGTGATGGTACTACGTTTTTTATCTTTATTTTCTTTATCAAAAGAAAATATATATTTATAATATATATTCTTAGATGAAATATCTAGTTTTTCAATTTCACTTTTTTCTGATTTATACTTAATATCTCCTGAAATTTTTTGAGAATACCCAAAAACAGATAGTAATAAAAAAAATAATAGTTTTTTCATTTTGTTTACATTTTAGAATTAATAATATTTATGTGTTAACATATTAATTTTATTAAATCATAGAGCTAATATATAAAAAAAACAATAACTGTTAAAGGTTTAAAATTAACTATTCTTTTTCATTTCTTACAATTCAAAAAATTGTGAATTAAGTAAAAATAAAATGAGAAATTACAATAAATAGTAGTGTTAATTTTGTTTTTAAATATTATTCTAATTATTTCAAATTAAGTTGTAAACCTCTCTCTATTGAATTATTATTAGCTTCTAATTTAAGTTTCTTTCTTTTTAAGAATTCTTCATCATCTTTAACTAGAGTATTTCTTCCTCCTAAAACAATAAAAGGATTTTGTTTATATTTTTTAATATACTCTTCAAACTCTACTCTTGTCATTTTAACTCTTTGATAATTTTTTGGTTTTGGTATAGAAGAGTTACTTTTTGTTAAGCTAATAAATTGAAAATCAAAATAATTTTCACTATCTTTTATTTCTAGAATTAAGCCAGGTAATCCATGAAATTTATATGGTCCATATGAAATAGGAATTTCTTCGGTGTACCAAGCTTCCCAATTTCTACCAAATAAATTTGTTAAGGCTTTTTTTGCTTTATAACCGTTTATGTTTTTTTCTTCATTTACTAATTTCCAATTAATTGAAGGAATATTGTCTTCAAAATCTATACGTGTAAAAGATACATTGGCTTGTATAAGATAATTATTTTTAGATTTATTATAAAATAATCTTAACCAATGATGAATATAACCTTCTTGTTTATACATTTCACTTATTTGAATGACACCATTTTTCATATATTGAGTAATATCTCCTGGAATTGTATCCATTCTGAAAATAGATTTAGGTAAAAAGACATAACCATCAGGATGAATTCTCATGACAAATTCATCCGTTTTTACATCAGATTTGTTTAATGAATCATTCGTAAAATTATATTTATATTCTACTAAAAAATTATCAGTTTGTGCGAATAAAAATGAATTCAGCAAAAAATTTATTAATAATGTAATTCTTTTCATAAAATTTAAGATTTAACCAAAATAGCTTAAAAAAAACTACCTTAGTTTATTAAAAATTAACCTCCTCCACAAACATAATTTTCTTGGAAATCCATTTCTTCATCAATTTGGTCTTTAGAATAGAATATTCGCTATCATAGAAAAAGCAGTCTTATGTGTAAGAAAGTTTATTTAAATTAACTGTATTCTTAGAAAATAAAAATATTATAATAATTTTGGAATGTTAATATCTAAATACCTAGTCTTTTTATTATGGTATGTATTTTCTAACTTTTTATATCTTTCTTCATCTACTGAAACACCTGAAGCTTCTAAAAACTTCATAGGATTATTATTAAAATCATCAAAAGCCAATTTAAAATTAATAGGAGATAAATTTTTACTTTGGTTTAATTTTTTGTTAAAGATTAATTTTACTATTTCAAAATTATCAACTTTTTTAATCGATTTTAATTCCCATTTAAAATAATCCTGAGAATCATTTAATTTTATAATTGTTCCAGGTAATCCAACAAATATATATGGAGCTAAAGAAATAGGTATATCTTCAGAATACCAAGCTTCCCATTTTCTACCTAGATAATATGTTGTAGCTAATTTAACTTTATAAGATGAAATAGTATCTACTTTATTAGTTATCTCCCATTGTGGTTCTTCAATTTTTTTAGTAAAATTATATCCATCCATTAGCCTATTTGCTAGAACAGTTAAATTATTATTACTAACTTTTATACCTACACGTAAATTTGTTTTTGGAGAATTTAAAAGCTTAGTATAAATATCCTTATAATGTGTTCCCTTTTTTTCTTCAAAAAATTGAATAGTATCTTTTGTAAATGCATTCTCAGATAAATAGTAATAATCAGTATTATTTCCTATAACAAAAACATTTTCATTAATCAATTTATCTTTTTTAATACTATCACTATGTGAAATATAATCATAAACCAATTGGTAATTTGATTGAGCTTTAATTGAATTTGTAAAAAGAAATAATATATATATATAAATAATTTTTTTCATAATCTTATAAAAAATTATAACTCTACTGAAAGAGTTATAATTTTAATTAGTTTTAATCTTCACAAAAAATTTCTGCGTATTCTTCTATTTTGTCTGTCTTCCATGGTTCATCACTATTTTGACAAAAAGTAAATATACCTCCACAATGATCTTCGAAGTTATCACATTTCTTATTTGAAAATTCAGCGGTTTGAGAATTATTTGATTTTAATTCATCTATAGCATCATAATCATTGTAATTTATTTGATTCGCGAAAGCAAATGTTCCTATAAGTGCAAAAGCACTTGCAAATAATTTTTTTTTCATTTTGTTTTTAAATTTAGAGTTAATAAAAATATTAGGTGTTAACACATTGATTTTGTATATCAATAACACTAATATAATAATAAAAAAAAACAATAATAATTAAAAGGATATTTTATTTTAGTTGTAAAAAAATAATTAAAGATTATTTATTACAAATTTTTATTCTAGCTCAATAGGATTATAAGGTATAGGTTTAATTAATTCTTCAACTCCTGGAGAAGAATATGATTTACCAAGAAATTCTTCAGGATTATCATAGAAATTTTGAAGTCCTTTTTCAAATTCTTTTCTATCAATTTTCTTCTTAGAATAAAGATTATCAATATATATAGACATTTTATCAAAATTAATTGCTTCTAAAGAAAAATGATGTTCCTTATTATTATCATATATTTCTAATATTAATCCTGGTAAACCACCAAAAATATATGGACCAAAACTTAATGGAATATCTTCAGTATAGTAAGCTATCCATTTTCTTCCTGCATAATTTAATGTAGCTTCTTTACAATAATAATTACCAATTTTTTTTGTGTTAGAGTTAAGCTTCCAATCTAATTTATATTTGCCATAATTATATTGAAACTTATTAGTATGAATATTATTTTGAAAAACAAATTGAAATTCTCCATCAATAAATTGACCGAAAATAATTGGTTTAAATTTTACTTTTCTTCTAAATTTAAATAAATAATTTACATCATTAATAGTATAATTAGTTTTGGATTTATTAATAGAATCTAAAGCCCTTTCATATAAAAACCTATTATAATCATAAAATTTAGTGTAATCTTTTCCAATTGATAACAAAGTCAATGCTTCATTTTTTTTTAAAGTTTCTTTATCATTTATATAAGTATATTTATAAAAGGCATTGGTGTTTGATTCTTCTAATTCTTTTTTTTCAAAATTTTGTTTTTGAAAAGTTGTACCAATTGGAAATTTTATTTCTTGAGCATTTACATTTACATAGATATTAAATATTAGTATTAGATATAATTGTATTTTCATAAGTTTTTTTTAAAGAATTATAGCTATTATAAAAGAGCTATAAAATATTAAATTAACATTTTTTATATTGATTAACAAAATATTAGCAATAATATTTTTGTTGGATAGTTTGAGAGAAGGATTCGCGATGTAAGCAACAGTAATGTTGCGTTTTATTCTAAGTTAATAAATAAAAAACGGCAACTTCATCATGAAGTTGCCGTTTTATATATGAAAAATATTCTGTAAGGATAATTATTCTTGAGAAACAATTTTCGCTGATAAATACTCACGGTTCATACGTGCGATATTATCTAATGAAATTCCTTTAGGACATTCAACTTCACAAGCACCTGTATTTGTACAGTTACCGAAACCTTCTAAGTCCATTTGTGCAACCATTTTTTGTGCACGACGAGAAGCTTCTACTTGTCCTTGTGGTAATAATGCAAACTGAGAAACTTTTGCTCCTACGAATAACATAGCAGATCCGTTTTTACAAGTTGCAACACAAGCACCACAACCAATACAAGTTGCAGCATCGAATGCTTCGTCTGCAGCTTTTTTGTTTACAGGAATGTTGTTAGCATCTACAGAACGTCCAGAAGTGTTTACAGAAATGTAACCACCAGCTTGTTGGATACGGTCGAAAGAAGAACGGTCAACAATTAAATCTTTAATCACTGGGAATGCAGCAGATCTCCATGGTTCAATATAAATTGTTTCACCATCTTTGAACATACGCATGTGTAATTGACAAGTTGTAACTCCTCTATCTGGTCCGTGTGCTTCTCCATTGATAAATAAAGAACACATTCCGCAGATACCTTCACGACAATCGTGGTCGAAAGCAACTGGCTCTTTTCCTTCCTCAACTAATTGCTCGTTTAATAAATCAAGCATTTCTAAGAAAGAAGAATCAGTAGAAACATCTTTTAAGGAATATGTTTCCATTTTTCCTTGAGTATTAGCGTTTTTTTGACGCCAAATTTTCAGCGTTATGCTGATTGTTTTTGATGATGCCATAATTCTATATGATATTTTGACATTTTGCTTAATGATTTTTTATTAAGCAAAATGATTTTATTATTTATAACTACGAGTTTTTAACTCAATATATTTGTAATTCAATTCCTCTTTGTGTAATACCTCAGTATTAATGTCGTCTCCTTTATATTCCCAAGCAGCAACATAAGTATAGTTCGCATCATCACGTAATGCTTCACCTTCTTCTGTTTGGTATTCTTCACGGAAGTGACCACCACAAGATTCATTACGGTTAAGAGCATCGATAGCCATTAACTGTCCTAATTCTAAGAAATCTGCAACACGTCCAGCTTTCTCTAATTCAGTATTCATTCCGTCAGCTTCACCAGTAACTTTTACATCACGGTAGAATTCTTCACGTAAAGCAGCGATTTCAGCAATAGCTTCTTTTAATCCTTTTTCGTTACGAGCCATACCAACTTTGTTCCACATGATTAATCCTAAACGTTTGTGGAAACTATCTACTGTTTTAGTTCCTTTATTACTTAAGAAATGTTGAATTTGATCTTTAACAGCTTTTTCAGCTTCGTCAAATTCTGGCGTATTTGTAGGAATTTGTCCTGTACGAATATCAGCAGATAAATAATCAGCAATTGTATATGGTAATACAAAATATCCATCAGCTAAACCTTGCATTAGGGCAGAAGCACCTAATCTGTTTGCTCCGTGGTCAGAGAAGTTAGCTTCACCAGCTACGAAACATCCAGGAATTGTAGACATTAAGTTGTAATCAACCCAAACACCACCCATTGTATAGTGAATAGCTGGGTAAATACGCATTGGGTTTTCGTATGGATTCTCATCTGTAATTTTCCAATACATTTGGAATAAGTTTCCATATTTCTCTTCAATCCATTTTTTACCAAGACTTTGTATTTTTTCTGCAGAAGGATTTTGATCTCCATTAGCAAAAGCTACTTCACGACCTTTTTTCTTGATTTCTTCTGTAAAGTCTAAGTAAACACCTTCACCTGTTTCGTTTGCTTCAATACCGTAACCAGCATCAGAACGTTCTTTTGCTGCACGAGATGCAACGTCACGAGGTACTAAGTTACCAAAAGCAGGGTAACGTCTTTCTAAGTAGTAATCTCTGTCTTCTTCTTTGATGTCAACAGCTTTTTTCTTACCAGCACGGATAGCTTCAGCATCTTCTTTCTTTTTAGGAACCCAGATACGCCCAGAGTTACGTAAAGATTCAGACATCAATGTTAATTTAGATTGATTTGTACCGTGGATTGGAATACAAGTTGGGTGAATTTGTACATAACATGGGTTAGCAAAATAAGCACCTTTTTTGTGAATTTTCCAAGCAGCAGTTACGTTAGAACCCATTGCATTAGAAGATAAGAAATATACGTTTCCATAACCACCTGTAGCAACAACTACAGCGTGTGCAGAATGTCTTTCTATTTCTCCTGTAACTAAGTTACGAGCGATGATACCACGTGCTTTTCCATCTACAATAACCAAATCTAACATTTCGTGACGGTTATACATTTGTATATGTCCTAAATGAATTTGGTAGTTCATTGCAGAATATGCACCTAATAATAACTGTTGTCCTGTTTGTCCTTTTGCATAGAATGTACGAGAAACCTGTACACCACCAAAAGAGCGGTTATCTAATAACCCACCATAATCACGTGCAAAAGGAACTCCTTGCATTACACATTGATCGATAATGTTACCAGAAACTTCAGCCAAACGATAAACGTTAGACTCACGAGCGCGGTAATCACCACCTTTTATAGTATCGTAGAATAAACGATAGATAGAATCGTTATCTCCTTTATAGTTTTTAGCAGCATTAATACCTCCTTGTGCAGCAATAGAGTGAGCACGACGAGGAGAATCTTGGTAACAGAAAGCTTTAACTTTGTAACCTAACTCTGCCAATGTAGCAGCAGCAGATCCACCAGCTAAACCTGTACCAACAATAATAACATCAATTTTATCACGGTTATTTGGAGCTACTAAGTTTAAGTGAGCTTTATGCTCGCTCCATTGTTTTGCGATATCTCCTTGTGGAGATTTAGAATCTAATATACTCATTTTTTGATATTATTTTTTAATTATTTAACAAAAAAATGGTAAACAGCAATGATGATGAATCCTGCTGGAATTAAAATAGAATACCATTTTCCGAAAGCAACAATTGCTGGAGTGTATTTACTATGTCTTGCACCAATAGATTGGAATGCAGAAGCAAAACCATGTTGTAAGTGTAATGATAAGAATACAAATGCACCAATGTAAATCACTAAACGAACAAAGCTAACAGCTCCATCTAAAGTAAATACATGATGAACGTGATCCATAAAGAAATTACCTTGTCCAAACTCAGGGTTTTGAGTAATATAATGTTCAGTAATTGTAGGAACCCAAAAGTCATAAAGGTGTAATAATAAGAAAATTAAAATTACACTTCCAGAAATAAGCATGTTTCTTGACATCCAAGAAGCATTTGCGGCACCGTTGTATTTTTCATAAGCTACAGCTCCACGCGCTTTTTTGTTTTGAGCTTCTAAAATGAATCCCATAAAGAAGTGATAAATAACTCCAATTAGCAATATAGGTTGCATTAAATATTGGATGAAAGGATTGTCGCTCATAAAAGCTGACACTTTATTAAACCCATCAGGATTAATAACTGATAATGCATTAATCACGAAATGTTGTAATAAGAACACTAATAAGAATAACGCTGAAAGCGCCATAGTGAACTTTTTACCAATCGATGATTTTAGTAATGATTCATTTGCCATAAAGCAATACGTTTAAATTTTTTAGATATGCACAAATTTAATCAAGAGAATACTCTCCGGACAATGAATAATATCAGTAGATTGCTAGTTTTACTTAGTTTAGAACGATTCTTATTTAGCTTCGTTGTTTTATGAATTTTACTTCATCAGAAAGTAGTAACTTTGTTTTGTAAAATGTAATTTTCAAATTTAATAATTATTGAATAAATGAAAGTAGAATTAAATAGAGTTAATAATGCATCTCATTATGAGGCTAGTGCAGCGAGTTCTTCTGTTAAGGTAAATATAGACGGACCTGAATCTATTGGTGGAGAAGGTAAAGGTGTTCGACCAATGGAATTAGTTTTAATTGCTTTAGGAAGTTGTAGTGTTTTTGATTTGAATGAAATATTAAAAAAACAGAGACAAGTCATTGAGGATATAAAAGTTGAAGTAGAAGGAAAGAGAAGAGATGAAATTCCTAATATTTTTACTAATATTCATATTAAATTTTCTTTAAAAGGGGATATAAATCTTGAAAAAGCAAATAAAGCTGCAGAATTAGCTGTAAAAAAATACTGTAGTGTACATGATATGTTAGCCAATGGTGGTGTTGATATTACATATGAGATTAATGTAATTTAATTAAGGATTTTATATATTTTTATTTTACAAATCAAAATATCATATAAATTTGCTTCCTATTTTAGATTAAAATAAAACATGTTTAAATTTGTTCGTAAAGTAATTTTTTACTTTTTTGTAATTCATATTTTATATATAGTTGTTTTAAAATGGATTAATCCTCCATTTACAATTACTCAAGTTCAACAAATGTTTGAGCAAGGCAAATTAAAAAGAGACTATATATCTTATGATGAAATGGGAGATAATATAAAAATTGCTGTTGTAAGTTCTGAAGATCAGAAATTTCCTGTTCATAATGGTTTTGATATTGATGGAATTCAAAAAGCTATTGAGAAAAATAAGTCAGGGAAAAAATTACACGGTGGTTCAACAATCTCTCAGCAAGTAGCAAAAAATGTATTTCTTTGGCAAGGTCGTTCTTGGTTAAGAAAAGGATTAGAAGTTTATTTCACTTTTATGATAGAAAAAATTTGGAGTAAACAAAGAATCCTTGAGATGTATTTAAATACATCAGAAATGGGAATAGGTGTTTTTGGAATTGAAGCTGCTTCGGAATATTATTTTAATAAACCAGCAAAAGATTTAACTAAAAATGAAGCTGCACGAATTGCTGCTGCATTACCATTACCGCGAAAGTATAACGTAAATCCTCCATCACCTTTTATTAGTAGAAGAGCTGCTAATATACAAAGACAAATGAGAAATTTACAAGGAAGCGCTGACTTACAAAAAATATTAAAATAATAAAAAAACGAGAAGATTAATCTTCTCGTTTTTTTATTTCCCATTTTATTTTAACTGCAGAAATAATTTCTGATTCTAACCTTGTTTCAGGAATTTCAATAAACTCATTTTTATTGTAAAAAGATAAAGGAGATAAATAATTTTCTCCATTAGCTTTTACATCATTTTCATGATCGATTACCCAACCATTTAGCTCGTCAGAATACATTTTTAAACGATCTAATAATTTACTTCCAATTCCTTTACGATGCAAATCATTAGATATAATAATGGCAAACCATTTTTCATAATCTTTTTCGAAAACAACAGCCCAACCTTTTATTTGGTTATTTTCATCTACAATAAATAAATGCTGTGCATCTATAAGGCCTTGTAGGTATTTTTCTAATTCTTCAGAATTATTAAAAGCTAATTGAATTGGATATTCATTGTTCCATAATTCAAGAATATATTTTTTATGAATTTCATTCAAAAGTGTGAACGAATAAATTTCATAAGAACTGCTTGTCGACATTTATCAATGTTTGTATTTAATCTTTAAAGATATGAAATATTTATGCATTGTTATTTGAATAATTTTTAATTAAAAAAGTCTAAATTTTATAAAATCATTTTTTATCATCATATATAATAACTTACAAAATAATTTATGTTTACAACTCTGTTGAAAAAAATATAATTTTGAATAGAATAAAATTGGATTAAAACCGAATTCCACTTAATTTTGCACAAAGACAAACGCAATGACGCAAGGAATTATTATTTTAGACTTTGGCTCGCAATACAATCAATTAATTGCTCGTCGAATTCGAGAATTTGGAGTTTACACAGAGATTATTCCATACAACACTTCACTAGAAGAAATTAAAAAACACAATCCAAAAGGTATTATTTTATCAGGAGGTCCTTCATCTGTTTTTGGAGAAGAAGCTGCTTTGGTAGAGAAAGAATTGTTTGAATTAGGAGTTCCAGTTTTAGGAATTTGCTACGGAATGCAATTAATTTCTCATTTATTAGGAGGAGAAGTAAAAAAAGGTGTTAAAGGAGAATATGGTAAATCTGAATTAACAGTATTAAATAATAATAGCTTATTCCAAAATGTACCAGAAAAATCTACAGTTTGGATGAGTCATTTTGATGAAGTTATTAGCGCACCAGAAGGGTTTGTAGTTTCAGGAAAATCAAATATCGATATCGCTTCTTTAGCAAATGAAGAACGTAAAATATTTGCAGTACAATTTCATCCAGAAGTAACACATTCAGAATTTGGAACACAAATGTTACAAAACTTTGTTTTTGATATTTGTCAAGCAGAGAAAAATTGGGTGTTATCAGATTTCATAGAAACAGAAATACAAAGAATAAAAAATGTAGTTGGCGACAAAAAAGTTATTTTAGGACTTTCTGGAGGAGTAGATTCTTCTGTTGCAGCTGTTCTTATTCACCGTGCAATTGGAGACCAATTAACATGTATTTTTGTTGATACAGGTTTACTAAGAAAAGATGAAGGGAAAAAAGTAATGGAAAATTACGGAAAACACTTCAAAATGAACATCAAAATGGTTGATGCTTCAGAACGTTTCTTAACGAGTCTAAAAGGAGTAGATGAGCCAGAAGCGAAACGTAAAGCAATCGGAAAAGATTTCGTTGCAGTTTTCGACGAAGAATCTAAGAAATTCGATGATGCTTCATTCTTAGCACAAGGAACAATTTATCCAGATGTTATCGAATCTCAATCTGTAAAAGGACCATCAGCAACAATCAAATCTCACCATAACGTAGGAGGATTACCAGAAGAAATGAAATTACAGCTTCTAGAACCTTTACGTGAATTATTCAAAGACGAAGTTCGTAAAGTAGGAGTAGAGTTAGGTATTCCTCGCGAATTAGTTTATCGTCATCCATTCCCAGGACCAGGATTAGGAATCCGTGTATTAGGGGAAGTAGACGAAGAAAAAGTAAGAATATTACAAGAGGCAGATCAAATTTTTATCGATGAATTATATGCACATAATTTATACGATGAAGTTTCGCAAGCATTCGTTGTTTTATTACCTGTAAAATCTGTAGGTGTAATGGGAGATGAGCGTACTTACGAATATACGGCAGTTGTTCGTTCTGCTAATACAATAGATTTTATGACGGCTACATGGTCAAAATTACCTTATGAATTTTTAGAATTAGTTTCAAACAGAATCATAAACGAGGTAAAAGGAATCAACCGTGTTGCTTACGATATTAGTTCTAAACCACCAGCAACTATCGAGTGGGAGTAAATCTAATATTGAAATATCCAATTCAATTTTAAGAAAGCTTAAATAATTATATAGCATAAAAAGGACGAAAAATTATTTTTCGTCCTTTTGTTTTTGGACGTTCCCTTCGGTCTGGCTTTACGCTGTTATCTTTTCTAATTGATTCTTGAGTAAATGTTGTAATTTTTTCAATTAGAAAAGGATTTTCACTTCAATCCCTAACGCAAATTCGTATAAATCAAGAAAGTTCTCATTGTAAAGAATTATTATCTTTATTTAAATTTTTTAATGTTTTTAATATCCTTTATTGTTCTACATTCGCATTTATATTATTTTATTAATGAAAACAATTTTTAATTTTTTAGTTATTTTAATTTCTATTTCAGCTTTTTCTCAAAATAAACTAAGTTATTTAAAGAAAAATAGTTTTGATATTTCTGATAAAAAATTCATTTTTCCTGAATCAAATTTTAATATTATAGGTTTTGGTGCTTATCACGGTAGTGAAAAAACAGAAGATGTAGAAATTGAAATTATAAAATCAGTCTTAAAAAAAACATCAATAAAATATTATCTTCCTGAAACAGATTTTAGCATTGCTCACTATTTCAACGATTTTTTGGTAAGAGGAGATACAATTCTTCTTAAAGATTTAATAATACAATATGGAATTCGTGTTCCACAAGAAAGAACGATTGAAGTATATAATAAGTGGAAAGATCTAAAAAAAATTAATGATAATTTACCAGAGAGAAATAAGGTTAAAGTTCTCGGGATTGATTTACTTGTTAGTAATAAATACGTATCAAAACATATTTTAGAAATAGTTAAAAATCAAAATAATCAGTTTCCTATTTTAAGTGAAATTAATCAAATGGTGAAAACTGATACAACTTCTTATTCAACAGAAAATACTAGTTTTTCCTCAATACTTTTAAAGAAATTTATAACTGATTATGAAAATAACTCAGAGAAATATGAAAAAAATATTACGAATAAATTTGAATTTAATCAAATATTGAAAAATTTAAAAATTTCTTTTTCAGATAAATCAGAAAGGGAAAAAACTATGTATGAAAATTATCTAATTTTTAGCTCTGAATATAATTTTAAGGAAAATCCTCAATTTTTAAGAATGGGATTTTTTCATTTGGAGAAATCTAGGGAAGGAAAAAATGGTTATCTATCATTTTTTACAAGATTGATTGAAAATAAGATATATTCTAAAGAAAAAGTAATTTCAATTATTGGTTTTTTAACAAAAAGTGAAGTTCTTTGGGATGAGAAATATAATGGAGAACAATATATTGGATACACAACAGAAGGAGGATTTGGAATTGGAGATTATGAAAAGGAATATTTTAGAGGAATTCAGAATCTTAAAGATGCTAAAATATCTGATGAAACACTATTTCGATTAAATAAAAAAAACTCTCCATATTTAACGAAAGTTCCAGATTTAATTGAAGTTATTATGACAGATAGTGACTCAAATAGTAATAGAGTTATTAAAACTTCAACATTAGATTATTTGGATTATGCCATTTTAATTTCTAATTCTAAAGCAAGTGTTCCAATTTTTGAAATGAAATAAACATAATTTTATTAGATATATTAATAATAAAAAACTTTTATATTTATAGTACAAGTAATTATTTGATGGATAAAAATGAGTTAACAGAAAAACATAGTTTTATAAATGACACGTTGTTTAAATTAAAAATATTTGTCCTTACAATTCAACGTTTTTCAAAAAATATAATTTCTCCAATTAATAAATTTACAGATAGTAAAAAATTAGTGAATGAGTCAGTTATTGCTTTTTCTGAAAGTGACCTTTGGAATCCTTATGATAATAAAGAAAACTGGATATTGACTGCAGGAAAAATCGAAAATTTACGTATAGCTTCAAAAAAATTGAATGGGCTTGAGATTAAAGCAAATAGTGTATTTAGTTTTTGGCGACATATTGGAAATCCAAATATAGGACAAGGATATGTTGTTGGGAGAGAGATTAGAGAAGGATGTGTTGTTCCAACAGTAGCTGGAGGTCTCTGCCAACTTTCAAATGCATTGTATGACGCTGCTTTAAATGCGAATTTTGATATAGTTGAAAGACATAAACATACAAAAATAATTAAAGGTTCTCTTGCAGAGAAAGATAGAGATGCAACTGTAAAATGGAATTACATTGACTTACGTTTTAAGTCCAATTTTGATTTTAGAATAGAAACCAAATTAACTTCTGATAAGTTAATCGTTAGTTTTAGAAGTACACAAAAGAATATTAAATCAACAACGGACAATTTTAATTTACAACAATCAAATAAAATTAATGATTGTTATTCTTGTGGTAATTTTGCATGTTTTAAACATCCTGATAGAAGTTCTATAAAACAAGAAATAGCAACTACAACATTTATTCTTGATGAAAAATGGGATGAGTTTGATGATTATGTTAATTCAACTGCAACCGAAAGTGATACTTTTATTTTACCTCTTCAAAAAAATAGTTTGATAAAATCTGACCGTTATTCATGGAAAGCTATAAAATCACAGAATATAAAAGTAACAACTTTACAAGGAATATATCGTGCTATTAAATTAAGATTTAGTTCTAAATCCAATAATATTTTTCAATTGAATCTAAAATTAGATGAGAAAATAGCAAAAGCAGTAGCACGAAAAATACCTTTAGAAACAACACACTTGGTTATTTCACAAAATTTACTTCCATTTATTTATAAAACAGGTGTTTTAGGAGGGAGAACATTTGATGTTTTAATGACAAGGTTACCTGTTTATGAATTACATAGTAGACTTAATTTTGCTCATTCTCGACATCTAGAAAGTTCTACTTTAAATGATTTTCGAGCATCAAATGAATTAGAATTAATTGAAAAAGAAGCTTTGAAAAAAGCAAGAAAAATTATAACACCTCATACTGAAATTGCATCACTTTTTAGTGATAAAGTTCAGAAATTAGATTGGCAACTTCCGATACAAAATGATATTAATTCAAAAGGAAATAAAATACTTTTTCCAGCTTCTGCATTGGGTAAGAAAGGCGCTTATGAAATTAAACAACTCGCACAAGAATTGAATTTAGTTTTGGTTGTTTCAGGATCGAAAATGGAAAACTTAAATTTTTTGGAGGATGTAAAAATAGAAAAATTTGATGGAAATTTTAATGAAATAGGTTTAGTTATCTATCCAACATATATAGAGCACCAACCAAGACAAGTTTTAAAAGCTATTTCTATGGGGATTCCTGTAATAACAACAACAGCTTGTGGAATTGATGTTTCGGATAAGGTTAAAATTGTTGAGTTAGGTAATTATAAACAATTGAAAGATGAGGTTTTAAACTCAAAGATGATTATTTAATTTTATTCTTTGTTTGTGAATCATATATTTCTATTATTTTATAAAAATCAAAATAATAAATTACATTTATTAATACAAAAAAAATCGGAAGCGTAAACTTCCGATTTTAATTAATTCTTATTTTGATTAGATGTTTTTAGAGTTTGCACAACTGTAATCTATTGGACCATCTGTAGGAATTTCTTTCAAAATTTCTAATAAATATTTCCAGAATTTTTGAACAGATACAATTTCTACTCTTTCGTCTGGTGAATGTGCTCCTGAGATATTAGGACCAAAAGAAATCATGTCTAAACCAGGATAATTAGTACCAATGATACCACATTCTAATCCTGCGTGACAAGCAACAACTTTAGGTTCTTCGCCATTGTTTTGTTTAATATAAATTTCTTTTAAGACTTCTAAAATTTCAGAATGTGGATTAGCTTTCCATCCTGGGTAAGAACCAGAGAATTTAACATCAAAACCACCTAACTCGAATGCTGCTTTTAATGTTTGTGCTAATGCTTCTTTACCAGATTCTATTGAAGAACGAGTAAGACAAAGAACTCTAGATTTACCATTGATGACTTCTACACGAGCAACATTGTTAGATGTTTCTACTAAACCTTCTACATCTGGACTCATTCGATAAACTCCATTGAATGCAGCCAAAATTGTTTGAATAAAAGTTTTAGAGTCTGTTGTAGATATAGCATTTTCTAGAGCAGTTTCTTCTAAAGTAATAACCATTTTCGGTTCTTTAGTTGCGTATTCTTCGATTATTTCTGCTCTTAGAGCTTCGTATGCTTCTTTGAATGCATCTATATTTGTATTTGGAATCACAATATTTGCCCAAGATTCGCGAGGAATAGCATTACGTAAACTACCACCTTCTAGATGAGAAATTTGTATTCCAAATTCGATACCTGCATTTAATAAACGAGCGATTAATTTATTTGAGTTTCCTAAACCTTCGTGAATTTGCATTCCTGAATGGCCTCCGTTTAAACCTTTTAATGTTAAAATGAATGCTGTAGCATCTTTAGGAGATTCTTCTTTATATGTTTTTGTTGCAGTAACATCAACTCCACCAGCACAACCGATATCTAATTCGTCATCTTCTTCTGTATCAAGATTAAGTAATATTTTACCAGATAAGAAGCCTGCTTTTAAACCTAATGCACCAGTCATTCCAGTTTCTTCATCAATTGTAAAAAATGCTTCGATTGCTGGATGAGGAATATTTTTAGATTCTAAAACAGCCATAATGGTAGCTACACCAATTCCGTTATCTGCACCAAGGGTAGTACCGTTTGCAGTAACAAATCTGTTGTCTTCTATGTACATTTCAATTCCTTGTGTATCAAAATTGAAATTAACATCATTATTTTTTTGACAAACCATGTCCAAGTGAGATTGCATCACAACTTTTTTACGGTCTTCCATTCCTGGATATGCAGATTTTTTAATTAAAACATTACCAACCTCATCAGTTTCTACTTTTAATCCTAAGTCTTCACCGAATTTGATGATAAATTCACGTACTTTTTCTTCTTTTTTAGATGGTCTTGGAACAGAATTCAATGCAGAAAAGTTTTTCCATATTGCTTTTGGTTCTAAGTTTAGAATATCGTTGTTCATTGTTTCTAATTTTTCTTGTTCAAAGTTACGGATTTGCTCTTATATAGAAGAATGAAACAAAATTAAAATTAGGAAATTTAGATTGAATTTTAATTTAATATAAAAAATAAAACCCAATAGTAAGTATGACTATTGAGTTTTTATATTATTAATGGATTTCATGTTGGTTTCTATTTATCGATAGATCCCATAACTCTTTGCATGAAAGTATTGGCAGCTGTACGCTCGTCCATACCTTCATTATCCATCATATTTTTCATTTCGATTGCTCCACAAATATTAGAGATCATTTCACCGATTACTTCTTGTTCTGGTTCTTTTACCGCAGGAGAATCAGCATAAGCTTCTAATACTTCTAACGTAGTTTCCATTGCTTCAACAGAAACTGTCTTTGCTAAGTTTTTAAAGATTGGTAGTTTCATTGATTAATTCTTTTACAGCTTCAATTTTAGATGCAGTTACTTGTCCAACATTTTGTCCTCCTTTAAATACAGCGAATGTAGGTAAGTTAGGCACATCAGCTAATTTTCTTGATTCAGCTAATTTTTCAGCATCAACATATAAAAATTCAGCTTTTCCATCATATTCTGCTGCTAATTTTTTGAATTTTGGTTTTACTAAACGACAGTTTCCACACCATCCAGCACCATATTGTACAATTACTATATCGTTATCAGCTACTACTTGAGCTAAGTTATCTTGTTCTAATTCTGCAAACATTTTGTTTAATTTTTTAGTTCTAAATTGGATATAAAAAAGGCTGTCTAAGTTATGAGCTTAGTGATTTTTTATTGAAAATGAATTCATTATAAAAACTCCCTGTCAATGTTTTAGACAGCCTCTTATTTTTTGATTAATCAATTAGAAAAATCAATTTATTTTTTAGTGAGATGCTAAGTAAGAAGCAACACCGTCTTTTGTAGCAGACATAGCGTCTTTTCCTTCTTCCCAGTTTGCTGGACAAACTTCACCGTATTTTTCTACGTGTAAAATAGCATCTAATAAACGAACATACTCATCAATATTACGACCTAATGGTAAATCGTTGATTGTTTCGTGACGAACAACTCCATTTTTGTCGATGATGAAAGTTCCACGGTAAGCAACTGGAGCACCTTCGAATTTTAAAGAATCATTTTCTTCATTGTAAACATACTCACCAGCTAAAACTCCATAATCCATAGCAACAGTTTTTGCTAAGTCAGAAATAATTGGGTAAGTAACACCTTGGATTCCTCCATTGTCTTTTGCAGTATTTAACCAAGCTAAATGAGATTCTTCTGAATCGCAAGAAGCACCGATAACGATAGCATCTCTTTTTTCGAATTCAGCTAATTTAGCTTGAAATGCATGTAATTCTGTTGGACAAACAAAAGTAAAATCTTTTGGGTAAAAGAATAAAACGATATTTTTCTCTCCAATTGGTAATGAAAAGTTTTCAACGATTTCATCTCCATCAACTACTGCTGGCACTGTAAATAAAGGTGCTTTTTTTCCTACTAATGACATAATTTTAATTTTTATATTTTATTTTTTAATTACTTGTTTTGTAGAAAAGGTTATTTATTTTCCTTTTTCCTGATACAAATTTATATTGATTTAATGGATTGTCAAGATAAATTCAATTTCTATTTTAGATTGTATTATAAATTTATTTTATAATGTTTTATTTATTAAATTTATTTATTCTATAATCTATTTAAAGCCTTTTGATTTTATAAATTAAATTACTTAATGCTAAGTTACTACTATAAATTTATATACTAAATGATATTTGATATTAAAAATCAGTTAATATTAAGCTTCTTCAAACTTTTTAAAAATATTATTTTGGGAATTGCTTCGCACTATGCCTTCTCGCTATATCTTTTATAAACAATTAAATATGTTTTATAAATAGAAGAATTGTTTATAAAAGGATGCTGCTTCAATCATTACTGCAAAATTATAATTAAAGCAAATTGATTATTTTTAAAATAATAACTTTATATTCACTTAATTACATAAATTAAAGTATGAAAAAATTAATCTTATTTATTTTACCCTTTTGGTTGTTTGCACAAAATGGAATAAAAGTAGAATATGAAGTAAAACAAGAATTTGATAAAAGTAAGTTAAAAAAACTAAGTGCTAAATCACTTGAAATTTTACAAAATTCTGAAAGTAAACGTTATTATTATGAACTATTTGTAAATAAAGATAATTCTAATTTCGTAAAAATAGAACGAATTAACAATGAACAGGTAAAAGGAGCTGCAATTAGTTCGGTTAGTATTACAGGAACTAATATTTATAAAGATTTTGTTACAAACGAATTGTACGAGCAAAATGATATGAAGCCTAAATTATTTGTAAAAGATTCTATACAACATTTTCCTTGGGTATTGTCAAAAGAAGAATCGACTATATTAGGTTATAAAGTTAGAAAAGCAACTTATACTAATCCAACACAAACTGTAGAAGCATGGTATAGTACAGAGCTTCCTTTTCGTGATGGTCCATCTCGTTTTAATGGATTACCAGGATTAATTTTACAAGTTAGTTTTAAATTACCATTTGTTTCAGATATGGATACAAATGTAAGTTTTACTGCAATTGATGTAAAACCTTATGAAGGAAAAATTGAGTTACCAAATAAATCTAAGAAAGTAACAAAAGATGAATTTGAGAAAGAAATGGAGAAAAGTTCTTTTAAATTTAATGGAATTAGAAGTACAGGAGTAGAAAGGAATTAAAAAAGATATTTTTTTTGAAAAATATTTCATCTAAATTTTATTCATTATCAGATTTTTATAAAATTAACTTTAAATAATCTTTAAAAACTTATTAAATTAGTTTTGGAGAATTGAAAAACCTTACTATATTTGCACAGCAATTAAGGGAAAGACCCATGGTGTAACGGTAGCACATCGGTTTTTGGTGCCGCTAGTTGGGGTTCGAATCCCTGTGGGTCTACAAAGCAGAAATGTAATTTTATTACTTTCTGCTTTTTTTATTTTTTATAACATTTATAAAAACAATAAAGCAGTACTATAAAAATAGTACTGCCTAATTGATAGTTTAAAATCTGTTAATTAACAAAAAATATTTAGATAAGAGGTTAATTAATACCTCCGCCTAAAGCTCTATATAAATCAACCTCAGCATTTAATTTTTCTAACGATACATTCACCATTTCTAAATCATTCTGAAGTTTATTATTTTGTGCTGTAATTACTTCAAGATAAGTAGCCATACCATTTTTATATAGTTTTACAGCATCATTTATTCCTTTATCAAGGATATTGGTTTTTTGTTGTAGTAAATCTATTCTTTCCGAAGTTCCTTTTTGCTTTGCTAATGCATCAGAAACTTCATTTACAGCATTCAACATTGTTTGTTTGTAATTTATAACTGTTTTTTCTTGTTCAATGACCGCAGTTTCATATGCTGTTTTAAATTGTCTTTTCTGTAAGATAGGAGCAGCTAAATTTGCTGCAATAGTTTTTGTAAGAGATCCAGGTAAATCAAACCATTGATTAATTTTATAAGAATTAGCTCCTATTTGTGGAGTAAGACTTAAACTAGGATACATTGCAACTTTAGCTAAATTTGTTTTAGAATTTAGACTTATTAAAGTGTATTCTACAGCTTTTAAATCCGGTCTTCTACTTAAAAGTTGAGCCGGAACACCTTCAGAAAGTTTATTATCAGTGAACATCTGTTTTAAAGAATTACTACGTTCAATTTTTTGAGGGTATTCACCACATAAAATACTCAAAGCATTTTCTTGTATAGATATGTTTTGATTTGCTAAAGGAATTAATAATTCAGCTGTTTTCTTTTGAGTTTCTGATTGTTGTATTGCCAAAGAATTAATTTGACCAGCTTTATATTGTAGGTTCATCATCTTTAAATTTGTAGTACTCAATTCAATATTTTGTTCAGCTATTTTAAGCTGTTCATCTAAACTTATTAAATTATAATAAGCTTGAGCTACTTGAACAATAATTCTACTTTTTAGTGCATTTAAATTTTCTTTTTGTGAAAAATAATCAGCTTTGGCTGCTTGTTTTTGTAATTTAGTTTTACCCCAAATATCTGCTTCCCATGATAATTTTAATACAGCACTATAATCATCAATATATTTTGTACCTGTAAATTGTTCTGATAAAGAACCATTAAGACTATTTTTTGAAACCCAATTTCTATTTGCTCCCGCACTAAAATCAACTGTAGGCATAATATTATTTTTAGCTTGTTTATAAACCAAATCTAATTGTTCAATATTTTTTAATGCAGTATTAATTTCATTATTTTTTTCTAGAGATTTTTCTATTAATGATATTAATGTAGGATCTTTAAAAAATGTTTTCCAAGGTAAAACAATAGTATCTCCAGTAACTTGTATCTGTTCCTTATAATTTTCAGGAATATTAAGTTCAGGCTTTTTATATTCACTCCTTGTTGCGCAGGAAATCATTGCTGATGACACTGCGCTAAAAAGAAGCATATTTTTTATATTAAATATTTTCATTTTGTAATTCGTTTTGAATAGTGGATTTTTTAGAAGAAATTTTTTCATCTAAATATTGAAATAGAATATAAAGTATAGGAATTATGAATATTCCTAATAGTACACCACTTAACATTCCCATAGCAGCACTAACACTTATTGATTTATTTCCTGAAGCCATTCCTCCAGCAGATAACATAAGAGGAATCATACCAACGATAAATGCTAATGAGGTCATGATAATAGGTCTTAACCTAGCTTTGGCACCTTCAATTGCAGAATCTAAAATTGATAAACCACTTTTTCTTTTTTGAACAGCAAATTCAACAATTAAGATAGCATTTTTGGCGAGTAACCCAACCAGCATAATAAGTCCTACTTGTACATAAATATTATTATCAAATCCAATTGCTTTTATTCCTAAAAATGCACCAATTACTCCTGTAGGTATAGATAGCATTACAGCTAATGGTAAAACATAACTTTCGTATTGAGCTGATAATAGTAGATAAACGAATAATAAACATAATCCAAAAATAGCTACGGTTTGATTTCCTGATGATTTTTCTTCTAAACTAAGTCCAGTCCATTCGTAACTGTAGTCAGAAGGTAAAGTATCAAGAGTTTTTTCTAATTTCGTGATTAATTCTCCATTACTTACTCCACTTTTTGGAGTAACATTTATTGTTAGAGAATTGTAGAGATTATATCTTCCAACAGATTCAGGTCCATACACTTTTTTAAGATTAATAAGTGTTGTAACAGGAACCATATCTCCATTGTTATTTTTTACGAAAATATCATTAAAAGCATCTTGATCCATTCTAAAAACTCCATCAGCTTTAATATTCACTCGATAAAATTTTCCAAATCGGGAGAAATTTTGAGATTGATCACCAGAAAAATAAGTTTGAATAGTTCCTAATAAATTAGAAACACTTACACCTAACTGTTTTGCTTTATCTTCATCAACTTCAAGTTCTAATTGTGGATAATCTGCTCTAAACATTGTATAAGCAAAAGCAACTTCAGGATTCTGCATAATTTGCCCAATAAGTTGATCTGCCTTTGCTTTTAAAACTTGAGGGTCTCTTCCCATTCTATCTTGAAGAATTATTTCTGCATCATTAGTCATTCCATATCCTTCTACAGGAGGCATTCTAAATGTCATAATACTTCCTTCTTTTATTGTAGATAGTTTTTCGTTGACTAAACTAACAATTTGATCGATATCATGAATTTCACCTCGTTCTTTTTTAGGCTTTAATTTTACGAATCCCATTGCATAAGCAGGACCAGCACTATTATTTAAAAGATTAAACCCTGTAATAGAGGTATTTTCATGTACAGCATCAATTTCTTTAATGATTTTATTAATTTTATTCGAAACTTCTGTCGTTTTATCTAATCCTGTTCCTGGAGGCATACTTAAAGAATACATAAATAAACTATCGTCTTCCATTGGTACAAAACTTTTTGGAGTTGTATTCATTAACCAAACTGAAAAACCTATAATGCCGAGAATTAAACCACTAGAAATCAGTTTGTGGTTAATTAAAAATTTTAAACCACCTAAATAGCGATTCGTCATATTATTGAAACCAATGTTAAACGCATTGGCAAATTTTTTTCCAAATCCTTTTTTTTGTTCGTGAGAATCTCCTGTATGATTGTTTTTTAATAAAACAGCACATAGAGCAGGAGTTAATGTTAATGCATTAACAGCCGATATGATAATGGCAATAGCTAATGTGTAAGCGAATTGTTTATAAAAAAGTCCCGCAGAGCCTTCCATAAAACCAATTGGAATAAATACTGCAGACATTACTAATGTTATGGAAATAACGGCACCAGTAATTTCTCTCATTGATTTATGAGTTGCTTCTTTACCTGTAAGATTCGTACCTTCCATATTACTATGTACAGATTCTACAACAACAATAGCATCATCTACGACAATACCAATAGCAAGTACTAAGGCGAAAAGAGTTAATACATTTATTGTAAATCCGAATACAAGTAAAAAGAAAAATGTACCTATAATTGCAACAGGAACTGCAATTGCAGGGATAATAGTTGATCTGAAATCTTGTAAAAAGATGAAAACAACGATGAAAACAAGAATAAATGCTTCTATTAATGTCGACTTTACTTGACTTGTAGCTTCGTCTAATTTTTCTTTAGTACTAACAACTTTTGAATATTTCACACCAGGAGGAAAAGATTTTGAGAGTTGTTCAATAGATTTATCAATTCCAATTTCTATATCATTAGCATTAGATCCCGTTGTTTGCATAATTGCTACAGTAACAGCATTTTTACCATTTGATAAATTGTCTCCACTATATGAAATTGCTCCAAACTCTACTCTTGCAACATCTTTTAATCGAACGATATTTGTACCATCGTTTTTGATAACAATATTTTCATATTGCTCTGGAACATTTTTTTTCCCTTTATAACGGATAACATATTCTAACGCAGCTTTAGATTCTTCACCTAATTTACCTGGGGCAGATTCTAAACTTTGATCTGCTATTGCATTTGAAACATCAGAAGGAACTAAACCATAAGAAGACATTCTTTGAGGATTTAGCCAAATTCGCATGGAATAATCTTTTGTACCAAAAACTTGAGCTTGACCAACTCCTTTTACTCGTTTTACCTGTGGAATAAGATTAATGTTAGCATAGTTTTGTAAAAACTTTTCATCATATCTACTGTTATCATCAGTATATAGATTAAAAAGCATTACCATACTATTTTGTTGTTTGGAAGTTGTAAGTCCCATTCTTATAACTTCTTGAGGTAAAATAGGTGTAGCTTGTTGTACTCTATTTTGTACGTTTACTGCAGCTTGATCAGCATTAACACCTTGCTTGAATATAATCGAAATAGAGAATGTTCCATCATTACTTGCATTCGATTTTATGTATTGCATATCTTCAACTCCATTAATTTGTTCTTCTAATGGAGTTACTACAGAGCGTATTACTGTTTCACTATTTCCTCCAGGATATGATCCATTAACAGTAATAGTTGGAGGAGAGATATCAGGAAAACGTGTTACTGGTAATCTATCTAGCCCTATAACTCCTAAAATTACAATAATTAAAGAAATAACTGTAGCAAGTACAGGACGATCTATTATTTTTTTTAACATCTTATTTTTTCTAAATATTATTTATTATTAGGAGCAACTAGAGCGTTATCTGTAAGTTCATCTAATCTATTTATAGCTATTTTATCACCAGCTTTAACTCCCTTATTTACAAAATAGAATTCAGTGTTACCTCCAGATATATCAATTGGTAACATTTTTACTTTGTTATTTTTATCTAGTTTATAAATGAATAATTTATCCTGTATATCTTTTACAGCAGTTTTAGGTACTTGAATCACATTATCTACTTGTTGATGAAGAATAACTTTTGCTGTTGCTCCTGATCGTAATAAATTATTTGGATTAGAGAATACAGCCTTTAATTGAATACTCCCTGTATTTTTATCAAAATTACCACTGGCACTTTCTAATTTACCCTTGTTATCATAAGTAGAACCATCAGCTAATAATAATTCAATAGTATTAGTAATATTGTTCGAAGAGTTGATAAATCGATTATAAGAGATAAATTGAGCTTCATTCATAGAAAAATATACATTAACAGTATTGATATTTGATAAAGTAGTGAGTGCATTTGTATCACTAGCTCCAACTAAATTTCCAATTCTGTTAGGAATACGTCCTATGTAACCACTTATAGGAGCTTTTATATACGTAAAATCAGCATTAATTTTTGATGTTCCTAAGGCTGCTTTTGCTTGAGCAACTTGTGCTAATGCTCCTTGATAATTTGCTTCAGCAGTTTTTAATTGAACATCAGAAACAACATTTCCCTCTACCAAAGGTTTTAGTTTTTCAACCTCTAATTTTGTGTTTGCTAAGTTTGCTAATGCTACTTTAAGAGATGCATCACTATTCTTTACCTGTTCTTCATAAATAGTAGGTGTTATTCTGAATAAAGTTTGGCCTTGAGTAACATATTGACCTTCTTTTATATATACTTTTTCTAGATAACCATTTACTTGTGCTTTAATTTCTACATTATCTTGACCTTCTATACTTCCAGGATAAGCTGTAGGAATATCTACATTTTCTAATTTTAGTTGAATAAAGTCAGTAGGTAATGCTGATACTTGAGATATATTTTCTTGTTCATTTTTGGATGTACAAGAAAATAATGATGTAGTTATAGAAAAAGATACTATCAAATATCCTACTTTGTAGTTCATAATATTTTTATTTAATTATGTACAAAGTAAATTAGAGAAGTGAGCTTTTTAATTAAGAAATGGAGTGAAACGGAAATTTTTGAAGTTAAAACGTAAAATGAGAGGAATGAAAATTACTAAAATTATAACATAAAAGAGAATATTTTTTATTATAAACATTCATTCATAAACCAATGATTTGTTTTTAATGACCCGCAGATTTAGAAAAAACATTGATTATTATTACACCTATAACAATTAATAGAATACCTAAAATAGCAGGTAAGTCGAGTTTTTCTTTATAAACAAAATATCCGACACAAGAAATAATTACAATTCCTACTGCAGACCATATTGCATAAGCTATGCCAATAGGAATTACTTTAATTGCTAAAGTTAAAAAGTAAAATGAAGATGACATAGCAATAACAAAAATGATAGTTTGTATTGGTTTAGTAAAACCATTTGAAGCTTTCAAAAAAGAAGTAGCAATAGATTCACAAATAATAGCGCAAGCTAAAAAAAGATAATTTTTCATGATTAATTATTTTTTAATAATCCATCCAAGATTTAAAAGAAGATGCTTTTTCTCTACTTATTAATATTTCTACTTCTGGATGTTTTTTTAATTCAAGTTTTAATTTTCCATTAAAATGATTAAAAACATTTTTAACAGAATTAATATTTATAATAAATTGTCTATTAGCTCTAAAAAATAATTTTGGATCTAATTGTTTTTCTAATTCTTCTAACGTTTGAGAAATAATTTCCGCTTTATCATTTGTTAAAAAAGCTTTATTAATCCCTAATTCTGTTTGAAAATACAATATATCTTCTGTTAAAAGGGTTGTATATCCGTCTTTTTTTGCTAAAAGAAATCGTTTCCTATAATCTTTAGGTTGGATGTAATTCAATAGCCCCTCGAAAGTAGCTCCTAAAATAGGAATGGTTTCAATAAAACTTTCATATTTTTTTAATGCAAATTCTAATTCTTCTTCTTCAATTGGTTTTAGTAAATAATCAATACTATTGTATTTAAATGCTTTTACAGCATATTCATCATAAGCAGTTGTAAATATTACAGGGCTTTTTATTTCGTATTTGTTGAAGATTTCGAAACTTAAACCATCAGAAAGACGAATATCCATCATTATTAAATCAGGTGAAATATTTTTATTTAACCATTCTACGGTTGATGAAATAGAATCTTCTACACTTAAAATCTCAATATTTGGTCTCAAATGAAGTAATATTCTTTTCAATCGATCTGCATTTGGTTTCTCATCTTCTACAATAAGAATATTATTTATTTTCATAGAGAGGAATTTTTGCAATAAATTCTGTAGTTGTTTTGTTTATTATTGGCAATCTTTCACCAAGAAATTCAAATCTATTTATAATGTTTTGAATTCCAATGCCAGGTGATTCATTCTTATTTATAAGAGGAATTAAAATATTACTTACTACAAGATATTTATCTTCAGTCGTATATATATTTATTTTTAAAGGATTTAATTTTGAAGTTTGATTATGTTTTAAAGCATTTTCAACTAAAAATTGTAGAGCTAAAGGAGGAATAAGATATTCTTTAAATTTTTCATGAATAGTAATTTCAAAATTAACACCTTCACCAATTCTTTTAGTTGTAAGGTAGATGTAAGAATGCAAGAATTTTAATTCTTCCTTTAATGTTATGACATCTTTTTTTGAGTTAACAAGCAGATAACGATATACTTTTGCAAAACTTTCAGAATATTCATAACCCAGTTGTTGATCTTCTAAAATTAATTCTGATAAAACACTTAGATTATTAAAAATAAAATGAGGATCAATTTGTAATTTTAATGCTTGTAATTCAGCAGACATAGCTGCTCGTTTATGTTCAGAAGCTTTTAGTTTATGTTCACTAACTTGTATTACTGTTTCTTTCCAACTTTTTAAAAGAAAATCAATTGTATTAAAAGTACTAATCAATAAAGCAATTACAATATTTGTAGCAATCCATTGTCCAAGTAAAGAATATTCTTTTCGAACATCTAATTTTGGTAAGTCATGACAGATATCTTCGAAAAATGAATTAATTATTAGTACAATTAATATACTTCCTATAATTTGAAGTGTACATTGTATTAATAAATGTTTTATAGTTCTGTTATCCCAAGGAAGATATTTATTTAAAAAATGATCAATATAAATACTGACTTCAGAGATTATAATTGAAAAAAATAATCCCCAAAGAAATTCATTAAAAACATTTTTAAAGGGCATCTTTAAATAATCTGACCAAATAGGATCAAGAGGATCCATCAAATAAACAAAAACATAAAAAGTAATAATAGCAACAGTCCATATTATCAATCTTTTTTTAGCAAAGCTTGTAAATTTATTTTCTGATGATAATATTGTATTGTATGTATTCATTATAATTTAATAGGTCAGAATTATTAATGTAAATATAGAAATTGATTTATGAATAATTGTTTCATTTTATATTGAGCCTGCAAAAAATAAGCTTGAAGTGTCATATTTTATTTTTGAAATGATTTTAATAAATAGTCTTTTTTTAAAATATTTAAATTATTTAACTTTATTTTAAGCTAATATGTTTTGTTTATTTTTCTTCTTTTTAGTTATTTTGTTGACTGAATGAAAAAGAATTTTAGAAAATATTTGTTTATTTTATCACTCGTGATGCTTGCCATAGTAAATTGGCATCTCGAGATTTCACATTTTAAGAATGTGAACGATAATCTTACGCAAAGAAGTTTTTCTAAATTTCAAGGTTTTTTCGATTCTAGTACTTCGACGTTTCAATTACAAAATACTTTTACAAACTGTAAAACTAATACCCATACTCAATATAAGAATTCTTATATTGATCGTCATCACTCTAATACTGAATTTTTAGAGAATGAAACTGAAATAGAAGATTCTAACATCCTTCCAAGAAGAGATGTGGATATTTTCTTCAAAACAAATGTATGGAAAGTATTGTTTGCATTTTTGAATGACTTTTATAGTCAACAAAGTGCAGTTTTTCTTACACACAATCTTTCTATCAACAAATCAACTGATGGTCTATACATAGAGTATAGAGTTTTCAGAATATGATTTAAACAACTTTTATTTCAGTAAAAAGTTTACAGTGTTCGTAAAGTTACGATCACCAAAAAATTATTTTCAAAAAAAATTATCATTAAAAACTATTGTTAAATAATTATCACTATGGTTAAGAAAAGCCTTATGGTCGTAAGTGTTTGTGCTTCATTATTTTTTGTAAGTTGCAACTCTGGTAAAGAAAAAAAAGAAGCTCCAGTGGAGTTTAAAGTTACAAGTCCTTTAGTACAGGATACTTTGATTGATAAAAACTATGTAGCTCAAATTCGTTCAATCAATCATATTGAATTGAGAGCTCAGGAACGTGGTTACATTCAGAACATTTATGTAGATGAAGGTCAATTTGTAAAAAAAGGACAATTATTATTTAAAATAATGCCTAATTTATATCAAGCAGATGTAAATAAAACAAAAGCAGAAGCTAGATATGCAGAAATAGAATATAATAATACAAAAAGTTTATCTGAAAAGGATATCGTTGCTCCTCAAGAAATGGCAATGGCTAAAGCTAAATTAGAAAAAGCAAGAGCTGAGGTTTCAGAATCAAGTACACATCTTCAATTCACTGATGTTAGAGCTCCTTTTGATGGAATTGTAGGTAGATTTCATGTAAGAAAAGGAAGTTTAGTAGATGATGGAGACTTATTAACAGAATTATCAGATAACAGTAAAATGTGGGTTTACTTCAATGTTCCAGAAGCAGAGTATTTAAACCAAATGAATCATAAAAGTGATGATGGTTTCTTACATGTAAAACTTCAGCTAGCGAATGGAGAAATGTACAAAAGAGATGGTATTGTTGAAACAATTGAATCAGATTTCAATAATGAAACTGGTAATATTGCATACAGAGCAACTTTCTTGAATCCAGAAAAACTTTTACGTTATGGAGAAACAGGAAATATTGTTATTACAACTCCATACCCACACGCAATTATGATTCCTCAAAAAGCTACATTCGAAGAATTAGATAAAAAATATGTTTATGTTATTACTAAAGATAACGTAGTAAAATCAAGAGAAGTTACAGTTGCTGCTGAATTACCACACATATATATAATTTCTAAAGGATTAGCACAAGGAGATAGAATTTTATTAGAAGGGTTGAGAATGGTTCAAGAGAATCAAAAAATATCTTCTAAATTCTTAGATCCTAAAAAAGTAATGTCTGATTTAGAATTATATTCTGAATAAAACCGATTAATATGTTTAAAAAAATAATACATCGACCGGTTTTTGCGATTGTAATATCGGTCATTATAGTCTTCGTTGGTTTACTTGCTATTGAGCAGTTACCAACCGAACAGTTTCCTCAAATTGCTCCAACAACAGTATCTGTGTCTATTGCATATCCTGGAGCGAGTTCTGAGGTATTAGTAAAATCATCTTTGATTACCATAGAAAATGCCATTAATGGTGTACAAGGAATGAGATATATGACAACAGATGCTACCAGTGCTGGGGAAGCAACTTTGAGTGTAATCTTTGATCCAGGTACCGACTCCAATATGGCAACCGTTTTGGTTAAAACCAGAGTGGATCAGGTAATGTCATTACTACCTGAACTTGTACAAAAAGAAGGGGTTATTGTGCAACCTGTACAGCCAAGTATGTTAATGTACGTTAACCTTTACAGTACAAATAAAAGTATGGATGAAAAATTTCTTTACAATTATGCTACTGTAAATGTTATACCAGAGGTTAACCGTATTCCTGGTATTGCAAGATCTCAAATTTTAGGAATGAGAAGATATGCAATGCGTATTTGGTTAAATCCTGAAAGAATGAGAGCTTATGATATTTCGGTTGAAGAAGTAACTAAAGCGGTAGGAGAACAAAGTATCATTGGACGACCTGGTCGTTTAGGACAAAGTTCTGGTATTGCTGCTCAATCATTAGAATATGTACTTACTTACAAAGGTCAATATACAACTCCTGAAGAATATGGTAATATTATCATAAGAGCAAACGCTCAAGGTGAAAACCTAAAACTAAAAGATATTGCAAAAGTTGAATTAGGAAGTGAATTCTTCGATATTTATTCAAACTTAGATGGTCACCCATCAGCATCAATTGTAATGAAACAAAATTATGGAAGTAATGCGAGTGATGTAATTAAAGGAATTAAAGAAAAAATGGAGGAACTTAAAAAAGATTTCCCTCCAGGAGTTGATTATAAAATTAGTTATGACGTTTCTAAATTCTTAGATGCTTCTGTAGAACAAGTAGTTCATACATTAAGAGATGCATTTATATTAGTTGCAATAGTTGTATTTATTTTCTTAGGGGATTGGCGTTCTACATTAATTCCTATTATAGCTGTACCAGTTTCATTAATTGGAGCTTTCTTCATTATGAAAGCATGTGGTCTAACAATAAATCTTGTAACACTATTTGCCCTCGTACTTGCAATTGGTATTGTTGTCGATGACGCGATTGTTGTTGTGGAAGCTGTACACGCCAAGATGGAGGAGAAGAATTTATCTCCATTTAAAGCTGTACAAGAAGTAATGGGAGAAATTTCTGGTGCGATTATAGCAATTACAGCAGTAATGGTATCTGTATTTTTACCAATATCATTCATGTCAGGACCAGTTGGTACATTCTTTAGACAGTTTTCTATTACAATGGCTAGTTCTATTGTTATTTCTGCACTTATTGCACTTACATTAACACCAGTATTGTGTGCAATGTTGTTGAAGAACAATCATGGTAAACCAAAGAAAGTTACTTTGTTCACAAGATTTATGGATAGCTTCAATAGAGGTTTTGATAAATTAACAGGTGTTTATGCATCTTTATTACGTAAAATTGTTAACAGAAGATTTGTAACTTGGACTGTACTTCTTATTTTCTGTGCTGGTATATTTTATGTGAGTAAAGTATTACCAGGAGGTTTCATTCCTACAGAGGATCAAGGAACAATTTATGCAATTATCCAAACACCTCCAGGTTCAACATTAGAACAAACAAATAAAGTATCTAGAGCTTTACAGGGAATAGCAGAAAAAATAGAAGGAGTAGAAACAGTTTCTTCATTAGCTGGTTACGAGATTATGACAGAAGGTAGGGGATCAAATGCTGGTACGTGTTTGATTAACTTAAAGCCTTGGGATGAAAGAACTCATGATGTAAAACAGGTGATGGAAGAATTAGAAGAAAAATCTAAAGGTTTAGGAGCTACAATAGAATTCTTTGAGCCACCAGCAGTTCCTGGTTTTGGTTCATCAGGAGGTTTCTCTATGCGTTTATTAGATATGAATAAAGAAACTGATTATCAGGATTTTGATAAGGTTAATAAAAATTTCATGGCTGAATTAAAGAAACGTAAAGAACTAACTGGTGTATTTACATTCTTTGCAGCTAACTATCCACAATATGAATTAGTTTTTGATAACGCAGCAGCAATGCAGAAAGGGGTGTCAATCGGTAAAGCGATGGATAACTTAAATATCTTAATAGGTAGTACATATGATCAAGGTTTCATCCGTTTTGGACAATTTTTTAAAGTGTATGTTCAAGCATCACCAGAATTTAGAAAATTACCAACTGATGTTATGAAGCTTTATGTGAAAAATGACCGTGATGAAATGGTACCTTATTCATCATTCATGACAATGAAGAAGAAACAAGGTCCTAATGAGATTACACGTTATAACATGTACAATTCTGCTGCAATTAGAGGTTTACCAGCTGATGGGTATACAACAGCTGATGCAATTAAAGCAATAAACGAAACAGCAGCAGCAACTTTACCTCATGGTTATAAAGTAGCTTGGGAAGGTTTATCGTATGATGAGTCGAGAAGAGGAAATGAAGCAATTTATATTTTCATTGTAGTATTAGTATTCGTTTATTTAGTATTAGCTGCACAATATGAGAGTTTCATTATGCCATTAGCTGTAATTACATCTTTACCAGTAGGTATATTTGGTTCATTCTTCCTATTGAAAGCAATGGGATTAGAAAATGATATTTATGCTCAGGTAGGACTTATTATGCTTGTTGGTTTATTAGGTAAAAATGCCGTACTGATTGTAGAGTTTGCTGTACAAAGAAGACAAGAAGGCTTGTCTATTTTTGAAGCAGCTATTGAAGGAGCTCAAGTTCGTTTCCGTCCTATCTTAATGACATCATTTGCATTCGTAGCAGGTATGATACCATTAGTTTTAGCACATGGAGCAGGTGCAATTGGTAACCATACAATTGGTGCTTCTGCAATGGGAGGTATGATTTTCGGTACAGTATTCGGTATTATAATCATTCCTGGATTGTACTACATATTTGCTAAATGGGCAGATGGTAGAAAAATGTTACAAGATGGTAGCGACCAACATGAAGAGGAAGAATCACCACTAAGCGAAGACATTATTCATTATGATTAAAAACAAATTACATTTGTATGCAGGCGCAGCCTGCATACTAATTGCTCTAGGAGCATGTAAATCAATAGATATACCTCAAAAAGAGGAGAATAAAAATGTGCCAGAATCTTATGGAACTGACACAGCAAATGATAGTATTAATACAGCTAAGCTAACTTGGGATCATTTTTTTACCGATCCTAACTTACAATCTTTAATACAAACAGCATTACAAAATAATCAGGAATTAAATATCACTTTACAAGAAGTAGAAATTTCTAAAAATGAAATTCGTGCAAAAAAAGGTGAATATTTACCTTCTTTAGGTGTAAAAGCTGGAGTAGGAATGGATAAAGTTAGCCGATATACAAATATCGGAGCAATGGAAGCTACTACAGATATAAAGCCAGGGAAAGAAATGCCAGATCCTCTTTTTGATATGGGAGTTGGAGCGTATGCAAATTGGGAAACTGATATTTGGGGTAAGTTACATAATGCTAAAAGAGCTCAAGTTCAACGTTATCTTGGAACAATTGAAGGAAGAAATTTCATGGTTACAAATATAATCGGAGAAATAGCAGATGCTTATTATGAACTTCTTGCATTAGATAATGAATTACAAATTGTTCAAGACAATATAAAAATTCAAAGTGATGCATTAAATGTTGTAAAACTTTTAAAACAATCTGCTAGAAGTAATGAACTTGCTGTGAAAAGATTTGAAGCTCAGGTTCTTAAAACTAAAAGTATGCAATATGATATTCAACAAGAAATTGTAGAAGCAGAAAATAGAATTAACTTTTTAGTAGGTAGATATCCACAACATGTAGAACGATCTAAAGATAGTTTTGATAATTTAGTTCCGCAAGCAGTTTATGCTGGATTACCTTCTGATTTATTAGAAAATAGACCAGACATAAAATCAGCAGAGTATGAATTAGCTGCTACTAAATTAGATATAAAATCTGCTAAAGCAAGGTTTTATCCATCTGTAGGTATTTCTGCTGGAATAGGATATCAAGCTTTTGATCCAGGTTATTTAGTTAACCCTAAATCTCTACTTTATAATTTAGTAGGTGATTTAGTTGCTCCTGTATTAAATAGAAATGCAATTAAAGCAGCTTATTATAATGCGAATGCAAAACAAATACAGGCTGTTTATCATTACGAACAATCTATTTTAAATGCATATATAGAGGTCGCAAATCAATTAGCTAAAATCAAAAACTTACAAGGTAGTTATGATTTAAAATCTCAAGAAGTTGATGCTTTAGTTAAATCAATTGGTATTTCAAATGATTTATTCAAGTATGCAAGAGCAGATTATATGGAAGTTCTTTTAACTCAGAGAGATGCTTTAGAAGCTAAATTTGAGTTAGTTGAAACAAAAGTAAATCAATTAAAAACTACAGTTGCAGTTTATAAAGCCTTAGGAGGAGGTTGGGATCAACAACCTTTGGTAAATCCTGATACAAAAAAAGATACCAATAAATAATTTTAAATATTCTAGTTGATAAATAGGGTAAGGTCGTATGTAACTTACCCTATTTTCTTTTATAAAATATTCTCATAATATTTATTGATTATTATCTGATTAATTATTTTTTATCCTAAAATAGTCGCTTAGTCTATTATGTGACTATAAATTATTAATAATAAATTCATATATTTATCATAACAGAGAGAAATTAATGACTTTAGATAACATAATATTAGAAGCAAAAAAAGGAAAAAGAAATGCCCAAAATGCAGTTATTGAACTATTATGGAATAAAGTTTATGGTTATGTATGGGGAAAAATAAAAAATGAAGAAGAGGCTGAGGATATAACAATAGAAACTTTTACTAAAGTATTTGCTAAATTAAAATTATATAATCAAGATTTTGATTTTACAACTTGGGTTATTTCTATTGCACATAATACAATGATAGATCATATTAGAAAATCTCCAAAATTAAATGTTTCTATGTATGATGAAACTCATCTTCTTAATATTTTAGAAGATCAACCTTCGCCTGAGGAATATTTAATTTTAAAGCAAGATAATGATAAGCTTACAGAAGCAATTGATAAACTAAAAGAACCTTATCAAAAAATTATCGAACTACGTTTTATAGAGGATAAAACGTATAAAGAGATAGCAGATGAACTTAATTTATCTTTAGCGAATGTTAAAGTACGTTTATTAAGAGCCAAACAATTGTTAATTGACGTAATGAAAGGTAATATTTAATTTTAAAATTCGTTAGGTTTATATATCTAAAATTAATCTTGAAAAATGAAAAAAATTGTTTACATATTATTATTAATAGTCATAAGCAGTACATTTTTATTTTCTTGTGGAAGTAGTAAAAAAGTAACTTCTTATAAAAAGACTAATTATCATAAAACTTATTCAAATAATTCTAAGAATAGCTCATCAGTAAATTATCATTCAAAAAATTCTAATGTATCTGTATCTAAAGATGCCAATAGACTTTTAAGAACAGCTAAATCGTATATGGGTACACCTTATAAATTTGGAGGAACAACAAATACTGGATTAGATTGTTCTGGATTGGTATATCTTAGTTTCATGGATGTAAATATCGAAATGCCTCGTGTATCTAGAGATCAAGCGAATTCTGGAAGAAGTATTGATATAGAAAATGTAAGAATTGGAGATTTAATTTTTTTTAATACTTCAGGTAATTCTATTTCACATGTAGGTATAGTAGAGAGTATAAATAATAATGGAACTATAAATTTTATACATTCCTCAACTTCAAAAGGAGTCATGATTTCATCTCTTGATGAAAACTATTGGAAAATAAGATTTGTAAAAGCAACAAGACTTTTATAAATTCGAACGTGATTAAGAAACGTTTATTAATATCATTATTTTTAGGTATATTTTTATTTATATCGAATTCTCTATTTGCACAAGTAGAGAATGATCGTATAACTATCGATACAGTAAAAGTTGAAAATAAAAAACCAACAAAGTTTAAAAATTTTTATAATAAACTTTTATTTAAGAATAAACGAAAAAATAATTTCCCTTTACAAGTTGACAATAGAAATGAAAAGTTATATGAAGGAAAAATTATTAGAAATATATATTATAAAACTCAAGATCCTTTTGGATATTCACTCACAGATACTACAAAACGGCCAACCAAATGGGTAGAAAGAGCAGGTAATACATTACATCTAAAGTCTAAAAAATTTGTACTAAAACAAAATGTCTTATTTAAAGAAGGACAAAAATATGATTCGGTAAAAGTATATGAATCTGAACGTTTAATACGTACAAATAGATCTATTCGTAAAGTAGAGATTGATGCACAATTAGTAGGAAAAGATTCTGTAGATTTATATGTTAATTCTATAGATTCTTGGAGTATGTTTGTAACAGGAACAGTATCTAGCTCTAGGGCAGGAATAAGAATTAGAGAAAGAAATATTTTAGGATTGGGACATGTTCTTGATAATAGATATAGACATAATTATAGTTCAGGTAAATCTCTTTATCAATTTAACTATACTGTACCTAATATAGGGAAAAGTCGAATTCAAGGAAATATACATTATTTTAAAAACGAAGACGATTATTATAATAAGTCTATTAATTTTGTTCGACCTTTTTATTCACCCTTAGCACATTATGCAGGAGGTATATCTGTTGGACAGATATATTTTCAAGATTCATTAGACTTTAAAAAAGAAAAACTTGAGATGAATAATTTTAAATATGATTTTCAAGATTATTGGCTAGCAAGAGCATTTAGAATAGACAAAAATAAATCGACAAGTAATATCACTAATTTTATAGTTTCGACACGATTTTATAGAAGAAATTATGACGAAAAACCTATTGAGCAGAATGATCCTATAGATTTCTTTTCTAATCAAACAAATTATATGTTAGGGATAGGGATATCATCACGTAGATATGTAAAAACTAGATTTATTTATAATTATAATATTGATGAAGATATTGCTGTAGGTAAATCTTTTGGAGTAATATCTAGTTATCAAAGAATTCGTAATGAGAATAGATATTATTTAGGAACAAAAGCTTCTATGGGAGGTTTTTTAAGATCTGGATTCTATGGAATAAATATTGAATATGGAGGTTTCTTTAATAAAAGTGCTTTTGAACAGCAAACACTTTCTATAGAATTACAGTACATGGCAAAGCTGATGACGATAGGAAAATGGAAAATTCGTAATTTTGGTAAGCTTAATTATTTGTTGGGGCATAATAGATTGGATTCACCTGCTGATGAATTATCTCTACACCAAGATGATTATCTAGGAATGGCAGGTTTTAGATCAGATAGAGGTTTAATAGGACAGCAAAAATTAATGTTAGAATATCAAGTACAGACTTATACTCCTTATCAGTTTTTAGGATTTCGTGTTTCTCCGTTTTTTAATGCTATGTTTTCAGCGATAGGTAATAACAGTAAATTTATATTAAATAATAATCCAGTATATTCTCGATTTACACTTGGAGTTATGTTTACAAATGATTATTTTGTATTTAATAATATACGTTTTTCATTCTCGTTTTATCCTAATATTCCAGGACAAGGAAATAATATATTTAAAACAAATTCTATTGATAATAGAGATTTCGACATGATGGATTTCAATTTTTCTAAACCTTCTTATATTCGTTGGAATCGTTGGGATTAGAAAAAATCTTCCTTAAAAGGAATTTCTAATTGAGTTCCAAATTTATTATTATTTTCTAGATTAGATATAGCAACACCAAGTAAACGAACAGGTTTATATTCACTATAACTTTCTGCTAATAATTCATAACATAACTGTTCAAATAAGTTTTTGTTTTTTATTATAAATGAAGCGGATTTACTTTTAGTCGTTAAAGAAAAGTCATTATATTTTATTTTGATTGTAATAGTTCTACCAAATATATTTGTTTTAGAGGACCATTTCCATACATCTTCTATAAGTGGAAATAATCCAATCTGTAGTTCTTCTAAAGTTGATAAATCTTTATTAAAAGTTGTTTCGGAACCGGAAGATTTTCTTATTCTAGTAGGATTTACCTCTCTGTTATCAATTCCACGAACAATATTATAATAGTAAAGACCCGATTTACCAAATTCACGTTGTAATTTATCAATTTCTAATTTTTTTAAATCAGAGCCATTGTGTATTCCCATCATTTGCATACGCTCGGCAGTTACTTTACCAATCCCATGAAATTTTTTTATAGGTAATTGCTCTATAAATTCTGAAGCTATTTTAGGTGTAATTACAAATATTCCATTGGGTTTATTATAATCAGAAGCTATCTTAGCTAAAAACTTATTATAAGAAACACCAGCAGAAGCTGTTAAATCTGTTGTTTGTTTGATTTTGTTTTTTATTTCTATTGCAATTTCTGTAGCAATATGTATGTTTTTATGATTATTAGTAACATCTAAATATGCTTCATCTAATGATAATGGTTCTACTAAATCAGTATATTCTAAAAATATTTGACGTATTTGATTTGATACCTCTTTATAAACTTCGAATCTAGGTTTAACAAAAATCAATTGAGGACATTTTCTTTTAGCAACAATGGATGACATTGCAGAGCCAACACCATATTTTCTGGCTTCATAACTTGCAGTAGCAATAACACCTCTTTCTTCACTTCCCCCTACAGCAATACATTTACCTTTTAATTCAGGAAAATCTCGTTGTTCTACAGATGCATAAAATGCATCCATATCTATATGAATAATTTTGCGAAGCATTACTACAAAAATACTTCGTTTATTTTAATTCATACTTTTGTATTAATGATTTTAAACTTTTTTTATCAGCAACAATTGTTAGATAATCACCTAATTTAATTTCTGCATTTCGATCAGGATTTTGAATAAATTTACCATCACGTTCTATAGAAACAACAATTGCTTTAGAATCATCTTTTATATCTCCAACCGTTTTATTTTCTAAAATAGAGGAATCTTTAGGGACAACCACTTTTTGTAATGTAAAATTGTCTGTGTTTTTAATTTCATTATCTTCAGGAGGTGTTTCACCAATAATTTGTAAATATCTTTCAAATTTTTGTAATTGTTCATCATTTCCAATAATACCAATTTTATCGAATGGATATAAAGCAGATTCAGAATTAGGAGTTTGTAATATTCTATCACCTCTTTTAATGTAGGCAATATTAATGTGAAATTTTGTTCGCCAATCTAAATCACCTAAAGGAACACCGATAAAATTTGCATTTTGAGGAACAATCATATCAGATATATGTGTGTTATCCCAAGTATATTGAAACTTTTCTTTCTTTTTTTTCTCTTCATTTTTTTTCTGAATAATTTCTCTTTCGTTTAAATTAAAGATGAATTTAGTTTGAATATAATTATAGAATTGATTAAAATATTTTGATAAATAGTACATTGTAATCAATAATACAAGAGCAAGAATTAATGATGCAATTTTACTTGAAAAGAATTGATTGTAGATAAAAATAACACAAAATACAACCAAAGTAAGTCGAATACTTATAATAGCAATTAAAGGAGCTCTGTTGTATATTGATTCATCCCAAAATTCATTAATAATTTCTTTTTTAGGTTTACTTCCAATAATAGCCCATATAAATGGAATACAAAGAATAAAAGTTATTACAAGAGAAATAATACTTCCTCCGAAGCCAGTAAACCATGTCATTAAGAATGGTAAAAAATAATTTTCTACAATTAATGTAATAGCAATAATGATAACGCTATTTATAGAGATAGTTGATATAGTTTGAATTATTATTTTTTTCCATTTATTATCATCATGTATTCTTTGTGTATCAGATGAATATGATTCTATACCCTTAATTACTTTTTGGGGTAAAATTTTGATTAATATGTTGTAAACTACTTCAGAAGATTTTATTAAATAAGGAGTAGTAAAAGTAGTTATTGCAGAAACTCCAATTGCTACAGGAAATAAGAAATCACTTGTTACACCAAGTGATAATCCTAAACCAGCTACAATGAAAGCAAATTCACCAATTTGAGCCATGCTCATACCAACCTGTACAGATTGTTTGAGTGGTTGACCAGAAATTATTGCTCCAATTGCTGTAAATAATAATTTACCTAAGATTGTTATTAATGTAACAATTAAAATTGTCCATTTATGTTCATACATAGAAACAGGATCAATCATCATTCCAATAGAAATGAAGAAAATTGTTGCAAATAGATTTTTTACAGATTCAAAATTATGTTCAATTTTTTCAGCGTAAACAGTTTCTGCTAAAATAGATCCCATAACAAAAGCTCCTAATTCTATAGAAAAACCTGCACTATCAGCAATATATACCATTCCTAAACATAAACCAACAGATATTACAAGTAAAGTTTCATCATCTAGATAATTTTTTATAGAGCGTAAAAAAGTTGGAATAATAAAAATACCTCCAATAAACCATACTGCTAAAAAGAACCCAAGTTTTATGAAAGAAACTACCATTTCTCCACCGTTAAAATGTTGACTAACAGCCATCGTAGAAAGCATTACCATCAGTAAAATGACCACAATATCTTCTACAATTAAAATTCCGAAAACAACTTTAGCGAATTTTTTTCTTTTTAGACCTAATTCGTCAAAAGCCCTAATTATAATAGTTGTTGATGAACTGGCTAAAATTCCTCCAAGAAAAACACTATCCATAGTAGACCAATTCATAAATCTACCAGCAAAATAACCAACAGTTACAATACAAAATATTTCTACTATAGCAGTGATGGATGCAGATCCACCAACGTTGAGTAATTTTTTGAAACTAAATTCTAATCCTAAACTAAATAAAAGAAATATAACTCCAATTTTAGCCCATATTTCAACATTATGCTCATCTGCAATAGATGGTATAAAGGAAAAATGTGGACTAACTAAGAATCCAGCTATAATATAACCTAAAACAAGAGGTTGATTTATACGTTTAAAAATAAGTGTTGTTACAGCTCCTACGCAAAGAATGAGCCCTAAATCGGTAATAAGTGTTGGTAAGTGTTCTCCCATGAAAAAAATAGTAATTATTCAGTCATTCACAAATTACTAATTTTTATTAAGGATTACTATATAAAAATAGATTAATAAGTGTATTTTTCGATATAATCTTTTCTTTTATCTTCAGAGATTTCTAAAATAGTGTTTATATAATTATCTATAGAGCCATATTTTGAATTAATTTCATCAAATGAAGCTTTTAAATAAGAGCTTTCAACCCAACTTAACTTTTCTAATACACCAAGATCCATTTTAGGAAATAAAAAATGTAAATTTTTAGCTTTATTTAATCTCTTTAAGATTATTTTTTTTCTTAGATTATTTGATAATAAATATTCTTGGAAAATAGTTTGATCATCAAATTTTAAAATTTTCATGATAATAGCACCTATTATGCCAGTTCTATCTTTACCCGCTGTACAGTGAAATAAAATAGGAGAATCAGAATCTAATAATTCTGTAATGATAGCTTTAATTACCTGAGTGTTTTCTGTAGGATATTCTTTATAGAATTTTATCATTCTATCGTTTGCATCATTTACATTTACTTTACCCTTTAGAACTAATTTTTTGGCTTGATTCATTTGATCTTCTTTATCATCAAATGCTGGGTAATAATGTATAGTTATATTAGGAATTAATACGTCATGTTTTTTAGAAACTTCATTATTTGTTCTTAAATCAATGATATTATTAATTTTTAATTCAGTAATTTTTTTAGATTCTTTTAATTGATGTAGATCACCACTACGATAAAAAATACTATCTTTTAATATTCGACCATCTTTATTTTTAATAGAACCAATTGATCTAAAATTATTTACTTTTTTAATATGAAGTTCATTTTTTTCAGATGCTTTCGAAAATTCGACACTTTTAGTAGAGTAACTACTGCATGAAAATAAAATAAAACTACTAATAATAGAAAAAAAATATTTTAAAGGTTTGAAATGCATGATTCTTATTTTTAAATTAATTATTTAAACAATCAAATTTTCAACCAATATAAAAATATAGCTATAATTAGAGTGTTTATTAAAAATTAAAATGGAAGGTTATCATCATCATTGTTCATAGAACTTGTAAATTCACTTCCGAAATCACCAAAAGCATCAGTAGGATTTATAGCTTCTAAATTCATAGAGCTTCCCATTTCTTGAGATTGACTACCATCGTTCATAGAGCTTTGAATCTCGAAATCTCCACCAAAAGATGTTTCTAAATCTGTAAATTTAGCTTGTTCATTAATAAAACGTAAACGAACGTTTTCTAAAGCTCCATTACGGTGTTTAGCTATAATAAATTCAGCTTGTCCAGCACAAGGTTCACTTTCGTCATCCCAATATTCGAGTTTATAATATTCAGGTCTATAAATAAATGAAACAATATCAGCATCTTGTTCTATGGCTCCAGACTCACGTAAATCAGATAGCAATGGACGTTTACTCCCCCCACGTGTTTCAACAGAACGAGAAAGCTGAGATAAAGCAATAACAGGAATACTTAATTCTTTTGCAATAGCTTTTAATGAACGTGAAATCATGGAAATTTCTTGCTCACGATTTCCATTTGCTTTTCCTCCAGCTGTCATCAATTGTAAGTAATCAATTAAGATCATTTTTACTCCATGTTGAGAAACTAATCGACGAGCTTTAGCTCTTAAGTCAAAAATAGAAAGGGCAGGAGTATCATCAATATATAAAGGAGCATTTTCTAATCCCTTTACTTTTGTATACAATTGTTTCCATTCGTGATCTGCTAATTTTGCTTTACGTAATTTTTCACCCGAAATTCCTGTTTCACCTGAAATCATACGAGTAATAAGTTGGACAGATGACATCTCTAATGAGAAAACAGCAACAGGAATATTTTTATCAACAGTCATATTTTTTGCCATAGATAAAATGAAAGCTGTTTTTCCCATACCTGGACGAGCAGCTAATATAATTAAATCTGATTCTTGCCAACCAGATGTAATTTTATCAATTTCAGTAAATCCAGATGAAAGACCTGACATTCCTTCTTTTGTAGACTGAGCTTTAATTTTATCGATAGCTTCTGTAACTAAGTCTCTAGCTTCAGAGTAACTTCTTTTTATTCCACCTTCTGTAATCTCAAATAATTTACTTTCTGAGTAATCTAATAAATCGAATACATCAGCAGTATCATCATATGATTTTTCAATTACTTGATTTGAAATTTCAATGAGTCTTCTTAAAATATATTTCTCTTGTATAACACGAGCATAGTATTCTACATGGGCAGAAGAAGAAACTTTTTGTGTTAATTGAATCAAGTAATAATCACCTCCTACACGATCTAATTTGCCTTCACTTTTTAATTCATTTGCAACAGTTAATAAATCAATTGGTTCTGAATCGTTAAAAAGTTTTTGAATGACAGCATAAATCGCTTGATGCTCTGGTCGATAAAAAACTTGTGGAGTTAATATATCTATAACTTCATCCAATCCTTTTTTATCAATCATCATAGCACCAAGTACAGCTTGCTCTAAATCAACAGCTTGTGGAGGAAGTTTACCTTTCTCTAAACCGATGACATTTCGCTTGTTAGCTGGTATTTCGGGATTATAATTTGCTTGTTCCATAAGAGGAACAAAATTAAATAAAAAAACGAGATATAACTAATTGTATATCTCGTTAATTTTTCGTATATTAAATTATATACCCTATTGTATTATTTTATCCAGAATACTCTCCAAAGTTAATAAAACGATCTTGTCTTTGTTTTTGTAATTCTTTTGGAGATAATTTTTTCAATTCATTATATGTATCCCAAACTTTATTTTTTAAGTTTATATAAGCTACTTCAGGTTTGTAATGTGCTCCACCAAGTGGTTCAAGAATAATATCCTCTATTAAACCTAATTCTAACATATCAGGACCAGTTAGTTTCATTTGTGAAGCAGCTTGTTCTTTGTAATCCCAACTTCTCCATAAAATTGTAGAACAGTTTTCAGGAGATATTACAGAATACCATGTATTTTCTAACATAAATACTTTGTTACCAACACCAATTCCTAAAGCTCCACCAGATGCACCTTCACCAATTACAACTGTAATAATTGGAACAGTTAATTTCAACATTTCATAAATGTTTTTAGCGATAGCTTCACCTTGTCCGCGTTCTTCAGCTTCTAAACCAGGATATGCACCAGGAGTATCTACTAGCGTTAAAATTGGAATATTAAACTTTTCGGCTAATTTCATTAATCTATAAGCTTTTCTATATCCATCAGGATTAGACATTCCAAAGCGACGATATTGTCTTTCCTTAGTGTTTTTACCTTTTTGCTGACCAATAATCATAAAAGTTTGACCATTGATTTTTCCCATTCCACCAACCATTGCTTTATCATCAGCATAAGTTCTATCTCCGTGGATTTCTATAAATGTGTTATCCGTAATTGCATACGCATAATCTAGAGTATAAGGACGAGAAGGATGACGAGATAATTGTACACGTTGCCATGGAGTTAATTTTCCATAGATTTCCTTCTTTTTATTTTCAATTGCAATTTCAATTTCAACACAAGCTTGTTTGATATTAACTCCGCTTCCTTCTCCGACGATTTGACAGCTTTTTAACTGTTCTTCCAAATCTTTGATAGGTTGTTCAAATTCTAAATATTCCATACAAAAGTGTTTGTTCAATCTTACAAATATAAAAAAGGTTTTTAAGCCTATTGTAATATTGTGAGATGTTTTTAATAATTTTAATAATTAATCTAAGCTTTATTGACTCTAAATTGTTGTGAATTAGATTTTTTCAATAAGTATTGCTGATGCTCCACCACCACCATTACAAATAGCAGCACAACCAATTTTACCATTGTTTTGCTCTAAAACATTTAATAATGTAACTAATATTCTAGATCCAGAGTTACCTAGTGGATGACCAAGAGATACAGCACCTCCATTTACATTTACTTTGTTTGAATCGATATTTAATAATTTTGTATTTGCAATTCCAACAACAGAAAAGGCTTCGTTAAATTCCCAAAAATCAACGTTATTAGTAGTGAAATTTGTTTTATTTAATAATTTTTCTACTGCTTTAGCAGGGCTTGTAGTAAACTTAGAAGGTTCTTGTGATGCATCAGCATAAGAAATAATTTTAGCTAATGGTTTTAAGCCAAGCTCATTTGCTTTGTCTAATGACATTAAAATAATTGCTGAAGCACCATCATTTATTGTTGAAGCGTTTGCAGCAGTTACAGTACCTTCTTTAGAGAAAACTGCTCTTAAACTAGGAACTTTATCAAAATTTACATTTTTATATTCTTCGTCTTCTTTAAAAATGATTGGATTACCTTTTCTTTGAGGAATTTCTACAGGTACAATTTCATTTTCAAATTTTCCTGAAGTCCAAGCTTTAGCTGATTTTTTATACGAATTTATAGCAAAATCATCTTGTTCTTCTCTAGATATTGAAAATTCTTTTGCACATGAATCTCCAAATGCACCCATCATTTCTTTGCTATAGTAATCTTGTAAACCATCATTTACAATTCCATCTAATAATGTAGTATTGCCGAATTTATTTCCAGTTCTTGCATTTGGAGAATAAAATGGAACCATAGACATATTTTCCATACCTCCTGCAATAACAATCTCTGCATCTCCAAGAAGTATGGCTTGTGTAGCAAACATAACTGCTTTCATACCAGATGCACATACTTTATTTATAGTTGTTGCAGGTATTGTATTTGGAAGTCCAGCTTTCAACATAGCTTGTTTTGCAGGAGCCTGTCCTTCTCCAGCTTGTAATACATTCCCCATATAGACTTCATCAATTAATGAAGGATCTAAGTTTATTTTATTTATAGCTCCTTTTATTGCTGTTGCTCCTAAATCAGTTGCAGGAATAGTAGATAAACTACCTAAAAATGATCCTATTGCTGTGCGAACAGCAGATACGATAACAACTTCTTTCATTATAATATATTTCTTTATTTAAAACTCAATTAATCGCAAGATAAAGATAATCTTAATTGTATTGAATTTTTTTAGTGTAAATCTATATTCAGATAACGATAGAGTGGTTTTTTTTGATAAAATATAAATGTTTTTTTCAAAAGTGGATTTATATTTGTTCTTTTGCTTAAAAATAAAACAATAATAGTAATTAATCAATATTAATTAAAGTTTTGTAGAATAGAATAATCGCCGTAAATTCATCAAATAAGTCAAATTTTTTATGAGTAGAGATAACAATAAAATATATATATCTAATAGTCCTTTTGTAAATGGTCATAAAATAGTTGATTTTGTTTGGAATGCACATTTGGATGAAAATTTAGATTTATGGATGGATCTTCATTTGGAATCTGATCGATATGACGAGGAAGAAGAATATAAAGATGATCTTGAAGAAATAGACGATATTTCTGAGGAAAATGCTGAAAAACAATTATGGATTAATTATGATCATTGTATTATATCAAGTACATATTGGAATAATAAAGGAATTAAAATTAATGAGATAGATAATTTTGATTTTAAATCAATCAATAATAAGGTTTTTATTGTTGATCCTTTACCAATTGATTTTGATGATACTGAAAAATTAGCTTTTGGTATTTCTATGTTAGGAAATGATACGTTAGCACAGAATGAAATAACTTTTCTTGATACTTCAGAATTTGGTGTTTTTGACATTAAATGGAAAGGCAAAGTAGCAAATACTTATCTTGGTGAAAAAGAGTTTGATTATGAATTTTATGTCTATATGAAAAACATAAGATTCGAAGGTATAAATATTCATCCTAGTTTAAAAAAAGATCAGGTGATTAATTTTATTCAATCTAATAATTTTAATCATTTTGAATTATTAGATGCTGATGATTCAACATTGGAGAATTATATATTAAAGCTAAAAAAAGTATTGTGATTTTAATTTGAAATCATCAAGAAAAAAATACATTTATAACTATATGAATAGTAAAATTATTCAAAAATGTGAAGAGGAAAAAATACAATTTCTTAATGAAATACAACCTTTTGGATATTTAATAGGAGTTGATAGCATTACCTATGAAGTAAACTTTGTATCAGAAAATATAAATAATTTATTAAATCTGTCAGCATCATTATTATTGGGTAAACATATAGACGATGTATTTGATTTTAAAATTAATTATGAAGATATTTTAAAATTAGATAAAGGTGATTTTATTAGAAATGTAATTGTAATAAATTCTGAAAAATACCATTTTAAAAATTATCTATATAAGAACAATATTTACATTGAGATAGAGCATCATTTTGATGATAAATTTGATTCAATTAATTATTATAATTTCTCTGAAAAAATATTGCATACAAAAACAATAGAAGAAAATTGGAAAAATCTTGTTGATGCAATTTCTTTTATCACATCATATGAAAGAGTTATGATATATAAATTTCTTGAAGATGGAAGTGGAATTGTTATTGAAGAAAATGTAAAAAATGGACTTGAAAGTTATATAGGATTACGTTTTCCTGAATTTGATATTCCAAGTCAAGCAAGAGAATTATATTTAAAAAAGAAAAGTAGAATAGTAGAGAATATTGAAGCTATTAATATACCTATTATTTCTAAAGAAAATAATCAAATAGATTTATCATATACATCGATTCGTACTTTATCACCAATACATTTAGAATATTTAAAAAATGCTGGAGCATATGCTAGCTTCTCTATTTCAATTGTAGTTAATAATAAGTTATGGGGATTAGTTGCCTGTCAAAATTCTACTGCAAAATCTATATCATATAATATTAGAATGCAATGTGAATTGTTAACTCGTTTATCAAGAATATCTTATATTAATTTTAAATCGAATGAAAGAATTAAATTTCAAAATAATTTTAATGAAACTGCAATAAAATTAAAAGAAAATTTATTAGTTGAGGAATCTTTAAGAAGTTCTATTACTAAAAATCTTAAAGAAATTTTGTTATTAACAAAAGCTGAAGGTATAGCCTTTGTAAATGATGATTATTGTAGTTTAGAAGGAGAAACACCTGGAATAGAGGAGGTTTTACGAATAAAAGAGTGGGCAAAAAAACAAGGAATAGATAAATTATTCTACTCTAATTCTTTTTATAAAGATTATGGAAAGGAGCTTAATTTAAGTCCTCTGGCTGCAGGAGTTATGTTTAGATTCTTAGATCAAACATATAATAATTTTATGATCTGGTTTAAAAAAGAAGAAAATTTAAAGCTTAAATGGGCAGGCCAACCTCATAAAATAGAGAAAGAAAAAATTGATGAAAATGGTAATAAAATAATTTATTATTCACCAAGAACTTCATTTAAATATTGGGAAGAAGAAGTGCTTCAAAAATCATTCATGTGGCAGAAAAATGAGATTTATGTAGCGAAAGAAGTTTTAAAAATAATAATTGATACAATAAATACTCAATCTTTTAAGATTCATAATTTATATGAACAATTAAAAGAAATTAATGAAGAATTGGACGCGTTTTCTTATACTGTTTCTCATGATTTAAGAACTCCTCTAACAGTAATGAAGCTTAATTGCCAATTATTACAAAAAAGATTGATTGAAGATAAATCAAGCTCAAGTCAGATAAAAAATATTATTGGAGAGATTGATAAAATTGTAGAAATGATGGAAGAAATTTTAGTTTTAAGTAAAACTAAAAAATCAGATATACAATTAGAAGAAATAGATCCAGAATTTATTATTGAAAAAATAGTAAAAGAATTAAAAATATATTATCATACTCCTAATACATCTGTTGATGTAGAAAATATTTATGAAATATTTGGAGAAAAAACAATGGTATATGAGGTTTTTTTAAATACAATAGGAAATGCAATTAAGTATTCTTCTTTAGAAGCAGCACCTAAGATTATTATTAATTCTTATATAGAAAATAATAATGTAATTTACCATGTAACTGATAATGGAATAGGGATAAAGAAAGAAGATTACTCTAAGATGTTTAAATTATTTAATAGAATGTCTAATACTGATGGCATAAAAGGAAATGGAATTGGATTAACAATTGCTCAAACTATGATGAAAAGAATGGGAGGAGATATTTGTTTTGAAAGTGAAGAAGGCAATGGAACTACATTTATATTAAAGTTTAGAAAAAAATAAAATTATGCTTACAGATTATTTAAAAGAAAATACAGCAATATATCATGATAAAATTGAAGCTAAATTAGAATCAAATAAATTATTTAATGGTTCTTTTTCTGAAAATAATTATTATAAAATGCTTCAAGTGAATCATATTTTTTTAAAGTTTTATGAAGATGCAATTAAAGATTTTTTAACAGAAAAAGATAAAGATATTTTATCGCAAGTAAATTTTGATAAATTGAAATTGATTGAAAAAGATTTAAAAGAATTAGAAATTAATGAATTGGATTTACCAAAATCATTTGAATTACAAAATAGAGCAGAGGCTTTTGGAGCATTATATGTTATTGAAGGTTCTATGTTAGGAGGTAATGTAATTGCTAAGACTTTAAAAAAATATCCTGATTTAGAGCATAAAAGCTTTAACTATTTTGGACATTATGGAGAGAAATTAGGGAAAAGTTGGAAGACTTTTTTATCTTATATAAATGAGGAATTCACTACTGAGACAGAGAAAAAAGAAGTTTTTATAGGTGCTAAGAAAGCTTATGAAGATTTAATAAATTTTGCTTAAATTTTGCGTTAGGGATTGTAATGTAAAACCCGCTCGAACGCACAAAATAATATTAAAAAAGTCTCGAAATTTCGAGACTTTTTTAATATGTTATTAGTTATATGAAAAATTCTATTTAGAATCTTGGGCACCAAAAACTTGTTGTAATAGAGAAGTTGTTCGTAATGCAGTGTTACTACGTATTCCTTCCTCTTTTTCAGCAACCATATTAAAAACTCCATTAATAGCTTGTTGAGTAACGTAAGTATCAAGATTAGGTTCAACATTGTTGCCTGTTAATGTATTGTATTTAGTAATCATTTGATTCCAGACTTTATCAGCACCTACCTTATTTAATGAAGCTTCAATTTTTGGTTCAAAAGCTTTTGTTAAATCCGAATTTGTTTTAGTTTTAAGATAAGCTGTAGCTGCATTGTTATCTCCTAATAAGATATTTTTAGCGTCAGTAATTGTCATTGAAGAAAGTGCATTTACAAATATTGGAGCTGCCTCAGAAACAGCATCTTCTGCTGCTGAGTTAATTAATTGTACACCTTTATCTGCTAAACTCCCTAAACCTAAATTTCTTAGTGTTTTTTCTACTTGTTGTAATTCTTCTGGCATTACAATTTTAGCAATAGGATTATTATAAAATCCATTTTTTTGACTCAATGATTTTATTCCATCATTTAATCCAATAGATAATGCTTCTTTTAATCCAGACGCAATTGTAGAATTAGATAAAGAAATAGTATTAGCTAATGTTGTATTTGTTGTAGAACTAGTAGTTTCTTTATTCGTCTTCTTTGTAGTTTTCGTCTTCTTTTTTGTTTGTTTTGTTTCTTGTTGATTTTTTTCAACTTCACTTTTTATTGTTCCAAAGATAGATTTTAAATCTTGAGCTTTGGCTTGAAAAGAAAATACACTAAATAATATAATAGCTAAACTAATTTTTTTCATAAGAAATATGTTTTAATTATTTCAATTAAAATTCACTTACAAAGTGTAATTTAATTGAAGGGAATTTGTCTTGTGTCATTTGAATAGTAAACGCAGAATCTGCTAAGAAAACCAATTGGTTGAATTTGTCTCTAGCAAGGTAACGTTGTTTTACACGTTTAAATTCTTTAAATTCTTCTGTATTTTCATCATCAACTTCTACCCAACATGCTTTGTGTACAGCAAATGGTTCGTAAGTTGCTTTTGCTCCATATTCGTGTTCTAAACGGTATTGAATAACCTCATATTGTAATGCACCAACAGTACCAATAACTTTACGATTATTCATTTCCAATGTAAATAACTGAGCAACACCTTCGTCCATTAATTGGTCGATACCTTTTTCCAATTGTTTTGCTTTCATTGGATCAGCATTGTTGATATAACGAAAATGTTCTGGAGAGAAAGCTGGAATTCCTTTGAAAGTAAATTTTTCTCCTTCTGTTAATGTATCTCCAATTCTGAAATTTCCTGTATCATGTAGACCGACTATATCACCAGCATAAGATTCATCTACAACCTCTTTTTTATCAGCAAAAAATGCATTTGGAGCAGGGAATTTCATATTTTTACCTTGACGAACATGAAAATAGTTTTTATTACGTTCAAATTTTCCAGAAACTATTTTTACGAATGCTAAACGATCACGGTGTTTAGGATCCATATTCGCATGTATTTTGAATACAAAACCAGAAAATTTATTTTCGTAAGGCTCTATCTCTCTTAAATCCGTTTCTTTTGCTTGTGGAGTAGGAGCTATATCTACAAAGGCATCTAATAACTCGCGTACACCAAAATTGTTTAATGCAGAACCAAAAAATACAGGTTGTAAATTTCCGTTCATATATTCTTGCATATCAAATTCCGGATAAACACCATCAATTAAATCAATTTCGTTACGAAGATTTTCAGCATAGTTTTCTCCTATTAATTCGTCTAACTCAGGATTAGCTAAATCTTCAATTTTAGTTGTTTCAGAAATTTTTTGTTTGTTGTCTCCAGAAAAGATATTTATATTTTTTTCCCAAATATTGTAAATTCCTTTGAAAGTAGCACCAATACCAATTGGCAAAGAAAGTGGAGTAACTTTTAAATCAAGTTTTTGTTCTACTTCATCCATCAAGTCAAATGCATCTTTACCTTCGCGGTCCATTTTATTGATGAAAACCAACATAGGAATTTTACGCATACGACAAACTTCTACTAATTTGATTGTTTGTTCCTCAACCCCTTTTGCAACATCTATTACTACAATAGCAGAATCAACAGCAGTAAGAGTACGGAAAGTATCTTCAGCAAAATCTTTGTGACCAGGAGTATCTAGAATATTAATTTTTTTCCCTTTATATTCAAAGGCTAAAACAGATGTAGCAACAGAAATTCCACGTTGACGTTCAATCTCCATAAAATCGGAAGTAGCTCCTTTTTTTATTTTATTACTTTTTACCGCTCCTGCTTCTTGTATAGCTCCTCCAAATAATAATAATTTTTCTGTAAGAGTTGTTTTACCAGCATCTGGATGGGCAATAATACCAAAGGTTTTTCTTTTATTTATTTCTTTCTCTAAAGACATTGTAATCAAATTTCAGGTTGCAAAGATAGTTTATCTGTAGAAAAATAGAAACATTATTCTTCAATAGAATAATCTATCTTAAATTGCGTTATTAAATAAAGATGAAAACCAACAATGAAAAAGATTTTTTACTTTTTATTACTACTATTAAATAGCTTTGTTTTTGGGCAAAAACCAACTATAAATAAACTAGAAGGAGGATTTACATTCAATAATTTAACTTTAGATACATATCCAAGTAATACAAATTTTTCACCAAGAACCTTAAGTTGTGCTTTTAGTAACAGTTACGATTATAAATACTTTTCATTTAAGGCTAATTTCGATATGACTTTCGCTTTTGATTTAATTTCCTCGAATACTAATTTTCGTTTTTTGATTTGGAAGTTGTCAGCAGAAAAATCCTCTGAAGATGTATTTGTAGGAGGAAGAACAACTATTGAACCCGATAGATCAGTAGAAGGAAGTGCAAATATTAAAGGTTTAAAATCTGGAGTTACAAATTTTTGTGAATCTATTTTTAATTCTAGCGCAACTGGTTATGCAAAAGCATTTGAAGGAAATGATTTACTAAAAGAAGGTGAAACAATAGTTATTGCTGTTTATGGTCCAAAGGACAATATATTCAATATAAAAATAAATGTAGCAGAAGAACGAACAATAAATTCATTAAATTATAAATGTAATGGATCATCTTATAGTTATCAAGAAGTTTATGATGCTGTAAAAAATGATTCAAGTTTATCTAATATAAAATTATACTCAGATACGTCTTTTAATAATGAAATTAATAATGGAGCTACATTTGGTACAAATACAACAGTTTATGCTCAAGTAAAAGATGCTACTGGTAATTTACAATACATCTACACCATTCCAATTCAGTTTATACCAGAACATGTATTTAATTTTAAATCTTCATTTGAAACAGAGTATGAATGTTCTTTGGTTTATACATTAAAAAAGGATAGACTTTTAAAAATGTTATTTCCTTCTGGAATAGATGTATCAAATTATATAATAAAAACAGTAAACGGTATTACATTTAGAGAAGATAATCAAATTAATTTAACACCAGACGGAAGTGAAAATTTAAAAATCATTATTTCTTATACAGGAGCTTGTCCGATTGATTCTCAAGAAGTTTCTATTCCATTAAAACAAGGTAGTCCTATTATTTCTGAGATTCCCCCATATTTTACTTGTTCATCATCTTATGTGATTAATTATGATACTATTTATTCTAAATTAGGAGTTGATAAAAATCAATATAATTTAATTGTAACATTGGGTGGAAATTCAATATCTGATGGTAATTCTACAACTATAAATGTTGGAACTCCGTTAGTATATCAAGTAAAAATTGTTTCTAAATCTTCTGGTTGCGAAAGTAATGCAGTAAATTTCAAGGTAACTAGAACTTCTTCAGTAAATATTGTAAATGCATCAATTTCTGGTATTTGTTTAGATGATTTTTCTCAAACAAATGTAGATACAGCAATTAATACAATTCAGAATGGAAATACAACTCCTTATCAATTAAAATATTATCAGGCAGACGGAACAACAGAAATAGCTCAAGTGAATTTATTTGAATATATTAGAGCTAATAAAAATGGAAAAGTTATAGTAAGAGCATTAGCAGTAGATAATTCAAATACAATTTGTGATACTACAGTTAATTTAACATTTGCTCTTAGTCAATCATCATTTGTAAAAGTAGATAATATAACAAATTATAATTCTACTTGCTCAGACGATGGTGTTGGATTTACATTCACAAAAGCAGCAATAGAAACTTATTTAAAATCTAAATTAGGAAATAATATAACCGCTTTTAGTGGAATTAACGATATTTCACTTTCTGATAATCAATCAACCACTATTTCTTTTAAAGTTCAGCTAAATGGAGAATCATGTTGGTCAGATGAAATGCAATTAAAATTGCAAGTTATTACAAAACCAAATGTAAATTTACTTGATGTAACAAAAACATTACAAGCAGATTGTAATAATTTAATTACAATCAATCAAAGTGTTTTAAATGAATTATTTGGAGTAGTTTCTACAACGAATTATGATTATGAAATACAACATAACAATTCAACAGCTTTAACTTTTGATTCATCAAATGAAGCAAAAATTAGTGTATTATTCAAAAATAAAATTGATAATTCATGTTTTGTAGAAAAAATAATTACAGTAACCAAAAAGCAAAATTTAGATGTAGACGCTACTTCTTTAAATGCATATAATCAATCTCATCAAATTGTTTTTTGTGCTGATGATGAAACAGGAGCAAAAAATCAAATTCAGACATTATTAGATTATATCAAAACACGATATGCAACATTAGAATCTTTATCTACTGTAGATGAAATTTTTGCAAAAATTGGTCTAGGTCAAGGAAATATATCAATAACTTTTGAAGATCCAAACTATTGTGGACAAGTTGATATTAAATTTTATTATCAACAAAACGAATTACCTTCAATTACAGTTCCAGAGAAAGGATATGTTTGTACAGGAGAGTTATATGTATTAAATTTTTCATCGCAATCAAATTATAACGATTATAATTATATTGTAGAAAAAATAGACGGAACTAGAGTTACAGGAATTGATAAGTATGATTTAGAAATCGGAACTTATAAAGTAACTATAGAAAACAAATCGACAGGTTGTAGTGTTGTAAAAACATTGGTTGTCGAAAATTCTCCACTGCCAACGATAGAAAAAATTGTAATTAATCAAAAAAATATAATTGTTACAGCAAAAGGAAGCGGAGTATTACAATATGCATTGTATGATAACAATGGAAATGTAATTATAAATTGGCAAAGAAGTAATACGCTAATCATTCCAGCTAATTTAACAAATTCTAATTTTGTTGTAAAAGTTAGTTTAGACAATTGTGGAATTTCAGAAGAGTCAGATATCATTTATCTTGATTTACCAAACGTAATTACTCCAAACGGAGATGGGAAAAATGATATTTGGAAACCGATGACTAAAAGCGGTCAAGCCAATGATTTAACACATTCATATAAATTGATTATTTTTGATAGATACGGAAAGCAAATATTATCTAAAGAAGGAGTAAATGTTATAGAGTGGGATGGAACTCAGAATGGAATGATATTACCGGACGATTCGTATTGGTACTTACTAGAATCATCAAAGAAAACTGGGATTATTCAAGTACAATATTCTGGAAGTATATTATTAAAACGTAAAATTTAATTCAACGATTGAATAAAAAATATGAAAAAATTAACATTTATTCTTTTCGCGTTATTTTCTATTACTAAAGTAACAGCACAACAAGGTTTACCATTTTATAATCATTATTTAGTAAGTGATAAAATGCTTATTAACCCATCATATGCAGGTCAAAATCCTAATGTTATTTCTATAACAGGTACACATCGTAATCAATGGGATGATATGCCTGAAAGCCCAAGTACTCAAACTTTAAGTGCTCATGGAGTAATTATAGATCGTTTGGCATTAGGAATGCAATTTTTTAATGATAGAAATGGAGCTGTGAAAATGACAGGTTTTGGAGTAAATGCTGCTTATCATATACCAATAGAAGACAATTCTTATAATGATGAAGATAATCCAAGTGTATTTTCTTTTGGAGTAGGAGCTTCTAATGTTTCACAAAGATTTGATTATTCAAAGATTATTGCTGAAGATCCAAATGACCCCGCATTACAACAAGATAGATATTCTGTATTTTTTGCGAATGTAGGTTTATCATTCAAATATGCAGGTTTTTCCGGAGGAGCATCTGTGCTTAATATTCCTTTAACAGAAAATATTTATTATGTGAATAGCGTGGAACCTTTACCTACCTGGTATTACTTTAATTTTGGTTATACTTGGCAAGTAACTGAAGGAATATCTTTAGAACCTTCTTTGGTTTATAATCTTAACTCTATATCTCAACGTAATTTAGACATTAATTTGATGTCGCATATTGCTTTTGGAGATAGAAATCAAGGTGTAGACTTTGGGTTAGGTTATAAACAAGGAATGGATTCGAAAAATAGTAATCCATTATTTATTTCCCCAATTCTAAAATTTAAAGTAGGAACGGTAAAAGCTGGAATTTCTTATGATATTGGTCTTTCAGACTATCAAGTAGATGGACGAAAAAATGGAATGTTATTTAGTCTTGGTTTTGATTTAGAAAATCCTTGGGGAGCTAGATATTATTAATATATAAAAATAAAAATCCTGATATAATTATATCAGGATTTTTATTTTTTGAATGAATTGCAATCATAAATTGTTACTTTTTCATGATATTTTATTCCAAAGTACCTAATAATATCAACTTTACAAGCTTGCAATTACTAGTTAATTAATTCTGTGATAAACACGATCTTTTCATAATTTTATGTTTTCCTTATTGAGCTTAATTCATAAATTAATTTTGCGAAACACTAAGACCAGCTCTTTTTAACAATGAATCAACATTTGGCTTTTGTCCTCTAAACTCTTCATAAAGTTTCATTGGTTCAACTGTTCCTCCAGAAGATAATAATTTATAAAATTTCTGAGCAGTATCTGGATTAAAAATTCCAGTTTCTTTAAAAAGTGCAAAAGCATCAGCATCTAATACTTCAGCCCATTTATATGAATAGTAGCCAGATGAATATCCACCTTGAAAAATATGAGAGAATGATGTACTCATTATATTATTTTCAATCTCTGGATATAACTCTGTTTGTTTGAAAGTTTCTTTTTCAAATGATTGTAAACTGTCAATTTCTTTTAAATCATGTGCATGATAAGCCATATCCAATAATCCAAAACTTAACTGTCGTACAGTTTGATATCCTTCCATAAAAGTAGAAGAAGCTTTTACTTTTTCTATTAATTCTTGTGGAATAATTTCGCTTGTTTTGTAGTGTTTAGCAAAAAGTTTTAAAGCTTCTGGCTCATAGCAAAAGTTTTCGTAAAACTGTGAAGGTAATTCTACAAAATCCCAATATACATTTGTTCCAGCTAAACTTTCATAAACTGTATTTGGTAATATTCCATGTAAAGCGTGTCCAAATTCATGGAAAAGTGTAGTTACTTCCTGAAATGTAAGTAATGAAGGAGTATCTTTTGTTGGTTTGGTAAAATTACAAACAATAGAAATATGTGGACGTTTACTATTTCCATTTATATTAGAAGCCTCACGGAAACTTGTCATCCATGCACCAGGACGTTTACCTGCTCTTGGAAAAAAATCGGCATATAATAAGCTTAAGAAATTTCCATGTTTATCAAGAACTTCATAAGTTGTTACATCTTCATTATATTTATCAATGTTATTAATTTCTTTAAATGTAATTCCGTATAATTTTGTTGCGACATCAAATGCACCTTGAATTACATTTTCTAATTGAAAGTAAGGTTTTAGTTCCTCATCAGAAAGACTGAATTTTTTTTGCTTTAATAATTCAGCATAATAACCATGATCCCAACGTTGTAATTCATCAATGCCATCTATTTCTTTAGCAAAAGCTGAAAGTTCTTCTATTTCCTTTTTAGCAAATGGTTTCGCTTTTATAAGTAAATCATTTAAGAAATCAATTACAGTTTTGGGAGATTTAGCCATTCTTTCTTCTAAAACATAATCTGCATGTGTTTTATACCCTAAAATTTTAGCACGTTCATGACGAAGTTTTACAATTTTTTTGACATTTTCTTCATTATTAAATTCATTATCCTGGAATGCTTTTGATCCATTTGCTTTAAAAAGTTTTTCTCTTAATGTTCTATTTTTTGCATATTGCATAAAAGGGATAAAGCTAGGAGCTTGTAAAGTAATTAACCAACCATCAATATTTTTTTGATCAGCGTCAGCTTTTGCTTGTTCTTTTACATAATTAGGTAAGCCATCAAGATCATTTTCAGATTCAATAATTAATTCAAAATTGTTAGTTTCTGCTAATACATTTTGTCCGAATTGTAAAGAAAGTAATGATAGCTGTTTGTCAATTTCTCTTAATTTATTTTTTTCGTCATCATTTAGATTAGCTCCGTTTCTAGAAAATCCTTTGTATTTTTTTTCTAATAAATATGCTTGTTCTTCTGTTAAGTTTAATGAATCTTTTTGTTTATAAACAGCATTTATACGTTCAAAAAGTTGCTGATTTAATCTAACATCATTTCCAAATTCAGATAATAATGGAGAAATTTCTTGTGCAATTTTCTGAATTTCGTCATTTGTTTCTGCTGAATTAAGATTAAAAAATATAGAAGAAATTCTACCTAATAACTCACCAGACAATTCCATTGCTTCTACTGTATTTTCAAAAGTAGGCTTTTCAGGGTTATCTACAATTGCATCTATTTCATTTTTTGCAATTCTTATAGCTTTTTCAAAAGCAGGCTTATAATCTTCGTTTTTAAATTTAGAAAATGGTGCACTCTCAAATGGTGTATCAAATTTTTCTAATAAAGGGTTATTCATTTATATTGTATTTTTTAATTAAAATTATTTGTTTTTTATAGGTCAAAATTTAATCCAAATTTTCGCAAACTGCCAAAAAGTCCATATTTTTTTAAATGTTATTAATTATTTTTTAAACTTAAAGTAATACAAATAATTAGGTTGAATAATCAAAAATAGTTAATGTAAAAAAGGAACTTTTTATGATTTAAATAAGTGTTTTTTTGTCTAAAAGACGTTTTTTATTTTTCAGTTGTCAATAAAATCTTATAATATTGTATTTGTAAATTAGACGTATAGAAATGAGGGATTATATACAAGTCTATTCAATAGACAATATCTTACGAACATATAGAGAGCAAGTTGTAGATAGACGTTTAGCTATATTTGATGTAGGCCCAAGTAATAGTTATTATTTTGTAGAAGGAAAACCATATAAATTTACCTCTTTAGGATTGATTTTAGTAACTGCAGGAACTTGTGAAATAACAGTTAATTTGAGGCCCAATCTAATTAGGTTAAATGATATTATTATTGTACTACCGGGACAGCTATTTGAAATTATTGAACATTCAAAAGATTTTGCTGTTAAAGCTATATTTATTGATTCTAATTTAATTATAGAAGCAGGATTTCATGTAAAATCAAATAGTCTTATCGATTTCTTATCTTCAAAATATCCTAAAATAATTTCTCTTGATAGGAAAATAGTAAGAGATATGAAGTATAACCTAAATAAAATTAGTATGTATCTGGTAAAAAATGATAATATTTTTTCTAGAGATTTAGTTTTACATCATTTTTCTATTTTAATGTATGAGATGGGGAATTTTTATAATAAATCTGTTGCAGAGCAAAGTTCAACAAAAGAGGTAAGAAAGGAGGAATTAGCTAAAAGATTTTTATATTTAGTTTCGACTCATTTTAAGAGAGAAAGGAGTGTAAGTTTTTATGCTGATGAAATGTATATTAGTAGAAAACATTTAACAAAAATAATTGTTGAGGTTTTTAATAAATCACCAAAACAAATTATATCTGAAGCTATAATACTGGAAGCTAAGGTTTTACTTAAAAACCCAGATTATAGTGTTTCTGATGTAGTTACAGATTTAAATTTTGTAGACTCTTCAGTTTTTAGTAAATTTTTTAAAAATTATGCAGGAATATCTCCTACTGCATTCATTACAAAGTAGTAAAATATTTTAACAAATTTTATGCGTCTTTTTGACAAATTATTACGTTGTTTTTACTAGCCAAATAAAAAAAATGGACTGAACTTTGCGATTCAATTTATAAATCATGCGTCTTTTTTATAAACATGTATTATAATATTGACCTTAACAAATTTTATGGAGATAAATTTAACTAAGAAGATATATGCACATATTTCTGCAATTGGTGGATATGTGCCAGAAAATAAGAGAACTAATCATGATTTAGAATTGATTACTGATACTTCTGATGAATGGATTGTAAAAAGAACTGGAATAAAAGAGAGGAGGATTCTTGAGGAAGGGTTAGCAACTTCTGATATGGCGGTAAATGCAATCAAAAATTTAATTGAAACATACAATAAAGATATTAATGATGTTGATGCTATTATAGTAGCAACTTCTACACCTGATATGTTAATGCCTTCTACTGCTAATATAATTTGTGGAAAGTTAGGTATAGAAAATGTTTGGGCATTTGATATCAACGCAGCATGTTCAGGTTTTTTATATGCTCTTGATATGGGAGCTTCTTTAGTAGAAACTAACCGTTATAAAAATGTATTAGTTGTAGGTGCTGACAAAATTAGTGCTTATGTTAATATAAATGATCGTTCCACAAATATTCTTTTTGGTGATGGTGCAGGAGTTGTATGGTTAGAACCAACAAAAGAAATAGGAGTTATTGATGCTTTATTATTAAGTAATGGAACAGGAAAAGAATTTTTAAATATAGAAGGAGGAGGATCTCTTTATCCTCCAAGTCAAGATTCTTTAGAAAAAGAAAAAACATATATAAAACAAGATGGTAAAGTTGTATTTAAAAATGCAATTAATGCAATGAGTCATACTTGTCTAGATGTATTAGATAAAAATAATTTATCAGTATCTGATATTAATTGGCTAGTTCCACATCAAGCTAATAAAAGAATTATAGATGCTGTCGGTAAAGAAATTAATATAGAGGAGAATAAAACTCTAATTAATATTGAACATTACGGTAATACAATTGCTGCAACTATACCTTTGTGTATATGGGAAAATTCTTCTAAATTAAAAAAAGGAGATTTGTTAATGCTTACTGCATTTGGTGCAGGTTTCTCTTGGGGAGCTAGTTTATTAAGATGGACAATTTAAAAAGAGATTTATAGAAAATATTTACTATATTCTAAGAGCAATATTATTTTTAATATTGCTCTTTTATTTTTATAAAATTTTAAGTATCATACTATATTATTAATATTATCCTTGTCTAAAATGAGTTATAATAAAACTTCGTTAATTATAATTCATTTCGAAAAGTATTGATTTTATAAAAGAAGTATCAATAATTATAAATAGTCATTAAAATTTGAAAATAGAAGAGAATATTTTTAAAATAAAAAAAGCTATTTCAAAATAGAAATAGCTTTTTTTGTGACCTGGCTGGGGCTCGAACCCAGGACCCCAACATTAAAAGTGTTGTGCTCTACCAACTGAGCTACCAGGTCTCCGTAAATTGGAGTGTTATTGTATTTTATACTTTTCAATAACTAAAAGTTTGTGACCTGGCTGGGGCTC
>DLJQ01000023.1:0-6898 GCA_002484335.1 Flavobacteriales bacterium UBA7612
TCTCGTTTAGAAAATGAAGGTTTAGTTGAGCGTTTAGCTCAAGGTATTTATCTTAAACCTAAAAAAGATCCGTTGTTAGGTACTATTTATCCCACAACTGAAGAAATCGCGAAACAAATCGCACAACGAGATAAGACACGTATTTCTCCCACAGGAGTTTTGGCTTTATATTTATTAGGTTTAACAACTCAGATTCCTTTAAAAGCTGTGTATCTAACAGATGGATCACAACGTGAAATCAAAATAGGAAATCGTACCATTCAATTCAAAAAAACAGTTCCTAAAAGCTTTGCTATTAAAGATGAATTGTTACACTTAATTGTTCAGGCTTTTAAAGAAATAGGTCAAAAAAAGGTGACAGATGAATTCTTAAATCAAATACAACCTAGCGTGCAACAATTGAATAATGAAGTAGTTCAAAAACAATTAAAGTACGTTCCTGTTTGGATTCAAAAACAAATTATTAATCTAACGAAAGACAGTAACAATGTGGATTAACCTTACGAAAGAACAAAAAATTCAGATACTTGAGCAAACAGGTATAGCCAAAGGTTTACCAGCGTTTGTAATAGAGAAAGATTGGTGGGTTTGTATTTTGTTGAAAGCTATTTTTCAATCTCAATATGCTGATTCAATTATCTTTAAAGGTGGGACATCTTTAAGTAAAGCTTATCATTTAATTGATCGATTTTCTGAAGATATAGATTTAATTATTGATCGGCATTTATTAGGATTTGAAGAATTAAATTCAAAATCTCAAATTTAAAAATTACGAAAAGCTTCAGGTGGATTTATTATCAATGAGTTTAGAGAAGAATTAATTCAGCAATTGGATCAATTAGGAATTAGCAAAGAATTATATGAAATCAAATACAACGAACATGTTGATGATACTACTGATCCCAATACATTAGAAATTCATTATCATTCCGTAGTTCCTGTCAACAATGCTTATATTCAACAAAGAGTATTATTAGAAATTGGTGCAAGATCTTTAACAGAGCCATCTGAAACAAAATCTATTATTTCTTTTATTGATGAAAACTATAAAAATTTACCTTTTACTGAACCTGATTTTAATGTCCAAGTAGTAATTCCAACACGTACTTTTATTGAAAAAGTTTTATTACTTCATGAAGAATTTTCAAAACCCATAGACAAAATCAGAACAGATAGATTAACTCGTCACTTTTATGATTTAGACAAAATGATGCAAGCAGATTTTGGTGAAAAAGCTATAGCTGATGACAATTTATTTCAGACTATTGTAGATCATCGTAAAACAGTAAATCCATTAAGAGGTTTAGATTATTCTAATCACGAAAAAGGAAAATTAAGCATTATTCCTCCTGATGAAATTCTATCAAAATGGGAACAGGATTATAAAACAATGCAAGAACATATGATTGTTGGAGATAGTTTGAGCTGGTTAAATTTGTTAGATCAAATGAAAAAGATTCAAGAATTATTTAATCAATAAATTTTATGTCGAGATAATAAAAGTGCAATTAATTGCACTTTTTAGGGTTTAATATAAGTTATGAATATAATTGGTATCAGTTAGTGGCATATATAGCACTATTTAAATAATTCTCAATACTGATAGATTACAAATTAACTAATTGATCTAATTGCTTCTGAATTTCTTCATTTTTTATTTTACGATGTGATGCATTGTATACACATTTTCCATCTTTTATAATAAGTATTTGTGGAGATTCGTGTAGAACATTGTAACGGCGTTCAATCTCATTAGAGAGTGATCTATACGTTAATAAATCTAAATAATTCAATTCAAAATCGCTTTCTTTTACAATATCCCAAATAATATCACATAGTCCACAAGTTGTACTGTGTTTATAAATAATTTTTGGTTGATTAAAAGATGCTTGATCAATTTGGTCTAAGTGATCTAAAGTTGTAATATCTATTTTTTTCATTTTTGTTTCTATTATTTCAGTTATAAAATTACGTCGAAAAGTAGGAATAACCTATAAAATGATAAATTATAAAAAAGAAAATAAAGTTTCTTCAAATTGTTTTAATGTTCGTAAACCAACACCCGAAATTTCAGCTAATGTTTCTTGTGTAATAGCTAAAACTTTACGACGTTTTTTTATCTGTTTAATTAATAATAGTGTCATATAATGCACTAATTAATATTGTTTTTTAAAATTGTATAATAATTTTTCAATATTCTCTTTTCCTACAGGATTTTGACTGTGAACGATAAATTCAGGTAGTTTTAATTGATAATCTAGACAATAATTTACTAAAAATTTAGCACAATCGTAACCCGTTTCTTCTAATCCTAAATCATGATCAAACGATATAAAATCTGGAATTCCTTTATTTTGTATAAAATCAATAAACTCTTTATAAGAATACACTCTTTGATATCCTATTGGTGTAGTTCGTAGATCATCTATATATAGCTTTACCAATGCATTATTTTTCATTAACAGTATATCTTTTATTTGTCAATTCCATTAAATGTAATTTTTTAAATCGTTCATTAAAAGCTAATTCATATTGTTGTAAATTAATTAATCGGGTTACTTCTTCTTGATTAAATTCATTTTGATTTTCAATTTTATCTATCATTCTTGATTGATAATTCTTTTGATCAAAATACCTAAAAATATTCTCGAATAATTCGAAATTATTTAAAGAAATTGTTCTTTTAAGTGTATAATTCCATAGTCTAGTTTGTTCGTTTTGAATTGATCGTTCCACTTTACGAATTTGTATGTGTAAATTTCTAGCTCTAGAGTAGCATTTTATTTGTAAAGCATGTTTTTTTTCAGATTGTAATTCTGTTCGAAGTAACTCTAAATTTCTAATTTTTATCATAACTAAATTTTTTGTTTTTTTTTAAAGAAACATTAATTAAAAAAAGAGCTTTTAATAAAGCTCTTTTTCTAGTATAAATTTTCTTAGCTGATGAAGTTCGTTAATTTTAATCGTTAATTTTTCGCAATTATCTTGTAAAAAAAGATTATCAATTTCCTTATTAACAATTGATAATTGAGTTGATATTTTGGTGTACAAAAGGGATTTATAATTGAGCTGATCAAAATATTTGTAAATTTCAATGAGATAATCAATGTTATTAGTATTTACTTTTACTGATAAAGTGTAATTCCAAAGCTTTTCTTGTTCTTGTAATATCTCTTTATTTAATTGTTTTAGTTGTATATGACTATTCCTTGCTTTTACATAATTCTTACAATAAATTGCATGTTTTTTATCAACTTGAAGTTCTACTCGAATTAATTCTAAATGTTTGATTTTCTTTGTTTCCATAATTTTAAAAAAATAAATTACAAGCAAGTTTTTTCAACGTCTAAAAACCACGTCTATTAATTATTCTACTTCATTACTAATTCTTTGAAACAATTTAATCACTTCTTCATTATTTGTATATTTTTCTAAAATAGCCGATAGTTTATTTATTAGAACTTCTGAATTATTCGCAATTTCCCAAGCCGCTTCTTCCTCGGTTTCAAACTTGATATTATCTTTTAAAATCATAACATAATTATCAGTATTGTCTAAATAATCAAAGTCAGCAGAAAAAATACTTTTAAACTTATCTTTATATTCATTTTTATGGGTATAAAAATCACTTTTCCATATCTGTAATCCTTTAAATGGTTCATAAATAAAACAGATTTGATTCCAGTCTCCAAAAGTCTATCTAAAGTCATTATAATATTTAGCTTGATAATAATCTCTATCAAAATAAAATCTATTTGTATTAAAGATTATTCGACCTAATTTATCTGAGAATAAGTTTAACCATTCTTTTTTTAAATCATTAATCTCAGCAAGAGTTTTATTCAAAGTTTTCCAATCTTCTTTGTTATTATTTTCTTTAAAGTAATTATTTAAGTTTTCCATATAAAATTTATTTTTTAGTGATTGTTTATCCCAAAATTGGATGTAGTTCAATAAAAAGAATTTAAACCAACTGTTTTCTTCAAGTATATCAGCACATTCTGTTAGCCAATCTCTTAATTCAGTAACAAATGACCAATTTGTAATAAAACCTTTTGTTTCATCCAATTTTTGATAATCTAAACTAATATTATCTGGTTTTTGTAATGACAATTCTGTGTAAGTTTTCTCACTAAATCCACTGAGATAAACCAAACGTGATATTTGCTTATTTTCAGCTTTATCCAAATCTTTATCATGAAATGTGTAAATATGATCATACCAATAGCGATACAATTGATTTGCTTGATCTTTGGCTTCATTGGATTTATTCTCAATGACGACACAAATTCTTTTTGGACTTGTTGCTTTAATTACAATATCAGAATTCTTATCTTCTGAGGTAATTTCCCAATTGTACTTTATATTTTCATCATAATCTATTCCTATTTTATTGAGAAACGAATTCAAAAAAAATGTTCCTAAACCATGATTAGCAGATGGATTTAAAAAGTATGCTACGATTTTAGAATGTTTTGTTTCTGTAATTCCAAAAACAGAATGCATAAAATCAAAAACATTGAACTCATCACCTTTGGTTTCTTTTTCGCTCCATTGCTTTTCTATTGCTTTATATTTTTCAATAAAATCCAATATTAATTTATTATTCATTTATAGATAGTTAAATATTATTTAGTATATATTTTATATAAATTATTTATTGTTGTTTTCATTTCTTCTCGATAAAAACTTGGTTCTAATACTTCACAATAATCTCCAAATTTTAAAATTTCCATTTTCAATTCATGTGTTGGATGAACAAATAAATTTACCGTAAATGTATTAGCGTCTTTATTGATAATTTCTTGAGAATGATGCAATGGTAAAGATGTTAAATAATTGAATTGCGTATTATCAAACCGTAAAATAACATTTATAGGATCATAATAGTTTTCAATTCCAAAAGCATGTTGATATATTTCATTTATATCATAGGTTGCTGGAGAAAATTTCTCGTCTAAAATTCTAAAATTGGATATTCTGTCCAATCCATAATTTCTTATTTCTTTTTTATCAATATCATAAGCTATTAAATAGAATCTTTTCATCGCTTCTTTTATCGCAATTGGAGAACATTTTCTTTTTGTCGCTTCACCCCAATAACTGTTCAGTGTAAATGATAAAACATATTTATTTTCAATGGCTTCAATAATGTCATTTAAATAATCTGTACCTCCTGTTTGTTTACGATCCAAATGTATATATTTATTTATATTTTTAGATTGTTGTAAAATATTCATTAAAGTAATTGATTCTAATAATTTATCTTTATAAATATCATCAACTACTTTTTCAATCTTATATACCCTTTGCTTTTTATCATATTCTATTTCATAACCAAATAATTCTTCAATACTATGAAAATCACGTCGAATTGTTTTTTCATTTCTAATATAATTAGAATTTAATCTTGATAAATAATCTTGAATCTCAATCATTGTTGATGGATTATTTTTTAGAAATCGAATGACGTTATACATACGTTGTATAGAATAGCTATTTGACATAAAATTATTTTTGACAAATATATCTATAGACTCGTACATTTTATGTCCTCTTTAAAAAATAATTAATAATCGTTATAAAACTTTTTAATAGATAGATTTGTGATATTTTAGGAAAACAAAATCAAATGAAAAAAGAAGATTTAAATTACACTGTAATCTGATTTAGTTTTTAAACTTTCTACTTTTATAATATATCTATTTACATATAGTTTATTAAATAATAATTTAATTATATCTATTTACATATAAAATTCTATATTTACTTTAAATAACTGTAAAAGCATATAATTATGGTTCAGAATTTAGCTGATTTTGTGAAACAGAAAAGAAAAGAAGTCAATTTGACACAAGAAGAATTTGCAGAAAGAGCAGGAGTAGCCTTAACAGTTATTCGTAAAATAGAGCAAGGAAAAGAGAATTTAAGTCTTTCTAAAGTCAATGATGTACTTGCTATGTTTGGAAGTAAACTAGTTCCTATGAATATAAAAAAAATTGAATAACCAGACAGGGAAAAGTATTAATTTATCTAAGTACTATAAATAGGGGGGACTTTACGTATCGGCAAATAAATGTTGAATATTAAAAAATGCACGAAGAAATTTCCTCATACATTTTTCTCTATTACAGTTTTAGTTTCTTTAATCTACGCTGATAACCTTGTAAATAATTGCGTTTTAGTTTCTCTGATAAGTAAGATCTTTTGATTAAATCCGCCACTAAATCCTCTTTCGAAGTTAAATTTTGAATGACTTTAGTAATCGATTTTTCTGTCATTCCTGCCTTCTCTCCCAATACCATCAATTGATCAATAACTTTTCCTTTTGAGATTGATTTGGGTAATATTCCTTCTTTTAATGCAAAATCAGCATCCTCTATATGAATTTTAGTATTCAGTAAATCATAAGCTGGACTTAATTTAAAATCGCCTTGTTGAGTTTCTATTAATGAAAAATTCTTTAAATGAGCATCTCCATTAGAAAAAAGATAATTGAAAACAATTAAAGTAAGTAATTTAGGAGCTTCTACTTTCCACGCAGGGACATATTTTTTCAATACTTCAAATAACTCCAAATAATTACCTTCGTATTTATATTGTTCTCCATTTGTTGCAGGTGATTTGCCTAATAATGAAGCAAAATCTTCTACGGCTAATTTATTTTTACTCTCATCATAATCAAAACGCTTGGTAAGATAAGCAGGACTTCCATCTTCAAAAAATACTAATGCATTTTCTGCTGTTTCAATTTTAAAAATTTGTTTCGCAATTTGCATCGTCAAATGTTCATTAGCTGGTGCAAATTCACTATTTTTTGGTAAATCAGAGATAGGTTTCAAAATATATTGACCGCTCTCATTTTCATTTGTTAATCGTAATTCATTTCCATCAAGTA
>DLJQ01000023.1:6975-7246 GCA_002484335.1 Flavobacteriales bacterium UBA7612
AACAACAGAACTGTAAGTATTAATATTTTCTTTTAAAGAACCTGGACAATTTTTCAATTCTATATTCATATTACATTCTTTCTATTGTTACTGCACCCACTGTATCTACTTTTGAAGCTTGTAGTAAAATACCAAAAGCATCATTTTCATCAATCTTATATGTTTTACAAATCATTCGTTTGTTTATTCCCTCTGGTAATAAATGATAGAAAAAAGGAAACAAAGCTTCAGATTCGAATTCAATTTGGCTTTTAGGCAGCGTTAAACTTAT
>DLJQ01000006.1 GCA_002484335.1 Flavobacteriales bacterium UBA7612
ACAATTATTTTACTTTTTAACCCAAACTAACAACTAACCTGAATAATATTTTTTAATCTTTTTTCCTTTTTAACATTTTTTACAGGAAAACAGAGAGTTTTTTCAGTTATCAGTTCTTAGTTGTGAGTTGTGAGTTTTTAGTTATAAGTGATATTCTAAACTTAATAACTTAAACACTGAAGAACTTGAACCCAGTAACTCAAAGATTCTTCGACAGGCTATGAATGACACTTCGTAAGTTCTAAGTAATAAGTTGTGAATTTTAAATGATACGTTAATATTAATTACTTATAATACCATTTACATCATACTGCAATAGCGATTGTAGTGGATATCCTTTTTGCGAAACATCCTAGCGAAGTAAAAAGATTACAACGAAAATCGCGACCTGAAGGGATTGCCCAATTATTAATATCTTTATTAATTAATTTGAATATAATTAATTGAGAAAAGAAATTCAGTTTTGTAATGCATAAAAAATAAGGTCGGAAATGATATCCGACCTTAAAAGTGTGTAAACTATAATCTATTTGCTCTTAGAATCTATTATCTATGTGAGCTGCTTGTAACATGACATAATGAAGATCTGTATTTACTATAAATGGTTTTATGAGCTCTTGCCCTGGTCCATATGCTCCTAATTCCACATGATCTGAAGAGTGATCCATAGAGATCCATCCGACAGAGTTATGTTTCTTTTGCATTTGAGCAAAACCTTCGTATGGTAAATGTTTATAATTATATAAACCTTCGTCTTCTTTTTCTAGTTTACTATAAAATCCTAGTATATAATGTGCTTCTTCTGATGTAATAACAAATCCTAGATTTGTTTTTATGAATTCTATAACTGAGTTTGTAGAAAAACTATTATCTATTTTATTTAGAATCCATTCGTTTGTATATTTATAGTTAGCAATAGAATCAAAATTATGATTACATTCTTTTCCATAAATAAGTCCTGGATTAGCATTTCCATGATCTGTTGTGAAAATAACTAATGTCTCTCCATCTTTTTCTGCAAAATCTAATGCTACTTTTAAGGCTTCGTCGAATTCTATTTGTTCGTGAATAAGAGCTCCTAAATCATTGGCATGCGCTGCCCAATCTACTTTTCCAGATTCTATTTGCAATACAAAACCGTCTTTATTTTTATTTAAATAATTAATAGCTTTTGTAGCCATCTGAGCTAATGAAGGTGTTGTTTTTTTTAGTTCTGGTGTGTTTAATCTATCTAATCTATATGGTAATCCTCCTTGAGAAAAAATACCTAAAATAGGTTTACTTGATTGATAATCATTTAAATCATTAAGATTTTGAGCAACAATATATCCTTTATCTTTATAATTTTTATATAAATCTTTGTTATCTTTTCTTTTTGTAGGATTAAAAAATTCATCTCCACCTCCCATTATCACATCTATACCTAATGCTAAGTAATCTTCTGCTATTTGTGGTTCAGCATTTCTTGAACTACTATTGACACAAAAACCAGCTGGAGTTGCATGTGTTGCTGTAACAGTTGTAACAATACCTGCTTTTTTACCTTTCTTTTTAAATTTTTGCCAAATAGGTAACGTTTTTTCACCATTAGCTAATACATTTAATGATCCATTAGGTACTTTAACTCCGCCACCAAATGCTGAACTTGCAGCTGCACTATCAGTAACAATAGAGCTAGCAGAACATGTTTCCATTAAAGCTCTATTTACCTTATTCTCTTGATATGTGCTAATCCATTTTGATTTTTTATCATATATACGTGTTAAATAGTAGTCTGTCATAGATAGTGTACCTGAACTCATTCCATCACTCACTAAAAAAATTATATTTTTTGCTTTTCTAGCTCCTATTATTTTATCTTCTGCAAAAACATTTCCTCCTAACAAAGTTGTTGCTGCAGTAAACAAGGCTCCTTTTTTGAAAAAATTTCTTCTATCCATCGTCTATCTTCTACTTACTTTTATAAAAATTTATATTAATATGATTAAACAACCTATTTATTATAAATATTTTAAATACTATAAGTGCAAAAATATTTGATTTAAGAAGCGAGTATATTACTTAAATATTAAGAAAATGACAAGAAAATATTAAGAAGTTCATTTTTTACTTTGTTAAAGTATAATTTGAATAAAAATTTAAACGAATAATTAACTATAATACAATTAATTACAAATATTTTTTACAGGTAATTAAAATCTTTATTTTTATATAATTTATTTAGAATAATTTAAAATAAATTATATAATTTCGCATAAAATTTATTCTTTCATTATGAAAAAATCTTTCATATTACTAACAGCATTAGTATCTGGTATACTAAGTGCACAGCAAAAAGATTCTATTAATACGAATTTAGATGAAGTTATAGTAAACAAACAGATAAGAAAAGATACAGATACATCTAACAAAATGCCTTTGAAGTTTATAGAAAATCCTCAAGTATTTTCTAGTATAGACAGATCTGTTTTAGAAAATCAAATACTTTTTACTGTTGACGATGCATATAGAAATGTAACTGGATTACAAAAAATGTGGAATGCTACTGGAAGGTCAGGAGACGGAGGTTCGTATGTTACTTTTAGAGGTTTTGTATCAAATAACTCTTTAAGAAATGGTCTAGTTGCACCTGTTTCTACTTCTATAGATGCAATAAACTTAGAAAGATTAGAAGTTTTAAAAGGACCATCTGCTACAATGTTTGGTAGCAATGTTGGTTCTTATGGAGGTGTTATCAATAGAATAACAAAAAAACCTCATGAAAATTTTGATGGAAATGTTTCTATTGCTGGTGGTAGTTATAATTATTATAGAGCACAAGCTGATGTAAACGCTCCTATCACAAATGATAATAAATTAATGTTCCGAATTAATACGGCATATACTAATTCTGGAACTTTTCAGAAAAAAAATGCTCAAAATGAATATTATGCATTTACTCCATCATTACGTTTCAAACCAAATGAAAAGTTGGATATTAATGTAGATTTAGAAATGTTCGAGAACAAAGCAATGGCTGAACAAATGTTTTTCTATCTTGCTGCATCTCCAGAACAAGGTATTTATAGTATGAAGGATGTTGAAAAAAAATATGGCCTTGATTACAAACAATCTTATGTTGGTGATAATTTAAAAACTAGAGCAAGAGTAAGAAATTTATTTGGCCAAGTTAATTATACTATTAATGATCATATAAAATCTTCGACTAATATTAGTAACTCATACTCTAACTCGAATGGGTTTAGTCCGTATTTTGCCATTGGAACTGATACTAAAAATGGAGGAACAGAACTTGGAGTTGTAAGATCTGATCAATCTACAGCAAATAGTAAAAAAACAAGTTTTCAAGTACAACAAAACTTTAATTTCGATTATAAGTTTGGTAAAATGAGAAATAGAACTGTTGTTGGTTTTGATTATATGCAAACGAAAAACAATCAAATGTTTATTTCTGCAGATTATGATTGGGTCCCATTCCGAGGTGGAGATTACTCTATAATGAATGGTACTACATTACAAAATTTCTATGATACAAGTGAAAATGTAGGTAAATATCCTATAAAAGGTACTTTAAATACTTACAGTGGTTATATTTCTAATGTGTTTACTCCTGTAGAAGGATTAAATATTTTAGCTGCAATAAGATATGAAAACAATAATGCTAAAGGTGGATTATTATATAGTAATCTTACTGAAGCATTTAGCCAATCAGCTTGGTCTCCAAAATTTGGTGTTGTTTATGAGATTATACCAGAAAAATTTTCTGTTTTTGGAAATTATCAAAACAGCTTCAAGAGTAATGGATATTATACAGCTGACGTAAGTGGAAATACAGTTCTATCTGACCCAGAACGAGCAAATCAATTTGAAGGAGGATTTAAAATGAATGTATTTCAAGGTAAAATAAATGCAACATTAAGTTACTATAATATTAATGTTAAAAATTCTTTATTATATACTGGGGAATATTTTAAGTCTTTTTCTGTCCAAACGCAAGCAGGAAAAACAAAAAGTCAAGGAGTTGAATTAGAAGTAAACGCTTACTTAGTAAAAGGTTTTTCTATAATTGGTGGATTAGCATATAATGATGCTAAAATAACTAAAAATCCTACCAACGAAGCTTTAGTAGGTACAAGACCAACAACTGCAGGAGCTAAATGGCTAGCTAATTTTAATGCAAGTTACCAATTCTTAGATGGATCATTAAAAGGAATAGGATTTGGTGTAGGAGGAAATTATGCTAGTAATAATTACGTTACAAATACTTTCTATTTAAACGAATACTTTATCATGAATGCAAACGCATTTTATGATACTAAAAAATTTAGAATTGGTGTAAAAGTAGATAACTTAACAAACGAGCATTATTGGATAGGTTATTCTACAGCTAATGCACAACAATTAATAAATGTTGTAGGAAGCTTGACATTCAAATTCTAATGAAAAATACAAAGAGAAAAAAGAAAGAGAATAAGTTCAAAAAATTAATAGGCAAACTACACCTTTGGTTTGGTTTGCTTATCGGTTCTATCGTATTTTTTATTTCTATTACAGGGGCATTATATGTTTTTAAAGATGAAATAGAATATATTCAACGTAAAGAATATATTCATCATAACGAACCTAATTTTGAGAACAAAGAGAAACTTAAACTAAAAGTTTTAGAAAAATTAGTTGACGAACAAGTCAAAGAGAAATATCCTATACATTGGGTAAATATTCCCATTGATCGTTCTATGACATATCAATTTTATTGGTATGAACATGATCCAAAAGGATGGAATTATTTTATAGAATATCCTGTTTATAAATCTGCTTATGTAAATCCATATAACGGAAAAGTATTAAAAGTATATGATGAAAAAAATGGTTTTTTTGCCATAATAAAATCTTTACATTGGGGATTCTTATTAAACTCGGAATGGGGAAAATGGCTGACAGGAATTCCTGTTACTATTTTTATATTTATGTTAATTTCAGGTATCATTCTTTGGTGGCCTAAAAATAAAGTTGCTCGTAAACAACGTTTTTGGTTTCGATGGAAAAACATAAAAAACTGGAAACGTAAAAATTATGATTTACACAATATTTTAGGTTTTTATTCATCTATCTTTTCTCTCATTTTTGCTATAACAGGAATCTTTTATGCCTTTTTTATCGTTCAAGCAATGATTTATTTTGTTTTTTCTGGAGGTGAATCAAAATATCCAGATTTTTCTCATATCAAAACAACAGCTCCAATTGAAATGAGAAATGATACAACTTTAGATAAAATTGCTTCAAAAGTTGAAGAGTTAAATCCAGATGCTTATGTCTTCTCTGTTGATTTGGGGCACGAACATATGGATGATCACGAACATCCTAATTTTAGTATTTATGTTAAAGAATTATCTTATTCTTATCATAAAAATCGTAGTTTAATTTTTGATGAAAACTCTGGTAAACTTTTACATGTTAGAAAACATGAAGATAAAAATCTTGGAGAAAAAATGATTAATGCAAACTATGATATACATGTAGGAGCTATTTTTGGATTACCAACAAAAATAATAGCATTTATTGTTAGTTTAATGTGTGCTAGTTTACCTGTAACAGGATTTTTAATTTGGTGGGGAAGAAAAAAGAAAAAACCTCAAGCAAAAAAAATAGCTTAAATAAAATTTTAAAATAAAGCCTTGTATTCTAATACAAGGCTTTATTTTTTATGAACTAAACAAAATCTTTTATAATTTCCTTAATTACATCTACTTCTACTAAAAATCCATCATGTCCATAAATTGAATCAACCAAATGAAAAGTAGCATTAGGAATATAATTTGCAATAATTTTTTGCTCAGAAGGAGGAAATAAAATATCTGAAGAAATGCCTATAACTTTTGTTTTAGCTTTTATAGATGCTAATATCTCCTTTATATTTTTATTTGTTCCACGAGCAATGTTGTGAGAATCCATTGCTTTAGAAAGATACCAATACGAATAAGCATTAAAACGATTTGCTAATTTTTCTCCTTGATATTTTTGATAAGACGAAGCTTTAAAATTATCCGAAATACCATCTTCATTCTTTTGTTTCACATCATAAATATCATATGTACGATATGAAAGCATTGCAATTGTTCTTGCTGCAACCAATCCATTATTACCTCCGTCAAGCTTATCTTCATAAAAACTAGAATCTGCTTCTATAGAAAGTCTTTGAGATTCATTAAATGCTATTCCCCAAGGAGAATGAACAGCATTAGTAGCCAAAAGAACCAAATTATTCACCTTAATCTTATTCAATAAAATAAACTCTAATGCTTGTTGTCCTCCAAGAGAACCTCCAATCAAAAGATTAATTTTATCAATACCTAAATATTCAGCTAATAATTGATGAGCATTTGCCATATCCTTAATCGTTATTAAAGGAAAATCTCTAAAAAAAGATTTATTTGTCTCAGAATTTATAGACAATGGATTTGTTGACCCATAATTAGAACCAATAACATTGGCACATACTATAAAATGATCATTTGGATTAAATAAATCTGATTCTCCAAAAAGACCACTCCACCAATCAAAAACATCAGAATTAGCAGTTAATGCATGACAAACCCAAATAACATTATTCTTATCTTTATTCAGTTTTCCTGATGTATGATAACCAATTGTTATATTATCTAATTTTTTTCCACATTCTAATGAGAAAGCACCTGAGTAATTATATTGGTAATAGTTCATTCTTATATAGTATTCAGCAAAAATAGAATATAATCCGTAATTAACATATATACTTATTAGAATCAGAAAATTAAACTAAAAAACACAAAAATACAGGAAAAAATATTTATTAAGCTATTTAAAACTCAATAGACTTCTAAAACCTATATAATTATAAGAATAAAAAAAAACTTTTTTTTGGGTAATACCTTTTGTTATTAGTGTTTTACTACAATTTTTTGGAAGCAAATAAACAAGGAATACTTATACTTTTAATTAAAATTGAAAAATTATTTATTGCATAAAAAAATAAATGTCATAAAAAAAGAGACCAAATAATATTTGGTCTCTTTTATAATATTTTTTGATAAAAAATTAATTCGCTAAAACTAATATTTTATTATTATTCATTTCTATGGTTCCTCCTTTTATATCAAATAACAAAGTTTGAGAATTAGCAGGAGCAGTGTAAATTTTTCCTGATTCATCATTAAACTTATCAAAAGTTTGAGAATGAACTTTTATTTTAATTGTTCCTTGCCCTAAAGTTGCAACGATAGGAGCGTGGTTATTTAATAACTGAAACTCACCATCTTTACCTGGTAATGTTACTGCATCAACTTCGGCATCAAAAATAACATGTTCTGGAGTTATAATTTGTAAGTGCATATTCCTATTGTTTAAAAAAAAGAGTACTTAGTAACTTTAAAGAAAGAAACGTAAGCACTCTTTTATATTGTTAAAATATATTATCTAGCTTCTGCTAACATTTTTTCTCCAGCTTCTATCGCTTCTTCAATAGTACCACGTAAGTTGAATGCAGCTTCAGGATATTGATCAACTTCACCATCTAAGATCATGTTAAATCCTTTTATAGTATCTTTAATATCAACTAAAACGCCTGGTATACCAGTAAATTGCTCTGCAACGTGGAATGGTTGAGATAAGAAACGTTGGATACGACGTGCGCGGTGTACAACTAATTTATCCTCTTCAGATAACTCTTCCATACCTAAAATAGCAATAATATCTTGTAAAGCATTGTAACGTTGTAAAATCTCTTTTACACGTTGAGCTGTTTCATAATGCTCTTTACCAATAATTGCTGGTGTTAAGATACGAGAAGTAGAATTCAATGGATCTACCGCTGGATAAATACCTAGAGAAGCAATTTTACGATCTAATACTGTTGTAGCATCTAAGTGCGCAAAAGTTGTAGCTGGCGCAGGGTCAGTTAAATCATCGGCAGGTACATAAACTGCTTGTACAGATGTAATAGATCCGTTTTTAGTAGATGTAATACGCTCTTGCATAGCACCCATTTCTGTTGCTAATGTAGGTTGGTAACCTACTGCAGATGGCATACGTCCTAATAAAGCAGAAACCTCAGAACCTGCTTGTGTAAAACGGAAGATATTATCTACGAAAAATAATACGTCACGTCCTTGACCTTGTCCATCTCCATCACGGTAATATTCAGCCAATGTTAAACCAGATAAGGCAACACGAGCACGTGCACCTGGAGGCTCATTCATTTGTCCGAATACGAAAGCAGCTTTCGATTCTTTCATTAATTCTTTATCAGCTTTAGAGATATCCCATCCTCCATTTTCCATAGAGTGCATAAACTCATCACCATATTTGATAATACCAGATTCGATCATCTCACGAATTAAGTCATTACCTTCACGAGTACGCTCACCAACACCAGCGAATACAGATAAACCTCCGTGTCCTTTAGCGATATTGTTGATTAACTCTTGTATTAATACTGTTTTACCAACTCCTGCTCCACCAAATAATCCAATTTTTCCTCCTTTTGCATAAGGTTCAATTAAATCGATAACTTTTATCCCTGTGAATAAAACTTCTGTTGCAGTAGATAAGTCTTCGAATTTTGGTGCTGGACGGTGAATAGGTAAACCATTTTGTTTATCTAAATTTCCTAAACCATCAATAGCATCTCCAACTACATTGAATACACGACCATTAATTTCTTCTCCAATAGGAACCATAATTGGTTGACCTACAGCGATAACTTCTTGTCCTCTTTGTAAACCATCAGAACTATCCATTGCGATACAACGAACAGTATCTTCTCCGATGTGTTGTTCAACCTCAAGAATTAATGTTTCTTTTCCTTCGCGAGGGACTTCTAATGCATCATAAATATTTGGAAGGCTTTCTGCGTTATCAAAAATAACATCAATTACAGGTCCAATAACCTGTGCAATCTTACCTTTCTTTTGATTTGCCATTATATGTAATGATTTAGTTTATTTTTATTTGGGTGCAAATGTAAGTTAAAAACATGTTATAATTAATATAAATTTAAGATTTTTATTCCAAAATACATATTTTTTTAAATTATAATCCATTGTGAGATAATTATTACTCTCCTTTAAACAGTTTTAGGCTTCTTTTTTCTCCTTCCCCACCAAATTAAAAAACCTGTAATTGGTAAAGAAGTTGCTACTATTCCTGCTAAAAATGTAGATAATTTGCCTATTTGTCCGAACCATTGTCCCATGTGTAACTGCCAAACAACGTTTTCTACAGACTCATGTTTTATTAACTTTTCATTAACGTTAATTTTTTCTCCTGTATATCTATCAAAAATACTTATGTCAGCATTTTCTATACTCTTTAGTCCTACTTTACCAGATGTAAATAGGTAAGCTCCATTTTTTCTATTAGCAGATTCCCAAATTCGAACCATTTTTTTATCTGGAAATTCTTTATCTAATACTTTATAAGCAAAAGGAACTAAATCTTTTGATACTTTTGTTGAATCTGCTTTAGGTAATGATTTCTCTAAATGAGAAAGATCACCTCCTGATACTTTTATAGTAAAATTCATGAATGGATTAAAAAAAATTATTAGTCCAGTTATACTTAATACTAAGCATAATAACATAGAATAAAAGCCATATACGTTATGTAAATCATAATTAAATCGTTTAAACTTTGCTTTCCATTTTATTGTAAAACTAGCTTTTCGAGTTGTTTTAGTCCATTTTTTAGGCCACCATAATACCAAACCAGTAATAGTACTAATCACAAAAACAATTGTTGAAATTGCAACTATCCAGCCTCCTATTTTTCCAGCTAATAAAGAAGAATGTAAATGAGCCATTACAAAAAAGAAATGAATTGTATTATCTTGTTTTATAATCTCTGCTGTGTAGGGATTCATATACAACATAATTAATTTTCTTTCCTTTGGAATAAATGCACGCATACGTATGCTTCTTTTAGGATCTTTAAAAAAAACATATTCAGAAACTTTGATTTCTGGATTATAAATTTTTACTCCATTCACAATTTCATCATAAGTTGCGTACTTATGATTTTGAGGAACCTCAACATATTTCGATTCTCCAGCTGTATAATCAAAAATTTCATCACAATAAACAATAATTGTTCCTGTAAGACAAACAAAAACTAATATAATTCCTGAAACAATACTTGGCCAAAGATGTAACCAAGCAATTACCTTAGAAAATGTACTTTTTCCTTTCTTTTTAAGTATAGTTGACTTACTTCTCATTAGTATTTCATCGTTTTTAATTGCTTACTATCTGGATATAATTTTAATGCATATGTTAATATTTTATTTGCATTATCCTGTTGATTAATTCGTTGAGTATATTTTATCAATTCAATTAACAAAGATTCTTCAGGAACAAAAGTGTGATTTAATTTTTTAGAAAAAGTATCATATGTTTCTTGAAGTAATTCTGGATTTTGAGGAATTTCTTTTATTGGTAATTCAATTCCTTTAAATATTGCTACCATAGCATCATAACTTGATGGAATTGGTACTGAACCATGATTGTAATCAGGATAATATTTCCATGAAGAATATAATTGAGTTGTTGGTAATAATTCTTCACAAAATTTTCTAATTGTACTACCATGTTCTAATCGATCTTTTTGAGCATCAATTTTTTCATGAGCCAGTGCAACATATAAAGATTTATTTTTAAAGTCCTTTATTTTGAATTCTTCTTGAGCTTGTTTAAAAATTACTTTATTATCCCACCAAAGACTAGGATCTATTGCAATATATGCATCAAATGAATCTGTATGATTTAATAATGTATAAATCGCAAATAATCCACCAAATGAATGTCCATGTAAAATATTAAAATCTGTTGTTCTAAATTTTTTATTAACGAAAGGCTTCAATTCTTTATCAATAAAATTAATAAAATTTTCTGCTCCTCCACTTGTTTCGTACTGTAACTTATTATCTTTATTTTTAGATAAACTTTTTGTTGGAGTATAATCTTTCGTTCTATCTATATTTCTTATTCCTACAACAATCATTTCTGGTTGAGATCGAAATAAAAACTTAGTACTAAATCTTTCTAATGAAGCTACTAAAGAAAAATTCGTATCTCCATCTAAAACATAAACAACAGGGTATTTTCCTTTAGCAAAATCTTGATTTGAATAATTTTGAGGCAATTGCACATCAATGATTCTATCTTCATTTAAGATATTAGAATGTATTGTATATGTTTCTCCTATTGTATAAGGTGTTTGAGCATGTAGTAAAGAGAAGAAGAAAGTTATTATTACGCTTAATATATTTTTCATTTTTGTTGAGATAAAAAATAGTATTGTAAAAACAATTTTACAATACTATTTAATTAGTTAATAATTAGAATTTGAATGTTAAATTAGCCACAAATGTTCTTGTTTGCTGTGGTTGAGCCCAAGAAAGTGTTGTCCAATATTTTTTATTAGCAAGATTATTTCCTTTTAATGCGATTCTAAATTTTGCCTTTTCATAGAAGATTGAAGCATCGATAGTACTAAATCCTGAAACTTTAACTGTATTTGCATCATTAAAGTAATATCCATCAGAGTAGTTTCCTCCAAAACCAAAACCTAATCCATTAAATTCTCCTCTAGTTAATTTATAACTCGCCCAATAATTAGCTGAATTATATGGAACACCTGCTGGACGATTTCCTTCTACAGAAGTACCTGTTGTTGTTTCTGCAGATTTTTGAAAACGACTACTATTATATCCATAACCAGCTATGATATGAAAACCTCTGAAAGGATTTGCAATTAAATCAAATTCAAATCCTGTACTTTTTTGAGTTGCATCTTGTACACTTATAGTCGTTAAAGCACTTGTAGGATCTGTATTGGGAACTGTACGAACTTTATCCTTTACTTTTATATCATAGTAACTAACTGTACCATTTATTTTTCCCTTTAATAATTCGAACTTGATTCCTGTTTCAAATTGATTTGATTGTTCAGGTTTAAAAAATTGTCTATTATTATCAGCTAAAGTTGTTGGTTGCACATTTTTGAATCCATTCTGATAATTACCAAAAAGAGATAATTGATTTTTTATTATTTCATAAACAACTCCAAATTTTGGTGACCAAGCTGTCTGCATGTAATTATTTTTCTTATCATTAAATCGATCTACACGAACACCAGCAGATACATTTAAACGATCAAAGAACTTAATTACATCAGAAACATAAGCACTATAAGTAACTGTATTTCTACTATTAGCAGCTCTAGTTCCTTGACCTAAGAGAGTTTCATAAGTATTAGAGTTAATTGTTGGAGCATCTTGATTAACAATAGTTTGTTGTGCTTTAGTTAATCCTAAAAGAGTTGATGCAGACTTATCATAATCGTTTACTGTAACACGAGAATCTGAAGTAACTAATTGTGTAAAATCAACTCCTACTAAAAATTTATTTTCTATATCTCCCCATTTATGTTTTCCAACAAAATTTTGTTGAATTTGAGTTGTATTGAAATTACTAGGTAAATTCATTATTCTTCGTTGTAGTAATCTTTCACCTGCATAATCTCCAGTTCCATCTGAAATTAATAGAAATAAATAGTTTGCGTTGTTATCTGTATTTGAATAAGAAAAACGTGTATCAGAAGTCCAATGATCATTAATAATATAATTAGCATTTGCAAAAACATTCAAAACATTGGCTTTACTCGTCAAATCATTAGAAGTATAAGATCTTTTAAAATCCCAATCTAATTCATCCAAATTCTTAATTGAAGTTTTTCCTAAACCAACATAAGTTGTATTTCTTTCTGATTGAAAATATTCTATATCTAAACCTAAAGTTAAACGATCACTAACTAAATATTTAAATGTTGGAGCAATCATTAATGTTTTATTAACTCCTTGGTCTTGGAAAGACTTTTCTCTATGCACAGCAGCATTTATTCTAAATAATAAAGTATTGTCTTTGTTTAATGGTTTGTTATAATCTAACGTTGCTCTTCCCAAACTATATCCTCCAGCAGAAATACTTACTTCACCTTTTTCTCCAACTGTTGCTTGCTTTGTTACACGATTAACTAATCCTCCGTAAGAAACTAATGTTGATCCAAAAAGTGTTGATGATGGACCTTTTATGATTTCCAAACGATCCAAATTAACAGGATCAGATAATGATACGTAATTTGTTGCCATTCCATTTCTTATTGCTCCTGCTCCATCAGCTCCTGTAAAACCTCTCATCATCATAGCAAGACCTGTACCTCCTGAACCAACTCCTAATGAAACATTGGTAACTCCAGGAGAAGACATTAATGCACCTCGAAAATCTGTTGCAACTTGCTCATCTAATAATTCTTTTGGAACTACAGTGTAAACCTGAGAATTTTCTAAATTACTTAGTGGCATACGAGCGACCATATCAGATTTTTTTTCTGCAAATCTTTTAGCTGCCACATTTACTTCACTTAAATCTATGGATTGATCCAAATACAAATTAAAATTATGAGAAATCATTTTATCTTTAATAATAGATACTTGTACCGTTTCCTTTTTTCCATTTATCTCTGCAATAATATCATAAGTACCTTCTGATAATTCTGTAAAAGAATATTCTCCAGCTGCATTTGTAATAACAATTTTACCATTTATAGTCACTTTTACATTTTCTACAGGCTTGTTATCTTGATCAAATACTTTTCCTGATATACCAGTTCTTATATCTTCATTAATCATTTCGAATTTTACACTTGCATTAACCTTTACTGGAGAATAAAGTAAAAAAGTTAATGTAGAGGCTACTACTATAATTCTTCTCATTGTTAAAATTTGAATGTAAACTTAAGGAAGGTTTTATTTTTGTGCAATTTATTTTTATTTATTCTAAATAAATTGGATGAAAATCATATTTTAGCTTCTCCTTATTTATATTTTTTAATTTAAAAAACGGATTAACTTTGTAAAAAAAACTGTGAACGTATTCAATTCCATAGATGATTGTTGCCATATAAATAATGCTGTTATTACATTAGGAATGTATGATGGTGTACACATAGGACATCAAACCATAATTAAACAATTAAATAATATTGCACAAAACATAAATGGAGAAAGTGTTTTATTAACTTTTTATCCTCATCCAAGAAAAGTTGTACAACCAGATTTTAAATTAGAATTACTTTCTACTCTTGCTGAAAAAGAAAATATTTTGAAGGATTTAAATTTAAATAATTTAGTTATACATCCATTTACAAAAGATTTTTCGCAAGTTTCTGCAAAAGATTTTATTGTCGATTATTTAATCAAAAAAATGAATCTTCACACTTTAGTTATTGGACATGACCATCACTTTGGTAAAAATAGAGAAGGTAATTTTGAACAACTAGAAAAACTATCTAAAGAATATGGATTTAATCTTATTCAATTAGAGGCTATTCATCATGAAGAATCAGCAATTAGTTCTACAAAAATCAGAAAAGCATTAAAAGAAGGAAATATTGAATATGCAAATCAAGCATTAAAATATAATTATCCTCTATCAGGAATTGTTGTGCATGGTGATAAACTTGGTCGAACACTTGGTTTTCCTACTGCAAATTTAGAAGTTGACTCTACTAAATTAATTCCAAAAGATGGTGTTTATGCTGTAGCTGTTTTTGTTGATAATAAAAAATACTTAGGTTTACTAAGCATCGGTTATAGAGAAACTGTTACAAACTCTAGAGAACATAGAATAGAAGTAAATATCCTTAATTTTGATCAACAAATTTATGGAGAAACAATCCATTTAGAATTTCTAGGAAGACTTCGTGATGAGAAAAAATTTAATTCTCTGGATGAGTTGATAGAGGCGATGAATAAAGATAAAGAAAATGCTATAAAAAAATTTAGTTCGAACATATAAACATAATACTTCCCAAAGTCCTTTCTACCACTATAATATTTTTTTATTAACTTAGTTAAAAGTACTAACGATATAAAAAAATTGACTATTACTTATGGAAAGTAAATTTATTAAGATTTTAGGTTATGTAGCTACATGTACCTCCTTAGGGATGTACGTATCATATATCCCACAAATATTAAATAACCTAAATGGACAAAAAAGTGATCATATACAACCATTTGTAGCAGCTATAAATTGTAGTCTTTGGGTGATTTATGGAATTAAGAAAAAAGATTGGCCCCTTGCTATAGCCAATTCTCCTGGAATTATATTTGGTTTGTTCGCATGTTATACTGCTTTAATATAAAATAATATTCATAATCTTTACAAAAATAAATTATGAAACAAGAGCGTCAGATTGGGNNCCCAATCTGACGCTCTTGTTTATATTAATAATTAGAATTATTTTTTTACAATTTTCTCTATATAATTATTACCATTTTTATCTTGAATTTTTATTAAATAAACTCCACTTTTCAAATTTGATGTATTTATTTTTTCTTGGTTATAAAAGCTTAAAACTTTTTGACCTGCTACATTATAAATTTCAATAGACATTTCTTTATTATTAGATTGAATTACAATCTCGTTATTAAATGGATTAGGATAAATATCTAATTGCTTATTTAATTTAATTTCTCTCGTTTCAAGCAATTCTTGAAAAGCTTTATAATAATCTGGTATACCATAACCTAATTGATTCGTAGGATTGGAATATAAATGAGCTGATTTTTGAACTTTATCTTTTAATAAAGCTAATTCTATTTTTGGAAATTTTTGGAGAAGAATAGCCATTGCTCCAGCAGTAATTGGAGAAGAAAAAGATGTACCATTATTATATGTTTGTTGACCATTTTCTGAATATAAAGGAACTAAGCTTCCTAGAGCAGAAACATTTGGTTTTAAATCATTCATGGCATTTGGTCCATAAGAAGAAAATGAAGCTGCAGTTTTATATAAAGTATTTGCACCAACAGTAAATACATCAACTACATCAGCAGGAGATGTTATATATTTCCATGATTTACTTCCTTCATTTCCTGCAGAGGTCACAACTAAAATTCCTTTATCAACTGCAACCTGAGCACCTAAAGATATTAAAGTTGTTTTTCCATTCATATCTTCATAAGTATAATCATATCGAGAATCATCAAAGGTATTATATCCTAAAGACGTGTTTATAATATCCACTCCTACACTATCAGCCCTTTCTGCTGCTTGTATCCAATACAGTAATTCTTTTGGTGTTTCGCTATCATTATCTTCAGAAATATAAAGAGAATAAGTAGCTTTTGGTGCTGTACCAATATAAATACCATTAATTTCTGTTGCCATTGTAGATAAAACCATTGTGCCGTGAGAATTAGAGTCATAAACATTTTTCTTTTTACTTACAAAATCATAAGTATCGAGAATTCTATTATCATTTCTAAGATTTTCAAATGCTACTATTTTGTCTACACCAGGAAATCCTGCATCAATAACACCAATATAAACATCATTCCCTAAATAACTTTGATCATGTAAAGGTTTCAAATTTAATTGCTCTATAAAATCATTTGATTTTCCATAATCATAATTAACTTTTTTGGAATTTAAATCTGTCCATTTTGATTCTATTTTTGTAAAACCAGATATTTCTTTTCCTCTAACCATTGTATTTACAGATTCTACAAATGATAATTCTTCTATTTTAGAAATAACTGATAAATCAGAAATTTCCACCATTATTGTATTTAGCCATTTAGTATGGCCAATATAATTTAATGATAAATTCTTTATTTTATTTATTCTATCTTGAGAAATAGGAATATCTTTTTCATCTAAATCAATATTATACTTAATTCTTCTATCTAAAGATTTTTGAGAAATAATTTTTAATGGATTAGACAGATTATTTGAAATATTTTCTTTTTCTTTAAGCTTAATAAGATATAAATCTTGAGCATAGACATTGAAAATACTTAAAAAAGAAAGTAAAAAAGTAAAAAAAAATTTCATATAGTGTAAGTTTTAAGTTAAACTATAAATTTATACTATTCTACAGATTGATAATAATCAAAAATTTCTTTTTTATTTTTTTCAAGTAAATCCATTAATTCAAAAGACATATTAGGTTCATTTGTTTTTAAAAGAATTTCATTATTTGTTTTTTCAAAACAAATAATGATTGAGTTATTAACAAAAGAAACTCTTTTCTTGGACTTTCCTAATAATTTAAAATTAGTACGAAGTATTTTTGTTTTAGCAGTAAACTTTAGAGGCTTATATATTATTTTAATTTCATTATTATCTGAATGAACATTCACAGATTCACCAATTGATGGAATTATATTTTCAGACATTTTTGGTTGAGCTGGTTGACTATTCTTATCGCCTCTTTGTTTATAATAGGCAGAAGATACAGCAAATGATTCATCTAAATTTTTAAAATTAAGAGAATCCTTTTGATCTACAATTTTAGTCCTCATTCTTGAATTTACAGCATATAAACCTTTATTTTCAATTGAATCTAAAATATTTTTTTTAGTAACTTTTTTTTCTGTTAAAACAATTACATCTTTTGAGGGTTTTATTTTATTAATATTTTTATTAGAATGAATAACTAATTTCTCACTCGTATCTTTTTTCGTATCTTTTACAATAATAACAGGTTGATTATTTTTATCTTCTACTTCTTCTATAATTTCTAAATCATTAGATTTTATTTTTGTTTGATCTTCAGGAAAAGTATCCATTTTCACAACCTCTATCGTTTCCTTTTGGTTTAGTGTATTTAAATTTTCTACAAAGAAAATAAAATAAGGAATTGCAATTAGAGCAAATACAGCCGCAGAAAACCAAACACTAGAAACAAACTCTCTCAATGTTCTTTTTTTCTTTTTTTCTGTATTAAGCCCAGATTCTATTCGCTTCCAAACCAAATCTCTCGGTTTTTCACCGACAGATTCCTTACTTCTCTTTTGAAATAATTCTTCTATTGGGTCATTTTTTTTCACGATAAATTTGATTTTAAATAGTAATTCTTATCTAACATTTCTTTCAACTTCGTCTTTGCTAAATTAAGCTGGGACTTTGATGTACCTTCTGTAATTTCTAAATTTTCAGCAATTTCTTTATGTTTATAACCTTCTATAACATAAAGATTAAAAATAATACGACATCCTTCTGGTAAATAATCAAGAAGTTTCATTATATCATCTTCTTCAATTTTTTGAGAAGGTAATTCTCCCGACGGAATAGAATAAGAATATTCATCAACATTCAAATGTATGACCTTATTTTTCCTAACTTCCATCAAGCATTCATTTACCATAATGCGATGCATCCAACCTTCAAAACTTCCTTCAGAAGAAAATTTATGAATATTCTGAAATATTTTCATAAATCCTTTTACTAAAATATCTTCTGCTTGCTGTATATCAGTAAAATATCTCTTACAAACTGCAAAAAAACGAGCATCATATTTCTCATAAAGCAATCTTTGAGCTTTAGGATTATTATTAATACATGCTTTTATGAGTTGTTTTTCGTCCAAAATCTTTTTACAGCTTCATTAATTAGATGTGAAAATTACGCTTATGGTTGTTTTATTTACGTCAAATATTTGTTAAAGTTCGAACTTTTTTCTTTATAAAAATAAAAAGTCGCTTAAAAAGCGACTTTTTTATCTTAAATGAAATCAGTTTAATTTTTGATGAACTTTTTCGTTACTCGTTTATTACCTTGAGTTAATTGTATTATATATACTCCTTTAGGTAAGTGACTAACATCAATTTTTTGATTAGTAATAATATTCTGATCAACTATTTGTCCTAAAACAGAAGATATTTTATATTCAATTTTAGATTGTGATGAAGATGCAACATTTAAGATATTAGAAACAGGATTAGGATAGACCATAAAATCTACTTTATCTAAATCATTTGTTTCTAAAGTCCATTCAAAGATAGCTTTTACTTTAAAATCTTTCTCAGGATTTATTGTAATTTTTTGATCATTTGATTCTATATCTCCTTCCCAATGAGAAAACACATAACCTGGTAAAGCTATTGCTTCTAATATTACTGGATTATTTATAAAATAATCACCTTTCCAACTTTGATAATCATCATCAATACCTATTGTAGTGTTATTAATTTCGATAGAATTTACCTTAACAAAACCTAAAGACTTATTATTCGTTATAACATTTAATTCATAATTACCTCCTAATTTAAAATAATCGTTTAATTGTGTTTTTTGAATATCAGGTCGTAATCTTGCAAATTGTCTCATTAATTCTACATTACGTTCCCATTCATCCATTGATGTTATCAAATTCCAACGACTAATATTTTTAGGCATTTCTTGACGTAAATTATTTTGCATTAAATCAATAAGATTTATAACATATTCTGGCTTATAGATTGAATTCATTAAATCTGCAAAACGATTAATAAAATAATTTTTAAAGTTTTGATTTTGTAATAAACCAATAAGAATATAATTATTATATAGTTTACCTCCATAATTTCCTGAAACTATAGAATGTAATAATGTATTATGATTAAATGAGTTATAATACCAATTTTCATCTCCATTAAAACCAATATCCAAATCTTTCATCAACCAACGAAATCTTCCATCTTGTCCATAACTAGCATTTGGATTGTATTCTACTCTCTTTCTAAAAAATTCATTGTTATTGTATGGCCAATCATAATTTGCTGCAAAAATTTCAGCGATATGATAATCAGAAAAATTTATCTCATCAACATAAGTAATTGCTTTTTGATAATTATTATTATCTGATAAATCATTATTTTTAAAAAAATCAAGAGTTTCATCGTAATAATTTACATCTCCAATTGATGCCTTAGCAACAGATGTCTGCTCTATATAGTCAATGTCTTTTTCTTTTATTCCATAGACTTCTTCTAGATATTTTTCATCATATCTCTCTCTTAAATTAAAAATCCCATAATATTCTCCATTAACAAAATTTATAACAGGTTGATAATTTTGAGTATCAAAATTTAAACTTTCATTGAGTTTTTGGATAAATGCATCTCTAAATAAAGTTCTGTAAGTATCTTGACCTGAATTTCTTAATATTAAACGTTTATACTTATCAATATTATAATTCTTAAAAAAATCATAGCTCAAATTCTTATTTCCATAATCAGATTTTGCATAAATTCTAAACGATCTATTTTTAAAAACTCTTGATCCATTTCCATTAATTCTAACACCTAAAGTTTGATTAATGACTGATCTTTGATTATCTAAATAAATAAAATTTATAGGAACTTCTGAAGAAGAACCTGAATTCCAATAATTTGCAGAAGTATATGAATTTGCACCTATTTCAGGATTATTTAACCGCCAATCGTCAAATTTTTTTCCAGCAACAAAAAGTCCATTTTCATACCCAAATAAATCATCTTCATTAACATTTATACTAACAACTGGTAAAGTATAATTTTTGTTTATAAAATAAACATTTGTTACTGTTTCAGAAAATGAGTCATCATCTTTGTAGGCTTTAGCTCTTACTACAAAACTTTTATCTATTTTTTCAGTTGGAAAATATTGATCTCTTTCGTAAGAGGTTGATATATTAGAAATTATATTATCTTCGTTAGACCTATCATAAATTTTTATTGAATTTGAATACAAGTTTGATTGTAATGTGTTTTCAAAAAATTCAAAAGGAGTGTCTCCTGGATATTGTGGATATTGTTTCTTGTATTGATATGTTCTTCCTTCTAAATTGTTAATATCTGGTTCTGAGCCATCTGTTGTGTAAATAATTTTTACATCAGTGTCCGCGTGTGATAATTCTAAATTAAATGCATTAGAATAAAAACCACTTGATTTAGAAAAGGTTGGAGAGTCAATTGTTTGACCAAAAACTAAAGTTAAGAAGTTAAAAAAAATAATTGTGTAGAGTTTTCGCATATAGTATGTTTAATTAATTGTATACAAAAATAATCTTTACTTATATAAAAAAAGCTGATACATTATATGTATCAGCTTTTTTATATTATTTAGAATTATTATAATTTAACCTACTAAATTTTCTTTTACTAAATATTCTGCAATTTGTACCGCATTTGTTGCTGCACCTTTACGCAAATTATCTGCAACAATCCAACAATTTAATGTATTAGACTGAGATAAGTCACGACGAATACGACCGACAAATACATCATCTTTACCTTCCGAATAAAAAGCCATTGGATATGTATTTGTATCTGGATTATCTTGTAACGTTACACCATCTTGTTCAGAAAGAAGTTTACGAACATCTGCTAAATCAAAATCATTTTCGAATTCTATATTTACAGATTCTGAATGCCCTCCTTGTACTGGTACACGAACTGCAGTCGCTGTAATGTTCATTTCATCTACTCGCATAATTTTACGAGGTTCGCGAGTTAATTTTAATTCTTCTTTTGTGTAACCTGTTTCTTCGTCAAAAACATCACAATGCGGTAATGCATTTTTAAATATTTGATAAGGATATACTTTTGCAACATCTCTACCTTCTATCTCTCCATTCAATTGCTCTACAGCATCTTTTCCTGTTCCTGTTACAGATTGATATGTAGAAACAACAACACGCTTAATTCCATATTTTTTATGCAAAGGATTCAGCACCATAACCAACTGAATTGTAGAACAATTTGGATTAGCAATAATTTTATCTTCTTTTGTTAAGATATCTGCATTTATTTCTGGCACAACCAATGGTCTGTCTGGATCCATTCGCCAAGCCGATGAATTGTCTACAACTGTTGTTCCCACTTCTGCAAACTTAGGCGCCCACTGTTTAGAAGTTTCTCCACCTGCTGAAAAAATTGCGATATCTGCTCGCATTTCTACAGCATCTTGCATAGATACAATTTTGTATTCTTTTCCTTTGTATTCAACAGTTTTTCCTACTGATCTTTCTGATGCTACTGGTATAATTTCAGTGACTGGAAAATTTCTTTCTTCCAAAACTTGGAGCATAACTCTGCCGACCATTCCGGTAGCGCCTACGACTGCTATTCTCATTTGTTTATAAATAATATTATTTAATAATTTGAATTGCTAATTTAGTGATTTTATAGTTATTGAATAGCCTTAATTTATTGATTTAAACCACTAAAATTAAAGTTTTTTACTTGTTATGATATTAATTCGGAGATTGTTTCTATTTGTTGAATTATAATTTTTAAAATTCATTTTTTATTGAATTTTATTTCTAGCTTTTTTTATTTTTTTCAATAAAAGTACTTGAGACAGGAATTGTAGCGGCATCCTTTTATAAATAATAGTAAAACTTGCTGATACTTGTTTATAAAAGATAGAGCGAAAAGTTCGCTCGGTCGCCCAAAATTTATTATTATAATAATTATATACCGTTGTCTTCGACATGGGCTTTACATTTCAATCCCTAACGCAAAGAAAATAAATCTTAAAATAAAAAAACTGCTTCATTTTCATGAAACAGTTTTCTATTTATTTTATAAAAACTAATTAAGCAAACTCGTTGTAAGCAGCTTTTAAGTTTTCTGCAATTGCATCTGCAGAGTGTCCTTCGATATGATGACGCTCTAACATATGTACTAATTCACCATCTTTAAACAATGCTACTGCAGGAGAGCTTGGTGGAAACGGCGCAAAAAATTCACGTGCTTTTGCTACAGCTTCTTTATCAAAACCTGCAAAAACAGTTGTTAAATGTGCTGGTACTTTTTCGTTATCCAAAGACATTACAACTCCTGGTCTTGCTGCACCTGCTGCACAACCACATACGCTATTTACCATAACTAATGTTGTTCCTCCTTGTTTTATTGCTGCTTCTACTTGTTCTGGAGTTGTTAAGTCCTCGAAACCATTAGAAGTTAATTGTGCCTTCATTGGCAATACTAAATCTGCTGGATACATATTATTCAGTTTTTTTATTATAATTAATTATTTTTCAAAGTTACGTAATTCTAAATTTATTAGTTTACTTACTTTTGTACTTACAAATTTAGTTAGAATTTAGGAATATGAAATTGACTTTTGGTAAGAAAGAGAAACTTAAAAGTAGAAAAGCTTTTGATGAGCTGTTTTCTGATAGTAAAACTATGGTTTCTCATCCCATACGATTTGTTTACAAAGTAAAACCAAAAGAAGATTACACAATTCGTGTTGGTGTTAGTGTTTCTAAGAAAAAATTTAAACACGCTGTTGATAGAAATTTATTGAAAAGAAGAACAAAAGAAGCTTACCGATTGAATAAACTATTAATACAACCTATGAATTTTTCTATTGATTTGGTTATGATTTATACCTCATCTAAACCTCAACAGTTTGAGGTGATTGAAAAATCTATAAAACTTTTGCTACAAAAACTAAACGATGAAATACAAAAAAAGGAAGATTAAAATAATCTTCCTTTTTTTATTTATTTTTTTAAGTTTGCTTGTAGTCTGAAAAAACTAAAGTAGACTGATGCTAAAATTAGTCCACATACTGCTGCACCAATCCCAATTAAACTATGCACGTTATTTTCTGCAAAAAAACCTGCTCTGTAATCCATCACATATAGGTTATAACCTAATCCTACCAACAAAACGATTGTTGCAATATAAATATATGTTTTCATTTTTTAATAATTTGTTTTTCTACTATACTGTTGCATGAAATAATGCACCAAGGTTTGATGTAAATAATTTTATTGCTATTGAAAGCAAAATTACACCAAAAACTTTTTTTAGAACTGATAAAACTCCTGGTCCCATCCATTTTTCTAAATTACCTGCAAATTTCAGCACCAAATATACGATTAACATATTTAATATAATTGCTATAACTATGTTAATATCTTCGAATTGAGAACGAAGTGACAAAACTGTTGTTAATGATCCTGCACCTGCAATTAACGGAAATGCAATAGGAACTATAGAAGCTGAATTAGGTTCTACTCCTTTTTGTATTTCTATTCCCAATATCATTTCTACAGCAATTATAAAAATTACAAAAGCACCTGCTACAGCGAAAGATTGTACATCTACTCCTACAACTCCCAATAATTTTGTTCCAAAAAATAGAAATGATATTAATAACAATCCTGCTACAATTGTTGCTTTTTCTGATTGTATGTGTCCTACTTTACTACGAATAGACACTACAATGGGAATACTCCCTAAAATATCTATCACAGCAAATAATACAGCAAATGTTGCTCCGATTTCCTTGAGTGAAAATTCGTTAATAAGTTTTGTAATCGTATTCATTATGTAGTGTTGTTAATATTTTTTGAATACAAGATAAGTATTTCTTGCATTTTATAGGGAAAGAGTTTGAGAAAAATTATCCGATATTAATTAAAATAATCCTTTTTTATATATATTTTTCTAAATTTATATAATAATGAGTATGAGAAAAAGCTTTAATTAAGCTTTTGGCAAACATACCGCACATAGTACTTAGTTGAAAATGGAATAATTATAAATAAAATTGGTGGAGATAGTATTGATGAAAAAGTTAAAATATATATAAAACCTTAATAAATGAAATTAAAATTATCTGAAACACAACAATATATTTTAGGAATATTAGGGATTATATTATTAGGAACTTTTATTCAGATAAATAAGCAAAAATCTTTTAATCGTATTTTGAATAATTCAAGATATACAATAGGTAAAACTACTAAAATAAATTCATATAAGAAACGAAATTATTTTCACTACGAATACTATTTTGAAAATTTAAAAAAAGAAGCAGGAATAAGTGAATATTCATCTAATAACCTTTTTATAGGTAAACGATATTTTGTAGTATTTGAAGAGGGTAACCCTGAAAATTCAATGTTAATACCATTCTTATTTGTACCTGACAGTATAACAAAAGTACCAGCAGAAGGGTGGAGTGAACCTCCAATACCTATAGATAAAAATAGAATTAAAAACTTTTTAGAAAATTATTAATAGTTACTATCGCAAATAAACAATAATACAAAAGGCAAACTAACGTTTACCTTTTGTTATTTTATAAAGTTGCTATGTATAAACAAAACCTACTGCTCCAACCAATTCTTAAAATCGGCTACTTTTTCTCTGCTTACTATAATTTTATTATTACTTTTATACAGAAGTTCTTTGATTGATTTTATGGAAGAAAACAATTATTACCCTTTTATATTAAAATTGGTGAAGATGATATTGATGAAAAAGTTAAAATATATATAAAACCTTAATAAATGAAATTAAAATTATCCGAAACTCAACAATATTTTTTGGGAATATTATTAGTTATATTATTAGGAATATTTATTTATATAAATAAGCAAAAATCTTTTAATCGTATTTTGAATAATTCAAGGTATACAATTAGTGAAATTTATGATTTAAAACGTTATTCAAGATCTAATGATTATTACATGTATAGTTATAAGGTTAATAATCTAATTTTAAAAAAAGGTATTAGTTCTAATAGTTCAAATAATCTTTTTGTAGGTAAACGTTATTTTGTTGTATTTGAAGAAGGTAACCCTGAAAGTTCAATGTTAATACCATTCTTATTTGTTCCTGATAGTATAACAAAATCTCCAAATGAAGGGTGGAGTGAACCTCCAATACCTATAGATAAAAATAGAATTAAAAACTTTTTAGAAAATTATTAATAGTTACTATCTCAAATAAAATAAACAATAATACAAAAGGCAAACTAACGTTTGCCTTTTGTTATTTTATAAAGTTGCTATGTATAAACAAAACCTACTGCTCCAACCAATTCTTAAAATCAGCTACTTTTTCTCTGCTCATTATAATTATTTTCTTATTTTTATAGAGAAGTTCTTTGATTAGTTTTTTAGAAAAAAACAATTATTACCCTTTTATATTAAAATTGGTGAAGATGATATTGATGAAAAAGTTGAAAAATACATAAAACCTTAGTAAATGAAATTTAAATTATCCAAGACCCAACAGTACTTTTTAGGAATTCTATTCTTTGCTATTTTTCTAATTGTGGTATATTTTATTAAAAATAATAATTTTAATAAAATTTTAATAAACACAAAATATACAATTAGTGAAATTTACGATTTAAAACGTTATGCAAGATCTAGTGATTCTTACATGTATAGTTATAAAGTTAATAATCTAATTTTTAAACAAGGTATTAGTTCTAATAGTTCAAATAATCTATTTGTAGGAAAACGATATTTTGTAGTATTTGAAGAAGGTAATCCTAAAAATTCAATGTTAATACCATTCTTATTTGTACCTGATAGTATAACAAAAGCACCAGCAGAAGGTTGGCGAGAGCCACCAATTCCTATAGATAAAAATGAAATTAAAAAATTTTTAGAGAGTTATTAGTATATACTATTCGAAACACAAATTCAAAATAGAACCAAAGGCAAACAAACGTTTGCCTTTGGTTATTTTATAAAGTTGCTATGTATAAACAAAACCTAATGCTCCAACCAATTCTTAAAATCAGCTACTTTTTCTCTGCTCATTATAATTATTTTCTTATTTTTATAGAGAAGTTCTTTGATTAGTTTTTTAGAAGAAAACAACTATTATCCTTTTGGGTTAAAACATAGTGGGTATACAGCAAGTACTATTGGTAATAAAAATTATAATTACAAATACAATGATTATGAAGAAAAAAGCTTTAATTAAGCTTTTGACGAACATACCGCACGAAGTGCTGAGTTACAAACAGATCTAGACATCAACCTTTACGATTACGGTGCTCGTAATTACGACCCTGCAATCGGTCGTTGGTTTAACATTGACCCGCTCGCAGAGAAAATGAGACGCCATTCTCCTTACAACTACGCTTTTAATAATCCTCTTCGTTTTATTGACCCTGATGGAATGGCACCTGATGATTGGGGAAAAATAGGAAATCAATGGGTCTATAATTCAAATGTTCATTCTAAAGAAGATGCTCTTAAAAGAGGTTATTCTGATTATTCCAATGGGAAAACTAATAATACTTACTCAAATGAAGATGGAAATGTAACATTGAATAGTAATGGTTCTTGGACTCAAAATGGGAATACATATTCAGCTCCTGATATAGGTATATATGAAAATAATTCTATAACTGGAACTTCTACTCTAAATCCTAAAGATGATGCTTTATATGCTGAACAAGCTAGACCAGCCTTAGGTAATACACTAATAGGATTCGGAGAAATGAGCCAAGCTACAGGAGATGCTGCAACTGTAGCAGGTTTAGGTATGTCTGCAACTGGAGTTGGTGCAGCAGCAGGAGTTCCTTTAGGAGCAACAGGTGCAGCTATTTCAAAAGTAGGCTTAGTAGCTGAAATTTCAGGAGATTTTATTAAAAATGGTATAAATAAAGAAACCGTTATAAGGAGTTCTTTGAAAGTAGGATTATCTATATTCTTTGGTACATTAGGTGATAAAGGAGTAAGTGCTACTAGAGTTGTAGCTGGTAAAGAAGCTGTACAAGCTGGAGAGAATAGAGTTAGTGAGGCTGTTATACAGGGAATTGTTATGGGAGCTGAAAAAACAACAGATAAATTTTTAAATCACAAAAAATAATTATGGATTACGAATTTTTAGGATTATCAATTATTTTAATTTTTACAGGAATAACTCTTATTTTAAAAAATAAATTTTGGAAACTAGATGATAAAGATTTAAAAAAAATTCCAGAAATACAATTATTTGGTTCTGGAGTTGCTTCTCTTTTTATTGGTTTGGTAATTCTTATTAAACTAATCTTAAACTAATAATTTTAATCAAAGAGTACGGTAAGGTAGTGTTCCAAACGTACTGTTATTACATAACGTATTAATTTTAAATAAAAATCAACAACAAAATCAAAGGCAAACTATGGTTTGCCTTTTGTTATTTTATAAAGTTGCTATGTATAAACAAAGCCTAATGCTCCAACCAATTCTTAAAATCGGCTACCTTTTCTCTGCTTACTATCATCTCTAAATCGTCGAATGTAGAAAGCCTTATTTTTAGGCGAGAATTGCTATAAACTGTAATTTCTTTTATACTATCTATTCGGATAATTTGACTGCGATTTATCCTAAAAAATTTCTTTGGGTCTACTTGTTCTTCTAATTTATCCAAAGAAAAATCGACCAAATAGTTTTTATTTTCTTTTGTATGGATAAAAGAAGCTTTGTTTTCGCTAAAAAAACATTCTACGTTTTCTGTTTCTACAATTTTTATAGATGTTCCTATTTTTATAGAAAACCGTTCTTTGTATTTTTTTTCGGTTTGTGTTGTCGTAAATAATTTTTTAATTTCTAGAATATCCAAAGTAGAAGCCGATTGTTGCTGTTTTTCAAATTTAGAAAGTGCAAATTTCAATTCTTCTTCATCAACTGGTTTTAGTAAATAATCAATGGAATTTAGTTTAAATGCTTTTAAAACATATTCGTCATAAGCTGTTGTGAAAATAATAGCAGACGATAATTCTACTTGGTCAACTATTTCAAAAGATAAACCATCGGACAATTGTATATCCATAAAAATTAAATCTGGATGTGGATTACTTTCTAGCCAGGAAACACTTTCTTCTACCGAATGGAGCATTTCTGTGATTTCGTAACCCAATTTTTCTACTCGCCTTTTTAATAATCGGGCTGCTGGTTTTTCGTCTTCTATAATTATTATTTTCATTGTTGTGCTAATTATTTATCTTATGCTGAGCTCATCGAAACATTCTTTATATGTAATTATTCTTCGACAGGCTCAGAATGACATTTAGATACTATTTCTAAACCTTAAAGTTACATTGATTATTCATGTCATGTTGAGCTTGTCGAAACATTGTTTATATGTAATTATTCTTCGATAGACTCAGAATGACATTTAAATACTATTTCTAAATCCTAAAGTTACATTGATTATCATGTCATGTTGAGCTCATCGAAACATTGTTTATATGTAATTATTCTTCGACAGCCTCAGAATGACATTTAGATACTATTTCTAAATCCTAAAGTTACATTGATTATGTATGTGTCATGTTGAGCTTGTCGAAACATTCTTTATATGTAATTATTCTTCGACAAGCTCAGAATGACATTTAAATACTATTTCTAAACCTTAAAGTTACATTGATTATTCATATCATGTTAAACTCATCGAAACACTGCGTTAGGGATTGTAGAGGAAATCCTTTTTCCTTAGAAAAAGATTGTAACGGAAAGCCCGACCGAAGGGAACGCCCATAAAAACAAATTATACATTAATCCCATTTCTTAGTTTGTTGCCTATTTTTTTCTAAAATTTGTTGTGCTTTTTTCTCTTCCCATTCTTTTCCTAGGGCAAAAACCCTCATTGTATGTAAAACTATTGCAAATCCCCATCCTAACATTGGCCAATAGAACCACCAATGTCCATAACTGGTTTTATAGTTTAGTATAAAAAGGAATAAAATAAAGATAGGATAAGCGATTAGATTTGTGTAATAATTTTTTAATTCTTTTACTCTTTTTAAAGCAATGTAATATTCATTTTCTTGATTTATTTTACTATCAATAATATATATATCATCTGCTCTTGACTTTTCCCAATCTTTATTGAAAACAAAAACCATTATGGTATGTAAAATAACTATAAGCCCCCAAATTAACATAGGCCAATGGAACCACCATTTTCCTTTATATGTTATGCAGTTTAGTATGAAAAAGAACAAACTGAATGTTATATAAATGCATAAACTTGTGTAATATTTTTTTAGTTCTTTGGACCTTTCTAAGGTTAGAATATATTTTTTTTCTTTTTGACTGAGTTGTGTTTTCATATCAAATCTTTTTTAGGTTTTATCGTAATCGTTTATAGATTTTTTGGGGTTACAATAAAAAAAGATTAATCCCACTTTTTAGTTTGCTGATTATACTTTTCTAGAATCTGTTGTGCTTTTCGTTCTTCCCAACCTTTGCCATATCCAAATACTTTTACGGTCTTAAACCCTATTGCAAGTCCCCAACCTAACATTGGCCAATAGAACCACCAATCTGCTTTGTCTGTTACATAGTTCAGAATGAAAAAAAACAGACTAAAGACAATATAAATACCCAAATGTGTGTAATATTTTTTTAGTTCTTTGGCTCTTTCAAAAGCGATATAATATTCTTTTTCTTCTTGGTTGAATTGTGTTTTCATATCAAATAATTTTTGTGTTAATATTTATTGTTTATTCTAAAAATGATTTTACTCCCATTTCTTTTTCTGCTGATTGTTCTTTTCTAGAATTTGTTGTGCTTTTCGCTCTTCCCAACCTTTGCCCAATCCAAATACTTTTACTGTATGCAATGCGATACCAAGCCCCCAACCCAACATTGGCCAATAGAACCACCAATGTCCTTTTGCTGTTAAATAGTTCAGAATAAAAAAGAACAGATTAAAGACAATATAAATACCCAAATGTGTATAATATTTTTTTAGTTCTTTGGCTCTTTCAAAAGCAATAAAGTATTCTTTTTCTTCTTGTTGAAATTGAGTTTTCATATCAATTATTTTTTGTGTTAATATTGGTAATTTTACGATGAATAATGCATCATTATGATTAATTTCTACTTCTCTGTTCGAAATTAATTGGTATCGGTTTATAATATTTTTTAGCCCTACTCCTGTAGAATCTTTAAAAGAGTCTTTGCGTTGAAGTGAGTTTTCTATAACTAAATTTCGTTCTTCTTGGTAAATTCTAATTTTTAGTGGTTTCTGCTCCGATGCCGAGTTATGTTTTATCACATTCTCTAACAATATTTGGAGAGAAAGTGGTACTATAAATTCTTGGTCGGTAAACGTTTCTGTTTCTAACTGAAAATCGATACTATTCTCAAATCTCAGTTTAAGTAAACTAATATATGTTTTCGCAAAATTTATTTCTTCTTGTACAGGAATTAATTCTTTACTTTTTTGTTCTAATACATAGCGATAAATCTTAGACAACGATGTTGTGAAATCTATTGCTTTGTCTGGATTTTCTTCTATCAGTCCCGTTAAAACATTTAGGCTATTGAACAAAAAATGTGGGTCTAATTGATTTTTTAATGTCTCGAACTGTGCTGTTGCAGATTCTGCTTTCACAGCCTCTTTTATAATTTCTTTTTCGAGATTATTTCTCTTCTTTTCTAAAAAATAGAAAATTCCAAGAAATATAATTGTTATAACTCCTACAAGAACATAGTTAGCAATTCCTTTGTAAAATATTGGTTTGCTAAGGAATGGATTTACAAAGTTTATAAAAACAAAATATAAAAACTGCGTATAAACCAATGATTGTAAAAAATATTTCCAAATGATGGTTTTAGGTTTATCTTCTGCTTTATATTTCTGTCTGAACTGATTAAAAATTCCTCCATTTATAAAACTTGCACACAAACTAAATACAGAATATCCCAAGAAATAGATAATTGCATTAGAATTAAAAAATGCTGAACTTGGTAAGTTTGGAGAAAGGAAGAATAAAATTGCATACAAAAGCAAATTTCCAAGCACGAGAATTATACTATTCCTTACAATTCTTTTTTTATTCAACAATATAATTCCCTCTATCAATTTATAGGTAATTAAACCTAGAATAACATATTTTGATAGATATCCTACTATTTCACCAGATTTATAGCTCAAGTGATTAGATGAATCTAAGATAATTTTCATATTTGATTCAAACTCTGAAAACTTAAGTCTAAATACGACCAATATGAATAGTATTGAAAATACAACTAAATATATTTTGTTATTCTTTTTCATATTATGCAATTAAATTAATTAACCAATAAACGACTTCGTTGATGAATTGAGCAAAAAAAGAAATCATAGTGTAAATTTTTAATCATTATTATTATTTTTAATTCAATTTTGGCGTTTCCTTCGGGCGGGCTTTTCGTTGCAATCTTTTTCTAAAGAAAAAGAATTTTCACTACAATCCCTAACGCATGTTTCGACAAGCTCAACATGACATAAAAAACAATCTAACATTTACTTATTTTTATAAATGTCACTCTGAGCTTGTCGAAGAGTTTTGATTATTTTTAGATAATTCTGGAAGTAAATTCCAATCTCCATTTATAATAGCTTTTTTTTTCTTTCGACTCCATCCTTTCAATTGTTTTTCAAATTTTATAGCCTCATCAACATCTGTAAATTGAGTATTAAACATTAATTCTATAGGTCTTCTTTTATAAGTATAAGTATAACTTTTAATATAAATTCCTTCTTGGTGTTCTAAAATTCTCTTCTCAAGATTATTTGTTATTCCTACATAATAAGACTTATCAGAGCATTGTAGAATATAAACATAATAGGTATTCATTTTTATTCTTTCCTTTTGTTTATTAATAACTTAACCTATAAATATAATTAATGTTTCGACAGGCTCAACATGACATAAAAAAACAATCTTACATTTACTTACTCTTACAAATGTCACTCTGAGCTTGTCGAAGAGTAATCAAAACTAAACTATGTTTCGACAGGCTCAACATGACATAAAAAACAATCTTACGTTTACTTACTCTTACGAATGTCACTCTGAGCTTGTCGAAGAGTAATCAAAACTAAACTATGTTTCGACAGGCTCAACATGACATAAAAAAAACAATCTCACATTTACTTACTCTTACAAATGTCACTCTGAGCTTGTCGAAGAGTAATCAAAACTAAAAATATGTTTCGACAGGCTCAACATGACATAAAAAACAATCTTACGTTTACTTACTCTTACGAATGTCACTCTGAGCTTGTTAAAGAGTAATTTATAATTGTTGAATCAAATTTCATATAATTATTTAGCAGTAAAAAGTAAACATTACCGAACTGTAAAAATTGATGGATGAATTGTAAAAAATAAAAAGGGACAAATCCTATATAAGAATTCATCCCTTTTCTATATTTAAAAAATTTAATATTACTTACTCATTAATTCTTCTACAATAAGAACAGTTTCTTGGTAAACATCTTCCAAATCTTGATTTAATCCACCAAACGCATATTTTGCTTTTTGTGCATTACTAAGCAACAATTTCCATTGTGATATAATTTCTGCATCAATAGCTGTATTGGTTAATTTATTTGTGATTAAATCTTCTGAAAAATGAGCCAAATCTGTATTTGTTTTTTTCATTGCTACATTAGATAAAATCTTTTCCTGCAACTTATAAAACTCTTTCGGGTCCTCTGTATTGATTTTTTGTTCCAATTCTTCTAAATCTTGAATAATTAAATCATCACTAATCTCAGATTTTTCTACAATTACAAATTTTTGTTTTTGAGGTTTAAATTTATCATTTGTAGAATGATCTAAAGTTTCATTAATTGGTTTTATAATTTCTTCTTCAACATCATTATTTATTTCACCCGATTTCTTTTTCTTTTTAAAGAAGAAGAAACCTAATGCTGCAATAGAAACAAGACTTCCTGTAAATAATAACCATTGTTTATTATCATTTACATTTTCTATAATATCAGAAAAAGGATTACCTGATGAACTATTGGCTATTTCTGTTGATTTACTATTTTCTGAATCTTCTGACTGATTTACTTTTAAATTAACCGAATCTGATTTTAAAGTTACATATTGTTCTTTTACAGGATCAAAATAACTAAACTCAACTGGAGAAATGGTATAAGAACCTTCACTATTAGGAACTAAAACAGTTTGCTCAGCAACTTTACCCTTCATACCTGTATCATATGTTTTATATGCATCACGTTTTTTAGGGGAAAATTTTTCGATTTCTTTAGGTGTTTTTACTTCAGGTAAATTAATTGAATTAAAATTTCCTGAACCTACAACTTCAACATCATAATTTACACTTTCATTGGTTGATAACTCCTTTTTATCAACAGTCGTATTTAATTTAAATTGACCAACTGCCCCATTAAAGTTTTTTGGTTTTCCTTCCTCAGGTAAAGCCTTGGCTGTAATAGTTACTGAATTACTACGTACTTCTACAGGTTCTATTCCATAGGTTGAAGGTAGAATAACATCGACAGAAAAAGGATCAATTTCTATTTTACCTGGTTTCTGAGGAAATACATAATAACGAGCAATTTCTTCCGAAAAGTATTGTTTCCCAGCGACAATCTCTTGTTTTATATTCTCTGGAGAACTTTTTACAATTTTTGGACTAAGACCATCTAAATTACCTTGTCTAAAATTTTGTTTACGATTAAGGTAAGATAAATCCTTAGCATATAATTTTACAGATAAACCAACTTGTTCGTTTACATAAGGATTTGTTTTAGAAACTTTACTTTCTAAAAATACAGGCTGCTGATTTACTCCACTCCTTCTAAAATTAGAATGAGCAATTCCTGCTTCTTTTACAGTAATACTTATCGGTTTAGAAGAATATGTTTTTCCATTGATAACAACTTTTGCTGCTCCAATTTGATATTTTCCTTCTTTTTCAGCTACAAAAGACAAAATAATTCCATCTTCTATAACTCCTTTTCCATTCACATAAGAAATATTTTGCGAACGTTGTTCTCCAACTACTTGCAAACCTTTGTGATCTGGATATTTCATTGGGCGATCTATAGAATAACTATCTGTATTAGATTCGATAAAAAAGCCCACACTAAATGCTTCTCCTAAACTGACTTGATTTCTATCCGCCTCAGATTTAAAAGAAATTTGTTGTGCTAACGTCGTTATTGATGTTAGTGCAAACAATAAAAAGCTATTTATAACTCTTGTTGTTGTCATTACCAATCCTTAGATGTTGTTGTTCGTTGTTTCTCTGCTTTTTGTTGAATAATTTTTCGCTGTGTTTTAGCTTCTTGATTTTGTAGAGCTTTTAACATGCCTTCACTTTCATTATTCTTTGCGTTATCTTGTTCTTTTCCATCTCCCTTACTTCCTTGTTTGATTTCTGGAGAAGGATTATTCCCTTGACCTTTATTATTTCCATTCTCTCCACCAGATTTAGGATTCGCCCCTTTATTTTGTTCTTTCTGCTGATTCGATTGTTGATCTTGAGATTGATTCTGATTTTGATTTTGCTGTTGTTGCTGATTTTTGTTTTGATTTTGCTGCTGTTGATTTTGATCTTGCTTATTTTGTTGATCTTGATCTTTTTTATTATCCTTTTTGTCTTTTTGCTTCTCTTTTTCTTTTTCCAGCATTTTCTTAGCTAAGGCATAATTATAACGAGTTGCATTATCATTAGGATCATTTTTCAGCGCATTTTTGTAATTATCAATTGCATTTTGATAATCTTTTTCTTGCATAAAAGCATTTCCTAAGTTATGATAAGCTAAATGTTTATCATTCTTAGTTTTTGACATTTCTGCCGATTTTTTATAGTGTACTATACTTTCTTTATATCTTCTTTGTTGAAATAATGCATTTCCTAAATTGTAATTTGCTTTTACAGAAGTAGGGTCTTCCATTGCTGCTTTTTTATAAGCGTTTTCAGCATTATCATATTTGCCTTTTTCGTAATAATTATTACCTTCAACAATGTATGTTTTTGCCTTTGATTGACTATAAGCAAAAACGGAAAAAAACATTATTCCTAAAAATCCTATTTGTTTAAAAATATACATCATTTTACTTGACAAACTTACTATTTCTTTTTGTTAAAAACTTTATACTCAGATGTTAATAATTCCACAAAAAGTAAACATACCGCTATCCCCAAAAAGATTTGATAAATATGGTTCATATCTCTCGTTGTAGAACTAGCTATTTCATTTTTAGCCAATTTCGCTTTATACATTGTTAATGCAGATAAAGCTTCTTGTGTATTTTCTAAATGAATATAAGTTCCGCTGGTATTTTGTGCTAATTCTCTTAGATTCTTATCTTCTAAATGACTAATAACTGTTGATCCAGTTTCATCTTTTTTATAATCTTCAGCATAACCATTTGTATAAACAGGAATTGGACCTCCTTTTTCTGTTCCTACACCAATTGTTACAATATTTATATTGTTATCCTTAGCTAATTTTACGGCTTGATTAGTTGTATTTTCATTATCTTCTCCATCAGAAATTAAAACAATTAATCGGCTAGAATTCGCTGATCCTTTAAATGCTTTAACTGCTTCTTGTATTGCATTTAAATAGTTTGTTCCTTGACTAGATATTAAATCTGTATTTACATTTTGTAAATAGCTTTCTATTGCTGCATAATCATTCGTTAATGGAGAAATAGTATATGCATTCGCTGCAAAAGCAACTAAAGAAGCTCTATCTCCTCCTAATTGACCAAGTGTTTCAGTAATTAATTTTGTTGCTTTTTCTAAACGAGATGGTGCAACATCTTGTGTATTCATACTAGAGGATAAATCCAACAAGAAGACCATATCTATTCCTTCTCTCTTTACTTTTACATCTCTATTTCCGAATAAAGGATCCATTAATGCTATAATAATCAAAAATAAGGCAACACAAAATGCTATTAATTTGAATCCATATTTTCTTGAAGAAGTAATAGGAAAAACAAACGGAAATAATTCTTTGTCAGCAAATGTTTTCTTGATTTTTTCTCGCCATTGATAAACCGTAATAGAAAGATAAATAACGATAAACAATAAAAATATTAACCAAATATTATGTAATTCTCCCCACTGCATTAGATTAATTCTTTAAAAATTGTTCTACGTAAAATTGCTTCTAAAACTAATAAAAGAAATGCTGGTAAAAGAAAACGAGCAAATAATTCTGTATAATTATAATATTTTATTTCGTTAATTTCAGATTTCTCTAACTTATCAATTTCTTTATAAATATCTTTTAAACTTTGGTTACTTGTTGCTCGGAAATATAAACCTCCTGTCTTATCTGCAATATCAGTTAATAACTTTTCATCTAGTTCAACAGGACGCATGTCAAAAACATAATCGCCTAACATATCATAACCAACTGGCATAGGAGCCATTCCATTAGACCCTATTCCTATCGTATATACTTTTATACCTTTTTGTGCTGCAATGTCAGCTGCTTGTCTTGGCGAAATGTAGAGTAGATCTCCCGAAGGATTAATACTTTCTACTCCATCAGTAATAAGAATAATTACTTTTGATTTTGCTTTACTATTTTTAAGATGATTTACAGCAGTTGCCAATCCTATTCCAATTGCAGTTCCGTCTTCTAATCCTCCAGAATGTAATAATTCAATTTCTTGAGTAAGAACATCTCTGTCGGTTGTTAAAGGAACTCTTGTTAAAGCTTCACCTGAATATTCGACTAAACCAATACGGTCAGTTTTTCTACCTAAAGCAAAATCTTTGGCAACATCTTTTAATGCTGTTAAACGATCTGGTTTTAAATCCTTTGCTAACATACTTAACGATGTATCAACAGATAAAAGAATATCTACTCCTTCGTCGGATTTTACTTTTGTTGTAACATCCACATATCTTGGGCGAGCAAGTGCAATAATACACAATGCTAATGCAAACATTCTTATCAAAAACAAAAGAGGTTTGTATGCAGAAAGTGAACTTCTTGCTCCTCCAAATGCTTTGATTGATGGTAATTTTAAGGATGCTTTCTTCTCGCTTGTCTTTTTTATTTCTCTAAAAATAAAGAATGGTAAAACAAGTAATAATACTAAAATCCAAGGATTTTGAAATTCAAAATTTAGCATTTTTAATTATTATCAAATTGTTTATAATTTTCTCCTGTAACTTGATCTTTTTTCAAGTCTTCGTTCTGAGGAATTTCTAATGGTTTTACACGATCCACAAATTCTTCCACCCATTTTCTATATGTTTCACTTTTTGAATCATCAATGGTTTGTTTAGCGAATTTCACTAAATCAGAATCAAATAAAAATCGTTTAAATTGTTGAATATCTTCAGGTAAAATATCTTCTTTTTCAGAAATAAATCTTACTAAATCATCAGATAAAAATTCTAAAGCAGAAAAATTATAAACGCGACCTAAATATCTTCTCAAAATAAAAGATAGTTGTGTGTAGTATTCTTTTTGTTCTCCTCTTTTCAAATATTTTTTAGCATCTAAAGATTTAAGACTAGCTTTAGCTTCTTCGTATGGTGTTTTGTAAGAATTTGAATTTGATAAAGATGATTTTGATCGGATATACAATACAACCAATATAATTGCAATGATAAATAAAATTAAAGCAATGATTCCGTATAACCAATATCTATTCCAATAATCGCCAATAGAGAGCTTCTCTCCCATTACATTTTTAATAGGAAAAATTGCATTCTTTGCTGTATCAACTTCAACATCTTTTACTTCAATTTCTAATGCTTTTGTTTTAAAATCTTTTCCATTTTTTTGAATAACAATTGATGGAATTGAGAATTTTCCAGCATCAAAACTTGTCAAATCTATATGTTGTACAATTTGTGATTTTCCTGTTTTTTCTACGGTATCCAACTTACTATCTAAAACAGAAATATGATAATTTAATGAATCAGAAATTGTAGGAAAAGTAATTTTATCTCCTTCCTTGTAATCTATTTTTGCTTCATATTTTATTGGCTCACCAATTTTTATCGTTGTTCGATCTAAAGTTGGTGTAATTTCTTGAGCCAATGAAAATTGAAAAAGAATGAAACTTACTAAAAGTAATAAATTCTTCATTAGGCTTTATGACTTTTAAAATAATTCAACAATGGTCGTATGTAATCTTCATCGGTACGAATACTTAGAGCACCTGATTGATTTTTTTTGAATATTGACTGATAACGTTGATTCAAATCTTTATAATATTGAGCGTATTGCATACGCAATTTTTTAGACGATGTATCAATTAATCGTATCTCTCCTGTTTCGTTGTCTTGTACGTGAACCAAACCTATATCAGGAAAACTTTGTTCTTTTTCATCATACACTCTAATCCCAGTTACATCATGCTTTTTAGACACAATTCGCAATGCTTTTTCATAATCTGATGAATCAATAAAATCAGACAAAATAAATACGTTTGCTTTTCTTCTTGCCAAATTCATAAAACTCTCTAAAGCAACAGCTAGGTTTGTCCCTTTGTTTTTAGGTTCAAAAGAAACTATTTCTCTTACCAAACGTAAAACATGCTGTTTTCCTTTTTTGGGTGGAATAAATTTTTCTACACGATCTGTATATAAAATTAATCCTATTTTATCGTTGTATGTCGTTGCCGAAAAAGCCAATGTAGCACTTAGTTCAGCAATTGTTTCCATTTTTATTTGTTTACGTGTTCCAAAATTTTCTGAATTAGAAACATCAATCAACAAAAACATTGTTAACTCTCGCTCTTCTTCAAAAACCTTAACGTAAGGTTCGCTGTATCTCGCTGTTTTATTCCAATCAATATTTCGTACATCATCACCATATTGATAAGGGCGTATTTCACTAAAAATCATACCTCTTCCTTTGAATGAACTATGATATTCACCCATGAAAAGGTTACTTGCTTTTCGCTTACTTTTTAATTCTATACGTTTTACACGTTTGATGATTTCTTTAGCATCCAAATTTTAGAATATTTTATTTTTTTAAGGTACTGGAACAACATTTAAAATGTTATCTATAATTTCTTCTGGAGTTATATTTTCAGCCTCAGCTTCATAACTAATTCCAATACGATGACGTAAAACATCTTTTGCCATAGCACGAACATCATCAGGAATTACATAAGCTCTTTTACGTAAAAATGCATATACTTTTGATGCTTGAGCTAGATTAATAGACCCACGAGGGGAAGATCCAAAAGAAATCATTGGAACTAATTTCTCTAAACCAACTTTATCAGGAAAACGTGTAGCAAAAATAATATCTAAGATATATTTTTCTATTTTTTCATCCATATAAACTTGTTTTACCATTTCACGAGCTTCTAACAAATCTTGAATAGAAATTACTTTTTCAATTTTTGGAAAAGTTTGATTAATAGAATTTCTTAAAATTAATCGTTCTGCTTCTAATTCAGGATATGTGATTACCGTTTTTATCATAAAACGGTCAACTTGTGCTTCTGGCAAAGGATATGTCCCTTCTTGTTCAACTGGATTTTGAGTAGCAAGTACCAAAAAAGGTTTTTGTAAAGGATATGTTTCATCACCAATTGTTACTTGACGCTCTTGCATTGCCTCTAACAACGCAGATTGAACTTTTGCAGGAGAACGGTTAATCTCATCTGCAAGAACAAAATTTGCGAAAATTGGTCCTTTTTTTATACGAAAATCATTCTCTTTTACATTATAAATTAATGTACCAACAACATCTGCAGGTAATAAATCTGGTGTAAACTGAATACGAGAAAAACTAGCATCAACAGCTTCTGATAATGTTTTTATAGCCAATGTTTTTGCTAAACCTGGAACACCTTCTAACAAAACATGTCCATTTCCAAGTAAGCCAATTAAAAGGCTTTCAACCATTTTCTCTTGTCCGATAATGGTTTTATTTATCTCTGTCGTTAATCTTGCTATGCTTTCGCTTTTAGCTTCTATTTGCTGATTTAAAAGTTGTATATCCAAAATTTCGTTGAAATTAATGTTTATAATATTGATTCAAATTTTTCCTAAAATTAAGAATTACAATCTATTTAGTGACTAAAACTTTCATACAATATTGTTAAACTTTGTTAAGGTAAATGCTATACTATGAGCGATTTTGATAAAAAATTAATGAATTTTAAATCGTAAAATCAATATTTTTTTTATCATTTATAATTTATTGCTCTAAAAGCAAAGATAATTTCTCTTATCACTTATTTTTATGATTTTTGACAGCTATTTATACCGTCAATTAAAAAATCAAACTTTCCATTTTTCTCGAGGAGAGAATTTTGTATAAGGTTGTTTTGTTGGATAAGAGATTAATTCTAAAGACGATCCCCAAGGTGTTTTACAATAACAAAAAACATTTCCTTCTCCCTCCTCTAATCCACTTAAAGCAACTGGATCCGAATTGCGTTTTGCACCAGCTTCTTCAACTTTTTGTAAAGCCTCATTCATATCATCAACATAAATTGCCAAATGTTGAAAACCAATATCTGCTGGAGTTATTGGTCCATTTTGATGTGGATTGTAAAATTGAAATAATTCTAAACCAGGTCCATTTGGTAAAGCTAACATTCGTATTGCTAATTCTGCAGTTTCATCTTCTATTCCAAGTCGTTTTCTTGTAAAATTTGAATCTCTTGGAGGTTGATCTTTTGTATATGTATCATACAAAACAACAGCATCCAAACCTTTTACAAAAAATTCTGTTGCTTTATCTATATCTGGTACTGTAATTCCTATGTGATCTATTCCATGTAAGTTATTTTTCATTTTTTTTATTTTGAAAAAAGATAACAGCAATTATGATGCAAAAAATGAATTTATGGTTTTGAAATGAAAAACTGAATATTTATGGATAATGTTTAATTTTAAGGATATTTAAACTTATTATTATAAATTTAAATTGATAGTATAATGTTATTTTTAGGTTATTGAAGAATTATATTTAGAGAGTGTCAACATGATGTAAATAGAATAAATAAATAATTAGCTTATATAAATTATACTTAATATACATTTATTTATAAATTCTTCTTTTTGAATTTTATAAAAACAAATTATAATATGGACGCTTACGTAAAATCAGAAATAGAAAACGGGATAGGAACTATAGAATTTTTTCATCCACAAAGTAATTCAATGCCAGGAAGTCAATTAAGAAATTTGGCAAAAGAAATAAAAAAACTAGGAAATGATGATAACGTAAAAGTTATCATCTTGAAAAGTGGTGGTGAAAGAGCGTTTTGTGCTGGCGCATCTTTTGATGAATTAATTTCTATAAAAGATCAAGAAACTGGATTAGAATTTTTCTCTGGTTTTGCACATGTTATCAATGCAATTCGTTTAGCTCCAAAATTTGTTATTGCACGAATACATGGGAAAGTTGTTGGAGGTGGAGTTGGAATTGCTGCTGCAGCTGATTATACGTTTGCAACAGAATTCGCAGCTGTTAAATTATCTGAACTAACAATTGGAATTGGTCCTTTTGTGGTTGGTCCTGCTGTAGAACGTAAAGTAGGTATTTCTGCATTTATGCAAATGACAATTAATGCAACAGAATTTTATACAGCACAATGGGCAAAAGAAAAAGGTTTGTTTGCTGAAGTTTCTACAACAACAGATGAAATGGATTTTTCAATTAATTCTTTGGCTAATAAATTATCAAATTATAATCCTGATGCAATGAAACATATGAAACATGTATCTTGGGAAGGAACAGAAAATTGGGATCAATTATTACTAGATCGTGCAAAAATATCTGGTGAATTGGTTTTATCAGAGTTTACTAAAAAAGCCATTAATCAGTTTAAAGCAAAATAAAATTATAAAGCGTAATAGATAGAAAATTACTCTCTATTATTACGTTTAATATCCTACTAATTGATAGTATTACAATCTATTTTTGACTTAAAACTTCGAAAAATTTTTTCTATAATAGTATCTTATTCTGTATGAATAAGAAAATATATAATTTTCAATACATTACCGAAAACCGTATTTATAAAAATAAAATTTCCTTATCTAATCTTAATTTTTTTAAGATATAATCTCATTTACCGACGATTAAATATTATTGACCTCTATTTTTTTCTAAGTGTTTTTATTTATTACAACTTTGGTACAAGAAATAAACAAATAGTTTATAGAAATCAAGTTAAACAATATAAAAAGACAAGTATGAAAAAATTAATGTTATTAGCAAGTTTATTGGTAGTCTTATCAGTTTCTGCACAAGAACGTACACAAGGAGAAAAACCTCAAAAGGAACATAGTAAAAAAAATCGCCCAACTGTTGACGATGAGTTAAAACGTTTTGAAGGTTATAATTTATCTTCTTCTCAAAAACAAAAAGTAAAATCTTTATTAGAAGATCGTGAAAAAAACTTTTCTAAAAATGAAGGTAAAAAAGATCAAAAATTGAAAAAGGATAAAGGTCCTAAAAATGATGATTTCGATTCTAAATTAGAACAAATTTTAGATAAAAAACAATTTTCTCAGTACAAACAAGATCGTGAGAAAAGACCGAAACATAATCATAAAGAACAGAAATAATTATAAAAAGCAATATTGTTAGAAATTCTTCGAAAGTTATTATAATCCCTTTTCTACTTAAAAATCGCAATAGCGATTGTAATGGAAATCCTTTGCTAGTTATTTTATAATTTTTTGTTCTAGCAAAGATTGAAATGGAAAGCGCGGTCCGAAGGGATTGCCCAAATGATGATTGATTAAGTAGAAAAATTAGTTTTTAGTATTTTTTAGTATAATGGTTGGTGTAAGAATATAGTTTTGAATGATAAATGTTGTAAAGCAATATTGCTTTTTTAAATTAAAATAAAATCCGAGTTTTTGTAAATCTATCTTAGATAGTTTTTCTTAAATTTATTATCTATAAAAGCGAGCTGGTCACTCGCTTTTATTTTTTTATTCTTCTGGCATTGCTTGCCATTTTTTATATAAGTTTATGATAAAATAAAAAGTTATAACATAAATTATTGGATTGATATAAAGAAATATATCTGCTAATTGATCTAATAATTGTAATTCCTTATTTTTTTCTCTGAACTGATATAAACTTTCTACTTGTTTATAATCATACAATATATCTTCCCTTATTTGTGTGTAAAAACTTAAAAGAAAAATTGCTATAAATATATTGGTTAACACAAACCAATTAAGATTAACTCCTGTTATGAGTTTATTTTTTCCATTTTTTAATCCAAAAAATGTGAGTATTAAGAAAACGATATAAAAGAAAAATAGAATAATATATGCTAAATAATTACTACTTAAAATATAATTGAATGCTAAACCTATTACACTTCCTAAAATAACTAATATTCCTGCTCCTATAATAGTTGTTAACCATACTTTGAATGAGCTAAATCTGAATGTAATTAGTAACATTGTAAATACTAATGCTGATAATATGTAGTATTGTATGTTGTTTAACCAAAAAGATTGGTATTTAGCTTGCCCTACATTACTATAAATAATATTTAGAGCACTTTGGTTAATGTAATCTGCTTTCTTTAAGTCATTATTAAAATCGTTTAATTGATAATCAATAAAATAATAAGGATATTTTGGAATATAATCTATCCATTTTGCTTTTTCTAGACGATAGCCTATTTCATTTTTATCTAATAATTCTTTATAACTATTTAATAATTTCTGAATATCGTTTCGATTATTTTTCTGTAATAAAGTGATTAGCTCTTTATCATAATATTCATGATTTTTAGTTGAGTCTTTAGGATTTTCAAAAGCTAAACTACTATAATTATATAAGCTTGCTAAATTTATATAAGTATATGCTACAGTGTCATTTCCTTTTTCAAAATCATTTTCATAAGGAATTGCTGCTTCTACTACGCTTGCTTCATTATAAGATGAAGGATAATCTGAATTATCAGATATTTCTTTTGTTAATCGAATATAATTTCTATTAAAATTTATGGGCTGATAGCTTTTTCGTTGAGGAAAATGTTCTGCTAATAAAGTTTCAAATTCATCATTACGAAAATAAGGTTCTAAAAATTGCTTTACTAATTTTGGATTTCGCTTTTTTAATTCTATTAAATTCTGGTTGAATAATTGTCTTGTTTGCTGTTCTGAAACTAATGTATCAAAAACAGGAATAGATAAATTTCTTGAATAATTATTGTACCCAAAACCTTGTTGTAACGTAAATGCTTGTCCTCTGTTTATAATGTCTATATCTTTCAGATATTGATCTTCGGACATATAATTAGCAACTCTTGTTTTTATTCCTAATTGATAGGAATTTGGTATATATAGAAATACAATAAATAGAGAAAAAACAGCTAAAAATTCTTTGAATAAATAATTTCTTGATGTTGGATAAAATGATTTGAAACGGTTGTTTTTGATATAAAAATAAATCCAGATTATAAGGAGAATAACACTTATAAAAATATAATAAACAAACGTTCCTTCATTTATAAAATTATTGAAAAGTTGAAATTCTTGTAATTGAGATTTTTTATTGAAAGAAAGAAATCCATTAATAAATGCAATACTATTTATAACAAGAGCTACAAGTAAAATCCAAATGTATTTGAGATTCCAAATAAGTGGATATTTTGTAATTAAATTTTGATTTAATTTTTTGAACATGGTAAAATAGATTAGTTAACAAAAAAACGACGACTAGAGTTTGAAATATCTCTTACATATTTTACGTGTAGATTTGATTTTCCTATTTTTAATAAAATTTGATTCATTGAAATTGATTCATTGAAATAAGCAATATAAGCACCGCCATTAAACTTAAGTTCTATTAATTCTAATGAAGATAACACTGTTAATAACTCCTCTTTATTGTTATTAACATCTATTTCTAGAATCGTTGATTTATCTTCTAAATTTTGTTTATCTCCCTGGATATTAAGCTTTCCATTTTCTAGAAACAATACTTCTGTAGATACTTTTTCTACTTCATACAATTGTTGAGAACTAAGAATAACACCAAAAGGATTTCGGATAGATTGAGATAAATATTTAAGATCTTCTAATATGACTTTCTGTGCAAGTATATCTAAATTAGCCAAAGGTTCATCTAATAATAAAACTTTTGGTCTACGTAATAATGTTCTCGCTAATTCGAATCTCATTTTATAACCAGACGATAGTTCTTTCCATTGTAAATCCTTGTAAGGCCACAATCCTAAACGAGCTAACATTACCTTTGACAATAATTTATTTTCTTGATTATTGATTCCGTAACAAGCTAATGTAAACTGTAAATTATCCATCAAAGAACCATACAATAATTCTATTCGTTGAGGAACATAAACTAACTCTGTTTTTAGTTCGTAACTAAAAGGTTTTGCTTTTGTAAAATGATAATTAATAATACCTGAAGTTTGTTTTAATTCTCCACAAATTAGTCGTAACAGAGTCGTTTTTCCATTTCCATTTTCACCAACTAATCCTACAACTTCTCTCGATTTTAAATCAAAAGTAATGGGATGTAATTTGAATTTTCTTTTTGTATAAACTTTTTCTAATTGATGAATAGATATTAATGTTTCATCTTCTTTGTTTGTAGGAAAAGACGCTTTTTTTAATTCATTCAGTATATCTAAAGCTTTTTCTTTTTTTTGCTCTTTATCAGTAGATTCTTGGTAATAAAAATTGGAATAATTTATAATTTTTTCATAGAATTGTAAATCTCCCAAATCTAATATACTATCAATTAATCTTCGATAGCCTAAATCTAAATCATTCTGTTTAAAATGATTTTCTATATCATTTAATCGTTGGTTAAACTCATTCATAGTTCTTAGAATCATTCAAAATTGAATTCTAATATAATCTATTTAGAATTATAAACAAATAAACCTCACATTTAAAAAATTATAAATGTGAGGCTTACAACTATTAATCAAAAATTAATAACTAGAATTTTTCTTTTATATCTCCTATCCAATCTTTAAATTTTCCGAAATGTTCTTGTAAGAATGATTCTTTTTCATCTCCATCTGCTGTTTTCTGAAGAACATGTTCATAGTATGTATTTTTTAATACTTTTTTCAATAAACCTTCTCCCACAAATGGTTGATCATCATTTAAAGTTGATGCAGCTTTTATTAATTGGCGAATATCATACTGTAATGGATTGATATCCGGAACTTGTTTCGTTAAATTTAATAACTGATATACAGCTATTCTTGCAGTTCTTATAGAACTTTCCATCGTAAAAACAACATCATTATTTGTTTCTACAAATTGTCCAACTAATCCTAAATTTTTACATCCTTCTGGTACAACTCTAGGTCGATCTCCTTTTGCTCTTGGCATAAACATAGATGTTATATAAGGCATAAAAGATGTACGTACAATTGTATTATCAATTACATTATCTATTTTATCTTCTATTCCTAAATGATAACATAATTCACTTAAAATCTCATTTCCTGTACATTCTGGCATTTTCTTTTTAATATAATTACCTTCTTTATCCATATAAAGTGCATATACCCAAATAACTAATATATCATCTGGCTGTGTAGGAAAATGTGGCTGACGATTACAAGTAAAACTCATTAACCAATTAGAATCAGTAATAGTAATAATTCCTCCTGTAGCTGTTTTACCAGAATATGGATCGTTAACTGTATATTCTTTTAATTTTTCTGTAAATGCTGATGGTTTACATGTTAGAGTTGCAGATTCCCAAGAAGATTTTTCTATGTTAGAACAAAATTTTTCTGGATGACCAAAAATTGGAGATTTAGCAGCTAAATTTTTCCATAATTTCCATCCAGGACTCATTCCACTTGTTGAATTATCTATTTCTAGAAGTGGTGCTTTTGTATTATCTCCATAAGCAGTATCCTCTGTCATAGAACCTGTTGTTATAATTACAAAATCATCTTGAGATACTGGAATTATTTTTTCCTCACCATGTTGCTCTGTAATTAATCCTTTTACAACTTTTCCTTCTGTATCTATATGTAAATCTAAATCTTTTACAAGTGTATCAAATTGTAATTGTACACCCTTTTTCTGTAAAAATTCTCGAAGTGGTTTTATAAATGTATCGTATTGATTATATTTTGGGAAAACTAAACAAGAGAAATCTCTCATTCCATCAATAGCATGTAAGAATTTGTGCATATACAATTTACATTCTAGTAAACTATGCCAGTTTTCGAAAGCAAACATTGTGCGCCAAAACGTCCAGAAATTACTTTCTAAAAATGTTTGACTAAAGTATTGTTCAATTGTAATATCATCTAAATCTTCTTTCTTTTTTAATAGCAATTTTACTAAAGACAATTGGTCTTTCTTATTTAGTCCAAACTTACTAAAATCTTTAACTTGTCCTCTATTATTAATTAATCGTGATTTTGAATAATTAGGATCATTATCATTTAACAAACGATATTCGTCTAAAATACTATATGGTTCTGGTAATTCAACAGCTGGAATATCTTGGAATAAATCCCAAAGATTTTCATAAGAAAAATCCATTTCTCGTCCTCCTCGAATAATATAACCATCATTAACATTACCTGCTCCATCCATAGAACCACCTTCAAGATGTAATTGCTCTATAAACGTAATATTTTCTCCAGGAATTCGACCATCGCGAATAAAATAATAAGCCGTTGCTAAACCTGCTATTCCACTTCCTACAATATATATTTTACTTTTATCAAATGATTTTAATGGAACTGCTTTATTACGTTGATAAGTTCCTATTTGATCCGCGAAAGGAAAAGATTTTTCCTTTGTATTACGAACTACTTCTTTACTTGCATCAGGATCATGAACTACTTTTCCGTTTATGGTTGATGCTTTTAAAATTTTGTCAAATTTTGAAGTTAATTTATCCATTTAGTTTGTTTTAAAAGATTTTACTAAAGTTAATTATTTTATGATAATTACTATAATGAATAAACGTTAATTTATCTATAAATAAACATGTTAATAATCAGTTATTAATAATATAAATTAATTTAAACGCATAAAAAAATCGGGCTAAATACCCGATTTTATGCTTTTAAGAAATTTTCTATTTTAATTTAAAATAGCTGCAACTCCTGGTAATTCTTTTCCTTCAAGAGATTCTAACATAGCTCCTCCTCCTGTTGAAACATAACTTACTTTATCATCATAACCAAATTGTTTAACAAAAGCAACAGAATCACCTCCTCCTACTAAAGAAAAAGCACCATTTTTTGTTGCTTCAGCGATTGCATCTCCAAGAGCTACTGTACCTACAGCAAAGTTTGGCATTTCAAAAACTCCTAATGGTCCATTCCATAAGATAGTTTTAGATTGTGCAATTACATCTGCAAATAATTTAGAAGACTCTGCTCCAACATCCATTCCCATCCATCCGTCAGGAATTTCATCTGATTTTACAGTTTTTTTGTTAGCATCATTATTAAAGTCATCAGCAATCACATTATCTACAGGTAAAAATACTTTTACATTATGCTTTTCACATTCTGCCAAAATTTCTTTTGCTAAATCTAATTTATCATTTTCAACTAAAGAAATTCCTATTTTACCACCATCAGCTTTCACAAAAGTATATGTCATTCCTCCACCAATAATTAAGTTATCAATTGCTGGTAAGATATTGTTAATAATTGTAATTTTAGATGATACTTTTGATCCTCCAAGTACTGCTGTTACAGGTTTTTCACCACTAGTTAACACTTTATTGATAGCTGTTAATTCTTGTTCCATTAACAATCCAAAACATTTATTTTCTGGGAAAAATTCAGCAACAATAGCAGTAGAAGCATGTGCTCTATGAGCTGTTCCAAATGCATCATTTACATAAATATCTCCAAAACTAGCTAAAGCCTTTGCAAAATCTTTATCTCCTTTTTCTTCTTCTGCATGAAAACGAACATTTTCTAACAATAAAACTTCACCTGGTTTTAGATTTGCTACTTTTTCTTTTGCATCATCACCAATTACATCATTAGCAACAATTACATTTACACCTAAAATTTCAGTAACTTTTGATGCAATATGTTTTAATGAATACTTATCATTAAATTCTCCTTTTGGACGTCCCAAATGGCTCATTAATATTACAGCACCTCCATCTTTCAATATTTTATCAATTGTTGGTTTTGCTGCTTTTATTCTAGTATCATCGGTTACATTTAAATTTTCATCTTGTGGAACATTGAAATCAACACGCACTAATGCTTTTTTATTGTTGAAATTGTAATCATTGATCGTTTTCATTATTTTGAAATTTTGGTTTAGACAAATGTAATCAAACTTTCATTGAAGAGTATAAAATCTCTCTCTCCAATTTTCAACTATTAACAATACATAATAATTATATTAGATTATAAATTTTTAAAAAATTAAAAAAAAAGAAAAATGCTATTACTATTAGCACTGTTAATATGTGGATAACTAAAATGAGATAAATTTTATTTAATTACAATTAACAAGCTATTATTTGTAATTTTGTTTTGTAATGAAAGAGTTAGATATTCTATCAACATTTTATTAAAATGGTTAATAAACAACTTTTGTTAGCAAGATGTTTTGTGAAAACTATTCATAACGATGTGTAAATCTTTTATGCCAAAATGAAAAGTTTTACTTGACTTGAATTGTTTTATTTCTAATTGGAAATTGTAATTAGAAATCCAAATTTTTTGATCAAAAAGTTATTAGTTTTATTCAGTCATCTTTTAACAAATTATAAAATTAATTTAACAATTGATTTACAATTATTTAAACAAAAACAACAAAAATAGCTGTTAATTATATGAAAATTGCAATAGGATCGGATCACGCAGGATTCGAATATAAAGAAAAATTAGTACACTTCTTAACAAGCCAAGGTTTTGAAGTAGAGGATTTTGGAGCGTTCTCAACATCAAGTGTTGATTACCCAGATTTTGCTCACCCAACTGCACAAGCTGTAGAAGATGGAAAAGCAGATTTTGGAATCTTACTTTGTGGAAGTGCACAAGGTGTTACAATGACTGCAAATAAACACCAAGGTATTCGTGCTGCATTATGTTGGATGACAGATATTGCTCGTTTAGCAAGACAACATAACAATGCAAATGTTCTTACTTTACCTGCTCGTTTCATTGCTTATGAATATGCAGAAGAAATTGTAAAAACATTTTTAGAAACTGAATTTGAAGGAGGAAGACATCAAGGACGAGTAGATAAAATTGCTTGTTCTTAATATATTATAAGAATATAAAAAAGCACGAAATAAACTTCGTGCTTTTTTATATTTTCTACTTTATATATCTGTTGTTTAAACTTATAGTATAATGTCATTCCTCAATCTGCTCAACATAATATTAAAACAATAGACAATATAATTGTTTACAAATCAATAAATCTTCGTTTATACTAATTCATAGTATTTATTGGGCAATTCCTATGGATCAGGCTTTTCATTGCAATCTTTGCTCATCGCAAAGGATTTCCATTTCAATCATTATTGCAAATATTCTTTTATTAGAAAATATAATACAAATAACTATAAAATATAAGTCATTAACAATGTTTATAACCTAATTTAATAACTGTTAATTAATTGTTATTTAGTAAAATAAATCTATTTTAAATTGTTAATAGGAGATAATAACATTCGCTTATTCAATCTATTTTATTAAAAACTACAATCAGATAAAGATGATATCATTTTTTTTGGCGTAATTTTAGTAAATATCTTCTTTAATAAGAATTATTCTTATCCTTATAATAATATATAATTCATAGTTAATTGTTAAATTAGAAAAACTAAAACTACCTTTGCAGTGGTTATGTAGTTATTAACACCTTATCAATAGTTATTAAAATAATATTGATTATCATTGTTTTAAAGTGTTTAGTTATTAACTATTTTATACAAATCTCTCAAAATATAATGAAGAGATTTTTGAAAAAATCAAATTATGCCAAGAAAAAATTTTAAAAATAATAGGGCTAAAAAAGACAAAAACATTACAAAGTTTACAAAGTCTATCATAGAAGTTTTATTTCAGAACCCAAATAAGCCCTTAAACTATAAACAAATTGCTTCAGCCTTAAAACTTACAAATAGAATTGATACAGAATTATTAATTAAAAATTTGAATGTTTTATTAGCCGATAAAAAAATATCAGAAGTAGATAGAGGAAAATATAAAATAAATGCAACCAAAGATTATATGGTTGGTATTGCAGATTTAACAGCTTCTGGAAATGCATATATTGTAATAGATGGTTTAGAGCAAGATGTTTTTGTACAAAAAGGAAAAACAAAAAATGTTCTAGCTGGAGATACAGTTCGTGTTTATGTTTATCCAAAGAAAAATAAACACTCTTCTAAAGTAGAAGGTGAAATTGTAGAAATCGTAGAAAGAAATAAAACGGAGTTTACAGGAATTTTCGAATTAGGAAAAGAAGGAAAATATGGTTTTGTAACCATGCAAAATGGAAATCATGATTTCTTTATCCCAAAGGAAAAAATTAATGATGCTAAACCAGGAGAAAAAGTAGTTGTTAAATTAACGAATTGGCCAGAAGGTTCTAATTCTCCTTTTGGAGAAATTACGCGAATTTTAGGGAAACCAGAAGATACAGATGTAGAAATACATGCTATTTTATTGGAATATGATTTACCAGATAAATTTCCTGACGAAGTAGAACAAGAAGCAGATAATCTAGATACATCTATTGATGAAGCTGAAGTTGCACATCGTAGAGATATGCGAAATATACCAACATTCACAATTGATCCAAAAGATGCAAAGGATTTTGATGATGCATTATCTATCAGAAAATTAGAAAACGGAAATTGGGAAATAGGTGTTCATATTGCTGATGTAACTCATTATGTAAGACCTGGAACATTAATAGAACAAGAAGCATACAAACGTGCAACATCTGTTTATTTAGTCGATAGAGTTGTTCCTATGTTACCAGAAATACTATCTAATGTTGCATGTTCTCTAAGACCAAACGAAGATAAATATACTTTTTCTGGAGTTTTTGAATTAGATGATAATGCAAAAGTTGTAAAAACGTGGTTTGGTAGAACGGCAACACATTCAGACAGACGTTTTACTTACGAAGAAGCACAAGAAATTATAGAAGGGAAAGATGGAGATTTTAAAGATGAAATTTTAACTTTAGATCGATTGGCAAAAACAATGCGTCAAAAACGTTTGAAATATGGGGCAGTTAGTTTTGATAAAGTAGAAGTTAAATTTGATTTAGATCAGGAACATAATCCTCAAGGAATTTTCTTTAAAATGTCCAAAGATTCTAATAAATTGATTGAAGAATTTATGCTTTTATGTAACCGTAAAGTTTCAGAATTTATAAGTCTTGATAAGCATGGAAAAGAAAATGCAAATACTTATATATATCGAGTGCATGATGATCCTAATCCAGATAAATTATTAGATCTTAAGAATTTTATTCGTCAGTTTGGTTACGAATTAGAAATTGGTGATAGAAAAACAACAATTAATTCTATGAATAAATTGTTGGCAGATGTAAAAGGAAAACCAGAAGAAAATATGGTTGAAACCTTGGCTATGCGAACAATGGCAAAAGCAAAATATACGACAGAAAATATAGGACATTACGGTTTAGCATTTGATTATTATACGCATTTTACATCGCCAATTCGTAGATATCCAGATATGATTGCGCACCGTTTACTACAAGATTATTTAGATGGTAAAAAATCACCAGCTGCAGCTGTTTATGAAGATAAAGCTAAACACTGTTCTTCTAGAGAAAAAATTGCGGCAGAAGCAGAAAGAGAATCAATAAAATATATGCAAGTAAAATACATGCAACAATTTGTTGGGCAAACATTTGATGCATTTATAACAGGTGTACAAGATTATGGAATTTTTGTTGAAATACCAGAAACAAGATGCGAAGGGTTAATAAGATCTAGAGCTATGAAAGGGGATTATTTTGTTTATGATGAAAAAAATCATGCCCTAATAGGTAAGCAAACAAAAATAAAATATCAGCTTGGAAGCCCGGTAAAAATCAAAGTTTTGAGTGCTGACTTAATTAAGAAGCAATTAGATTTTGAGCTAGTTAATGCTTAGTTTTCATTATTTAAGCTTATCTTGCAAGCCTTAATTTAGTTATGGAAATAATTTTTTCAGCCATACTGATAGGTTTTTTATTAAGTACAATTCTTATTGGACCTGTTTTTTTCTTATTGATAGAAACAAGTTTACGTAGGAGTTGGAAGACCGCTGTAGTATTAGATTTAGGAGTAATAGCTGCGGATATTTTATGTATTTCGGCAGCATATTTTGGAAGTAAAGATTTTACTGGTTATATAACCAATCATCCCAAGTTTTATAGGATATATATAATAGGAGGATTTTTTGTTCTCATTTATGGGATTTTTATGTATTTCTCTAAACCAAAATTACATATAGAAGGAGAAGTTGATTGCGGGAATAATAATTACGTAAGAACATTTTTCAATGGATTTATAATGAATTTATTGAATGTTGGTGTTATCGTTTTTTGGTTTGTAATTGTTTCTTCAGTATCAATACAGTATCCTAATGCATGTGATTTTATGTTATATATGGGAATTGTTTTATTAACCTATTTTACAATTGATTTAGGTAAAATATTTTTAGCCGGAAAATTACAGAAACGTTTTACAGATCAAAAAGTATTTTTAGTAAGGAAAGGAGTTGGAATTTGTCTTTTAATTTTTGGAGTAATTATTATTCTAAAAGGTTTTGGCTTCTTTAAAGAAATTGATCAAAAAATTGAACATCAGTTGATGAATCAAGAACAAATAAAATAAAAATAGATTCTGAATAGAATCCGAGAAAATAATGTTAATCACAAACATGATTATACAGAAAAAGCAATCTATTTAGGTTGCTTTTTCTGTATACTTTGGAAAATGACCTCGTGATAAAACAACATGATCATGTTGTGATTTTTTATAAAAAATAAATTATAACTATATTGGTTCTAATTTTAAGAAAGATAGAACATAAGTTGAATGAAATTTTTATATATTTTTTTATTATTCAGTAATTTTACTTTTTCACAAACTACTAGTATTCAATATACATATGATTATTTGGATGGAAATACAAAACCTATTTATAGTTTTTGGAAAAAATATGTAGAATTAAGAGCTAATAATAATTTGAGCTATAAAAATATGTGGGAGAATGGAAATGAAGATTTATTGATTAGTCTTTCAGGATATTCTCCTAATTTTTTTGAAATGTATACTAATAATAAATTATTATATATAAAGCCAATAATTGATAATAAATATGAAATAGCATCAATGTTTTATTGGATTCAGGACGAAGTAAATGTAAACCTTATTTCTATTGTTAAATATATTGTAGTATATAAAAATGGAGAATATAAATTAGAAAATTTTTTAGAAAATTCAACTCAAAATTGGAATAAAAAGAATGTAGGTTTAATCAATTATTTTTATCCAAAAGATTATAAGTTTAGTATTAAAGAAGCAAAAAAAGCAAATAAATTTATATATCGCCTTAATCAATTATTTGATTTAAATAATGAAAAAATAGATTATTATATTGCAGAAAATTGTGATAAACAAACAGAAATAATAGGGCTTGATTATATTGCTACTAAAGGATTAATGAAAGAATGTGGATATTTTGATAAAAATAAAAATATCCTCTTGTCAACATATTATGCTGGGGAGTTTTATAAACATGAATTAATCCATTTAATAAATAAGAAATATATAAATTCTCATTATTTATTCTTAACAGGATTAAGTGTTTATAATAATTCACCTAAGGCTAGTTTAGGTAAATCAACTAAGGAAGTATTTAAAGAATTTAATAAGTTTATCTATGAAAAACCTGATTTAAAATTATCTTTTACGCAAGATTTCCCTAAAATAAATAATATAGGAACAGAATATATTATATCAGCTATATTAGTTGATGAAGTTTTAGAAAGAGGAGGATTAGAGTTATTAAAAGAAGCTATGAATACTATTAATTCTGATGATCAGTTAAATGATTTTGTTGAAAATGTATTAAATATAAAAGATCAGAATGAATTTATTAGGAAAACTAGTTTAAAATTTGAAAAAGACAATTTTAAATTTAAAATAGATTTATGAATATCTATTTAATAAACTGGAGCTAAATAAGTAAAAGGAACAAAAGGAATATTTCTTAGAATTGAGTAAATGACTAGAAAAATTAAAAAATTTCTAGTTGTTCTTGAAGAAAAACTTAATTTCTGAGAAAATGGTTCTTTAAGAAATAGATTTCCAATCATGCTATAATATCCAATAATAGCAAAATATAATACAATAGGCAATATAATATTATATCGCAAAGATTCTAGAATATGTCCGTGTAACAATAATGAAAAAGCTCTTTGTCCACCACAACCAGGACACCATAAACCTGTTACAGAATGAAAAATACATTGTATAGGAAATGAATTTTGATTACCATAGAAATTCAAAAATACTATACCACCCAAAATAGGTAATAAAGTTGCAAGACTATAAATCAAAATTCGTTTCATAATTTATATTTTTATTGAAAAAGCATACGATAAATATCTTCTACTTTTGATATACGAACAATTCTGATTCCGTAATCTGTATCTTTTATTTTATTGTATTTAGAGACAAAAATAACATCAAAACCGAGCTTTTCTGCTTCAGTAATTCGTTGTTCTACACGATTTACAGCACGAATTTCTCCACTAAGACCAACTTCACCAGCAAAGCAACAATTATCTGGTACCGCAGAATCTTCGCTAGAAGAAAGAATGGCTGCGATGACAGCTAAATCTATGGCAGGATCATCAACACGAATTCCACCAGTAATGTTTAGGAAAACATCTTTCATATTCAAACGGAAACCTGCACGTTTTTCTAAAACAGCCAAAAGCATATTTAGTCGTTTAGCATCAAACCCTGTAGCTGTACGTTGTGGAGTTCCATAAACAGCTGTAGAAACCAAGGCTTGTATTTCTATCAACATAGGACGAACACCTTCTAAAGTTGCAGCAATAGCATTTCCACTAAGTAATTCATCTTTTTTAGTAATCAATACTTCCGATGGATTAGTAACTTCTCGTAATCCAGCTCCTTGCATTTCGTAAATACCAATTTCTGCTGTAGATCCGAAACGATTTTTATTAGCACGTAAAATTCTATAAATATGGTTTCTATCTCCTTCAAATTGTAAAACAACATCAACCATATGTTCCAAAATTTTAGGACCAGCAATTACACCTTCTTTAGTAATATGTCCAATTAATATAATAGGTGTATTGGTTTCTTTAGCATATTGTATCAGCTCAAAAGTAGTTTCTCTAATCTGAGAAATACTTCCTGGAGAAGATTCAACATACGATGTTTGTAATGTTTGTACAGAATCAACAACAATTAATTGAGGTTGGATTTCCTTAGCATGAGCAAATATTTTTTGTGTATTTGTTTCTGGTAATACAAAACATTGATCAGATTCTATTCCAATACGCTCTGCTCTTAGTTTTACTTGCGAAACAGATTCTTCACCAGAAACATATAATATTTTGATGGTATCTAATTTTAAAGCAACCTGAAGCATTAATGTAGATTTTCCTACACCAGGCTCTCCTCCTACCAAAATAACAGAACCAGGAACAATACCGCCTCCTAAAACACGATCTAATTCTTGATTTTTTGTTGAGATTCTTGTTTCTCCAAGTGGATTTACTTCACGGATATTTAATGCGAAATTTTTCTCTTTTTTATCAGATTTATCTTTCCAAGATTTTTTTTCTTCGCCTTTATCTACTATTTCTTCTACAATGGTATTCCATTCTCCACAACTTTTACATTGTCCCATCCATTGAGAAGTTTGTGTTCCACAGTTCTGACAGAAATAGGTTGTTTTTGTTTTAGCCATTGTATGTTATTTTATTACACAAAAATAAGTTTTTACAACGACAAGATATGTTGTTATAAAAAGAATTATACATTAGTATTAATAAAGTGTGATTTTTTTAGATTTCTTATTATCTTCATTTATTCCTAAAAAAATATCTAAACCATGTATGAATATTTTTATTAAACTATGGTTTATAGTAAATTAAGTATAAATATTCTACATTTGGTTTTTAATAAATATTACAATTATAATAATTTAGAATAATGAATGAATTTCCAAAAGAAGAATTTTTAACTGATTTTTTAAGAAAAAAGATTGTTCAAGAAGAACAATTTAATCAGTGGTTACGAATTCTGTTTTATCTAAACAATGAACTTACTAAAAAATGGGATTTTGTCTATCAGGATATGTTTTATATTAAATTTTATGAGGTTATGACAGAAGGATTTTCATATGCAAATAAAGTTTTTGAAGATTTAAAAAAAGGTGAGAATCAAAATAAATTAGAATTTTATGAAGAACTAATAAAAGGATTAACAATAATGAAATCAGAATTACAAGAGGATGAATATAATTATATAGAATATAGGAGACATAATATCTGTCATATTTTTCAAAATGGTTATGAATATATACAAGATAATTTAAAAATAAAAAAAGAAATAAAGGGTAAAGATTTACAAAAAATTAAAAATGAATTTGAAAAAATAATTGATAAATATGGAAGTGATAAAAATTTTGATATTTTCTTGAACAAGAAACTTCAACCTAATTTAACACAATTGTATACTAAACTAATAGGTATACACAACAAACAATATAATCTTTAAAAGTTAGTATAATAGCTATAACATTATAATTGATATAATGAATAACTAAATTTTCTTATTTTCACCTCAAACATCTCCAATCATATCAAACAAGAATAGCTAATTAACAACAAAATTCTATCAAGATATAAATATTGATAAATAAGACATATTAATTATGTAAAAATCTTAATAATTTATAAATCACCCTATAAAAATATAGCCCCAACTATTCTTTTCATTATATTTGATTGATAGAATATACACATGTTATAGGACACAATTATGAGAAAAATAATTTTTAGTTTAGCTGTATTTGCAGTTAGTATATGCTCTTTGGCACAACAAATTACAATAGAAGGTATTTATGGAGGTAAGTATAGAGAGAATTCTTTGTATGGAGTAAACTCTTTGAATGATGGAGAAAACTATACTGTTCTTACTCGTGATGGACTTGTAAAACGCTCGTACGAATCTACATTAATAAAGAATCATCAAGTAGCAGATAATATTTTAGTTGCTGGTACTTTCGAAGGATATGAATTTAGTGCAGATGAACGTTATGTATTACTACAAACAGAATCTAACTCTATATATCGTCATTCATTTACAGCAAAATATGAAGTGTATGATACGCAAACTAAATCTAGTACAACTCTTTTTGATGGAAAACCTATTCAAGAGCCATTATTTTCTCCAGATGCTTCAAAAGTAGCATTTGCTTTCGAAAACAACTTATACATCCAAGATCTTAAAACGAATAAGATAACTCAAGTAACCAAAGATGGTGAAAAAAATAACATCATCAATGGTATTAATGATTGGGTGTATGAAGAAGAATTTGGTTTCGTAAGAAATTTTGATTGGAATGCAGATGGAACTTCATTAGCTTTTGTTCGCTTCGATGAATCGAAAGTAAAAGAAATTAACCTTCCTATTTATTATCATAACTTATATCCAAAAGAATTACGTTACAAATATCCAAAAGCAGGTCAAGATAATTCTCTTGTAACATTACATGTTTTTGATACAAAAAATAATGCTACAACAAATGTAGATTTATCTTCTGTTCAGAATTATTATATCCCAAAAATTAAATTCTCTAAAAAATCGAACTTATTAACAGTTGTAACTTCTAATCGTCATCAAAATAATGTTGATGTATCTTTTTATGATTTAAGTTCAAAAAAAGTGAATAAGCTTTTTACAGAAACAAATAAAGCTTGGATAGAAACTGATGCTTTGACATTAGAATTTTTACCAGATAATACATTTTTATGGACTTCAGAGCGTGATGGAAACAACCATATCTATCATTATGCAGACAATGGTAAATTAATTAATCAAGTAACAAAAGGAGATTGGGAAGTCACAAGTTATTATGGTTACAATCCTGCAAACAAAACTGTTTATTACCAATCAAATGCCAATAATGGAAAACGTATTTCTACTGAAAGACAAATTTTTGGAATCCATTTAGATGGAAAGAAAAATACAATGTTAACAAAGAATAACGGTACAAATTCAGCGGCATTCAGTAAAAATTATACTTATTTTATCAATACTTTTTCATCAATCAATACACCAAGAACAACTAGTTTGGTTAACTCAAAATCAGGAAAAGATTTAGGGGTTATTGTAGAAAATAGTCAAGTAAAAGATAAATTAACAATAGACAATGTAGGAACAAAAGAATTATTTGTTCTAAAAACGGCTGAAGGTAATGAGTTGAATGCTTACGTTATAAAACCAAAGAATTTTGATCCAAACAAAAAATATCCGGTTTTAATGTATCAATACTCTGGTCCAGGATCTCAAACTGTAAGTAACTCTTATTTTAATACCAATGATTATTGGCACTTAATGTTAGCACAAGAAGGATATTTAGTTTTCTGTGTAGACGGACGAGGAACAGGATTTAAAGGAGAAGCATTCAAAAAACAAACATATTTACAATTAGGTAAATACGAAGTAGAAGACCAAATAGCTGCAGCAAAAGAACTTGGTAAATTACCTTACGTAGATAGTGCTCGTATCGGAATTTGGGGTTGGTCTTTTGGTGGCTTCATGGCTTCTAACGTATTGTTCAAAGGAAACGATGTTTTCAAAACTGCAATCGCTGTTGCTCCTGTAACCAATTGGAGATATTATGATTCTGTTTATACAGAACGTTTCATGAGAACGCCGGAAGAAAACGCATCTGGTTATGACGATAATTCACCAATCAATTATGTTGATAACTTAAAAGGAAACTTTTTGTTAATTCATGGTTCTGCTGATGATAATGTTCATCCACAAAATACATTCGAATTGTCAGAAGCATTAGTTCAAGCCAATAAAGATTTTGATATGGCAATTTACACCGATAAAGATCATGGTATTTATGGTGGAAAAACTAGAATTCAGTTATTCCGTAAAATGACAAATTACATCAAAAAGAATTTATAATACCAAGTTATTAAATTTTAGTTGGGCGTTCCCTTCGGGCGGGCTTTCCGTTGCAATCTTTTTCTGAGGAAAAAGGATTTTCACTGCAATCCCTAACGCAAAATCTAGTAATTATTAAAATAAAAAAACCGTAATCTCTGATTACGGTTTTTTTAGTATCTATGAATTATTTTAGCCTAAAACCTCAATAATTTTATTTATTCTTGCTATTGTTTCTTCTTTACCCAAAGTAGCCATAATTACAGGAACATCAGGACCTTGTAATGCACCAACTAAACTTAATCGTAAAGGCATTCCAATTTTTCCGAAACCTATTTCTTGTACCGTTACAAAATTAGCCATAGCATCATGCAAAGTATCTGCATCAAATTCAGATGAATTTAATACATCAATAAAACTTGTCAAAATAACTTTTGAATCATCTTTCCAAGCTTTTTTAGCAGCTTTTTCATCATAAGAAGAAGGAGCTATATAAAAGAACTGTCCTTGTGTATAAATATCTTTCACAAAATTAGCTCGCTCTTTCAATAATTCGATTACTTTTTTATCCAAGTTTACATTTGCTTCAATTCCATTTTCTTTTAAAACTTCCTCAAAAGCAGGCAATAATTCTTCAACAGTTTTTTGTTGTAAATATTGGTGATTAAACCAAACAGCTTTTTCTGGAGAAAAACGAGCTCCCGACTTAGAAACTTTTTCTAAACTAAATGCTGCAGTTAATTCTTCTAAAGAAAAAATCTCTTGGTCTGTTCCAGGATTCCAACCTAATAAAGCTAACATATTAAGTACAGCATCAGGGAAATATCCTTCTTGTTTATATCCTTTTGCTATACCTTCTTCGGTTTCCCATTCCATTGGGAAAACAGGGAATCCATGTTTATCACCATCACGTTTACTTAATTTTCCTTTACCTTCTGGTTTCAAAATCAAAGGTAAATGAGCAAAGCGAGGAGCTTCCCATCCAAAAGCATCATAAAGCAATTCATGTAATGCCATAGAAGGTAACCATTCTTCACCACGAATAACGTGAGAAATTCCCATTAAATGATCATCCACAATATTAGCTAAATGATAAGTTGGCATTCCATCTGATTTAAATAAAACTTTATCATCTAAAGTAGAAGCATCGATAGAAATTTTACCACGAATCATATCATCTAATAAAACCGTACGCTCGTCATCAATTTTGAAACGAACGACAAAAGGAGTATTATTATCTAATAATTCTTTTGTTTCCTCATTTGTTAAAGAAAGAGAATTTTTAAGTTTATTTCTTGTAGACCAATTGTAGATAAAAGTTTCTTTGTTAGCTTCTGCATTTGCTCTAGCTTCATCCAATTCTTCAGCAGTATCAAAAGCATAATATGCTTTTCCATTTTCTATTAATTGGTCAACATATTGCTTATACATTTCTTTACGTTCAGATTGGCGGTAAGGACCTAATTCTCCTCCAAAACCAACACCTTCATCAGGTATTAAACCTAACCATTGTAAAGAATCTATAATATATTGTTCAGCTCCTTCCACGTAACGTGTTTGGTCTGTATCTTCTATTCTTAATAAGAATTTTCCGTTGTGGTGTTTTGCGAAAAGATAATTGTATAACGCTGTACGAACTCCTCCTATGTGTAATGCACCAGTTGGACTAGGCGCAAATCTTACACGAACTTCTTTTGCCATTGTATGTAATTTTTTGCAAATTTAAGCTGTTCAATTCTATATTAGGCATTTATTACGAATAATAATTTACTTTTTTAAATAGTCATTTTAAAATTAAAGCTTCCAAGAAATTATATTTTGGATTAATTTTTATAATAAATATATCTTTCAAAACAATTAAAATTCTAAAAAAATAAAATATAAATAATTGATATATATATGTTTGTTTTGTTTTTGTAAATTCAATTGTTCATATAAATGATTTCATGTAAACAGAAAAATATTTTATTACCTTTGTGTAGTTAATTATAAAAGAATTAGAAGCATGGGATGTGGATCTTGTGGAACTTCTAATGGACTTCCGAAAGGATGTAACAATAATGGTGCTTGTGGCACTGATGGTTGTGGAAAATTATCAGTTTTTGATTGGTTATCGAATATGCAACTTCCAAATGGACAAGAAAAGTTCAATTTTGTGGAAGTTCGTTTCAAAAACGATCGAAAGTTTTATTATAAAAACGAAAACAACATATCTCTAAATATTGGCGATGTTATCGCTGTTGAAGGAACACCTGGTCATGATATTGGGGTTGTTACACTTACGGGTGAGTTAGTTAGAATCCAAATGAAAAAAAAGAATCTTTCGTGGACAGCGGAGGATGTAAAGAAAGTTTATCGTAAAGCGAATCAGAAAGATATAGAAACTTGGCAAGAGTTTCGTGATAGAGAAAAACAAACAATGATTGATTCTAGAATTATGGCAAAAAACCATAATCTAGAAATGAAGATTTGTGATGTTGAATATCAAGGTGATGGAGCGAAAGTTACATTTTATTACACAGCTGAAGGTCGAGTTGATTTCCGTCAATTAATTAAAGATTATGCAGGGAAATTTGGTGTAAGAATTGAAATGAAACAAATTGGTTTCCGTCAAGAGGCTGCTAAAGTTGGTGGAATTGGATCATGTGGACGAGAATTATGTTGTTCTACATGGTTAACTGATTTTAGATCTGTTAGCACAGCAGCAGCTCGTTATCAACAATTATCTATCAATTCTCAGAAATTAGCTGGACAATGTGGTAAATTGAAATGTTGTTTAAATTTTGAGTTAGATTCTTATCTTGATGCATTAAATACTTTTCCTTCTATGGAAAGTCGTTTTGAGACTGAAAAAGGATGGGCACAATGTGTTAAGATTGATGTTTTTAAACGAGAAATGTGGTTTGCTTATGAAAGAGGAGGTATTGTTTGGTATAAATTCTCTGTAGGTGATATTCAAGAATTTTTAGCTTTAACAGCAAAAGGAATTAAAACAGAACCTTTAGAAGATTTAGCTAAAAACTTAGAAGAAGTTAAACCTGATTTTACAGATGTAATTGGAGAGGATTCTTTAGAACGATTTGAACGTAAAGAAAAACAAAATCGTAAAAGAAAAAGAATTAAAAAACAACCTTCTAATTCAAACGATAAACAAAATAATAAGCCTCAACAAGCTAAACAAAAACAACAAGTTGAAGGAAAAGATAAAGATTTACAAGTAAATTCTGATCAAAAACCAGGAAAAAATTCTAATCAAGGTCAACCAAAAAAGAACAATCAAAATCGACCAAATAGAAATACAAACCCTAATCAGAATAAATCTAATAATCAAGCTAATTTAGGAGATCAATCTATAAAGAGAGTCCCTAATAATAACCAAAATAAGGAAAAAATAGTAGAAGATTCTGATCAAGTAAAACAGGAAGGGAAACCTCGTAATCGTAATCAACAAAAACGAAAACCGAATAATCCTAATCAGAATAAACCAAATAATCAGTTGAATAGTGCTGATGAATCTGTTAAAAAGCAGCCTCAACATAAAAACAAAAATGTTGAGAAAAAAGTAAATAATTCAGATGAGGAAAGTAAAAATCCTCAATCGAATCCAAATAAATCGAAGAATCGAAATAAAAAAAGATTTAATCGTGGGCAAAAACCAGATAATACGCAAGAGTAGCTTGTTTATACTTGTTATCTTTTTATTGTTTAGTTGTGAAGCAAAACATTATTATCAAGAGACAAAAAATGTAAAAAATGAATGGAAAAATACAAAGCCAGAAACATTTATTTTTGATGTGAAGGATAAAACACCATCATCTTTTAACATAAAATTTGTACTAAGGAATAATACATCGTATGAATATAGTAACTTATATTTGTTCACTAAATTCATTGATCCAAAAGGTAATGAAATGATTGATACTTTACAGTATTATATTGCAAACCCTGATGGAAGTTGGATTGGTAAAGGTATGACTACGAAAGAAATGATGTTGGTCTACCGAGAAAAATTACCAATTAAAGATTCTGGTCGTTATCAGCTAAAAGTTTGGCAAGGTATGCGAACAAAAAATTTGAAAGGTATTGAAGATATAAGTTTGATTGTTGATAAAGCTGAATAATACAGAATGAAAAACAGTAAAAGTCCTAAAAATAATACAGCCTCTAAGGCAAAGAAAAAATTTAATAGTTATTCCTTAGTAAAAAGAATAATAATATTAATTTGGGTAGCATTTTTTGCAGGAATATTAGGAATCTTTGGAATATTTTGGGCTGCATCTAATGGTTTATTAGGTGAAATTCCAAATGTTAGAGATTTAGAAAATCCTGATATTTATGTTGCATCAGAAATAATTTCTTCTGATGGTGTTTTATTAGATCGTTTCGAAGCAGAAAGAAGAACCCCAGTTGAATATAAAGAATTGCCTCCTTATTTAGTAGATGCATTATTGGCTAAAGAAGATGTTAGATTTTTTGATCATTCTGGTGTAGATATTAAAGCTGCATTTCGTGCAATATCTTCTGTCGGAGAATCAGGTGGAGGATCTACAATTACACAACAATTAGCAAAACAGTTGTATACAAAAGATCCATCTTCTAATAAAATTAAACGTGGAATACAAAAATTAAAAGAATGGGTGACTTCTGTACAGTTAGAAAAATTGTATACAAAAGAAGAAATCATTGCGATGTATTTTAATAAGTTTGATTTTATATATGGCGCAAAAGGTATAGAATCTGCTGCAAAAGTATATTTTAATAAAACGACGAAAGATTTAAATTTAGACGAAGCTGCTACATTAGTTTCTATGTTTCAAAACCCTGTTGCTTATAATCCTATTAAGTATCCTGAAGTATCTAAAAAGCAAAGAAATCTTGTGTTAAATCAAATGATGAAATACAATAAAATTTCTCAAGCTGAAGGAGAAGCTGCTAAAGAAGAACCTTTAGTGACTGATCGACAAGATATAATGAGGCATGACGATTCTCACTCAGCTTATTTTAAATCTGCTTTAAGAAAAGAAATTAAAGATTGGATGGTTGATTACGAAAAAGAAACTGGAAAATCATATAATCTTGAAAAAGATGGACTTAAAATTTACGTAACATTAGATTCTAGATTACAAGCATTAGCAGAATCAGCTGTTCAAAAACAGTTAAAAGTTTTACAAGATCAGTTTTTTGGTGAGCAAAGAGGAAGAAAATTAGCTCCATTTTATAACGTTTCTGCAGCTAAAAGAGAAAGTATTTTTAAACAAGCTATGCGACGCACTGACTTGTATAAAAAAATGAAAGATGAAGGTAAGTCTGAAGATGAAATAACAAAAGTTTTCACTACTCCTAGAGATTCAGTTCAATTCTTTACATGGGATGGAATTAAGTACAAAAAAGGGAAAACTTTAATGGATTCTATAGAATATCATAAACATATATTACAAGCAGGTTTAATGTCTATGGATCCAAAAGATGGAACTATAAAAGCTTGGGTTGGAGGAATTGATTGGAATTATTTTAAATTTGATCACGTAAAACAAGCTCGTCGTCAAGTAGGTTCAACTTTCAAACCATTTGTTTATGCAACAGCAATTAATCAATTAGGATTATCACCATGTTATCAAGTTTCTAATGAAAGAATACCTGGAAATTGGTCACCTAGAAATGCTAATGGTAGATATGGAGGTTCTCAAGATTTAAGAACTGCCCTAGCCTATTCAACAAATATTGTTGCTGCACGTTTAATTATGCAAACAGGAACACAACCTGTAATTCAGATGGCTAGAGATTTAGGTGTCGAATCTCCTATTATTAACGATAATACAATTGCATTAGGATCTGCAGATTTATCTTTATATGAAATGGTTGGAGCGATGAGCGCTTTTGCTAATGGAGGTATTTACATTAAACCTCAGTTAATTCTTAGAATAGAAGATAAACAAGGAAAAGTAATTAAAGATTATACTCCAAAAACACGTGAAGTTGTAAATGAATACGTAGCTTATACAATGATTGATTTAATGAAAGGTGTTGTTGAAAGAGGATCTGGTTCTCGTTTGAGAAATAGATATAATCTTACTGCTGAAATTGCTGGTAAAACTGGTACAACTAATGAAAATTCTGATGGTTGGTTTATGGGATTAACCCCTAACCTAGTTACAGGAGTTTGGGTTGGAGCTGAAGATCGTTTTGCTCACTTCGAAAGTACAGCTACAGGACAAGGAGCTAACACAGCTTTACCAATTTGGGCATATTATATGCAAGGTGTTTATAAAGAAGGTGGTAAATTCGGTGTAACGGCAAGTGATAAATTTGATAAACCTAAGGATGTTGAAAAACGTTGGGATTGTTCGAGTAGCCTTGGTTTCCATCAATACGATGAACAAAATGATCCAGGGCCATTAATTGAAGGAAGTGGAAGCGAAAGCGTTGGCGAAAATTACGAAGTTCCGAAAGAAACAATAGAAGAATAATAATAAAATTATATAAAAAAAATCCCAATGAATTTCATTGGGATTTTTTTATAGATAACTACTAAATTATTTAGTAGTTTTATTTTCTTTATTTGTAGAAGTTGTTTTTCTCTCTTCACCTTCTTTCAATTCTCCTTTCTCTAATCTTTTTCGATCAGATTCTTTATCATCACTTGGTAAAGTAACAGGTTGATTAGCTTGTCCTAAAATCCATGTTTCAGATGAATCCCACATTGCTCGAGTTTTAATAGGTTCTGGATATAAATAAATAGGTTCTGGCTGTCTACCTGTTAAGAAGTCACCTGTATCCCATCTTCCGTTTTCATTCTCATCAACTAATAAACGAAATAAATATTCAGCTGGTTCTATATAATTAAACTCAAAATATGCAGTATTTGCTTTGTAATAAGTTTCTTCTAGAACTGTAAAATCTTTATCATTTTTTAATAATTGTAGAACAAATGGTTTTGTAGGAGCATTTTGTAGTGTTAACTTTAAGTTACCAAAATCTGCGCGTGTTCCAGTACTTATAGGATATGCAATTGTATCATTTTTTTCACCAAATACATCTATCATTCCTTTAGGATAAATATTAACTTCAAATTTTTCATCTAAATTTTTATCAAAAGCAAAATTTATAATTTGAGGATTAACAGAATCAATTTCAACTTTGAATGGAATAGCTATTGTATCTTTAAAAAAATGAATTTTAGAAATATCTAATTTAGTTATTGGTGTATTTGCCTTTATTTTAAATAATTTATTTGGGGCTAATTTCTTATCATTTTGAGGAACAAATTCTAAATTATGTTCAATATTAGATTTTGAATATAAGGTACTTATTGTATCAATTTGATCTTTATGCTGAACAAGGAAATCAATTTTAGTAGATCTTCCTGAAATACTATCAACAGAAGGGTTAAACCAAAAATTTATTGAATCTTGTTTTGGAAATTTCTGAATTAATCCTGTTTTAAATTCTTTTGACAAAGGAGTTATTTTTACATCTTCCGTAGCTCCTGTTGTTTTTATGGATACTAATCCCTCTTGTTTTGAAGTAGCTTCGGGTTTTCTATATGCTGGTTTTTGATTAAATAAAACTAAATCAAAACTTTGATTAGAATTTAAGTCTACTTCTTCATTACGAAAACCAAATAATTCTTTACCAAAATCATACATTACATTTTCTACTTTATCTTGAAATGCAATTAATTTATATTTACCAGTTGCTAAATAATTAAGTGTATATTCTCCATTTTTATTTGCTCTTGTTATATAGTAGGGTTTCTTTTTTAAGATAATACTATCTTTATATTCATCATCTACTTTATATAGCCCGATTAATATCTTTTCAGGAATTTTAAAATCATAAGATGAATTTACTTTTCCTTTAATTTGAAGAGAATCAATAAATTTACCTGTTGAAAAAACATATTGAAAATTTGAAAGAATATTATTTTCATTGAAATCTTGAACCGCATCTCCAAAATTGAAACTATAAGTTGTATTTGGTAATAAAGGTTCATTAAATTTTATTGAGATAAACTTTTTACCTAATGCTTGTGGACTTACAGTTGGAGGAGTTTGAAACGATGGAGAAACGACAACGTTTTTACTGTAATCTTTCAAGACGATATACTCATCAAAATTTATAACAGCTTCTTTTAAGTTAATATCTACATTTGTAGATACCGTATCAGGAGTTGCATTAATAAAAACAGGAGGTTTCTCATCTTTTGGGCCTCCAGATGGTGTAGCTTGCCTTGCACAAGAAATTACCATCAAAATAATTAATAATAATAGTGAAAAACGTGTTGTCTTATTCATGGCTGCAAGTTAATAAAAAGCTTGTTATTATGCACAAGCAATGGAAATTACACTTATCTTAAAATTATTTAAAGAATTAAATTTTTTTATAGCAGAAACTAATGTAGCTCCAGTAGTAATAACATCATCAATAATGATATAATGTCCAGGTAAAAGTTTTGGATTTATTTCGAATGCATTTTTTAAATTTTTAATTCTGTTTTTTTTATTTTCCCTTACTTGTGAAGAATTATATTTTGTTCGGACTAATCCATCAAAAAAATATGGAATATTATTGTTTTTAGCTAATGTTTCAGCAAAATAACCGACTTGATTATAACCTCTTTTTTTTAATCTTTTCTCATGAAGAGGTATAGGAATTATTCCATCATAATCTGATAAATCAATATTTATCAAATTAGCTAAATCAATACCAATATCAGGTCTATTTCTGTATTTCATTTCATGAAGAATCTTTTGTGTATTATTTTTATGTTTGAAATGAAGTAGTGAATAAGCTGTTTCTACTTTTGATAAATTTATTAATTTATGGTACAAATCATTATTCTGATTTAATTTCCAATGAGTAAAAGGAAGTTTTGTAGAACAGTTTGTACAAAGAAATTGACTTGGTTGGATTACTTCTTGACAATCTATGCAACGCATAGGGAAAAATAAATCAACGAAAGAATTAACGATTATTTTGATTTCCATTACCTTTGCATATTAAAGTTTATCTATAAATTTAATGAAAATTATAAGACTTACAAAAGCATTTACTTTTGAAACTGCGCATGCTTTACATGGATATGATGGAAAATGTAAAAATATTCATGGACATTCCTACAAACTTTTTGTAACTGTAAAAGGGATTCCATCAGAAGATCCTAATGATGTAAAACTTGGAATGGTTATGGATTTTGGTGATTTAAAAAAAATAATTAATAAAGAGGTTGTAGACTTGTTTGATCATGCAATCCTATTAAATCAAAATTCTCCTCATAAGGGTTTAGGTGAAAAACTATTAGCTGAAGGTCATCACGTTGTATTTACTGATTATCAACCTTCTTGTGAAAATATGATTTTATGGATGGTTGATAAAATTAAAGCTCAATTGCCACAAAACATAGAATTGGTTGCTCTAAAATTACATGAAACTGAAAATTCTTACGGAGAATGGTTAGCGGAGGACAACCAATAAATATACAGCTTGAAGCTGGAAAAAAAGCTTATTTTTCTTCGGATCATCATTTTGGTGCTCCGAATGAAAAAGATAGTTTAGAGCGTGAAAAGCTTTTTATAAAGTGGCTTGACGAGATTAAAGATGATTGTGGTGTTTTATTTTTAATTGGCGATTTATTCGATTTTTGGTTCGAATATAAATATGTTGTACCAAAAGGTTTTGTTCGTGTATTAGGAAAGCTCGCTGAGCTATCAGATAAAGGAATTCCTATTTATTTTTTTGTAGGTAATCATGACCTTTGGATGAAAGACTATTTAGAAGAACAAATTAATGCCATTGTTTTTAGAGATAAGCAAGATTTTTTTATTAATGGAAAAGAATTTTTTATTGTTCATGGAGATGGAAAAGGTCCTGGAGATAAAGGATATAAAAGGATGAAAAAGATTTTTACTAATAAAATATGTCAGTTTTTATTTTATTTACTCCATCCAGATCTAGCTATGTGGTTAGGAATTACAGTTTCTAGAAAAAATAAAATGATTTCTGGAGATGAAGATGTTAATTTCTTAGGAATAGAAAATGAATGGTTAATTTCTTATAGTAAAAAACAACTTGATAGAAAGCAATATGATTTTCTAGTTTATGGTCATCGCCATTTACCAATGGATATTGCAATTGGACAAACACACCATATTAATTTAGGTGATTGGATCAACTATTTTACATATGGTGTATTTGATGGTGATACATTTGATTTAAAAACTTACATCAGTAATGAGAGTGAAGAATTTAGGAATTCGATCATAAAAATTAAAGATCAATAAACAAATTAAATATATCCAAATATAAGCTTCACTAAGCCAAGCTATTTTAGGTCTAAATTCACTAAAATATCTTGTCAACATTATCATCACACAAAATGATAAAAAGGATAAATAAGTGTCGTTATTGTTCCAAAAAAAGATATAAGTAATTAGAATAGTAAAGAACATTAAGTGTATAAATAAGTATATTCTCTTTTTTTGAGCAGATAATTTATTTCCTGTTTTTATTTGGTGAATAATTGAAAAAATTAATATTATTCCAATAGGAATTAGAAAAATTTGTTTTAATTCAAATTGAAATAATCTAGGTATTAATTGTTCTTTATAAAAATCTAATAAAAAATAATAGTCTAATAAATAACTTATTTGAACGATCACTAATATAGGAACAATAAAACCTAAAAAACCCAAAATAGGGATTTTTGGTTCTACAACCCTCAATGTTAAGAAATAAGCAAAAATTATAATCCCGAGAAAAATTAATGGAGGACAAAGCAATATTGCAAAAGACATGAATAATCCGATGTCAAATGCTTCATAAATGTCGTTTTTTTCAGATTCAAAGTACAATAATTTAGCACTTACATAAGTAATTAATAATAAACTACCAGCAATCCGATAATCTAATAATCCTACAACAAAAGGCATTAACCAAAGTGAATATGTAAATACTGGAAATGATGTAGAACTTAACAAATCATTCTTAAAATCAATATAGATAACGAATATGACTGTTAAAAAAGTTAGAAAAACTCCTAGTTTTTCTAAATCACTTAAAACAATAGTGTTAAAATTTATCATTCCAAGTCCCATAAATAGAACAATGATAAAAATATGTATAAAAAAATTTCTTTTGTAAAGTAGATTAACCAACATTTTATTAACTTTGATGCAAATTAAGAAATAAAGTAGAATATGGGAATTATAACTGACTTATTTTTTGCTATTGGTAATATTTGCAAATGGACATTTGAGCATTTATTATCTCCTATTGGAGTTATTTTCGGATGGGCATTCACATTCGTTTTAATAGGTATGCTAGCTTGGTGGCTTAAAAAATTAGCAAGTTTTGGTAATGATCCGGAGAAAAAATATGATGAAATTTAATTTTGTATAAAAAAATATATTTTCGAATCATTTCGAAAACCCTTTGTAAAAGTTTATAAAGGGTTTTTTAATTTTTTATATTGCATTTTCATCACCTTTAATAACAAGCTCTATTGTTTGATAAATAATTTGTATATCTAAAAGTAGAGACCAATTTCTAACATAAAAAATATCTATTCTAACACGGTCTTCCATATCTTTATCACAATCTATAGCGCCTCTGAAACCTTTTATTTGAGATAAACCAGTTATACCAGGTTTTACATAATATCTTAAATTATAAGTTTCTATTATTTCACTATAATGATTATCTTGATAAACCATATGAGGTCTAGGACCAACGATAGACATTTCACCTTTTAAAACATTGATGAATTGAGGAAGCTCGTCTAAACTTGTTTTTCTTAGAAACTTTCCAATTTTTGTAATTCTCATATCGTTTAATGTAGTAGATTTAATGGAATTTGTACCATCATTTTTCATAGTTCTAAATTTATAACATGAGAAAACTTTACCATTAAGTCCTTTTCTTTCTTGTTTAAAAAAAATATTACCCTTTGAGTCTATTTTTATTAAAAGTGCAATTATAGGAAATATCCAACTTAAAAGAAATATAAAAACCAAGACTGAAAAAGAAATATCAAAAATTGATTTGATTATTTGATTATTAACTTTTTCTAAACGATATTTTTTCATTTTGAAAACAGGTAATGTATCTATATATTCAACTTCTAAACTCATTAAATAGTTATCTAAAGAGTAGGGAATATAATTAACTTTGATATGATTACGTTCGCAATAGTTTAGTATTTCAACTTCATAAAATTTATTTTCTACTCCTGATTGAGAGATAAATACTTCTTTAATTTTATTATTTATAATAGAATTAATTACTGTTTCTATTGTAGAGTTTTTTTGATCTTCAAAAACTTTATATCCAAAATGCTTTCTATGATTTAAAATAGATTTTAATTTATTCGAATTGTTATTTTCACCAATGATCAAAATATTTTTTAAATCTATACCTTTATTATACTTATATCTTTTAAGATAAAAAATAAATAATCTGGTAATAAATAAGTATAAAAAAATTAAAATTATAAATATTAAAGACAGTTTTGTAGATAATAAATCAGTTTCTTTAAGGCCGGATATTGTTGTTATTATGATATAAAATCCTATGCTTTGATAAATTATTTTTTTTACTAATTCTCTAAAATAAACAATACGCTTTTCTTTATAAATTTTTACATAATCAGCTATTACATACCAAGAAATAATAATTAAAAAATAAGCCTTATAATGAGCATCTATAAGTTGAGAAAATGTAGGGGTAAATTTTTCATTACTAAAAAAACTGTATTGTAGTTTTAAAAAAAAATAAAATAAAATAGATATAAATATATAATCAAAAATGATTAAAAATATTTTTTGCTCATGTATTTTTTTAGGTAACATTTTAGTTGATTGTTGAATATTTACAAATTTATTACAAATATTATTTTTTAAGTAGTAATAAATATAAATTAATTAATTTGTGCATATTTTTTTCTTGATTAAATAACTCTGACACTCTATTAAATGAAGATTCTCCCATTTCATTTAAATTTTTTGAAGTAATTTCAATTGATTTTTTAAAATCATCTATTGTATTACAAATGTATCCATTTACACCTTGTTCTACGGTTATTAAATTTCCTTCAATATTATTAGATATTATTGGTTTTTTTAATGCCATAGCTTCTAAAATATTAAATGGTAAACCTTCCCAAAGGGATGTAGATAAAAATATATCAAATGTATTTAATATTTCTATACACTCTTTATGATTTTTCCATCCAGTTATATAGATATTAGCTTCTGTTAATTCACTTGCTAGTTCACCTTCACCTATCCAATAAAAATCATATTCAGGCAAAGCTTTAGCAATTAGGTTAAATAATTTTGGATTTTTATCAATTGATACACGACCCGAATTTCCAATTCTTATTTTTTTTCTATTTTCTGTACTAACAAATTTTAAGTTTGATAGATAGTTAATATCTACTCCATTAAAAACTACTTTCGCATTTTTTTTATCAATTTTTTTTGCCATCTCAAATTCTTGTTCACCACAAGCAATAATTTGAACTGGAAGAATTAATTGAATTATTTTTTCTATAGCAAAAAATATTTTCTTTTTATTCGCAGAAATATCTTCTCTTACAAAAGAGTAACCATGTGGAGTATAAATAATTTTTTTCTTTAACCCAAAAGCAGCTAATCTTCCTAAAATTCCTGCTTTTGAAGAATGTAAATGAATTAAATCGGGATTTATTTCTTTAATCTTTTTTCTTATTTTAACTACCGATTGAAAATCTTCTTTTGGAGAAATTTCTCTTTTCATCGAAATTTCATGTAAAATAATTTTAGATGAAAAGTCTTTTGGGATATGATCAATTTTTGTTTCTACTCTATCAGTGCTATAAATAATATGAATTTCAAAATCATCATTATTTTGTAAATAATTACATATTTGTTTTATATATGTGTATACCCCACTAACAAATGTTTCAGATATATGTAATAATTTAATTTTTTCCATAAACAAATATATATTATTTTTGAGTATAAAAACAAATAATGAAAACTGCATTTATATTCGGAGGTTCAGGTTATATAGCATATTTTTTAGTGAATAGATTTATAGAAACTAATAGGTTTGCTAAAGTTATTTTATTGGATATTAAAGAACCTAAATATTTTAAAAAATTACCAAAAAGTGTTGAATTTGTTTTTTGTGATGTTAGAAATCAAATAAATCTAGATATTATAAATGATTCAGAAGAATCTTGGATATTTAACTTTGCTGCTATTCATAGAGAACCTGGACATGAAAGAAAAGAATATTTTGATACTAATTTAAATGGTGCTGAAAATATAAATGAATTTGCTGAAAACAATAAAATTAACAATATTTTCTTTACAAGTAGTATTGCTCCTTATGGAAAATCTAAAGAAGAGTGTAATGAAAATTCATTGATTTATGCAGAAACTCCTTATGGAATTTCTAAAGGTTTAGCTGAAAAAATTCATCAAATATGGTTAGCTAAAAACAATAGTAGAAGATTGATTATTGTAAGACCAAGTGTTATTTATGGTCCACATGATCCAGGAAATATATATAGAACAATCAAAGCTCTTAAAAAAGGGTCTTTTATGTTACCTGATGGAGGAAATATTATAAAAGCTTATGGATATGTGTATGGTTTAGTTGATAGTATTTTATTTACAATGGAAAAAAATCAAAGCTTAATTTTATATAATTATGCTGAAAATCCTATATTAAATTTAAAGGATTTAACGACTGCTATAAAAGAAGAATTTGAATATAAGAAACCGACTTTTAGTGTACCAGTAAGTTTTTTAGTATTTATTTCTGGAGTATTACAAATTGGTTTTAAATTAATTGGTAAAAAATCTGATATACACCCTGTTAGAGTTAGAAAAGCAGCTTTTCCTACTAATATAAAACCAAATTATTTGATAGAAAATGGTTTTGATTTCAAATATGGTTTAAGAGAATCTTTAAAACATTGGAAAACAATAGCACCAGAAGACTTTAAGTAATTAATTATGACTTATTATTTTTTAAATAATAAGTCATAATTAGACAAAACCAAATTGAGCTAAAAACTATTCCACTAAATAAAATTAGATAATCATCGAATAGATTAGAAAATAAAAAATTTAATGTAAATACAAAACCAATTATATTTTTAGATATAATTGATATTCTATATATATATATAAAATAAAATACTAAAGCAACAAATCCTACAACTCCAAAACGCAATAAATAATCAAGAAATTGATTATGTACTGGGAATTCATATTTGGATAAAAACTTTTGATTTGATTCTTTGTAATAGTTAAATAATGCATTTTTTGCATTCGCCGATCCATATCCTGTAATAGTATTCTTTTTGGCAACTTCAATTGTAGATTGCCATATTGTTACTCTTGTAACAAGTGCATTATGTAATACGCCATCAGGATTTTCGACTTCATCTAATTTTCCTATTTTATCCATATTAGAGAAAGTTACGCTAGAATATTTTTCTTTCATGTAAGGATTTGATATAAATGCAATGATTAAAATACTTGAAGTAATAATTAAAAATCCGATAATAATATAAATACTTTTTTCTCTATATTTTTTATACGCAAATGTTATTACCATGATAAAAGAGCATACAATAATGCTACCTAATGATAATCGAGTATTTACTATCACTAATTCAAATGTACTTAATAGTAATAAAATACTATTTAAAAATATATTTTTTAAAAAATTATTTAATAAAAAATATAAATTTAACAATACAATAAAGGCAAGTTGCATATTAACAGTTGGAGCATGGTTACCAAAACTATTGGTAATAACATATCCCATTTCCCAAAGTTCATGTCCAAGCATGTATTTTTGTACAAAATCAGGGAAAATAAAAGCAAAACGTATAAGTAATATAATAATTAGTATAGTTGTAATTTTTCTGTATTTATCTGCTATATAATAGAAGTTATAGGCTTTATAGTTTGATAAAATGAAAAGAGGAAATATCAGGAAAGATAAATTTTTTTCGATCGGTTTAAATAGTTTAGCAGAGCCTATATCATTCCATATAAATAAAATTTCTAATAAAAAAGGTATAGCAACTATCACATAATATTTAATATTTTTTTTATCAAAAGATAAATAGCTGTAATTAATAATATTAAAACCAGCAAAAATAAAAATTAGAGCAGTAGAAACTGATCTAAAGAATATTGTGGATAAGATAAGTATGATTAACCAATTATTAATTTGGTTAAATTTTTCTTTTGAAATCATCATAATAAAATAAATAATAGATAAGTGGTAAAATCCCAATTTTGTGTCTTATTGCTGAACCCAAATCTGGTTCAAAAATTCCTTGTATAATAAAGTAAGATAATAGTATGCACATCAACCATAATTCTTTTTTTCTATTAGGAAATTCTTCCAATAAATATCCAAATCTAACAATAATTATCCAAGTCATAAATAGCTGCCAAATTACAAAGGCTATAACTTGGGGTTTATAGAAGAAGCTTAAAGCATTTATAGGAAAATTAACTGTTATAAACCCATATACTGTTGCAAACGCTTCTGTAAATATATTTGTGATAGGAATTGGAGATACAATCATTGTATCAGCATTTGCATCTCCTTCATTTAATCTTAGCTTATTAATATTTTCTCTTGTTACTTGAGATAAAAAATCTCCTTTTGCTATTTTATAAGTTAATGAAAATAGCAGAATAACACTTATCCCTAATAAAATAGATAGAATCCAACGATTTTTAAATCTAATTTTAGTTATTAAATAAATTGCTAAAGATATAAATGGTATAAATGAAAAATAGGGTCTAAATAAAAAGCCAAACAGAAAAAAGTACAAACTAGAAATTAAGATTGCTATACCGACAGAAATGTAATTTGATTGAAAAATATAGACTATAAACGCTATAAAAATAAATGTAATAAATTCTTTTGTAGGTTGACCTATAAAGATGGCCATCATTAAAAAAGCTAAGTATATTAAAAAATTTTTAATAGATAATTGTGAAAATTTTTCAGGAATTCCTGTTTTATAAATTATAAGAAATAAAATCGTTAATTGAATTATAGCAATTATACTATATGGTAATTTATAAATACCTGTTGAGTAGTAAATTAAAATTGTAAGTCCATAACTACCATTAAAAACCCCTATTTCATTATATGGATCAGTAATTATATGTATACTATCAGGATAAAATTTATCAGGGAGAATGTAAGGGCATACAATTCCCAGTAAGAAACAAATAATAATTAGTGTAAAAAAAATAAATCTACTATTTTTTAACATAATCTATAATCTTTCTTGTTAAATCAAAACCGATAATTTTAATTAAAATAGTTTTAAAAATCTGAATAACTTGATGATTTAAAGATGTCCATGATTGAGAAAAATGGTGAATAGAATATGTATTTTCAGTTATATTAATTTTTTTTGTATCAAAAATTTTTGGAGAAAAATAATCTCTTGGATAAATTGTTAATTTTTCATCATAATTGTCAATACCTCTATCAGTAATTATATTTTTTTCTTTTAAATAATTTGTAATTACAACAACATTTGGAGTAACATCAATTTTATCACTATCTAAAATAAATTTTTTAGTTTTATAGATTTGTAATATTTCAGAAATAAACTCAGAATTAGGTTCTGATCCTATTACAGATGTACCAATCATTCTAAAATCTTCATAACCAATAAAAGCTTTCTGATTAAGCAAATCATCAAAACTCTTTAAAACTTCAACATCTGTGTCTAAATATATCCCTCCATGTTTGGCTAAAACAAATAATCTACAAAAATCCGAAACGAAAGCATATTTTTTTTTCTGATATGCCTCTCTCGAAAATTCAAATTCATTGTAATTGAAATTATCCTCATTCCACATTTTTATTTCATAATCTGGTAGATATTTTTTCCAAGTTTCAATATAATTTTTAACTTCTTCAGATAAAGGGTTAGTACCAAACCAGCAAAAATGAATTATTTTAGGGATCATAATTATTTAAAATTGTGAATTAATTTTTAATTTTAGTTTTTATTGCATGAATAAAAAAATTGATAGGTCCTTTTACTCCTAGAAATAAAAAATATTTTTTATATAATTTCCATATATCATTAAGTTTTTCATGACCCAAAAAACCTAATAAAATTGTATGACAAATCAATCTTTGATAGTATTTTTTTTGAATATTATTTTCAATTGAATTTAAATCTAAATTATATATATGTGTGTGTGCTAAATCATGATTTCTTCCAATAGCACTATTTTCAGCTTCTACATGATAGAGAGATGTTATCTCTGAAAAAAAATAAAATTTCTCTTGTTTTCCTAATGTTTCCCAAACTCTTGTGTCTTCACCTTTTGAGATATTTTCATTAAAAAAAGTATTTGGAAATTTTTTTTTATTGAACATAATAGAAGAGCTGTGTGTAGCAAAATTTATCTCTAAACTAACTTCAAAAAAATCATAAAGTCCACTTTTTTTCACATGGTATTTATTTAAAAATGTTCCATGTTTATCTACTTTTGCATACCCTGATGAACATACATTTATTTCACTATTTGCATTTATATAATTATAAAAATTTAATAAATGATTTTCTGACCAACAATCATCAGCATCAATTAAAGCAACCCAATCATATTTAGCTTCTTTTATACCTAAATTTCTTGCTGATGAGACTCCTCCATTAATTTTATTAATTATTTTAATTCTTTCATCAGTAAAATTTTGATTAATAACATCAACACTTTTATCTGTAGAACCATCATTAATAATTAAAACTTCAAAATTTTTAAATTTTTGATTTAATACAGAAGTTAACATTTTACTAATACTAAGTTCTTTATTATACAGAGGGATTACGACAGAAATCATATTTATTTTTTTAATTCTAATCGGTTGTATTTATTATAAAATCTCTTAAAAAGATTAAAAATTATAAAAATACTAACTAGTATAAGTGGATATATAATTTTTGTATTGTAATATAATTTTTCTTTAAACTCTTTATTATATGTAATATCTATAGGAAAAATAATTTTAGATGATGTTATTAATTTATTATCAATCATTAATATGTCATCTACATATTGACTTTTTAAATTTATTACATCATTCAAACTTTGATAAGTATTTACATTAAGTTGTCCTTTAGTATTATCGAAGTTATTTGATCCTAGATTATTTAAAATTAAATTAATTTGCTCAATTGATTTAGTTAATTGTATTCTATTTTCTTTTAGATTATCTATTTCTATTTTTTGTTTCTTTAAATAATATGAAGAATTATTAAGTTTATTTAATAAAAAATCTATAGATTCTTTGGAGTATTTTTCATCTGTTGTTGAAATTGTAATCAGAAATGATGTATTGAAATTTTTAAATTCTTCTTTTTTTATAAAATCTTCAAACTTTACTCCACTTTCTGATAAAGTTTTAAAGAAATCACGATTTTTAGAATTATTAAAATAAGAATTTATATCTAAAATTGGTGTAACTTCTATTCTAATAATATTATTTAATAATTTTTTCTCTTTATCATTTTTAGTTGTTAAATTTTTGTAATTTTTAGAGATAGAATACAAATACTCTGTACTGTTAAAATTTGGTACAACAACTATATCACTTCTAAATGACTTTTGTAAAGTTTTTTCTAATACTACACTTATTAATAATCCTAAAATTATAAGACCAATAAAGATAAATATGTTTTTTATAAAAAATCGAATTGATTTAAAAATAAAAAATCCTAAACTGTCAAACATTGATTTAATTTTTTTTAATAAATAAATCAAATCAATTTCTTGATTAGTTGATAAATTGTTTTTTTCCATTTTACTTATTAATATTTTTAAAAAGTTTATTTTTTAACTCAGCTCTTCTGTCATTTAATTTATCAAAAAAGTCAGCAAATCTATATAATTTATTATTTGTTTTTTTGTAATATAATTTTTTACTTTCTTCCATCCATTTCTTTTTATTGATTGAGCTTTTAGTTTGTGATCCTCCCTCAAAATGGATTATTTTTACATAAGGTAATACATAAAATTTATATCCTAAATCACTTAGTCTATGTGAAAGTTCCGTTTCTTCATAATACATAAAAAAATCTTCATCAAAACCATTCAATTTATCAAAGATTTTTTTAGATATAAAAAAATCAGCACCAGTTATAAAACCATTAATACTTATTGGATGTTTAGAAAAAGAGTAATACAATTGATTTTTGTATAGAATTCTAGTAAAAATATTAAAACAAAATTCATTGAAAGATAAAATAAGACTTGGACGTAAATGATGAAATGACATATTAGGCTTTAAATCTTTTGTTAATAAATTACCACCACAAACACCAGCATTAGGTGTTTTTTCCATGAATGTAAAAAATTCATATATAGCATTGTCAAGTAGTAGTGTGTCAGAATTTAGTAAAAAAAGATATTTTCCTATTGCATATTTATTACCTAAATTATTTCCAGCTCCAAAACCTGCGTTTTTTTCACTAAGAATTAATTTAATCTTAGGAAATATAGTTTTCAAATTTTCTATTGATCTATCTGGAGAATTATTATCAACAACAATAACTTCAAAATCAATAAATTTAGTTTTTTCATAGATAGTTTTTATACACTCTATAACAAGTTGTGTTGTATTATAATTAACAATTATTATTGAAACGTCCATTTTATTTTTTTATTAAGTAATTTTTAATTTTATTTTTATTCTCTATTAGAATTGACTCCTTTACAAGATATAAAAATGATAAATAAATAATACAAGAAAAAGAAGAAATTAACCCAATTGTAAATAAAGTATTTTTATTATTAAAGAATACTATAAATAAATACATTAATATTCCTCCAATAAAGTAATAAGTATTATTAAAGCTAAAGAAATTAATTTTTAATAATTGTTTTTTTGTCATAATAATCATTATAATAACTGCTAAAAATTCTACTATTAGGTTTACCCAAGCTGTTGCCAAATGAAAATACTTAGGGATAAAAATTATATTCAGAACAATGCTTATAATAGCAGTAATGAATACGACCAATGTGTAAAGTCTTTCTTCACCTTGAGGATATAAAACCATAAATGCAAGAAAATATGCTAAACCTATAATTACAACAAGTGGTGATAGTATTTTCATAGGGATTATTGAACCTAAAAACTCTTTACCAGCCATTAATTCTATAATATAATCTGAAAAACTAAAAAATATGACGGAAATTGGAATAGATATAAATAAAATGTACTTTAATGTTTTTTCTAAATATGTATTATAAGATTTAAAATCTTTCTTTTCATATAAATTTGATAAACGTGGTAACATTACTGAACCAAGTGTTGTAATAAATAATATTGCAAATCTTATAAGTTTATTTGAGGTTGAATATAAACCAACGTATTTATCTCCAACTAAATAACCTAATAAAGTGTTGTCCATTTGTACATAAATACTTACAGATATTGTTGCTAGAAAAATTGTTAGAATACCTTTTAAATGCTTTTTAATATTTAGATCCTTAAATTTAATCAATGTTAAATTGATAAACTTTTTTATATAGAAAAAATTGAAAATATTAGACCCAGCAGTTGAAAATGTCATAATTGCAGCATATGTCAAAACATCATTTTCAGTTTTTACTAATAAAAATAAAAGAGTAAGAGTTATAGCTTTTATAATTATAAATCGTACAGTAATATATAATTGATCTTCTATCCCTTGAAAAAACCATTCAACTCCTATATTAGTTAAAAATATTAATGGACTAATTAATATAAGTATCTCTTTATAATTGTTTAACGAATTAATATTAAAAATTAAAAAAAATAATAGTAAATAGGATATAATTGTAGTTAATAAAAGTATTGATATTAATTCAAAAAAAACTTTGGTTCTAATTAATTCATTATCTCTAACTCTTGCTATTTCTCTTATTCCATACATAGGAATTCCCAAAGAAGAAAAAAGTACAAAATACGTTATTATAGAATTAGCATATTCATACTTTCCTACAGCATCTACTCCCAAAGTTTTATTAACATATTGGAAAACTAATAAACCAATTAGTGTTGATAAAACTGTTCGCGTAATATTTAAGATGTAGTTTACTTTAAGTGTTTTTACTTTAAGCATTATTTAGTTTAAGTTAGTTTTTAATTTAACCACAAAAATAATCTTTTATTATGAATAACCGTTATTAATTATTTTTTTTAGAATTATATCATATATATAATGTGTACAAAAAAACTATTTCATTAAATTTGCTCATACATTTTATAATTAAACTTTACACTTATGTTCCTCGAAAATACCTTTAATCATCAACAAAAAAGTGGTTGGATAGAAGTTATCTGTGGCTCAATGTTTTCTGGTAAAACCGAAGAACTTATCCGTCGTTTAAAAAGAGCTGAATTTGCAAAGCAACGCGTAGAGATTTTTAAACCTACTGTTGATACGCGTTATGCAGAAAGAGAAGTTGTTTCACATAATCAAAATTCTATTAATTCTACACCTGTAGAATATTCATCTGCAATATTATTATTAGCTGATGATTGTGATGTAGTAGGAATTGATGAAGCTCAATTTTTTGATGAAGGAATTGTAGAAGTTGCGAATGAATTGGCAAATCAAGGTAAACGTGTAATTGTTGCTGGTTTAGATATGGATTTTAAAGGTCGACCTTTTGGTCCAATGCCTAACCTTCTTGCAACTGCAGAATATATTACAAAAGTGCATGCTATTTGTGTTCGTACAGGAGGATTAGCAAATTATTCTCATAGAAAAATAGATAGTGATCGTTTAGTCGAACTTGGAGAAACATCAGAATATGAACCATTAAGTCGTGCTGCTTTTTGGGAAGAATTAAAAAAACATAAACTTGAAAAATTATAGCCTAAATCAAATATCTAGTATTGTCAATGGAAATCTAATTGGCGATGGAGAGCAAATCATTCATCAAATTTTTTTTGATTCAAGAATGATTATTAATCCTATCAATGGAATCTTTTTTGCTTTTCATCACAATCAAAAAGATGGTCATAAATATATACAAGATGCATTTGATAAAGGTATTCGTAATTTTATTGTAGATAATTCTTTTAAAGAATTTGATAAAGCAAATTTTATAAAAGTTGATAATCCATTAGTTGCTTTGCAGCAATGGGCAAAGTATCATCGTGAGCAATTTAATTTTCCAATAATTGGAATTACAGGTTCCAATGGTAAAACAATCGTTAAAGAATGGTTGAACCAATTATTATGGAAAAAATTTCATATTGTTCGTAGCCCTAAAAGTTACAATTCTCAATTTGGTGCTGCTATTTCTATATTACAAATAGAGCAGAATAATAATTTAGGGATTTTTGAAGCTGGAATTTCTCAACTAAATGAAATGGATAATCTGCAAAAAATTATTCAGCCAACGATTGGTGTTCTTACAAATATTGGAATAGCTCATTTGGAAAATTTTAAAAGTAGAGATGAACTGATTCAAGAAAAGCTAAAGTTATTTTATGGTGTTGATAAACTTGTTTATATGATTGATGATGATAAAATTCATCAATCAATAATAAAAAATAAAAAACTGTCTGATATTAATAAAATAACTTATGGTTATTCAGATCTAGCCGATGTTAAAATTTTAGAAGTATCAGGGAAACAATCAAATACTGAAATTTCTATTTTACATAATCAAGAAATTTTCACTTACTCTATTCCTTTTTTAGATGATGCTTCTATTAAAAATAGTTTAATTTGTTTAGCAACATTAATTAGTTTAAATATTGATTATAAGTTGTTTAAAAAAGAATTTAGTGAGCTTTTACCAATAGAAATGAGATTGGAAATTAAAGAGGCAATCAACAATTCTATTTTAATTAATGATACATTCAATTCTGACTTAAATTCCTTGAAAATAGGTTTAAATGTTCTTAATCAGCAACCAAAAGAAAAAAAATCACTTGTTTTAACTGATATTTTACAAAGTAACTTATCAGATTCAGAATTATATAATCAAACTGCAGATTTAGTTAATCCATATCATTTTGACGAAATTGTTTTGATAGGTGAGAAAATATCCATGTTCAAAAATTTATTTCAATCCTATGTACGTTCATATAATTCTACGGATGAATTTCTAGAACAATTTAAACATCAAAATGTAGATAACGAAGCAATTTTATTAAAAGGAGCTCGACCTTTCAAGTTAGAGAAAATTTCGAATGAATTAGAGACTCGTTCAAATGATTCAGTTTTAGAAATCAATTTACAACATCTTATAGAAAATATAAGTGTTTACCGTTCTTTATTAAAACCAACTACAAAGCTAATGTGTATGGTAAAAGCAAATAGTTACGGAACTGGAAGTTTTGAGGTAGCAAATGCTTTACAAAATAATGGTGTTGATTTTCTTGGTGTCGCAATAGCAGATGAAGGTAAAGAATTAAGAGAAGCTGGTATTACGATTCCTATTGTGGTTATGAATCCTGAACAAAATAGTTATTCAACAGTTATTGATTATCAATTAGAACCAGAAATCTACAGTTTGCGTGTTCTAAAGTTATTTATTCAGAAATTACAAGAAAAACAAATCTCAACAGCTTATCCAATCCATCTCAAAATGGAAACAGGAATGAATCGTTTAGGTTTTCATGAAGACGATTTTGATGAACTTATCCATATTCTTAAAAATAATTCTCAAGTTTATATTCGTTCCATTTTCACTCATTTGGCTACAGCAGATATGCCTGAAGAAAAAGAATATGCAAAATATCAATTAAGTAGGTTTGATAATAGTTATGATATTATCACTAAAGCATTAAATATTCAACCAATAAAACATGCTCTAAATTCTCCTGGCATTGTTGCTTATGGTGAACATCAGTATGATATGGTTCGTTTAGGTATTGGGATGTATGGCTATTCAGAATATACTGATTTTATGAATAAATACCTAAAACCAGTTGTGAGATTTAAAACAGTTATTTCTCAAATATCTACAATTGAAAAAGGTGAAACTGTTAGCTATGGTAGGAAATTTACTGCTGAAAGAGAAACTAAAATTGCAACTTTACCAGTGGGCTATGCAGACGGTATTCGTAGGTCTTTAGGTTATGGTAAAGGCAAAGTTGGTATTCATGGAAAATTAGCAATCATTACAGGAACTATTTGCATGGATATGATGATGGTAAATGTTACAGATATCAATTGTAAAGAAGGAGATGAAGTAACTATTTTTGGAGATTTTCCAACTTTGGCAGATGTTACAACATGGTTAGGAACAATTCCTTATGAAGTTTTAACTTCTGTATCCCATCGTATCAAACGTGTTTATTATAAAGAATAATTAGACAATTCCTTCGGACGAGGTTTTTCATTTCAATCTTTGCTTGTCTCAAAGAGTTTTTATTACAATCTAAATTTTAGATTATAATATAAATAAGATTGGTATTATAAATGCTTATCTTTATTTTTTCAATCTGTATAAGATATGTATAAGTTTCTTCCAATTTATTTTCTTTTTTCACTTTTTGTTTTTTCTCAAGAAACAAAGGAAAATTCTTCTCGTCCAAAAGTTGGTGTTGTACTTAGTGGTGGTGGTGCAAAAGGCTATGCGCACGTTGGAGCTCTCAAGGCTATAGAAGAGGCTGGAATCAAAATTGATTATATTGGAGGTACAAGTATGGGAGCTATTATTGGAGGATTATATGCGGCAGGTTATAGTCCAGATGAATTAGAAAAAATAATGCATCAATTAGATATTTCTTCACTTATTACCCAAAATAAAGATAGAGCTGAAATTCCATTTTTTGATAAATCATATAAAGAAAAATATATTCTAGAACTACCTTTTGATAATTTTAAATTAACAATTCCTAATGCTTTTTCTAAAGGTCAAGGTCCTTTGGATTTATTAACTTATTTATTTCGTCCAGTACATGGAATAGATGATTTTAATCAACTTCCTACGCCATTTTTTTGCATAGGTACTAATATAGAAACTGGACAAGAAAAAATTTTCCATTCTGGTTTTTTACCACGAGTTGTTCTAGCTTCTGCTGCTTATCCAACGATGTTAGATCCTGTAAGTATAGATGGGCAATTATATGTTGATGGAGGAGTTGTGAATAACTTCCCTGTTAAAGAAATCAAAGACATGGGGGCAGATATTATTATTGGTGTTGAATTAGGAGATGGTTTATTAAAAAGAGATGAATTGAATTCTGCAATTGATATTCTTAGTCAAATTATGACTATGAGTATCGTCAAAAAAACCGATGAACAGAAAAAAATGGTTAATGTTCTAATAAAACCTGATTTAAAAAAATATTCTGTTACTAGTTTTGATGATGTTGAACCTATTTACAAAAAAGGTTATGAAGCATCCGAAAAAGTATTTGATCAATTAAAAGAAATTGCTAAAATTCAAAATGATCATTCTGTAAAAAGAAAAGAGATTAAGTTGGATGATTATGCTTTGGTAAAAAAAATAAATATAGAAGGTTTAAAGAATTATAATGATAATTATATTGAAGGTAAATTGGGTATTCGCCCTCCAGAATTAATAAAATATGACGATTTGAAATTAGGAATCAATCGACTTTATGCTTCAGGAAACTTTAATAATATTACATATAAAATTTCTGAATTAGATGATAATGAAAATCTTTTGACCTTAAAAGTAGAAGAAAATAAGAATAAACAATCAATACGTTTTGGTTTACATTATGATGATCTTTTTAAGACAGGTTTACTGTTAAATTTTACTTCTAAAAATTTATTATTAAAAAATTCAACACTTTCTGCTGATCTTGTTGTGGGTGATTTTATGAGATATAATCTAAACTATTATATAGACAATGGTTATTTACCTAGTTTAGGATTTAATTCTTATTCATATAATTTTGATAAAGAAATTAATTTAAATAAACTTCTTGACAATTCAAACTACAACAGAGTTAATTATAATTTTCGAGAATATATTAATCAATTATATGTTCAGTCTACAATAAAAGAGAAATTTGCTATAGGAATTGGTCTAGAACATCAATATACAAATGTTTTTACTAATAATTATTTAGAAGATAATAAAGAAATTTCTTCTAAAACAGAAGGTTTCTTTTGGAAAGGTTATGGGTATATTAAAGCTGATAATCGAAATAACGCGAACTATGCTAGAAGTGGTGTTAAATTTGATGGAACTTTTAAATATATATTTGATTCTAATATTGATAATTTCGAAACTAATTATTTATTGGAAGGAAATTTAGAAGCAAACTTTCCTTTAAATAATTTCCTAAGTTACAGATTTACTGCTAACTTTGGAACCTTTTTTAATGGTAATGTAACGACTCCTCAAAAATTTTATTTAGGAGGTTATACAGAGCAACATTTTTTAAATTATACTAAGTTCTATGGTTTACCATTTGGTTCTGCAATTGGAGATAATAAATTAATTTTTGGTTCTCAAATTCAAGCCAAAGTTTTAAGAAATCATTACACAAGTTTATTTATTAATGTAGCTAATATAACTGATCGATTTGAACAATTAAGTTTAACTGATTACAAGTATCTCGGTTATGGAGTTACTTATGGTTATGATAGTCCTTTGGGACCTATTAATTTTATTTGGAGTTATTCGCCATATACTAAGAAAGGGTTATTTAATTTAAGTTTAGGATATTGGTTTTAAAACTATGATAGAATTATTTTATGAAACAGATTTTGAGTTACACGAATCTCAAAATTGGATAGATTGGATCGTAGAAAGTATGAAAAATGAAGGTAAAAATATAGAAGAGTTAAACTATATTTTTTGTGATGATGAATACTTATTACAAATTAATCGTCAATATTTGGATCATGATTACTACACAGATGTTATAGGATTTGATAATTCTATAGAAGATGATTTAATGGGAGATATCTTTATTAGTGTCGAAAGAATAAAAGATAATTCAATACAAAATAATGTATCATTCGAAAATGAATTAGCACGTGTTGTTATTCATGGAATATTACATTTTGCTGGATACATGGATAAAGATCCTGAGGATAAAACTTTAATGACTTCTAAAGAAGATTATTATTTAAGTACATTTAGTTTACTAAAAAATCAATAATGTTTCACGTGGAACATTATTATTTATTACAATTTTAAGTTAAAAATAAAGATGATATTTCAATCAGAATATGATGTTATTGTAGTTGGTGGAGGACATGCTGGAGCAGAAGCTACAGCAGCAGCAGCTAACTTAGGAGCAAAAACATTGTTAGTTACAATGAATCTTCAAAGCATTGGACAAATGTCTTGTAATCCTGCAATGGGTGGAATTGCAAAAGGGCAAATTGTTCGAGAAATTGATGCTTTAGGAGGTTATTCAGGTATTATAACTGATAAAACAATGATTCAATTTAAAATGTTGAATCAATCTAAAGGTCCTGCAATGTGGTCTCCAAGAGCACAATCAGACCGTATGCGTTTTGCAGAAGAATGGAGACTTTCTTTAGAAAGAACCGAGAACGTTGACTTTTTTCAAGATATGGTTAAAAGTCTAATCATAGAAAATGGAAAAGTTTGTGGTGTAAATACTGCAATGGGAATGAGTATTCGTTCTAAAGCTGTAGTTTTAACAAATGGGACTTTCTTAAATGGTTTAATCCATATTGGTGACAAGCAATTTGGTGGTGGACGTATGGGAGAAGGTGCTGCATTTGGTATTACTGAACAATTAGTTGATTTAGGTTTCGAAGCAGGAAGAATGAAAACAGGTACACCACCAAGAATTGATGGACGTTCTATTGATTATTCTAAAATGATTGAGCAGCCTGGTGATGAAAATCCTTCGAAATTTTCGTATTCGAATACTCCAAAGTTAACTAAGCAACGTTCTTGTTGGATTACTTACACAAACCAAGAAGTTCATGATTTATTAAGAGAAGGTTTCGATCGTTCACCAATGTTTAATGGAACAATCAAATCTACAGGGCCAAGATATTGTCCTTCTATTGAGGATAAAATAAATCGTTTTGCTGATAAAGATCGTCATCAAATTTTTGCTGAACCAGAAGGTTGGGATACTGTTGAATATTACATTAATGGATTCTCAACTTCATTGCCAGATGATGTACAAGCAAAAGCTTTGCGCTCTATACCTGGATTTGAATATGCAAAAATTTTTAGACCAGGATATGCTATAGAATATGATTATTTTCCACCTACACAATTAAAACATACTTTAGAAACTAAGATTATAGAAAATTTATATTGTGCAGGACAAATTAATGGTACCACTGGATATGAAGAGGCAGCTTCTCAAGGTCTGATGGCTGGAATTAATGCAGCATTAAAAATACAAGATAAAGATCCATTTATATTAAATAGAAATGAAGCTTATATAGGTGTTTTAATTGATGATTTAATTACTAAAGGTACTGAAGAGCCATATAGAATGTTTACATCAAGAGCTGAGTATAGAATTTTATTAAGACAAGATAATGCAGACGAACGTTTAACTCGTAAGGGATTTGATATTGGTCTTGCATCTGAAGATCGATTGAGAAGAATGGAAGAAAAATTTGATAAAGCCGAAAAGCTTGTTAATTATTTTGAAGAAAATTCGATTAAACCTCATGAGATTAATGAGGTAATAGAAGAGCGTGAAGGAACATCTCTTAAGCAGCCTAATAAAATGATTTCTGTGATCACTAGACCAGAATTAAAGCTTTCTGATTTTACTAAATTAGAAAGAGTTAAGCAGTTTATTGAAAGTAATAATTATGACCAAGAGGAGTTAGAACAAACAGAAATTCAAATCAAGTATAAAGGTTATATTAAGAAAGAACAACAAAATGCAGATAAATTACATCGCTTAGAGAATCTAAAAATTCCTGCGAATATTGATTATAATGATTTTGTTTCTATGTCTATAGAAGCTCGTCAAAAGCTTACTAAAATAAAACCTGCTACTGTAGCACAAGCATCACGAATAAGTGGTGTTTCTCCAGCAGATATTAGTGTATTATTAATTTACATGGGTAGATAAAATGAAAAATGTTCCACGTGAAACATATACAGAAAATCCTTCTTATGAAGGATTTTCTGGTATTAAGAAATTAGATTTAAAAGATTATTTTTTAACACAAGAAGAATTTGAATTATTTCAAGATTCAGATACGGGGCTTCTATATACAGTTCCCCAGCCATTAGATTCTTTAGGTAAATATTACGAAAGTGAAAATTATATCTCTCATACGGATAGTAAAAAAACTATTTTCGAAAGATTTTATCAGATTGCAAAATCTATTAATTTAAATAATAAACTTAATTTGATAAATGAAGTATCCAAGGGGAAAAAGATGTTAGATTATGGTTGCGGAGTTGGAGATTATCTTGAATTTATGCAGAAGAATGGATATGATGTATTAGGAATGGAACCGAATGAGGCAGCTCGAAAAATAGCACAAACGAAGATCGGTCAATTAAAAGTAATATCAACAGAATTAAAAAATATTAATGAAAAATTCGATATAATTACATTATGGCATGTTTTGGAACATATCCCTAATTTAAATGAGATTATTGGAGAATTAAAAAATCATTTAACGGATAATGGAGTATTAATAATTGCCGTTCCCAATCATCAATCATATGATGCTAAATATTATGGTAAATATTGGGCAGCTTATGATGTACCAAGACATCTTTGGCACTTCTCTGATAAAAGTATGAGTAATTTACTTAGTAACTTTGGTATGAAAATTGATAAGATTAGTCCAATGAAACTTGACGCATTTTATGTGAGTTTACTTTCAGAGAAATACAAGGGAAATAAATTTGGTTACTTTAATGCAATAAAAGTTGCTTTAAAGTCAAATTATTTAGCTAAAAATAATGGACAGTATTCATCTTTAATTTATACAATAAGAGCAAATAATTAGAGTTGTATTATACCTATAAAATTACCTTTTTTGTGTAATTTCTCATTTAAAATAACTAAATTGTAGCAACATATTTTGTTTCCTAAACAAATTTTAAATAATAAAAAACTATGAAAAAAGGAATTTTAATCGCAGGAATTAGTGCAATGGCTTTACTTGGTTCTTGTGCATCTAATCCATCTGCTAAAGTAGCAAATGAAACAGGAAAAGTTGTTAGAGGATCTTGGACACTTACAAGTGTTGATTATAGTGGTCTTGCTAAAAATAAAATTGAAGGTAATGTAAAAGTTAATGAATCTGTTTCTAAGGTTTTTGATACAGCTAGTCCACAATGTTATGAAGGTTCTACATGGAGCCTAGTTCAAAATAATAAAAAAGGTACTTATACTTTTAATAATTCTGGTGCTGGTTGTCCTCAAGGAACAGCAAATATTATTTGGGATATGCAGCAAGATGGATCAACAACTTATTTTATCTTTAAAGATGTAACAGGTATCAAAGCTAAACAAAATACAGCTGGTTATAAAATGAGAGTTTCTAGTGCAAATGAAAATTCAATGACGTTAGTACAAGATGTAAAAGCTGATGGTAAAATAGCTCAAGTTATTTATAATTTCCAACGTTAAAAATAAAATCTAATAATATGAAAAAAATAAATACTAAAGTAGCAGCTATAGTTTTAGGAGGATCTTTTATGTTTTCTTCATGTACAGCTGTACAAAATGCTAATAACACACAAAAAGGTGCAGGAATTGGAGTTGTTGCCGGTGGAGTTTTAGGAGGGCTTATTGGTAAAGGTGCTGGAGGTGCATTAATTGGTGCTGCTGTTGGTGGTGCTGCCGGAGGACTTATTGGTCACAGTATGGATAAACAAGCTCAGAAAATTGAACAAGTTTTACCAGGTGCAGAAGTTGTAAGAACTGAAGAAGGGATTAATCTTGTTTTAGATGAAAATTCTAGAGTTACTTTCGATTACAATAAATCTTCATTAACAAGTACTGCAAAAGCAAACTTAGATAAATTAATTGAAGTTTTTAAAGAATATCCTGATACAGATCTTTTAGTTATTGGGTATACAGATAATGTAGGTTCTCAATCTTATAATAAACCACTTTCTGAACAAAGAGCACAATCTGTAAAAGATTATTTAATTTCGAAAGGAATTGCATCTTCTCGTCTAACATCTACTGGAAAAGGTATAGAAGATCCAATTGCTGATAATAGTACTGCTGAAGGTCGTGCTAAAAATAGACGTGTAGAAGTTACTATTACAGCTAACGAAAAAATGAAAGCTGACGCACAAAAAGAAGCAAATAAATAAGATGTATTTCTATAATATAATTTAAATGGAGTTCTATTGAGCTCCATTTTTTATTTAATTCTTTTATTATAAAGGATTTATTGTAAAATATTTTTTTATACTAATTTTTAGTAAAATATTAATCAATTTTAAACGTTTAAACGAATAATTATAACTTTAAAAATTCATTTAATATGAAACTAAAAACAACTTTAATTACTTTACTAATTGCTTTTGGATACACTTTGACAAGCTGTAATCAAGATGATTTAAAATCAGATTCTATTTCGGGAGATTATTCTTCAAATTCACTTTTAGCAAAAACTGATAGTTCTTCTGATTGTATTGCTCCTGGTTGGGCATCTCTTAATGGAGGAACAACAGGAGGAGGAAATGCTTCAGAAACGATTGTTACTACTTATGCTCAACTAAAAGCTGCAATAGAAAATAAATCTGTAAAAGTTGTTCGAGTTAAAGGAACAATTAAGATTACAACAAGGTTGTCTTTGAAAGACCAAAGTGGAAAAACAATTTATGGAGAAAGTGGAGCAAAATTAGTTTCAACAGATCAAACAAAAGATGGATCAGGAATAATTAATATTAAAAATAGTAGTAATCTTATTATTAGAAATCTTATTTTCGAAGGACCTGGTGCTTATGATACTGATGGTTGGGATAATGCTATTTTAGATAATTGTACGAATGTTTGGGTTGATCATTGCGAATTTAAAGATGGTGTTGATGGTAATTTTGATATTAAGAATAAATCAAATTATATAACGGTATCTTATACTAAATTTCATTACGAAAAAACTCCTAAAGCTGGAGGTCCTGGAGGTACAGATGATCATAGATTTTCTGATTTAATAGGTTCAAGTGATAGTGCTACTGGAGATCAAGGTAAATTAAAAATAACTTTTGCTAGATGTTGGTGGGGAGAAGGATGTAAAGAAAGAATGCCTAGAGTTAGATTTGGTCAAGTTCATATGGTTAATAATTATTATAATAGTACCGTTAGTAACAAATGTATTGCTGCTGGATACAAAGCAGATATTTATGTTGATGGAAATGTATTTGAAAATGTAAAAGAACCAATCAGTTTAATGAATGGATATACCGCTATAACTGTTACTAATAATAATAGTTTTATTAACGTAAAAGGAAATACAAAAGGAAAAAATACTTCTTTCCTTCCACCCTACTCTATTTCTACTTTAGCATTATCTTCAGTAAAGTCTGATGTAACTAAAAATGCAGGTGCAACTGTAGGTGGGAATATTTGTAAATTTTAATAATTCACAACTCATATATAAAAAAACCGAAAGATTTCTTTCGGTTTTTTTTATATTAAATACGTTTTAATTAAGATATTATGTTAAATTAAATCTTATTTAAAACCAACAATAAATAACTTATTATTGATATTTTCTAAAGTCAATTGATATGTTGCAGAGCTATTATCTTTTAAATTAACCTCTACTCCAACCAAAGTGATTTTTTCATCAGCATCCAAAATACTTGTACTTTTTATGGTTGCTTGTTCTAAACTTTTTAAAGTTGTATTAGAAGAAAATTTTTGGAAAGTAGTCCAATCATTATTTCTTGTTAATGCAAAAGCTCCTGAATAATTCTTTTTAGAGATATTACTGATAAATCGATTAGATAATGATTTTGCCATTTCCGCATCTTTATTAACTGCTTTAGTATTTGCGTTTGCTATTGCAATAGAATCTGAAGCTTGATCTAAACCTAATAAATCAAGAGGAATTGTTATTGATTTTCTACTTGTTAAATATCTTTCAGGATTTTGAATTCTTACAGCAATGTCTAACGTTTCATTTTTTAGTTTAGAAGCATCAAGAGAAGAATAATTAATAGTAATTAAATTATTACGGTATAAATCTGATGATGAAGATGGATTTATTGTTGATCTGAAACTATAAACTATATTTCCAGAATTAAATACATCTATTGTTGCTGTAACAGGTTCATTAAGTTGTGTTTCTTGCCCTTGTGCATTATAGAAAAATGGAGTTAAAGAAATGTTTTTTTCATCTTGATTGATACTAAAATCGAAACGCTGAATATCAGAATTAGGATCTGTAATTGTATTTTCTTCTACTTGTTGATCAGCTAATTTAGGAATACCATTTACTAAAGGAACTTGATTTCTGTTCCATGTAAATTTATTTTCTAATGCTATTTTTTCTGCTAAATCAAAAACTTCATCAACAGATTTTCCATTCAATAATTCGCGAACAGTTGCCCAACGAGATTCATCGCTAACATCGCGATTTGTTTTATATTCAAAAACTATTTGTAATGCCTCTTTAAATTTGTCTTGTTGTAAAAGAGGTAAAGATTTAGAAATTTCATCTACAGTTTCGCTGAAAGTTTGAGCAGAAGTAGAATCGATTTCTATTTTATCATTTTTACAACTCACTATCATTAATGCTAATGAAGCGATGATCAATAAACGTTTCATATTGTACTAATTAACACGTTTTTTTGTTAAACGTTATAAGTAGTAAATATACTAAAATCTTAAATATTTTTTATAAAAAAACAGATATCCAAAAATTAGATACCTGCTTTTAACTATAAAACAATTAAAAAATTCTAAATAATCCTACACATTGCTTTCGCAATAGCGATTGCAGTGGAAATCCTTTTTAGATTGGTGCATTTTAATATTCTATGAATGATCAATCTAAAAAGATTGGGAACGATAAAGCGCGCCCGAAGGGATTGCTCTAGCAAAATGTTAGTTTATATTCTTATGTATTCATCGGAATTTCGATCAACATAATATTTGTATTTTTTGAAGCTAGAAAAGAAATTTCTTCTATATTTTCAATTTCTACAACATCTCTACGTTGAAGTTTATTTCCTTCAAATTCTATTTCTCCTTCTACAACCATAAGGAAAATACCATTATTTTTCCCTTTTAGATGATAAGTTTCTTTTGTACTTTCTGTATATCGACCTAAAGAAATCCAAGCGTCTTGATGTATCCAAACTCCTTGATCATCTGGATTTGGAGATAAAACCTGATACAATTTGTTTGTTTTTGCCACATCTTTTATTGACAATTGTTGATAACGTGGTTCTACATTTCTTTTATTTGGAATAATCCATATTTGGAAAAAGTGACCTTCTTGTTTTTCATAAGCATTCATTTCGCTATGGTAAACACCAGTACCAGCACTCATAACTTGTATATCTCCAGCCTCGATAATAGAGCCTGTTCCCATAGAATCTTGATGAGAAATACCTCCTTTGGTTGGAATTGTGATAATTTCCATATTATCATGCGGATGTTTACCAAAGCCCATTCCTCCAGAAATAATATCATCATTTACAACTCTTAAAGCTCCGAAATGGATACGATTTGGATCATAGTAATTTGCAAAACTGTACGAATGTTTAGTATTTAACCATCCGTGGTCTGCTCCTCCTCTAGCATCTGATTTATATACTTGAAATTTCATGACTTATAATTTTATTACAAATTTAGTTTGCAATGAATTGTCATACATTGATGTGTGTTAATTAATATATTAGTACATTAGTTTTTTGTAGAAAAGTTGCTTGTATCTATATATTTATTTAAAGAAGTTTTCTACGTTATTTATAAAACTGTTTAAAAATAAGATATTATTACCCTAAAAAAATAAACTATGAAATATCGATTAACTTTATTATTAATTTTTTTGTTTTTAATTAATGTAAATTCTCAAATAATCTCGGGTAAAATTTTAAATAAAGCTGGTGAATTAGTTTCAAACGCTAGAATTGGTATTGAAAATACTGAAATAGGAGATATTAGTAATAATGACGGAACTTTTAAATTAAATCTAGATAATATTAATAAAAATGAACTTCTTAAAGTTTATATAAATGAATATAAACCTTACCATGTAAGAATTGATGATTTTATTAATTCCAATCATAATATAATTCTGGATGAAAAAACTATAGAGCTTAAAACTGTTAATGTTCATTCTAAAAAGTATAAATTTAAAAACTTTGGAACTAAAAATAATAGTTGGGCATATTGTGGTTATAATACCGAAAAATTTCCTGAAAAAATTTTTCAAGAATATGCTATAAAAATTAAAAATAAAAAAAGATTAAAAGTTAATAAGATAAATCTTCATATTTTATCTATTGATGCTAAAGATACAATTACCATTTATTTTGATTTACAGAACGCAACCAATGGATTCCCAGATGATTTAAAATCATTAAGTGAAAATACACTACAATTAAATTTTACCAAAAATGAAATAATTGATAATAAAGTTTCACTTGATGTATCTAAACAAAATATCTGGACAAATGAGGATTTTTTCGTTTTGTTCAGAATTAATGAAGACTTCAAAGGTCAAATTTATTTTGGAGGTAATGTTTTTGCATTTTCAAAAGAAACTTTTTATAGAAATTATTTTGGTAATTGGAAGAAGTTCTCAGCTGGAGAACCTTCTATTAACGTTGATGTAAAAATTGAAAAATAAGAAGGATGCCCGTAATTTTTTTGATCTTTTTTGTAAAATTGATGATCTTGTAAAAGATAGAGTACAAAGAAAACATGAATAATTGTTACTAATAAATAGTCTATAAAAAAACTCTAATTATCTCTATAATTTAGGAATTTGTTTTAGAGCAAGCAGTATACAATGATATAATTAATGGTGAATAGAAATTATAATATAGTTGTGGATTATATATCCAAAGAGTTTGATCTTGATAAGGGGAAATTAAATACTTATACATCTCTTTCTGAGATAGGATTGGATGGAGATGATGTTTTAGATTTTTTACTCGGATTTTTTAAAAGATTTGGTATAGAATATGAACAGACTAATTATAAGGATTTTATTCCTCTAGAGAGCTATCCTATTTTTTTTGGAATTTTATCTTTATTTAAAAGAAATGAAATAGTAGACAATGAAATTTTTATAAAAGATTTAGTTATTTCATTGGATAAAAAAAAATGGTATAAATAATACATAATTACGTAGACTTAATATTTTTTGTAAGATTTAATTACAGAATTCTCATCAAAAGATTTTATAATTAAGTATTATACTGAAAACAACGAGTAAATTAATTTAACTCTTTTTATTAGAAAAATAATAAAGCTTCAGAGAATTCTTATTTAGAAATAATAATTCCAATTAACTAAAAGAGCACTAAAAAATAAAACCCAATACGATTTTTTCGTATTGGGTTATTTTATAATAATATTCAAAATTTTATTCCCTCCAAGCAATAATTTTATCACGAATAAATTCAGCTAATTTCACTTTACTTTGGTGAGTCCAACCAGCTATGTGAGGAGCTAATACAACATTTTCAGCTTCTATTAAATACTGAAATTCCTCTGGTAATTCTGATGCAACCAAACGTTCAAAGCTTGATTTTTCGAATTCCAAAACATCCAAAGCAACGCCCAAAATCTTTCCAGATTTCATTGCTTCCACCAAATCTTTTGTAACAACAGCTTTTCCTCTTGCAGTATTCACAAAATAAAAAGGCTTTTTCACATTGGCAATAAAATCAGCATCAATCATTTTTGTTGTCTCAGGTGTTTGTGGCGTATGCAAACTAATAACATCCACTTGCTCAAAAAATTCTTGTAAAGTAACCTGTTTCGCAAATTCATTTCCTTTGTTTGGTAAAATATCATAACAAATAACATTTACATCAAAGCCTTGTAAACGCTTAGCAAATGCATTTCCCATATTTCCGTACCCAATAAGCCCAACCGTTTTTCCTTTCAGCTCATCACCTCTATTTTCTTCCCGCTTCCAAATACCATTTCTCACTTCATTATCAGCTCTTCGCAAATGGTGCATCAACATTAATAACATTCCAACAGCATGCTCACCAACCGAATCTCGGTTACCTTCTGGCGAATTAAATAAAACTATTCCACGTTCGGCAGCATATTCCTCGTCAATATTTTCTAACCCAGCTCCTACTCTACCAATAAATTTTAGTTTCGTTGCTTTTTCCAAAAAAGATTTATCAATCGGAAAACGACTTCTAACAATCATTCCATCATAATCTGCAATTTTTTGTTCAATAATTTCTTTGGGAGAAGTATAATCTTCGTCAACAACAAAACCTGCATCGCGTAAACCACCATTCAAACATTCGTGATTAGAATCGATGGCTAATATTTTATAGGAAGTATTCATGTTCAAAATTTCTATCAAAGTTACAACGAAACAACTGAAAATTTCTTAGAAGAAGTCTAAAAATTAGTTATAAAAAAGTTTCTATTTTTTTTAATTTCTACCTTGTTATAACTATGTTGAAAACATGATAATTAACTGATAATAAGTAGTATATTTTGTTAATAACCTTGTTTGGGCAATTCCTCCGGACCGTACTTTCACGTTCCCAATCTTTTATAAAAGTAGACTTCGAGAACCTCAGTCTACTTTTATAAAAGGATTTCCACTTCAATCGCTATTGCAAAGTTAGAAATATGAATTTTAAGGTTTAAATTAATAGTATAAATACTTAATAACTCTTCGACAGACTTAAACTTGTTTAAACTTTTACTTTTCAAATAAGTAGAACTTTAAAAGCGATATAAAATATACTTTGTATTTATATATTGGAGTAAAAAGAATAAAAAAGACAGTCAATCTTTAAATAATTCTATTGAAAAATACAGGGAAAAAATAAAACTTTATAAATGACCGTTTTAAATATGCAGTTCCAACGGAAAAATGCAGCTTGTAGGAGTTTTCCAAAGATAAAATCATTTATTCAAAAACGGCATACTCACTAAATCAACATTTTAACTCATTTCAAAAAGGTGTATAATAAGCATTATGTTAAGTTGATAATTCTTAATTAAAAATAGTATCCATTAATTTAACACAATATATTCTTAGTAAATTTGTATTAACATTTTAATCTAAAATTATGAAAAAAATAACATTATTAACGATTTTAATTCTTTCATTATCTGTTAAATCTCAAACCAATAACAAAAAATATCTTGATGAAATTGAATATGCTTTGACAGCATATGATCCGACTATGATATTTGGTTATAAAACAGAAGATATTTTTGATAATAATATTTTAATTGGAAGAAAATTTTTATCTATTGGATATCCAAATAAAGTTAGTAGAATACTTCTTAACAAAGAAAATGGAATAATTAAAAATGCTTCCATAAATGGGGAAGTCATTGAATTATTCTTTAATAAAGAAGATTTAGAAAGAATAAAACAAACTTCTTCATTTGATTTTAAGCTAAATTATAATGATGGTAGCCTTATTTTATTAACACAAGTAGGTTCTGAAAAAATTGCTTATTCATTAGGTTTTAATGAAGGTAAAATTAAAACTATTGTTAAAGCTATTAAACGCGGTAATTACTTAGACCCTTTTGTAAGTGAAATTAATAAACTAGAATATATAGACGATTCATTTATAAGAGATTACACGGCTTACAAGTATGGTAAAAAGATGGAAGATAAAAATATTGTTCAAAAATTCATTTACAAATATTCGAAAATTGATGAAAATACTTATTCTAAAGAATATATGAATAATGGAATAAAAACTGATCCATCTAATGGAACAAAGATAGTTTATACATATGATAAAAAAGATAGAATTTTAAGTAAATTAGAAACTAGTCAATTAGGAATTTCTTTAAGTGAATATTTATATTCTGATGATAATAGTTCAGAATACGTAAGAGAAATATTATCTGGTGAGTTTAAATCAAAAAAATATAAAAGAATTACAATAAATGAAGATTTACCCAAAACGTCCCCTAATGCACAAGATTATGAATGGGAAAAAGGATATTACGAATTTGATAATAATGAACTAGTATTTATTAGAAAAAATGGAAAAGTTCGGGAAAAAAAGAATGGGATATGGATAGAAAGAGCAGATACAATTGACTAAATAATTAATTATTCTTTTGTTAATTAAATACATGCTAAATAACTATTATGATATAAGTTTTTTCTATTTTATTAATTATTGGTAATGTTCCAGAAGTGTTATTATCACGCAATCCACATACAATCATTAGATAACTTTACCCAATAGTGGACTAATTTCTATTATTGGGTATTTTTATGCACTTAAAACCGCTAAAATCAATTCATTTAATAAGTTTGTGTATCAAATGTGTTGGTAGAACAATTTAATCTTTAACAATGTTTGACAAAATCAACTTTTACGATAGAAAACCAAACAAAAAAATGCTCTAATTGGGGGCAGTCTACTAATTAGATCGTGGATTTTTATATATATTGTATATACTGTTACATAACAGTTGTTATAGTATTTTGAAATATACTATTACGCCAACTCATGCTAGCAAAAATTTTTATATTATTCTATATTTTAAAATAGATTTATAGATTAGGTAAAGAAGTGATTAATGTTAAAAAATCGTGAGTTTTCATTTTTTATTCTCTTCTCTAATTTTATTGTAAATCATCAGCGAAAATTTAACATTTTAATTGTTGTTAATGCTGTTTCTTTAGAAAGTAAACAAAAATGGTTTAATGTTAATTCAGTAGAAAAAAGAACACTTTGGATTATTAGAAGATTATAAAAATAATATAATTGCTTGGGTAAGCTTTAAATCATTTTATGGTAGAACAGCTTATGATCAAACTTTTGAAATAAGTATATATTTAAAAGAAAATCAACAAGGAAAAGGATTTGCAAAACAAATATTAGGATTCATTTTTTCTCATAATGAACTAATTATAAAATTATTTAATAATATTGATAGAAGTCTTTATATTCTAGGAAAAAGAATAAATTTATAATATTTAAATAAAATAAAATGAAAGCACTAGTATTACAAGAAAATGGAAATATTGAAAGTTTAAAAGTAATTAATAATCGAGAAATCCCTCAACCAGGAGATAATGATATTCAGATACGTGTACATGCATCAGGTCTTAACCCATCCGATTATCAAATGGCAATGTATCCAGGTATAAAAGATGAAAGAGAAAGAGTCTTAGGTCTAGAAATAAGTGGTATTGTAACAAAAATAGGGAAAAATGTAAATAAATTTAAAGTTGGAGATAGGGTATACTATTTACGTGGTGTTATGAATCTTGATGGAGGATTTGCTGAGTACTCTATTACTCCTGCACATGCAGCTAGTCATCTTCCAAAAGAAGTTTCTTTTTATACAGCAGCAACAATACCTGCAGCAGGATTTACTGCTTATCAAGCAATAATTGATAAACTTCGTCCAAAATATGGAAAAACAATTTTTATAGAAGGAGGTAGTGGAGGAGTAGGTTATTATGCTATTCAATTAGCCAAAATGTGTGGTTTAAAAGTTATAGCATCATGTAATTCTAAAAATATTAATTATATAAAAGAGATAGAAGTAGATGAAATAATAGCCTATGATTTAGAAAATGTATATGATCGTGTAAAAGAATTAACAAATAATAAAGGAGTAAATTATATTTTAAACACTATAAATTCAGAGACAGCAACTAAAGACCTTGATGTATTATCATTAGATGGAGAAATAGCCGTAATAGCTGGTTTTCCTGACTTTAATAAATTAACTTTTTTTGAAAAGGGTATTTCTATTCATGAAATAGCTCTTTCTTTACCATTTCAATATAATGACTATGAAGGACAATGTAATATAGCAAGAATAGGAGATGAATTTGCAACTCTTCTTGAAAAAAAACAAATATTATCAGCGAATATTACTCTAATAGATTTAGAAGAAGTCCCTTTATATCTAAACAAAATTAAAAATAGAGAAATATTAGGTAAAGTTGTTATGAAGTTATTATAAAACATGAAATAATACTTTTTCAATAATAATAACCTATTCTTTGGTTAGATTACACGAATTAAAAAATTTCTCTAATATTTAGAGGAATTTTATGTTATAGAATAACCTTTATTTAAATATCTATAAACTTTAATTTATATTGTTAAACATCCTTGTAACTGATTTTTTATATATCCGTTTTCCATGATTATATAACATATAATTTTTCTATTTTTTAAAATTATTATATTTTTAGAAAATGAAAAAAACAATTATTTTAAGCACATTATTAATATGTATAGGAATGTCTTCATGCACAACGAACAAGACTAATAATAATTTAATTTCAAAATCAGAAGAATCAGATTTCGTTAAAAATAGTTTAATTATATATTTCGATCAAAATATAGGTAACAAAGAATTACTTAAAAAAGTTGATGAATTTGGAGCAAAAATAGATTATAATTATACAAATATAAACGCTATTGCGATTACTATTCCTGATAATAGTAATATAAATGATGCTCAACAATATTTTTCAAAAGTAAAAGGAGTTAATTCTGTTTCTAAAAATTATATAAACCAACTTAATAAAGTAAATTAAGTTATTAATAAGATTAAGAATATTCTAAATAGTGTTATTTAGAAATATTTATAACAGCTGTTATTTAAAGTATATACAATATATATTGTATATATAAATCCACAATTTAATAAGATTGTGGATTTTATATTTTATAAAGCCTTACACTTCTATATTTTGTTTAACATAAAACGTGTTATGTACTTAAAAATAAAAAAACAATACTATTATTTTCAGTAATTTACGTTTTTAGTAAATTATTTTTAAAAAAATACACGCTGTAGAACTCATTTTTTCATTGAAGCTACATATCCAAATCAGCCAATAATAAACTATTGTGTAAAAAACTAAAGTTAAATAATTTAATTATTTGATTTAAAACTATTTAAATAGCCATACTTTTCCTTAACCCTGTTTTTTATACTTTTCGTCGACTACCCCCTATAATAACTAAATTTAAAGATTATTTGTTTCTGTGTGTTTATCTATAATAAAGTGAGAAGAAACAGTTATTATAATTGATAAAAAAAAAGAATAAATAACATAAATAAAATTGTACCACCATGGAATAAACCAAATGTTGCTAAATATTCCAATAATTATTACACAGATAATAAGCACTAAGTTTAATATTAATGTTTTTTTTATTAATGAAAGACGGTTATTTTTTTTATAAAAAAAATCTTTTATTAATTGAAACGGAATTAGAAATAATATTAAAGAAAAGATATATTCAATTAAATAAGATTCTCCATATAAATAATACAAAAATTCAGATAATGTATCTATATTAAAATCGTAATAAGTATATTTTTTTAAAAATATTGCATCATATAAATTGGGTAACCATCTTAATTTAAGTAAAAAAGGTATAAATAAACCTATGAATAAATTACCAATTATTTTAGTCAAAAATTTACTTACAGTCATTACTTAGAGTATTTAAAGTTTTTTTTCCATCTATCACATCTTTAACTGTTTGCCAGTCAGGACGCTTTATTTGAGGAGTATTTACACTTGCCTTCCCTTCTTTAGAATTAACATATTTAGAAATTTTGTTTTGTAAAGATTTCCATAAGTTATCTGCTTGGGTAAAAGGAATGTTACCAATTTTTTGAAAAAACTCTCCGTCCCAACTAGTTAATCTATCAACACCTCTTGTGTAAAAAGTATAAGAACCATCAGAATTCTTTGTAAAACCAAAATCCCTATGACCACTTACAGGATGACTTAGATATGTAGGGTCATAAATCGTTGAAAAAGTCCAACCATTAGATGAATATTGAGTAACAACAACTGATCCGTTATCAGGACCTTTAATATCAATCCCTATTACCGAACCTAATGGGTTAGATGAATTCCATAAATCTGTGTCATTAAATCCATTCCAACGATAAGGTTCAAAATAACTATAATCAGTATCAACAAAACTATTAATATTGGTTCTAATATGATTTAATAATTGTTCTGCAGTTGTACCTGGAGGTAATTTATCTATTGTTACAGGGAAATAATCCATATTTACAACTGTACTATAAGCATTATTGATATCTTGTAACCTAGTAACATCTTTAGCTGAAAATGAACCATCTGTTCCTGATGTTGTAATAATTTTAGAAATATTATTTAATTTAGAAATAATATCATTAGAAACAGAATGTTTAACTGTATTTAACCATTGCTTAATTATATCACAAGGGATATCGATAAATATAAAGGGTTTGTCTTTAATAGCTGCTTTTATTACTACTTCAGTAAGAGCTATTTCTCCATAATTACCATCTCCTCCTCCTGGATTATTATCTAAACATTCTGCATGAGCTTCACATCCTGGGTTTTGATTTTCAGGAGGTGTAGTAGAGCATTGAGAACAGCCTCCTCCTGGATTAGTGTTAATAATAACACCATCTAGATCACATACATCATCTCCAAGACCACATAATCTGCCGTTAGATTTCTGGTTGATAAAATTATTAAAATATCTATCATATTGTTGTTGAAAAATATCTTTATTTACTTTATATAATTCACTATCTCTGATAACATAACTATAAAAAACTTTAGTACCATTGTCAGTATAATTTGCAATTAATAAACCATCTACAGTGTTATTTTTAATTCTAGGGTACATTACTCAAATATCTCCGTTTTCTTCAAAAATGGTTTGTGAACGTAAGCGGTTCTCAATGTAAAAATCTTTATTTTCTATAATTACATTCTGACTGGATCTTTTTTTATGTTTGACTTTGTTATTAGTATTCACAAGACCTGATATATTAGTATTATGTATACTATCATATCGTTGCATTAAAATAGAAAAACCACTTGCGTAATCAATAATAAATTTACTACTTTTTCCTTGAACAGTTGAAGGTTGAGAAAAAATTGCGAATGTACTTTTCGCTTGTTCTGATTTTTCTATTTGTAGAACGTCTTCTTCTGATACACAACTATGTAAAAGAAATAAACAAGAAATAAATAAAAGTAGATACTTTAAAGAGTGTTTTTTCATTAATTTTATTTTAGTGTTAAAGAAATCTAAAATAAATAAAATAATAAGAATTACAAATAATTACTTAACATAATGATTATTTATATATCAAAAGTATTTAGGTTAAAATATTGATTTTAATTTTTTACATAGTAATAAATACTAAAAAATCCACTAATAGTAATGAGATTTTCAGTTTATAGGTTTCAAACTTACGTTATAAATATATTTATTTCTAATATAAAAAATCACGCCTTAAAAACTAAAAAAATTACTTAAACAACTTAATAACTCTTCGACAAGCTCAGAGTGACATTAAATAATGTTTATATTAAGTAAATATTGTGTCATGTTGAGTTTGCCGAAACATTGATTAAAATTTAATTACTCTTGTACAAACTGTAAATAATCAAAAGAAAGTACGAAATAAAAAACTAGAACAACAAGTTGTATCTTAAACAAATAAACACCTGAAAACTCCTTTTAACAAACCGTTTATAACTATGTTGATTACTTTTTAATTTATTTAATTTCAGTTAATTAAATTGTTGGTTACTCAGGTCAACTATTCAATTTAATAAATAATATTTAAGGCATTCGGTAACACTTCAACCTTTACTTTAAGTGAATTTGTTGTTTGAAATTCACCATCCAATTGGTAAGAAATTTCTGTATCTTCTAAACTCTCAATGGTAAATTTCTTCACTTGTTTATATCTAGCTTTGTTCATAAGATCAATTTTTTTGGCTAGAACTAAAACTGAAAAATAGAATTGTTCAAAAACATCTAAATCTTCAATCATCAGTAAATCTAATAAACCATCAGAAAGGTCAGCATTAGGAGTAAATGAAATTCCGTAACCAGCTATATTAGAATTTGAACAAAATAAATAATAAAAATTCTTTTCGATAATTACATCATCTATATAAAGTCGGAATAATTTCGATTTATAATTCATTAATGTTTTTACAGAAGCATCAACATAACCAGTAATTGTACGTTTCTGGTTTTGTTCATAACTATGGATAATATCAGCATCAATTCCAAAACCAAGATTACTAAAAAAATACTTATCCTCCACTCTACCAACATCCATTTTACGCACAGCAGAGTTTTTAATAATTTCTATCGCTTTGTTAATATCTTTTGGAATGCCAAGATTAGCCGCTAAACCATTTCCTGAACCTGCAGGAATAATTCCGAAATGAATTGCAGTATGTACCAAGGCACTTGCAACTTCGTTTATTGTTCCATCGCCGCCGCAAGCAACTACAACATCAGCATTTTGAACAATAGCTTCTTGTACTAATTCTTTTGCATGAAATTGATAAGCAGTTTCTTTTAAAATAATTTCATCTTTTGGAGAGAATTTAGATTGTAGAAATTCAATAGAAATTTCATGTTTTGCATTTCCTGAATTAGGGTTGACGATGAAAAAATATTTCATTCTGAGAGAATTAAATTATAGTTTCACAAAAATAATAAAAGAAAAATAATAATGAGATTTAAAGCAGATTTATGAAGAAAAAGAGTCAAAAACTTTCTAAATTTGTAGTATGAAAATTAAAGATATACAAAACGAAATAGTTGATGAATTCTCATTTTTTGATGATTGGGAACAACGTTATGAATATTTAATAGAGTTAGGAAAAAGCTTGAAAACATTATCTGAAGAAGAAAAAACAGATGATAAAATTATCAAAGGTTGTCAATCTTCTGTTTGGTTGGATGCTGAATTAAAAGGTGACGTTATAGAATTTAGAGCAGATTCTAATGCGATTTTACCAAAAGGAATTGCAGCTTTATTGGTACGTATGTACAATAATCAAACTCCAAAAGATATATTAGATTCGGATACAGATTTTATTAAAGAAATTGGTTTATCAGAATTTTTATCTCCTACAAGAGCAAATGGATTACTTGCAATGGTAAAACAATTCAAATTTTACGCGATTGCTTTTCAATCTCAACAAAACAATAGTTAATAAATATTATATTTCGTTAGGGATTGAAGAGAAAATCCTTTTCTAATTATAATGAAAAGCCGTCCTAAGGGAACGCCAAATGAAAAATAATTAACCAACTACTATGAACGATTTTCTAGGACAAGCATTTATATTTTTATTTTCTGCTGTAATTTGTGTTCCTATTTCTAAGAAATTAGGAATGGGTTCTGTATTAGGCTATTTGATAGCAGGAGTTTTAATAGGACCATATGTTTTGAAATTTGTAGGAAACGATGGTGCTGATATAATGCATGCAACAGAATTTGGTGTTGTGATGATGCTATTTTTAGTTGGATTGGAATTAGATCCAAAAGAATTCTGGAAGATGAAGAACAAGATTATTAATCTTGGTGGAATGCAAATTTTAGGGACAGTTTTTATCGCAACAATTATTGGAGTTTATGGTTTGAAAATGAATTTTCCAAGAGCTATTTCTATAGCTTTTGCTATTACCGTTTCTTCGACAGCTATTATTATGCAGACTTTGAATGAAAAAGGACTTACTAAAACAGGAATTGGTAAATCGACTTTTTCTGTACTTCTTTTTCAAGATATAATGGTTATTCCAATTTTAGCAATTATACCTTTATTGGTTGGAGATTCACTAATACAATCCATTGGAGATGATTCTAAAAGTCTATTGGTTGGTGGACCTGCTTTTATGAAAACATTGGTAATTGTAGGTGCAATTACTTTTATATATGTTATTGCAAAATATATTCTAACACCTTATTTTAAATACGTTGGTCAATTACAAGTTAGAGAAATATATACTTCTTCAGCATTATTATTAGTTATTGGTGTATCTCTATTAATGCAAAAAGTTGGAATTTCTCCTGCTTTGGGAGCATTTATAGCTGGTGTTGTATTGGCTAATAATGAATATAAACATCAATTAGAAAGCGATATAGAACCTTTTAAATCTTTATTGCTTGGTATCTTCTTTATAGCTGTTGGTTCTACTATCAATTTTAAGCTGATTGTAGAGAAGCCTCTTATGATTCTTGGACTAACAATAGGAATTATGGCTATAAAATCGTTTGTTTTATGGATAATAGGAATTAAGCATAAGTTTAATTTTGATCAGAAAATGTTATTTGTTCTATTGCTATCACAAGTAGGAGAATTCGCATTTGTGATTTTAGCTTTAACTAGAAATTTAGATATTCTCAACAAGCAATGGTACGATTTAATGCTAGCTACAACAGCGATAACAATGGTAATAACTCCACTATTATTGGTACTGAATGAACGTTTGATTTTAAAATATTTTGGAGTAAAATCTAAAGTCACTCCAATAGTAAAAAATGAGCAAATAAATATTGATGCTTCTGAAGGAGATGTTATTATTGCAGGATTTGGTGATTTTGGAAATACAATAAGTAGAGTTTTAAACAGTACAGATATAAAAACTATTGTTTTAGATAACGATAGCGAGCGTGTTGAAAAAATGCGTAAACAAGGTTTTAATGTTTTTTATGGTGATGCAACCAATGTAAATCTTTTAAAATCCGCTGGTGCTGATCATGCAAAATATTTTGTTGCAGCGTTGGATCCTCCAGAAATTAATCAAAAGTTAGTACATATTGTTCGTAAAAACTTTCCTAATCTTGAGATTATTGTTCGTGCAAAAAACCGTAGTTATGCCTATAACTATTTGAAAGAAGGATTGAACGAAGTGTATAGAGAAAGTTTCTTCTCATCAGTTTATGTTGGTCGACAATTACTTATAAAATTTGGTTTTTCGTATGAAGAAGCTTCTAAAATTGGTGAGATTTTTATAAAGAGTGATCGTAAATCATTAAGAAGAATTGCAAAACATACAGAGAATTCTGATGAATATTTTAAAGCATCAAAAGAAGAATTTGAAAAACAAATGAAATTAGTTTCCAAAGAATTAAATAATAGAAAAAATGGAGAAGTTAAATAAAAAGAAACTTTTAGTTATTCGTTTTTCTGCATTAGGTGATGTTACAATGATAGCGCCTGTTCTTAAAGAATTTATAGAACAGAATCCTAATGTAGAAGTTTATGTTGCTTCTCGCCCATTCATGGGAACTATTTTTAAACAATTTCCTGAAATAAAATTCATTCCTGTTGATCTAAATAAAGAGTACAAAGGCTTTTTAAATCTTTTTAAATTATATGGAGAATTAAAAAAATATAATTTTGATTATGTTGCTGATTTTCACAATGTAATTCGTTCTAAAGTTATTACATCTCTCTTTAAATTAAGTGGAATAGCAACAGCTACATTAGATAAAGGTAGAGAAGAAAAAAAAGCATTAATTAATCAAGAAAACAGAGTCTTTAAACAGCTTAAATTAACCACAGAACGCTACGCTGATGTGTTAAGAAATTTAGGGTTTAAATTAACACTTAGTCATCAATTAAAATCAAATACCTTAAAAGAAGAAAAATCGATTGGTATAGCTCCTTTTGCAGCTTTTAAAAGTAAAATGTTTCCATTGGATAAAATGAAGATTGTAACAAAATTATTGGCAGAAAATGGATATAAAATTTTTTTGTTTGGAGGAGGAAAATTAGAAATTGATGAATTAAAAACATGGGAGAATTTAAATCCTAATATTCAATCTTTAGCAGGTAAGATTTCTTTTGAAGAAGAATTACAAAAAATAGCAACATTACAAGCTATGATTTCTATGGATAGTGCCAATATGCATTTAGCCTCTTTAATGGGAACAAGAACCATATCTATTTGGGGAGGAACACACCCATTTGCAGGCTTTATAGGTTATGGACAATCTACAAATGATGTTATACAAGATGAAACATTAAATTGTCGCCCTACTTCTATTTTTGGTAAAGATCCAAAAGGCTTTGAGAATTTTGATTATTTTCAGAATTTATCATCAGAAAATGTTTATCAACAAATTGTGGATAAGCTAAAAAATTAAAATCATATAAAAACAAAGTCCATAAATAAAGTCTTTTATTTTTGGGCAATTGCTTCGCACTGTGGTTTCACGTTCCCAATCTTTTTAGATTGGAAATATAATCATCTTCTTGAAATGAATCCAATCTAAAAAGGATTTCCACTTCAAACACTATTGCAAAATATCACGTCTAAAAAATAGATAGTAAATAAAAAAGCCGTTATAAAATGAATTATAACGGCTTTTAATGTTTATAAAAATAACACTATGATTAGAATAATTAATATCCTGGTGTTTGTGTCATTTTTAAGTTTTTATTTAATGTAGTTTGAGAGATAGGTAACTGCCATCTGTAATCTCCAGCATTTAAAGTCTGTGAAGATGATGGTGAACCAGATCCATCTGCTAAATAACCGTTTCCACTACGTTGAATACCTTGTTTATATTCAGAAGAAATTCCCGAAACACCTTGTAAACGTTTTAATGTGAACCAACGATCTCCATTTTCAAAAGCTAACTCTTTACGGCGCTCTAATTGAATTGCATCAAAAATAGCAGCACCAGTTTCTCCACCTTTATAAGAAGAGTAACGCACGTCTCTTAATTTATTTAAAGTTGATAAGGCACTTCCACTATCACCTGATAAATATTGAGCTTCAGCTAAATTTAGAATAGCTTCCTCAGTACGTAAATAACGCCCATTATTAATACCTAACATTACTTTACCTTTAATGTATTTATTTACAGCTATTACAGCATCCCCATCAAGGTTTTTAGGATTAAAAATTTTAAAATAAGCATTTTTTCTTTCTGGTTCTGTTGCAGAGTCATACAAAGCATAGAAATTTTTATCTACAGCATATTCTAAAATAATTGTAGCATCTGTTGCTCCTTGACTAAAATTAGTACCTATTTTAGGATCAGAAGTATTAAGTAATGGTATTTCAAATAAAACACCTTCACTATTATTTGAAGTCCATAAATCTGCTAAATCTGCTTTTTTTGCAGGACTAACATTATCAACAACGGGTTGTGTGTATTCTATTACTTTTTGATAATCACCTTTATATAAATAAACTTTCCCTAATAAAGCCTCAGCTGCATATTTATTTATTTCAGAAGAAGGATCAGCTTCTTTTAAATATGGAATAGCAGCTTCTAAATCAGCAATAATTTTAGTATAAGTTTCTCCTATTGTTGCATCTCTTGTAGGTTCAGCTTTTGGATCATATTTATCTACATAAGCTATACCTATGGTAGAAGATGCATCAGCAGCTTGAGTTGGAATTTCAGCATATGTACGAGCAACTTCAAAATGAGCTAATGCACGTATTGCTTTTGCTTTTGCAGTAATATAATTTTTGAAATCACCATCTTGTAAATTATCAATATTAGCTAAAATTAAATTAGCTCTAGAAATAATATTATAAGAAGTTGAGTAAAGAGATGTTGGAGTTGCATTAGAATTATAACTCCAATTATGAGTTCTTAAACCAGATTGACGACCATTAGGGTTTAATATTAAGTTATCACCTAATATATCCCCAACTGCAATAATATCGCTAGCACTACTTAATCCAGCGTAATAACCACCATTAATATCTTGAGCGAATCCTCTATAAACACCATTGATAGCTGTATTAAAGTCTGATTCTGTTTTATAATAATCAGAAAATTCTATTTTATCATATGGTTTTTGATTAATATCATCTTCGCTACAAGAAGAAAAACTTAATGCACAAGCTAACAATGATAATACAAATATATTTTTTTTCATTTTTTTAATTTTTAGAATGACACATTAAATCCAATAGAATAAGAACGAACTAAAGGATAAGAGAATGCTGTAAACGAATTCGAAACATATCCTGCAGATGATGTAGTGCTACTTTCGCTAGAACCAGTACCAGCTATTGGATTACCATGATATTTAGTCCATAAAGCTAAGTTTTGAACTTGTGCATACATTCTTAAATTCTTAACAAATGTTCCTTTTACTAAATTATTGAATGAATAACCTAATGATAAACTACGGAAAGAAATGTAATCAGATTTTTCTAAAAATTTTGTAGAATATTCTGTACCACTTGGAATTGGTGTAGCAAATTGAGCATTATCACCATTACCTTTCCAGTAATTTGCCGCTTCTACGACGTGATTGTTTAAAGAAGTAGGATCAGTTAAATATTGGTAAGTATTATTATACATATAACCACCAGCAGAATATGTGAAATCTGCATTAATATCAAATCCATAGAATTTAGCATTTAAACCAAATCCTCCCATCAAGTCAGGTAAAGGAGTTTTGTTTGTAGCTACAGCATCTCCTCCATCATAAGTATCAGTTACATTACCATTTTTATCTAAATAAAGGTCTTTACCTGTACTAGAATCAACACCTGCATATCTAACCATGTAGAATTGATAAGGTTTTCCTCCTTGTACATGAGCTAAACTTTCATATGAATTATTAACTAATAACATATCTTGGTTGTCAGCAAGTTTGTTTACTTTGTATTTAAGAGATGTTACATTCCCGTATACAGATAAATCAAAGTTTTTAGAACGAACCACATCATAATTTAATTCTAATTCTAAACCGCTTGTAGTTAATTTACCTGCATTGATATATGTTGTAAATCCTCCAGCTTCACTTGATAAATATTGATTAAAAATAAAGTTTGAACGTTGATCGTGGAAGTATGCAAAAGATCCAGTTAAACGGTTATTTAAAAGTCCAAAATCTAAACCAACATTTAATTTTCTATTTGTTTCCCATGTTGTTTTTGGATTAGATAAATTTCCATCAGGAAAAGCAGAAGCCTGTCCATTGTAAGTTGTATCTAATTGTAGTAAAGTCATGTTTGCATAACGTGCAATTGCAGAATCATCACCAACTTCTCCATAAGATCCTTTTACAGTTAAATTATTAACAATTTTAGAATCTTTTAAGAAATTTTCTTTAGCAATATTCCAACCTAACGATGCTCCCCAGAAAGTTCCAAATTTAGCATCTTGACCAGCTAAAGAAGTACCATCTCTACGAACATATGCATCGACAAAATATTTATTGTTAAAATCATATGAAGCAGCACCTAAATATCCAAATTTAGTTATTCTCCAACGTTGTGTATTAGAGTCTTGACCAATATTAACAGCTAAATTTTGTGTAGATAAATAATCATTAGGAAATTGATTTCCATATAAAGATAGAGAATATAAACTTTGATTAATATATTCAGATGCAGCTGTAACACGTAAATGATGTTTTCCAAAACTGTTTTCATAAGAAACCTCATTTCTCCAGTTGTAATCAAAACGATCAGAACTAGTGTCTGTTTTAGATCCACCATTACCTAATAATACAGCTAAAGATGAAGATGGTCTTAAGAAGTTTTCTGATTGAACTCTGTTATACGTTGCTCCAATTGTTGAACGAGCAGTAACATTTTTCCATAGATCAGCTTCTAAGAAACCTGTACCATAAATACGTAAATATCTTGTTTCTGCATCAGTTTTTTCCATTTCATCTGCAACAGCATAACCACCAGAGTTTGCACCAGAATTATAGATTTTATTTCCATCAGCATCTAATGCTGGATTTCCATTAGCATCTAATTGATAAAAAGGTACATAAGGTCTATTTAATAATACGTTGTAGAATGGAGATTGTACATTCACACGGTCACGAGGAGTATTAATTGAAGCATAAGATCCATTTAAATTAACCCCGTATCTTAACCATTCCTTAGCTTTTGATGTAATGTTTAAAGAAGATGTTATTCTTTGCATTCCATCATAGTATTGTACAGCTCCTTCATTTTTATCATAACCAACAGAGAAATTAGTTGATGTATCTCCGTCATTTTTACTAATAGAAACAAAGTGAGAAGCTGTTAATCCATTTTTGTATAAATTATCAGACCACTTGTGGTTATATTGTGATAAATCAGCTATTTGATCTGCAGTGCGAGCAACTCCTAGTTTTAAAGAATTTCCATTTGCATCAGTTAATTTACTTAAATCATTTTGGTAATTAAGTAACTGATTAGCATTCATTAAATGGATATTTGGTAAATCCATCATCTGGTTAACCCCAATGCGAGCAGAATAAGTAATTGTAGCTTCTCCTCTTTTAGCAGTTTTTGTTTTCATGATGATAACACCATTAGCCCCACGAGAACCAAAAATTGCTAATTGAGATGCATCTTTTAATACTTTTACTTCTTCAATATCAGAAGGGTTAATTGCATTTACATCAGAAGCAGACATATAAGTTCCATCAACTACATATAATGGTGATTTTACACCTCCATTTAATCCAATTGCACCACGAATAGTAACATTTGCTGTAGCACCAGGAGCACCACTCATTGCTTGTGAAGATAAACCAGCTACTTTTCCACCAATCATTTGATCAATAGAAACAGAAGGGTTCATTTGTTCTAAATCTTTTGCTTTAACTGTAGTTACTCCTGATTTAGATGGAGCGTTGAATATACTTTTTACAACAACTTCACCTAAATCAACAGTAGATTCTTTAGTAGCTTTAGCATCAGTATATCTTAGTGTTCCTAAAGTATTACTTGTAACCTTAAATTCTTTTCCATTAACAACTAAAATATCTCCAATTTTAGCATCAATATCAAATTTTCCATCAGCATCTGTAAATACAGATTTATCAGTTCCTTTTATAGTAACTTGAACATCTGCTTCTGGGAAATTATCTGCATCATTTACGACACCTGTTATTTGAGCAAAAGCTATAGATCCTAAACCAAGGAAAGCTAATAAGCCCAAAGATGTGATTCTTCTCCTCATAATCTTATTTATTTTATAAAATAGGATAGCAAATCTGAGCATTATTTTTTATTAAGAAAAGTAAAAAAAGGAATAATAATTAAATTTTTAAATAAAGTTTATTTTGCTTTTTTTTATTCAATTTTTATTTTTTAATACCTAAAAAATGATATTTATTATGTTTTTAACAAATATTAATAAAATAAAATTCATTTTTATGTTAATTTTTTTTCATAGTAAAAAAATCAATATAACTATTGAGTATAATTTTTAATTAAAAATTATACAATTTTTATACTAAAAGTTGTTAAAAATATGAATGATTTTATGATGTTTTTAATGTTAATAATATTCTTGTAATAAAGAAATCTAAAATGAAATCTAAATTTTAAGATAATTATCTTTTGAAAATTAATATAAAAAAGAAAAGTTATTTTTAGTTAACTATATTTAATAAATTCATTTGTATTATAATAAAACGACTCTATTAAAAGATAAGTACTAAAAATAACTTTATGATAAGAAAAACTTCTTTTAAGAAGCTTTTAACTATCTTGTTCTTGAAAAACAAAAAGTGGAATAATATTTTTATTAACAATAGTTTTAGTAAAACTTGGAGAAAATATTTTATCTAAAAAGCCTTTATTTCTTCTTACAACTGTTAATAAATCTAATTTCTTTTCATCAATAGCATTAATTACTGCGTTGACAGGGTCAGAATCAGTTATAATTTCAAAAATAACAGGTTCATTTTCAAATTGAATTTTCCATTCTTTTAAGGCTTTATCATCATAACTTCCATCTTTAGATACATGCATACAATGAATTTTTGCTTTATGTCTATTAGCCATTTTTATAAGATATTTTAAAGCTTCTTTATCTCTATCTTCAAAAATTGTTGTAAAACCAATGTTATCATAACTTTTAAATGAAATATCTTGAGGAACACTTAATACAGGGATTTTAAGAGATGTAATTGCATTTATAGTATTAGAACCGAATAATAATTTTTGTAAACCAGTATTTCCTTCAGTTCCCATCACAACAAAGTCTATTTCTTCTTCCTCAGTTAATTTTTTTAGATTATACAAGAAATTTCCCTCTTCCAAAATGAATTTAATAGGAATTTCACTTAAATCATTTTCTTTAGCAATATCTTTTAGATGAGGTATGTTATCTTTGAAATTTTCAAAACTACCTGTTTCAATTGTTTCATACACATTCTGTATAACACCTGCATTTATACTTCCAGTTATCATAGGAAGATCATAAACATGTAACACTAATACTTCTGCTTTTAGTGTTTTAGCTAGATTAAGAGCATATAAAAATGCATTATTTGCACTAGCCGAAAAATCTGTCGGAAATAATATTTTTTTCATGTTATTTAGAGTTTTTAGAATATTAAGGTACAAAAATATTTCTATAGTGTAAAAAAAGGGGNNCCCCTTTTTTTACACTATAGATTTTCTAGTTATTCGTGAATAACAAATAAGGGAACTATATTTTTAGAAAGAACTTTTTTAGTAAAACTTGGAGAAAATATTTTCTCAAAAAAAGTTTTATTTCTGCTTACAACGGTTAATAAGTCAATTTTTTCTTCTTTTATAAATTCTAAAACACCATCTATATAATCTTCAGCAGAATAAATAGAAAAATCAATAGGATCATCTTTATAATAATCTTTCCAATGATTTAAAGTTGAGACGTCATAGGTTTCGTCTTTTGATATATTTAAACAGTGTAATTTTGCCTTATATCTGAATGCAACATCTACTAAATAATCTAACGCTCTACGGTCTTTTTCTTCAAAAACAGTAGTAAAACCAATATTTTTAATTCCTTTATATTTATAACCGTTAGGAACACTCAAAACAGGAATTTTCAAATTTTTTATAGCATTCATGGTATTAGAACCAAAAAGAAATTTATCAATCCCAGAATTTCCTGTAGTTCCCATTACAACGAAATCTACTTTTTCTTCTTCAATAAAAGTTGGTAAAACAAATGATATCATTCCTTCTTTGATGAAAAATTTAATATTAACATTTTCAAAACCATTATCTTCAGCTATTTTTCTAAGAAAAGGAATGTGATCTTTTAGATTTTCAAAATTACCAAGTTCTATAGTGTCATATACATTTTCTAAAACAACAGCATCTATACCACCATTTACCATCGGATATTGGAATGCATGCAGAACATATAATTCTGCATTTTGATTTTCTGCTAAATTTAAAGCATATAAGAAAGCATTATTCGCAGTTTCAGAAAAGTCTGTCGGAAATAATATTTTTTTCATAAAATTTTTTTATAGTTCTCTTATAAAGATAAGAAATATATCATTTCAGATAAAAAATATTTTATTTTTTAGAACTGATTTTTAGCACTTTGATAGTTTATATTTATCTTGTTAATTCTTATTAGTAAATTTGTGAAATATATCATTATATGGAGAATATTTATTTTCAAAAAACAATTGTTCGTTGGTCGGATTTAGATGCTAATAGACATCTTGCAAACGCGTCTTATATGAATTTTACGAGTTTTGCTAGAATTGCATTTTTACGAGATTATAATGTCTCGATGAAAGATTTAGGTAGTTATGGAATTGGTCCAGCTATTTTGCACGAGCAATTTTCTTTTTTTAAAGAAGCGATGGAAGGTGAAGAAATTTATATTTCTGTAGAAATTGCAGGAATGTCTGATGATGGAATGATTTATCAATTTATTCATGATATATATAATAAAGAAGGTATTCATCTTTGTCATTCAGAGCTTGTGGGGGTATGGTTTTCAATGAAAGAAAGAAAAATGTTAGCTCCACCAAAAGAGATGTTAGATAATATTAAAAAATCTTTCCAAAATAAAACAATAAAAAGAATGTCAAAACAAGATATAAAGAATTTACCTTTTCGATCTGTTAATGTAAATCCTTTAAATTTTAATCAATAAAATAAATAGATGTTAGAAGATAAAAATGTTTCAAAAACAAGTTTAGCAGAAATAGGAGAATTTGGTTTAATAAATCAAATCAAAGAAGGATTTCCTATAAAATTAGAAAGTTCTATAAAAGGAATTGGAGATGATGCTGCTGTTATTGATTATAAAAAAGAGAGAACAGTAATCTCTACAGATTTGCTTGTAGAAGGTGTAAATTTTAGTTGGTCTTACATGCCATTAAGACATTTAGGATACAAAGCTGTTGTAACTGCAATAAGTGATATTTTAGCAATGAATGCTATTCCAAAACAATTACTTGTTTCTATTGCGCTATCTAATCGTTTTACTATAGAAGCTGTTGATGAAATATACAATGGTATGAAGTATGCTTGCGATAAATACAATATTGATATTGTCGGAGGTGATACAACTTCTTCTGTAAGTGGTTTAGTGATTAGTGTTACAGCAGTTGGATCTGCACCAGAAAAAAATATTACATACAGAAATGGAGCACAAGAAAATGATTTAATTGTCTTATCTGGTGATTTAGGAGCATCTTTTCTTGGATTACAAGTTTTAGAGAGAGAGGCTCAAGTAAGTAAAGTAAATCCTAATAATCAACCAGATTTCGAACAATATTCTTATTTAATAGAGCGTCAATTAAAACCAGAGGCTCGTTTAGATATAATAAACTTATTAAAAGAATTAAAAGTTCAACCTACATCTATGATTGATATTTCTGATGGATTATCATCAGAAATTATTCATTTATCTAAAGAAAGTGGACATGGATTTAATATTTATGAAGAAAAAATTCCTCTAGATTCTACTGTTATTAAAGGTGCAGAAGAATTTAAAATAAATCCAATCACATGTGCATTAAGTGGTGGTGAGGATTATGAATTGCTATTTACAATTAATCAAAACGATTTCGATAAAATAAAAGGAAATCCTAATCTTACTGTTATTGGTCATGTAACAGGTAAAAATGAAGAAAATTACTTAATAACAACAGGAAGTGAGCAAATGGTTCCTCTTACAGCACAAGGATGGGGAGTTGAAAAAGAAGAGGAGGAAAATTAATTCCTACCATATTATAAATATCAAAAGCATTCAAGAAATTGGATGCTTTTTTATTTGAAGCAATTTGATTTTTAATATTAAATTTATAGATAAAAAAAGCTCATCTAAATAGATGAGCTTTTATATTTTTAGCGTTTTCGCTGTTGATATCAATTAAGATAATGGTTCAACAGAAACGTAAGATCTATCGTTACGTTTTTTTGTGAAAACTACTTTTCCGTCAACTAATGCGAATAATGTGTGATCTTTACCAATCCCTACATTATCACCAGGATGATGTTGAGTACCTCTTTGACGAACAATAATGTTACCAGCGATTGCTGCTTGTCCACCAAAAATTTTAACACCTAAACGTTTCGAATGTGATTCACGACCATTTTTCGAACTTCCGACCCCTTTCTTATGTGCCATTTCGTTTTGTTTTTACGAGTTAATAATTAATTAAAGTCCAATCTTATCCGATTGAAACTACTTCAATTTTAGTGAATTGTTGACGGTGACCGTTAGACTTTTGGTAACCTTTTCTTCTTTTTTTCTTGAAAACGATTACTTTGTCTCCTTTCACGTGTTCAACGATTTTAGCTACTACGGTAACTCCGTCTATAACTGGGGCGCCGACAGTGATTGCTCCGTTATCTGTTAATAAAACACGATCGAATTTTACTTCTTCTCCTGCTTCACCAGCTAAACGGTTTACAAACAATTGTTGGTCTTTTTCAACTTTGTACTGAAGCCCTGCTATCTCTACAATTGCGTACATAAATTAATGTTTATAAATGAAAATTGAGTGCAAATATAATATTATTTTTTCAATTATAAGTGAATTAATTGAAATTTAAGTAGAAACAAAAAAAATTATGATAATTCTTCTATTTGGATTAATTAAAAATTGGATATATTTGCAAGTAAAGACAATTAATCCAATTGAAAAATGGAAAAGTTAGTTAAAGAGTTTTCTCTAAAAGATTTGAAAATAGGAGATTTAGCAGAAATTATTGGTTATAAAACTGATGATATACCTACTAAATTGTACGAAATGGGATTTATACCTGGAACTAAATTACAAATAAAAAATAAAGCTCCTTTTGGTGGTCCAATTTGTATTAGTATTACATCAAATAAAACAGTCATGGCGCTTCGCAGAACAGAAGCTGATAATATATTGATTAATAAAAAATAATGAATCATTACAAAATTGCCTTAGTTGGTAATCCAAACGTAGGTAAAACTTCTCTTTTTAATAAGCTTACAAATCTTAGACAAAAAGTTGGTAATTATCCTGGTGTTACAGTAGAAAAACGCGAAGGAAATGTAGAACGTAATGGAAATAAATTTTCTATTATAGATTTACCAGGAACTTACAGTATATATCCTAGTTCATTGGATGAGGAGGTTGTTTTTAAAATTTTAGGAGATAAATCAAATAAATTATATCCTGATTTAACAGTTGTTGTAGGTGAACCTTCAAATTTAAAGAGATCAATTTCTTTATACCTTCAAGTTAGAGAATTAGGAGTTCCTTCAATTTTTGTCATTAATATGAAAGACGAGATTGAAAGTAAAGGATTAATAATAAATCTAGAAGAACTTGAGAGGTTTTTACATACAAAAATATATCTAACAAACGCTAGAACAAGCGAAGGATTAGACGAATTAGTAGATGCATTGGTAAAGACTACTAAAGACTATCATACAAAATTTGAAATTCCTCAGGAGTATATATCAACTATTGATAAAATTAAAGAAGATTTTAATATTAGTTCAGATTATATTGCGTGGCAATATCTTTCTCAAAAATATATTCCCTTTTTAAGTGAAGAAGATCAAGAAAAGTTAGATAGAGTAAAAAATGAACTAAAGATAATACCTAAGCGACTTCAAGTAAAAGAAACTTTAGATAGAAATAAAATTCTTGATAAAGAATTGGAAAAGGTTGTTAGTTACGAATTTAAAGGGAAAGAAACATTAACAGATAAAATAGATAAAACTTTAATTCATCCTATTTTTGGGTATGTTATTTTTTTAGGGATATTATTATTGATTTTTCAAGCTGTTTATGCTTGGTCTGCACCTTTAATGGGAATGGTAGAAGATTTATTTGGATGGATAGACGAAGAAGCTATTAGTATTATTCCACCTGGACCAATAAATGATATTGTAGGAGGTGCTATAGTACCTGGTATAGAGGGGATTGCTGTGTTTGTACCACAAATAGCTATTTTATTCTTATTTATTTCCATTATGGAAGAAACTGGATATATGAGTCGAGTTGTTTACTTGATGGATAGATGGTTGAAACCATTTGGATTAAGTGGGAAAAGTGTTGTTCCTCTGATTTCAGGTGTTGCATGTGCTGTTCCTGCAATTATGTCTGCTAGAAATATTGAAAATTATAAAGAAAGGTTACTTACAATTTTAGTAACTCCTTTTATGACTTGCTCAGCACGCTTGCCAATTTATATTGTTCTAATTTCATTGGTTATACCAGATAAAACAATTTTAGGGTTGAGTTATCAAGCGTTAGCATTATTTGTAATGTATTTGTTGGGAGTTTTAGGAGCTTTAGGAAGTGCAATAGTTTTAAATTTAATTATAAAATCTAAACATAAAAGTTTTTTAATCTTAGAAATGCCTACATATAAACTTCCAGATTGGAAGAATGTTTTCCTAAATGTTTGGGAAAAAACGTTAGGTTTTCTAATTGATGCTGGTAAAATAATTTTTGCAATTTCTATTATTCTTTGGGTTTTAGGTTCTTTTGGACCAGGAGAAAAATTTAAAAATGCAGAAGAAATTGTAACTGCTCATCATCCAAAAATGAATGAAGAAGATTTAGAAAATGAAATTGCTTCATATAAATTAGAAAACTCTTATTTAGGAAATTTAGGAATGATTATTGAACCAATTGTTGAACCAATGGGATACGATTGGAAGATGGGAATTGGATTAATTTCCTCTTTTGCAGCTCGAGAAGTTTTTGTAGGTACAATGTCAACTGTTTATAGTTTAGGAGAAGTTGATGTTGAAGATAATAAAGAGAAAGATCGTTTACTTCAGCGTATGCAATCAGAGGTTAATCAAAATACAGGGCAACCAGCATATAATTTAGCTACTGGAGTTTCATTACTATTGTTTTATGCTTTTGCAATGCAATGTATGAGTACTATTGCAATTGTAAAAAAAGAAACAAACTCTTGGAAATGGACTTTAATACAAACAGGATTTATGACTGGTTTGGCATATTTAGTTGCATTTATTGCATATCACATTTTAAAATAAAATTATGGATAATGTTTGGGTACAATATGCATTCATTGCTTTTCTATTCGGATTTGCAGTTTGGTATGTTGTTAAGATGGTTAAAAAATCATTCAGTTCAGGTAGTAACGGAGGTTGTTCAAAAGGTTGTGGATGTTCTACTGATAAAAAATAATAGTATAAAAGGCTTAAGTTTTACTTAAGCCTTTTTAATTTATAATTTAGTTAGATTTTCAATTGCTTTTATTAAAGTTTCGTCTTTTTTAGCGAAGCAAAATCGAACAACTTTATAATCAGTTTTATCTTTGTAAAAGGCAGAAACAGGAATTGTAGCTACTTTATATTGTTCTGTTAATAATTTTGCAAATTCATTATCTGGTAAATTACTTATATTAGAGTAATTCGCATTTATAAAATAAGTTCCTTCACATGGTAAAAGGTTGAATTTAGTTGAAGAAAGATTATCTACAAATAAATCTCTTTTATGTTGGAAAAAATTACTTAAATGTAAATAATTTTCAGGATTTTCTAAATAATCTGCAATTGCATACTGAGAAGGCGTATGTGTTGAAAATGTATTGAATTGGTGACATTTTCTAAATTCTTTCATTAATTCTTTTTCAGCTAAAATATAACCAATTTTCCATCCTGTTATATGGAATAATTTCCCAAAAGATCCTACAACAAAAACTTTATCTTTAATTGTTGTTAATTGAGTAAAACTTTGATGTTTTTTATTATCGAAAGTTATATGTTCATATACTTCATCAGCTAATAAATAACAATTATTGGCCTTTATTAGTTTTTCAAAAGATTTGAGATCATTTTCTGTTAAAACTCTTCCTGTTGGATTATTAGGATTATTAACAATAATAAGTTTTGTTTTTGATGTAATTTTTTGTTTCAATTCATCAAAATCTATTTTATAATCAGGATATTTTAGTTCAATAGGAACTATTTTTCCACCAAATAATTCTACAGTTGGTTGATATAAATCGTATGCAGGTTCAAAAATAATTACTTCATCATTTGGATGAATTAAAGTAGAAATCACATTAAAAATAGCTTGACTAGCTCCACTTGTTATATTAATTTCATCTAGATAATTATAGTCACAAGAATATAGATTATTGTATTTTTCTGCTAATAATTCACGTAATTTTTCAATTCCAAACATTGGAGCATATTGGTTATAATGATTAGAAGCATAATAATTTAATTGATTAATTAATTTTGAATCGGCATCAAAATCAGGAAATCCTTGAGCTAAATTAATCGCATTACTTTCTATAGCTAACTTGCTCATTACAGTAAAAATAGTTGTTGAAACGTCTGGTAATTTAGATTTTATCATGTTGTTAAAGTAGATTGATTTTCCTCAAAATCAAAATAGTATACCATAAAAATATTCTAAAAAAAAGTGTTATTTTTGTAAAACTCGATTAAAATTCATATCTCACAATGTCAGAACTAAATCAACAAGTTAATTATACAGAAGACAATATCAAAACTCTTGATTGGCGCGAACATATTCGTATGCGACCAGGGATGTACATAGGTAAACTTGGCGACGGTTCTTCTCAGGATGATGGTATTTATATCCTCCTTAAGGAAATTGTGGATAACTGTATTGATGAATTTGTAATGGGATCTGGTAAAACGATTGAAATTAATTTACGAGATGAAGAAGTTACTGTTCGTGATTATGGTCGTGGTATTCCTCTTGGGAAAATGGTAGATGCTGTTTCAAAAATGAATACAGGAGGAAAATATGATTCGCAAGCTTTTAAAAAATCGGTTGGGTTGAATGGAGTTGGTACTAAGGCTGTAAATGCTTTATCAACTTATTTTAGAGTACAATCTGTTCGTGATGGAAAAACAAGAGTTGCTGAGTTTGAAAAAGGTATTTTATTGAATCAAGAAGATGAGAAAGAATCTTCTCTAAGAAAAGGAACTAAAATTACATTTGTTCCTGATAAAACAATTTTCTTAAACTTTAAATTCAGAAAAGAATATGTAGACAAGATGTTGAAAAACTATGTTTACCTAAATCCAGGCTTAAAAATTATTTTTAATGGAGAAGAATTCTTTTCGAAAGATGGATTAAAAGATTTATTAAAAGATAATATAGAAGAAGAAACAATATATGACATTATTCACTTAAAAGGTGAAGATATAGAACTAGCAATGACACATAGTTCTAAATCGTATTCAGAAACATATTATTCTTTTGTAAATGGTCAAAATACAACACAAGGAGGAACTCATTTAAGTGCTTTTAAAGAGGCTGTTGTAAAAACTGTTCGTGAGTTTTATAATAAAAGTTATGATCCGGCAGATATTCGTAAATCAATCATTGGTGCTATTTCCATAAAAGTTATAGAGCCTGTTTTCGAATCTCAAACAAAAACGAAATTAGGATCAAATGAAATTGGTCCTGGAATGACAACCGTTCGTACTTTTGTTAATGATTTTATCAAAACTAATCTTGATAATTTTCTACATAAAAATACAGAAGTAGCACAAGCGCTTGAACGAAAAATTAAACAATCAGAAACAGAACGTAAAGAGCTTTCAGGAATACGTAAATTAGCAAGGGATCGAGCTAAAAAGGTGAGTTTACATAATAAAAAATTGAGAGATTGTCGTCAACATTATAATAATCCTAAGGCTGAATTTAGATTAGATTCTACAATTTTTATTACAGAGGGAGATTCTGCAAGTGGATCAATTACTAAAAGTAGAAATGTAGAAACACAAGCTGTATTTAGTTTACGTGGAAAACCGTTAAATTCTTATGGGTTAACTAAAAAAATTGTTTACGAAAACGAAGAGTTTAATCTTTTACAAGCTGCATTAAATATTGAAGATGGATTAGAAGATTTACGTTACAATAATGTTGTTATTGCAACTGATGCTGATGTAGATGGAATGCATATCCGTTTATTAATAATTACATTCTTTTTACAATTCTTCCCAGAATTAATAAAAGAAGGACATTTATACATTTTACAAACACCATTATTTCGTGTAAGAAATAAAAAAGAAACAAGATACTGTTATTCTGAACCAGAAAGATTATTAGCTTTAGAGGAAATTAAAAACCCAGAAATTACTCGATTTAAAGGTTTAGGAGAAATATCTCCCGATGAATTTAAACATTTCATTGGAAAAGATATTCGATTAGAGCCCGTAATGATTGGAAAAGATCAGACAATCGAAAGTTTACTAGAATTTTACATGGGAAAAAATACACCAACAAGACAAGAATTTATAATAAATAATTTAGCAATTGATACTTTGAAAAACTAACAATTAAACATCAAAAACCCTCACCTATGAAGAAAAATAATAAAGCGATTATTAGTCTTTTTAAAATACTGAATTTGCTTATTATTGGATTAATAATAATTAATCTAATATTATTTAGCAATATATTATTGGATAAATATCATTTAATTCCACCGTATTATCTTACAATATTTATTGTTTTTTTTATATGGATAACAAGTTTTAATGGTAATCAATATTATGCTATAGATACAAAAGGGGAAACGATTACTTTTGAGACAGAGCGATTAGATTTATTATCAATTTTCAATGCAAATAGGAAAAAAATAGATTTACCAAAATATAAACTTGTTAAATATGATTATAAAGGAGGTTTTTTATCAAGGCAAATAATTGTTTTTATAAAAAGTAAAAAATCTCAAAATCTTACAAAAGTAAAATATAGATTAGCATTTATTTCAGGTAAAAATATTAGAAATATTTTGAATGAATTAGATAAAATTGTTGAAAACAATAAATTACAAGAAAATAGAGAGGTATAATTAAAATTATGCAAGAAAATCAAGAAAGTATAAAAAAAATATCAGGAATGTATCAAGAGTGGTTTCTTGATTATGCTTCTTATGTGATTTTAGAAAGAGCTATTCCTTCTATATATGATGGCCTAAAACCTGTTCAGCGAAGAATATTACATTCAATGCGAGAATTAGAAGATGGACGTTACAACAAAGTTGCTAACATTGTTGGTAATACAATGAAGTATCATCCACATGGTGATATGGCAATTTCTGATGCAATGGTGCAAATTGGTCAAAAAGAACTTTTGATTGATATGCAAGGTAACTGGGGGAATGTATATACAGGAGACCGTGCAGCAGCTTCCCGTTATATAGAAGCTCGTTTAACAAAATTTGCTTTAGAGGTTGTTTTTAACCCAAAAACAACTAAGTGGCAACAATCGTATGATGGTAGAAATAAAGAACCAATAGATTTACCTATCAAATTTCCATTATTACTTGCTCAAGGTGTAGAAGGTATTGCAGTTGGTTTATCTACAAAAATATTACCTCATAACTTTAATGAATTAATTGATGCATCTATTTTGCATTTAAAAGGTAAGAAATTTCAAATTTTTCCTGATTTTTTAACTGCAGGATTAATTGATGTATCAGATTATAATGATGGTTTAAGAGGAGGCAAAGTACGAATCAGAGCTAAAATTGTTCAAGAGGATAAAACAATTCTAAAAATAACGGAAATTCCTTACGGAACTACAACAGGATCATTAATTGACTCTATTTTAAAAGCCAATGATAAGGGTAAAATAAAAATTAAGAAAATAGAAGATAATACTGCTGCAGAAGTAGAAATATTAATTCATTTAGTTCCTGGTAGTAGTACTGATAAAACAATAGATGCTTTGTATGCTTTCACAGATTGCGAAGTTTCTATTTCTCCTAATGCATGTGTAATTAATCAACAAACTCCAGAATTTTTATCTGTTTCAGATATATTAATTCACAACACAAATAATACTGTTGATTTATTAAAAAAAGAATTAGAAATTGAACTGAATGAACTTCAAGAACAATGGCATTTTTCATCTTTAGAAAGGATATTCATTGAAAATAGAATATATCACGATATTGAGGAAGAAGAAACTTGGGAAGGAGTTATTTCTGCAATAGATAAAGGTCTTAAACCACATATATCTCACCTTATACGTCCAGTTACAGAAGAAGATATTACTCGATTAACAGAAATTAGAATTAAACGTATTTCTAAGTTTGATTTAGATAAAGCACAACAGTATATTGAATCTTTAGAAGATAGAATAGAAAATGTAAAACATCATCTTGCTAATTTAATTGATTTTGCAATTGAATATTTCAAAGCTCTAAAAACCAAATATGGTAAAGGAAAAGAACGTAAAACAGAAATAAGAACTTTTGATACAATTGATGCAACTAAAGTAGCAGTAGCAAATACTCGTTTTTATATTGATAGAGCTGAAGGTTTTATAGGAACGTCTCTTAAGAAAGATGAATTTTTATTTGAGTGTTCTGATATTGATGATATCATCGTTTTTAAATCTGATGGAACTATGATTGTAACTAAAGTTGATGCCAAAACCTTTATAGGGAAAGGTATTCTACATGTTGCAGTATGGCATAAGAATGATAAACGTACCATCTATAATTTAATTTATCGTGATGGTAAAAATGGTCCTGCTTATCAGAAGCGTTTTGCAGTTACTGGAATTACTCGGGATAAAGAATATGATTTAACTGCAGGAAATAAAGGCTCAGAAGTACTTTATTTTACAGCTAATCCTAATGGAGAAGCGCAAGTTGTATCAGTAATTTTAAAAACACATCAACGTATTAAAAAATTAAAATTTGATTTAGATTTTGCCGATTTGACAATAAAAGGTAGATCATCTAAAGGAAATTTAGTTACAAAATATCCAATTAAAAAAATTGAATTAAAAGAAGAGGGAGTTTCTACTTTAGCTCCAAGACAAATTTGGTTTGATGAAGAAATAAAGCGTCTTAATGCAGATGGTGTAGGTACTTTGTTAGGTTCTTTTAAGGGAGATGATAAAATACTTACTATTAATAAAAAAGGAGAAGCTAAACTAGTTTCTTTTGATTTGAGCAATCGTTTTGATGAAGAACTAGAAGTTATTGAAAAATGGAAACCAAATAAGCCAATTTCTTGTGTTTATTTTGATGCTGAAAAAGATAGATATTTCATTAAACGTTTTCTTCTAGAAGAAACATTATCTACTCAAGTATTTTATTCTTTAGAGGATGATAAATCATCAATAATGGTTGTTTCTACAGATTATTTACCAATGATAGAATTAGTTTTTTCTAAATTGAAAGGAGTAGAAAGAGAACCAGAAATTATTAATGTGGAAGAATTTATTGCTGTAAAAGGTATTAAAGCACAAGGAAATCAATTAACTGTAAATAAATTAAAAACAATAAAAGTCTTAGAACCTTTGCCTTTTGAAGAACCAGAAGAACTAGAGGAATCAAAAGAAGAAGTACAACCTACTCTATTTGATGAGGTTGAAGATGATAACAATGAAAATTTAGACGAATAATGGGAGATATCTCACTAATAACAATCGTTATTATAGCATTAAATGTAATTATTAGCTGGAAAGGTTTTAATGATTATTCATTTTTTGATAAATATAAGTTTCAAATAGGTTCTATTGTTCATAACAAAGAATATTATCGTATACTAAGCTCAGGATTTTTACATGTAGATGTTACACATTTAATTTTTAATATGTTAACATTATACTTTTTTGCAAATCCTGTAATTGCTTTTTTTGCTAGTCCACAAGGTTTTTTGTTTGGAGATTTTTCTCAGATAAAAATGAATATTGGTTATGGAATGTTTTTGTTAACCTACCTTTTAGCAATTATAGGAGGAAATTTATTATCGTTATTAATTCATAAAAAAGATAATTGGTATTCTGCTGTAGGTGCATCAGGTGGAGTAACTGGTATTTTATTTGCCGCTATAGCAGCATTTCCCCAACAAGAAATAGGATTATATTTTATAATAGATATTCCAGCTTGGATTTTTGGTATTCTTTACTTAGGATATTCTGTTTACGGTATGAAAACTAATTTAGGAAATATTGGGCATTCAGCTCATATTGGTGGAGCTATTGTAGGGCTTTTATCAGCAATTCTATTTTATCCAGCAATTTTACAAATTAATACATACTATATTCTTGGAATGATGATTCCTTTAATTATTTTATTATTTATTATTTTGAAAGAACATAGAAAATAAAAAAAGCCATCAATTTTGATGGCTTTTCTTTTTTATATTTCTTTTACTACAATTATATTTACTGGACAAGCTTTGGCAGCTCTGTCACAATTTTCGGCTATCGTATGATCAGGGTCTTTTAGTGTATGAAAACCTTTTTTATCAATTGATTTTAATAATACAGATTTACCATCTTTTTTTGACATACGAAAGCGTTCTGGTGCCAATTCATAACAATAGTTGCATCCGATGCATTTATCGCGTTGTAACGTAATAATGACCATATTTAACTATTTTTTTTAGTGTGAATAAGCTCCTTCCGAAACACTGTTTTGTTGTGTTCCTGGCTCCTCAACTTTTACAAGTTTATATAATTTGTCTGAAGGACGAATACGGAATTCCATAGGTAATGTAATACTATCTCCTTTTTTAGCGATATCTCCTTTTACATCCTCAACAAACATAGATGGAACAATCATTTCTTTCGCACCTGTTGTTGGACCAGTAACTAAGATTAAATCACCTACTTTAAGATCATAAGCATCAATTACAAATTGTCCAATATTAGTTTTTGGGAAATAATGAACTCCTTTACCAATATAAACTTTCTTTTGAGTTGCCATAGATCCAGGAACAGCTGACCATTCACCTAATTTTTGACCTAAATAATATCCAGACCAAAAACCACGATTATAAACAGTTTGCAATAATCCCATCCAGTAATCAACTTTATCTTTAGAATAAGTTCCATCAGCAATAGAATCTATTGCTTCACGGTAACAACGAATAACTGTTGCTACATATTCAGGAGAACGTCCACGACCTTCAATTTTTAATACTTTAATTCCAGCATCCACTACTTCATCCAAAAATTCCATTGTACATAAATCTTTTGGAGACATCATGTATTCGTTATCTAATTCGATTTCGAAACCTGTTTCTTGATCTATAACAGTATATTTTTTACGACAATTTTGTTTACATGCACCTCTATTTGCAGAAGAATTATGAGAATGTAAGCTTAAATAACATTTTCCAGAAACAGCCATACATAATGCACCATGTCCAAAAATTTCTACTTCGACTAAATTTCCACTAGGTCCACGAACATCATCTTTTACAATAAGTTCACAAATTTTATTTATTTGTTTTAAACTTAGTTCACGAGATAATACCATTGTATCTGCAAACATTGCATAAAACTTAACTGTTTCTATATTTGTGACATTGATCTGTGTAGAAATATGAATTTCTACACCAATTTGTCTAGCATAAGCAATAACAGATTGATCCATTGCAATAACAGCAGTTATATTTGCTTCTTTTGCACGATCTAATAAGTTTTTGATTAAAGACAAATCATGATCATATATAATAGTATTTAATGTAAGGTAAGAACGCACACCTTTTTCTTCACAACGTTTTACGATTTCAGGTAAATCGTCCATTGTAAAGTTTATTGATGCTCTCGCACGCATATTCAACTGCTCTACTCCGAAATATACAGAGTCTGCACCGTTATCTAATGCAGCTTGTAATGATTCGAAATTTCCAGCAGGAGCCATCAACTCCATTTTTCCATCTTTGGTCATACGAAAATTCTGATTTTAAGGGGCAAAGGTACAAAAAATATAAGTTTATATTGATTATAAATTAAAGCAAATTGAAAATGAACTCTTTAACAGATAAAAAATGGAACAAAAAATTCTATTAAATATTGATAGAAAAAGAATTAATTTTGCAGAATGCAAATAGAAAGTCTTCAAAATCCAAGGATAAAAAACTTGCTGAAACTGCAAGAAAAATCAAGAGAACGTAAAAACCAAGGTTTATTTATTATTGAGGGAACTCAAGAAAATGAATTAGCCCTAAAAGGTGGTTACGAAGCAGTCGAAATTTATATTTGTGATGATATTTATTCTTATTCACTTCAATTTGGTAATGCAAAGGTTTTTATAATTACAAAACCAATTTTTGAGAAATTAGCATACCGCAAATCGACAGGAGGAATAATTGGTGTTTATAAAACCAAATCGGCACAATTACAAGACTTACAATTGCCAGAAAATGCATTAGTTGTTGTACTTGAAGCTGTAGAAAAGCCAGGGAATCTTGGAGCTATTTTACGTACAGGAGATGCTGCAAATGTAAATGCTGTTATTGTTTGTGATGAGACAGTGGATTTTTTTAATCCAAACGTCGTTCGTTCATCTGTAGGAACTTTATTTACAAATAATATTGCCTCAGGAACCAAAGAAACAGTATTAAATTTCTTGAAAGATAAAAATATACAAGTTGTATCTACTTTTTTAAGAGATGAAACAAAAAATCTTTATGATACAGACTTTTCTTCATCATCTGCAATAGTTTTAGGCACAGAAGCTACAGGACTTTCGGATTTTTGGGCAGATAATTCAGATGCTTTAATCAAAATACCGATGTTAGGTTTTGTAGATTCATTAAATGTAAGTAATGCAGCTGCAATTTGTGTTTACGAAGCTGTAAGACAAAGACAGAATTAAGAAATTATAGAATAAATCTTATATATTTGACCAATGGGAATAATTATCTTAGAAAACATAAAAATATACTCTAATCACGGCTGTTTAGAAGAAGAAGCAAGAATCGGATCTGATTATTTGGTCGATTTAGAAGCTCATGCAGATTTTTCTAAAGCTTGTGAATCAGATGAATTAGTAGATGCTTTAGATTATGTATCACTAAATAAAATAGTAAAAGAAGAAGTTGGTATTCGTTCAAAATTATTAGAACATGTTTGTAAAAGAATCTTAGATCGTATTGGTCAAGAACTTATAACTGTTACTTATGCTAAAGTGAAACTTTCTAAATTGAATCCTCCTATTGGTGGACATGTAGAAAAAGTAAGTGTTATTTTAGAAAAATCATTTTAAAGTTTTTTTTTCTAAAATTTTTAATATATTTGCAGTCCAAAAGAACAAGAATGGTTCCTTGACCGAGAGGCTAGGTAGCGGTCTGCAAAACCGTCCACAGCGGTTCGAATCCGCTAGGAACCTCTTTTCAAACCTCAATTATCTTAGATAGTTGAGGTTTTTTTATACTTTTAAAATAAAGATCATGATATATATATTAACTTTTTAATCTAGTTTATATTAGAATCTTTTTTATTAAAAATCTTAAATAAATTTTTAGTTATTTAATAAATAAAATGTCCATTTCAGTCCCTATTTAAAAAAATTAAATAATAATTTAAATAAAATTTATTATCTTAATCAAAACTATTATAAAACATTATTATTTATGGGTATTTCATTTGGAATTTTACTTCTTTTCGGAATAATTATTTTATTCCTTTTCGTTTTTACTGTAAAACAACAAACTGCAGTCATTATAGAACGTTTCGGTAAATTTAATAGTATTAGAAATCCTGGTTTACAATTCAAAATTCCTGTTATCGATAAAATTGCAGGAAAAATGTCTCTTAAAATTCAGCAACTAGATGTTGTTGTAGAAACCAAAACAAAAGATGATGTATTTGTAAGATTAAAAATTTCAGTTCAATATCAAGTTATAAAAACTCAAGTGTATGATGCTTTTTATAAATTAGATAATCCTTACACACAAATTACTTCATTTGTCTTTGATGTTGTTCGTGCTGAAGTTCCTAAATTAAGATTAGATGATGTTTTTGAGAAAAAAGATGATATTGCAATCGCTGTAAAAGGAGAGTTGCAAGAAGCTATGAATTCTTATGGTTATGAAATTATAAAAACTTTAGTAACTGACATTGATCCTGATGAACAAGTAAAACATGCAATGAATCGTATTAATGCTGCCGAACGAGAAAAATTAGCAGCACAATATGAAGGAGATGCAGCTAGAATATTAATTGTAGAAAAGGCAAAAGCTGAAGCTGAATCTAAACGTTTACAAGGGCAAGGTATAGCAGATCAAAGAAGAGAAATAGCTCGAGGGTTATTAGAGTCTGTAGATGTGTTAAATGGAGCTGGAATTACTTCTCAAGAAGCTTCTGCTCTTATTGTTGTTACTCAACATTATGATACATTACAATCTATTGGAGAAAAATCTGGTAGTAAATTAGTATTATTACCAAATTCTCCTACAGCAGCATCTGAAATGCTAAATACAATGGTAACTTCATTTACAGCCGCACAACAATTACATGAACATCAAATAGAAAATAATAATTCTGATTCACATAAAAAAAGATTAAATAAAAGAGATTCATTTAATAATGATGATACCGAATTATAAAATAAAAAAGGCTTTCTTTAAAGAAAGCCTTTTTTATTATTTTAATGTAATTACATTTTGTCCTACTTTATACCCATTTTGATAAATATCAATTTTATATTCTCCTTTTGGGAATTCATAATCAACCCAATCAAAAGAAACACGAGATCCAGACATGTTATTATAATTTACACTTACACGATCTGAATAATTAACTTTTACTCCAGAACGTAAAGTTATTTCTCCTGAATTAGCTCCTTTAAATTTACCTATATCTCCATTAGGTTTATAAATAGTTACAAATAATTCTTTTCGATTTGAAACAGCGTTTAAATTTTTATCTAGATCAAAAGTTACACGAACTTTATCTATTCTTCTTGCTCTATCAGTTTCTACTTCTCTACCGTTAGAACGAACTAATAAACCTTTTATCATATAATTAGATATTGATAAAGTAGAGTTTGTTTCTTCTAATAAGTCTTGTTTACTCTTTTTCTCTTGGTTAAGATTAGATTCTACAGCTTTCTTTTGATCAGATAATGATGAATTTTCTGTTGTTAATTCAGTATTTTTAGTTGTAAGAATTTTATTCTCATTTTTCAATCTTGTAATTTCTTCTTTATAGTAATTAATGTCAGATTGTAAAGAAACTATTAAGCGTTTCGCTCTTTGTAATTCATCACTTGTAATACCTTCTTTAATTAAAATAGATTGAATCTCTTTTTGTTTATTTAAAATCAGTTTATCCTGATTATCTAAAGTAACATCTTTTTTAGTCACTTTACTTTTGGCATCATCAAAATCTGCTCTAACGATTCTAAGCTCTTGCTTTAAAATTTCTCTTGAACGTTCTAAATCATTAATATTACCTTGCATTTCGGTAGAATTTTTAGAATATGCTTCTTCAGTATATACTATATAGCAAACTGCTAATAATAAACAAACTGATAATACGGCAATTATAATATTTTTAGAAAATTCTTTATTGTGTTTAGAGTTGGTAGAAGGCTCTAAATTTTTATATTCAGTCATTTTTTCATTAAATTCAACGAGTATGAATTATTATCAAAAATCAAACCGTTTTTTCATAAAAAATGACTGAATTTTTATATTTTTTTAATTATTAAGCTCATCTTTCGAATCTTGTTTAATTTCTTGAGCTTTTTCTTTGATTGATGATTCAGCATCATGTAATTTATCTTG
>DLJQ01000017.1:0-152 GCA_002484335.1 Flavobacteriales bacterium UBA7612
TTAAATCTTGTGCTTTATGTTTTAAATCAGAACCTTTTTCTTTTAAATAATCAGAAGTCTCAGATGTTTTTTCTTTGATTGAAGATCCAGCATCATGTAATTTATCTTGCACATCGTCTTTCAGGTCTTGTGCTTTATGTTCTAAGTCAGAT
>DLJQ01000017.1:186-15938 GCA_002484335.1 Flavobacteriales bacterium UBA7612
AGATCCAGCATCATGTAATTTATCTTGTGCTGCATCAATTGCATTTTCAGTTTTTCCTAATAGTCGGTTAAAAAAGTCTTTAAGTCCCATAATAATTTATTTATTGATTATATTCAGTTTAAATTTACACCATAATTTATAATAAACTAATATAAAGTTATGATTATTAAGCATTTTAGGAGATATTATTTTTTGTTTTGGCTTTCGTTAGTTGTTTTTAGTTGTAATCCTAAGAAATTGACAATTGAAAACACTCAACATAATATCAACAAAGAAATAAACTTCAAATATCTAACCAAAAATAAAAATTATGTTAGTGCGCATAGAGGAGGAAGTGGTATAAAAGGTTATCCTGAAAACTGTATAGAATCTTTTGACTATTTGTATAATAATGGAATACAGATATTTGAAATTGATATTGCAGAAACTAAAGATAGGCAGCTTATATTAATGCATGATAATTCTTTACAAAGAACAAGTACTGGAAAACAAGATGTTAATCAATTAAAATTAAATAATGTCAAAAAATATTATCTTGTTGATGATTTTGGGAATAAAACATCTTTTAAAATTCCAACATTTGATGAAACCTTAAAATGGGGGCAAAATAAGTCGATATATTTTATGGTAGATATAAAAAAAGGCGTTGATTATAATGACATCGTTTCTTTAATTGAAAAAAATAAAATGCAAAATCAAGTTGTTTTGGTAACTTATACAGTTGGTCAAGCAAAAAAATTGCACCAAATTGCACCAAATATTCTTTTGTCAGTTTCTATGAGAAATGAACATGAATTTAATGAAATGATGAATAGTGGAATTCCTACAGACAAAATGGTTGCATTTACAGGAACAAAACGAAATAAAAAATCATTTTTAGATAAAATTCATGATAAAAATATTCTTGTAATATTCGGTACTTTAGGAAACTTAGACAAAAGTAATTTAGCAAAAAATGGTCAGTTATATCGAGATTTAGAGAAAGATGGAGTTGATATCTTTGCTACAGACAGAGCAATTTTTGTTCATCAAACAATTAATAAAAATTAAATGGAAACAATATCGTATAAAGATTCTAATTATTTTTCGAAATTGATGTTGAATTACATCGATCAGGATGAAAGTTTGAAAAATTTTTATCAACTTTTCCCAAACAAAAATAATTACATAGAACAAGCTAAAAACAAGCTTAAAAACTATAATCATCGTGAAATTTTAGTTAAACAAATTTCACAACAAATGGAAGGTTTAGATTTATCCAAGAAGCAACAGAAAAATCTAAAGAAACTTGCAGAAAAAAATACAGTTACCATAACAACAGGTCATCAATTAAATTTATTTACTGGTCCTATATTTTTCTTTTACAAAATTATGCAAGTGATTAAAGCTTGTAAAGAGTTAAATAAAGAACAAGATGAAATAAATTATGTTCCTATTTTTTGGATGGCAACAGAAGATCATGATTTTGAAGAAATCAATCATTTTAAATACAATGAACGTGTTATTCATTGGTCAAAACAATTTGGAGGTCCAGTAGGGAGATTATCTACCGAAGGACTACAAGAAGTTTTTGATTATTTCTTTATGCTAATTCCAAATGGAAATAAAAAGGAGCAACTTAAAGAATTAATTAATCAATCTTATCTATCAAATGATAAATTGACTGATGCTACAAGAAAATTAGTTCACTTGTTATTTAAAGATTATGGTTTACTAATGATTGATGGAGATGATAAAGAATTGAAAAAAATAATGGTTCCTACTTTTGAGAAAGAGTTAATAGAATCAACATCTTATCAACATGTAATTCCTCAAAATAAAAAACTTGAAGAATTAGGCTATTCTATACAAGTAAATCCAAGAGAAATTAATTTATTTTATTTTCCGAATGATAATTCTAGAGAACGAATTGTTGAACAAAATGGAAATTACTTTGTAAATAACACTTCTATTAAATTTTCTAAAGAAGAAATTATTAATGATTTACATGAAAACCCAGAAAAATTTAGTCCTAATGTAATTCTACGTCCACTGTACCAAGAAACTATTTTACCGAATGTAGCTTATATCGGTGGCGGTGGAGAAATTGCTTATTGGTTTCAATTAAAAGAAATGTTTAATAGTTTCAACGTGGATTTTCCATTACTTGTACTTAGAAATTCTATGTTAATTAGAACTGAAAAGCAATTAGAAAAACAACAAAAAATAGGTTTATTAAACGAAGAATTATTTTTAAATAGTTTAGATATTACAAAAAAAAGAGCTATTGATTCTTCTAAAATTGCACCTCAATTACCAGAATTAGAAAATGAATTAAAAGAGATTTTTGAGAAATTAGAGAAATTAAGTGAGTTAACGGAATCTTCTTTTGCTGATATGATACAAGCACAAAAAACAAAACAATTAAAAGGTTTTGAGAAGGTAAAAAAACGTTTAATTCATGCTGAAGTTAAGAAAAATGAAGAATTATTGAATCGTATTGATTCGCTATTAACTTGTTTATCTCAACAAAATGGATTGCAAGAACGTATTAAGAATTTTTCGGACTTTGATTATGTAGATTTACACTATTTCATTGATTTTATATATGATAGTATACAACCTTTTGCATTTGAATTTATTATAAATACACTTAATGAAAAACCTTAAACAAAACATATTTTGTATATTTGATAACGAAAATTCATCTCAATGAAAAAAATATTAGCTTTATTATTATTTATAGGTTCATCAGCTCTTTTTGCACAGCAAAGAACACACACTGTGAAAGCCAAAGAAACCGTTTATGGTATTTCTAGACAATATGGTATTTCTCAAGAAGAATTATATAAAGCAAATCCTAAAATAGAAAAAAATGGAATCCATCCTGGAGATTTAATTATTATTCCTTCGGAAAATACAACATCTGTTAATACGAATGATAATAAAGTTGTTACAGATAACAGCATTACTAAATCAAATTCAGAAGATGATAATTATATTTATATAACTATTGCTCCTAAAGAAACAGTATATAATATTGTAAAAAAATATAAAGTTTCTGAAGAAACATTAAAATCATTAAATCCTCAAATTGGGCAAAAAGGATTAGAAGTTGGTGATGTAGTTCGTATTCCTAAAAACAATTCAAATCCTGCTATTTCAATCCCACAAGGCTCTCATCTTATTAAAAAGGGAGAAACTTTATATTCATTATCTAAAGACTTAAAAGTTAGTGTAGATGATCTTTATGCAGAAAACCCTGATTTACAAAAAGGAGTAAGAGAAGGAATGGTAATTACAATTCCTAAGAAATCAGGTTCTGTTGTAATTGAAGATAATTCTATTAATTATACGGTTCAAAATGGAGATTCTGCTTATAGTATTCTAGAAAAGTACAATACTACTTTAGATGATTTATTACGTCTTAACCCTGATTTAATTAATGGTCTAAAAGCTGGTATGGTTCTTAAAATACCTTTACAAAAAAATGCTAAAATTGTAAAATATGGTACTTCAGGAAAATTAAAAAGAGCGAATGATAATGAAATAAATATTGCAATTATGTTACCTTTTGATGTGGTAAAAAATCCACAATTAAAAAACTCTCAGGCAATGCAATTTTTTATCGGATCTAAGTTAGCTTTAACTCGCTTAGCTAAAACAGGAAAAAATGTAAATGTTAAGGTAATTGATACAAAAAATGGAAATTTACAAGACATTTTAGCTAGTAATGATTTTAGTAAAACCGATGCTGTAATAGGACCTTTAAATACATCTGATGTTACTGAAGTTTCGAATTTCTTTAGTAATTCAGGGATTATGGTTATTTCTCCTTATGCGAATGATGATAGTTTAAACTCTTTTAATGATTTAATTATATCAAATCCTAAAGATGAAGTTGTTGCTGATCAAATTATAGAAGAAATTGGTAAAAATTTTGCTGGAGAACAGATTTATTTATTAACAGATAGAGATGATCAAGAGCTTGCTAATTATACAAAAAGGGAATTAGAAAAAAATCTGAAAGCAAATGTTTTAATTGTAGATAATGTTTCTAAAATTGTTCAACCTCATGATAGTGTAAATGGAGAGAATTATTTTACTCCTATAATTACAGTTCTTGTGGGAGATAATGATAATTTAGGAAAACAATATTTAGAAAAACTAAAAACATTTGATAAAGATAATATCAAAGCTTATGGCATTAAATCTGTTTCTGTTTATGATGTTTACAGCCCTGAAAATGCTAAAAATATAGATTCTTTTAGAGATTTTGGTTTTGTTTATAGTACTGCAAGATTGATTAATACGAGAGATCAGGAAGTACAAAATGTTTTAAAAGATTTTAATGAAATTTATTGTGAATTTCCAACAAGATATGAACAATTAGGTTATGACGTAACTTATGACATTGTAAACCGTATGAATAATAAAGGAGACATTACAAATAATATTTCATCAGAAAGTATTGGTCTAGCTTCTAAATTTTCTTACAAAAAAATAAACGGAGGAAAAACATATAGAAATGATACAAGTAGAATTGTTCGTTTACCAAAAAAATAATTTTCTATAACATATAAAAAAAGTCTTNNAAGACTTTTTTTATATGTTATCTAACTTAAATATATTTTATAATTCCTTGTAATAAGGATTGGTCATTGTTTTTATTCTAATTTAGAATCTTGAATTGTTTCAAATTCATCAAAACTCATTTTTAATTTAATTAATTCATTTTTTATATCTTCTAACCTTTTCACAACATCAATTTCTTCTGTTGTTGTTTCTATTCCTTTTTTACCAATTGCTTGTTTTGCTCCTTCTAATGTATAACCTTTTACCTTTACTAAATAGTATATATTTTTAAAACATTCTATATCATTTTTAGTAAATAAACGATTCCCTTTTTTATTTTTTTTAGGATGAATAATATCAAATTCTTTTTCCCAAAAACGAATCAAAGATGCATTTACATCAAAAGCTTTGGCAACTTCGCCAATCGAATAATACAATTTATCAGGCAGGTTAGTGTTCATTATCAGGGTTTAATCCAAAGATAATGACATTTTTTTAGAATTTTGATAAATTTTTATGAAATCATCTGGGTCAACATCATTATAAAAATACATGATAGGATCTACAGGTTCGCCATCTTTATGAATTTCATAATGTAAATGAGCTCCAGTAGAAAGACCTGTTGTTCCAATATAACCAATTACATCTCCTCTTTTAATTTTTTGACCTTTTCTAACCTTTATTCGAGACATATGAGCATATAAACTTTCGTAACTTTTCCCATGTTTAAGGACAACCATATTACCATAACCAGAATTAAATTCGGCAGTTTTTACTGTACCATCTCCTGTTGCATAAACTGGTGTTCCAACTTTAGCTGTAAAATCTAACCCTTTATGCATTTTATTCACTTTAAGAATAGGATGAAAACGTGTACCAAATCCTGATGCTAATCGATTAACATATTTATCTGCAATAGGTTTTAAAACAGGCATAGAAGATAGATTTGCATCTTTCACACCAATTGTACGAAAAACTTCATCTAAAGATTTAGATTCTTTATCAATATGTTCAATAAGATTCTCTATATCCTCTGCTGTATAGTTATTGATTGCATTATCTACAGAATCAATATTCTCTTTTACTCTCAAATCATAAATAGTTCTATAAATATTACGGTCTTTTTCCTCTATTTCTGATAAAGCAGCTTCAACTTTTTTAAACTTTTTATGTAATTCTTGGTTTTCATTTTCCATTCTTTCCAGTTCAGCTAATAATTGATTTTCTTTATGTTTAGAAATACTTTGAGAAGTATTGAACTTATAACCAATTATTCCCGATAAAACGATAGAGATACATAAAAAAAGTAATGTATATAGTGCTGTTTTAGGAGTTTTTTGAACTCTTTTTTTCAACCAACTCAAAACAAAATTTATAGAATTATACTTATAGTTTTTATTTTCCATTACTTAACTATCCTTTTTATTATCTTTGTAAAACGTTTGCAAAGTAATAAATATTGTACGAGCAAACATGTTAATCAAATGATAAAAATAATTTAATTAAATGAAATCCAAAGATATAAGAAAAGAATTCTTACATTTTTTTGAAACAAAAGGGCACTTAATTGTTGATTCTGCACCTATTGTTTTGAAAAATGATCCGACATTGATGTTTAATAATTCTGGAATGGCACAATTCAAAGAATTCTTTTTAGGGAATGGAACTCCCAAAAGTAATCGTATTGCGGATACTCAAAAATGTCTTCGTGTTTCTGGTAAACACAATGATTTGGATGATGTTGGGAAAGATACATACCACCATACTATGTTCGAAATGTTAGGAAACTGGTCTTTTGGTGATTACTTTAAAAAAGAAGCAATTGCGTGGGCTTGGGAATTATTAACAGAAAAATACGGTATATCTAAAGATCAAATTTATGTAACTGTTTTTGAAGGTGACAAAGGAGATGGTACAACACTAGATCAAGAAGCATTAGATCTTTGGAAAGAACACATTGCTGAAGATCGTATATTATTTGGAAATAAAAAAGATAACTTCTGGGAAATGGGAGATATTGGTCCTTGTGGTCCATGTTCTGAAATCCATGTTGATATAAGACCAGCTGAAGATCGTGCTAAAGTGGATGGAAAATCATTAGTAAATATGGATCATCCTCAAGTTATTGAGATTTGGAATCTTGTATTTATGCAATATCAACGTAAAGCAGATGGTTCTCTTGAATCTTTACCTGCAAAACACATTGATACTGGAATGGGATTTGAGCGTTTAGCAATGATTTTACAAGGAAAAACATCTAACTATGATACGGATGTTTTTCAACCAACGATTCAAAAATTAGAAGAAATTTCTGGTTTTAAATATGGTGTTGATGAAAAAACAGATATTGCTATTCGTGTTATTGTAGATCATCTACGTGCAGTTTCTTTTGCAATTGCGGATGGTCAATTACCTTCTAATACTGGTGCAGGATATGTTATTCGTCGTATTTTACGTCGTGCTATTTCTTACGGCTACCGTTTCTTAAACTTAAACGAACCATTTATTTATAAATTATACCCAATCTTGAAAGCTGAAATGGGAGATTTTTTCCCAGAATTAGTAAAACAAGAAGGTATTGTTACTGGTGTAATTCGCGAAGAAGAAGCTTCTTTCTTAAGAACAATTGAGCAAGGATTAAATAGATTAAACCAAATTATTGAACAATTAGGTGAATCTAAAGTTGTTCCTGGAGATGTTGTTTTTGAATTATACGATACATTTGGTTTCCCTGCTGATTTATCTCGTATTGTTGCAGAAGATCATGGTTTTACAATTGATGAAGCTGGTTTTGAGGCTGAAATGGCAAAACAAAAAGAACGTTCTAAAAAAGCAACTGCTTTAGTAACGGATGATTGGGTTGTTTTAGATGATAGTGGAAACGAAACTTCTATTGCTTATGACAATACAGAAGCAGAAGTCAAAATTACACGATACAGAAAAGTAAAAAATAAAAAAGGTGAATTTTATCAATTAGTTTTCAATCAAACCCCTTTCTATGCTGAATCTGGAGGACAAATTGGAGATAAAGGTGTTATTATTTCTCCTAACGAAACGATAGAGGTTGTTGATACTAAAAAAGAAAATAATTTAATCATTCACTTTGTAGAAACTTTACCTGAGAATGTGAATGGAACATTCCAAGCTAAAATAGATGTTTCTAAACGTAATGCAACAACAAATAATCACTCTGCCACACATTTAATGCACGAAGCTTTACGTGAAGTATTAGGAACACATGTAGAGCAAAAGGGTTCTTATGTTGGTGATGATTATTTACGTTTCGATTTTTCTCATTTCTCTAAAATGTCAGACGAAGAAATTGCTTTGGTAGAACAAAAAGTAAATGAGAAAATTGCACAAGCATTACCATTAGTAGAGAAAAGAGAATCTACAATGGAAGAAGCATTAGCTGAAGGTGCAATGGCATTATTTGGTGAAAAATATGGTGATAAAGTTCGTGTAATCCGTTTTGGTACTTCTGTAGAATTATGTGGAGGAACTCACGTAAAAAATACAGCTGATATACGATTATTCAAAATATTATCAGAATCATCTACAGCAGCAGGTATTCGCCGTATAGAAGCAATTACAGCAGATACAGCTATTAATGCATTAAAAGATGCAGAGAAAAGCTATAATGAAGTTTTAGCTGCCTTAAAAACTAAAAATGATGCATTAAAAGCTGTTCAATCTATATTAGATGAAAATGCAGCGTTGAAAAAACAAGTTGAAAAATTTGTTGCTCAACAAGCAAAAGCTGAAAAAGAAACTTGGAAAGCTGGAGTTAAAGCTATTAATGGAATTAATTTCTTAGCAATCAAAACAAATTTAGATACGAATACAGCTAAGCAGAATGCTATTGACTTAACAAATGAGCTAGAAAATGCATTTATAGTTGTTGGTACAAATGATGCTGTAAAACCATCTATTACAATTTCTATTGCTAAAAACCTAGTTCAAGATAAAGGTTTACATGCTGGTAATATTGTAAAAGAAATCGCTAAACATATTAATGGTGGCGGAGGTGGACAACCTTTTTTAGCGACTGCAGGAGGTAAAGATGTTAATGGATTAGATGCTTCATTAAAACAAGCAGAAGAATTTATTCAATAATTTATTCAAAAAATATATAAAACAATAAAAAAAGACTTGNNCAAGTCTTTTTTTATTGTTTTTAAAATGAATTATATGATAAAATGAATAATAGTTAAGAAATTATTTTTTCTTTTTAACATATATATACTTTAAGGTAAAATTTTGTTAAATATTGATAATCAAAGAAAATCTCATTTATTTTTAGTCAAAATTTTAATGCGAATGAAAATACTTTTATTTTTTTATGTTTTATCATTATCCTATTTACAAGCTCAAAATACTTTGATTTCTGGAAAAGTATTAATTGATGAAGATGAGTCTATGGAATTGGAAGGAATAGAAATTACTAACTTATCGAGCAATGCAAGAACAAAAACCAATATAAAAGGAATATTTTCAATTAAAGTAAATGAAAATGATGAATTACTTTTTAAAGGAGAAGGTATAGATGAAAGAAAAATTTCAATTTCTTCTACAACGTTACAAAAAGGATTTATATCTGTTCATCTAAATATAAAGGTTATAGAATTAGCTGAAGCTAATGTAAATACATTGAATAAATTTTGGCAAAAAAATGTAAAATTGAAATATGACTTTATAGATTCTTTATATATAAATTTAGGTTTAGATCCTTCAATAAGATTTAAAGATATTCCTCTCAATCTAAGGTCAATGGGAACAAATATTTCAAGAAAACAAGCAAAACAAAATTTAAAATATTTTAATAAAATAAACGTTCTCGAAAAGATTGAAAATTATTATAACAAGTATTATTTTACAACTACTTTAAAAATCCCTGAAAATAAGATTGATGAATTCTTATTATTTTCTGATTCAAATAATAATTTCGAAGAAATCATCAAACAAAATGATTTTGAATTAATAGAAGAAATGCTAAGTAGAGATTCATCCATTTATCTTGACAAAATAAATGCTAAAATTAAAGTAGATGAATAAAATTTTATTTTTTGTATCTATTAATATTTCATGTTTAGTTGTATCTCATGCTCAATATAAAATGATAACAGGAAAAGTTATTATTGATGATAAAGTTGTTGGACAAGATGTTCTTGACGGAATTTTAGTTCAAAATTTACAAACAGATGCTAAAAATATAACTAATGTTGATGGAATTTTTTCTATTAATGTTTCTGCTGGAGATGAATTGCTATTTAAACATGATTTTTATAAAGAACGATCTGTAAAAATTTCTGAAGCTATGATAAACCGTGGATTTATAACAATTCATTTGAATATAGAAGTTATAGAATTGGGAGAAGCGAATGTAAATCGATTAGATAAAAATATGCTAAATGATCTTGGTAAGGAAAAGGTATTCCAAGAAAAAATTAATACTCAAATGGGAATTAATACTCTGGAGTATAAAATAAAACTAAACTTAAAACATGAAGAAGAAAAAGTTAATAGAACAATTCATCAAATTGGAGGTGTTAATATTATGGGATTATTTAGTTTATTGAGTGGATCATATAAAAAAATTAACTCAAAATCAGAAATTGAGAAAACTAAAGAAGAATTAATTAAAGACCTTAAACAATTTTATACTGAATATTATTTTATTGAAGAATTAAAAATACCAAAAATTAGTATTATTGGCTTTCTAGATTATTGTTATACTAAATATGATTTTAAAAAATTATTGAAAGAGAACAAATATGATGAAATCCTTTCGGTTATCGAAGAACAAGCCCCTATTTACCTTAGTAAAATAAATACTAATATTATTAAAAATGATTAATAAATACATATACACTATTCTATTCTGCCTAATAAATACATTATCGTTTGCCCAATCTAAAATGATCACAGGAAAAATTATAATTGATGATAAAGTTGTTGGACAAGATGTACTTGACGGAATCTTAGTTCAAAATCTACAAACAGATGCTAAGACAACAACTAATATCAATGGTGATTTTTCAATCCGAGTTTCAGTTGGAGATGAACTATTATTCAAACATGATTTTTACCAAGAACGTTCTGTAAAAATTTCTGATGCAATGTTGAATCGAGGAATTATAACAATTCATTTGAATATAGAAGTTGTAGAATTAGACGAAGCAAAAGTAAATAGATTAGATAAAAATTGGAAAAATAACATAAAAGTAAAAAAGACTGAAAAAACAGAATTTTACGAAGCTTTAGGACTCGATCCTAATATGCAATATGCAAAAGTAAATCCTAATGCAACTGCTCTATTAAATAATAATGGAATTATGGATCCAACAGAATGGTTTGGTGTTATTTCTGGACAGAAAAAGAAGGCAAAGAAACAAGATCAATACTTTAAGAAAGTTGATAAAATCAAAGAATTACAAGATTTTTTTACAGATTATTATTTTACAGAAGATTTACATATTCCAGAAAACAAAGTTGAAAATTTTGTTAATTACTGTTACACAAATTTTGGATTGGAAAAATTAGTTAAGGATAATAAATATGATAAAATCGAAGAAATTTTTCAAACTCAAGCACCAATATATATTAATTATATGAACAAAAGTAAATAAATGTAATTTATTCTTATTCTCAATATAAAATCAAATGGTAAGGTTTTTGATTTTAAGAAATATTGTTAATAACAACTAACATACATTTGGATGAAAAAATTAATTTATACACTACTTTTTAGTTTGATCAGTCTTTTTTCTTTTGCACAAACTAGCCTTATTACAGGGCGTGTTGTTGTAGATGATGCTATAGAAGGACAGGATGTTATACCTGGAATATTGGTTGAAAACGAACAAACTCATGCAAAAATTCTTACTAATGAAAATGGAATTTTTTCTATTAATGTTTCTGTAGGAGATTTATTGAATTTTAGTAATGACTTTTATGAAGAGCGTTCAGTAAAAGTAACTCAAGAAATGCTAAATAAAGGATTTATTGTTGTTCATTTAAATATAGAAGTTGTAGAATTAGGGGAGGCAAATATTAATCAATTAGATAAAAATTGGATTAATAATATTAAAAATCAAAAATCTAAAGAAACTATTCTTTATGAGAACCTTGGTTTAGATCCTAGTATAAAGGATAAAAAAGTGGATCCAAATGCTTCTTCAGTTTTAAACGGAAATGGAGTTTTAGATCCATCTCAATGGGTTTCTATGATTTCTGGTCGAAAAAAGAAAGCAAAACAACAAGATCAATACTTTAAAGAAGTTAATAAAATTAGCAACTTACAAAATTATTATACAACAGATTATTTTACACAAAATTTATCTATACCTGATTATAAAGTAAATGAATTTGTTACTTACTGTTATTCAAATTTTGGCTTAGAGCAATTAGTTAATCAAAATAATTATGAAAGAATACAAGAAATTTTTGAAGATCAAGCTCCAAAATACCTAAAAAAAATCCAACAAAAATAAACCTATTACAAACCTTACTCTAAACCACCCTATTACCTAATGAAATTATATTTGTATCCGCTTTTATTACTTACTAGTAGTTTTAGCTTTTCTCAGGAATTAGATACTATTCCTGAGAAAAATTATGATGAAGAATTAAAACTTTTAAAGAATAGAATTAATCAATTAGAAGCTTTATCAAAAGAAAAAATTAATCAAGAAAAAAACAAATCAAGTTTAATAGATCGCTCTAAACTTAGTTTTGATGCAATCATGCGCTTAGGTGAAATGGATTGGAATCAAAATAATATGGATATAAAAACTGGAGAAAGAATAAAACCCACAACTCGTTTTTGGTCCAGAGCTTTATTTTACTTGAATTTGGATACAGATATTACAGAGCAATTTAGCTTTAGATCATCTATAATGACTCATCCTTATTTTGCTTTTGGAGGTGAATCAGATAGTAAACTTTCTATTCTATTAAATGAGCTTTGGGTGGAATATAAACCTGCTAAAAACCAAGCTATACGATTTGGTCGTCAAACAGGTTCTAGAATATGGGATAATTATATTGGTGAACAATTTGATTGGATTAATCATGATGGGATTTCTTATGTTTCTAATTATAAATTCAATAATTATTTATTAAATATAAAATCGGCTCTTTTTATTGAAAAATATGTAGACAATGCCTCGTTTAAAAAACAAGGAAAAATGTATGGTATCTCTGCTAATTTTGGAAAAGATGATGAAATGAAATCTTGGAGATTAAGTTCAGGTCTTCTAATGGCAGAAAAATTACCTAACGTATATTATAGCGATGTTGCTAACTTTTTTTATCCTGGAGATTTAGCTCCTGATTACTCTATTTGGACAAGTCATCTAGACATAAAATTGAAACAACTGTCAAATCTTAATTTTAATGTAAATGTATTTTACAATTTTAAAAATTACAAAACAAATCCTCCTTCAAATTTAATTACAGATAAATCAGGAAATAATTATTTTTCTGAAGGTAATGTATTTAATCCTTCCGAAGCTCCTGATTTCACAAAGCAGAATTTTGGGATTTATGGTAATATAGGTATTGACTTTTCATTATTTAAAAAAGAATTTAAAACAAGTCTTGCTTATTTATATATGGAAAAATATGCTGCTTTAGATTATTATGCACAATATGATTTGGCAAGATGGAATTCAACAAATATACAAGGTCCTGAGTTTATGATTCTTTGTCAATTAAATAAATGGATGCGTTTAAGAAGTCGTAACTTTTTTATGCAAGAAATAAAAGGCTTAAATGGTATTGATCCTAGTTATAAAAGAAGTGGAAATAGAACTAGGTTAGATCTTTTAATCAATTTCTAAATAAAAAAAATAATTATTTTTTGAAGGGCAATCCCTACGGGGTATGCTTTACGCTATATCTTTTTTGATTGAATACATTTCAACTTCGCTCAATGAACAATCTAAAAAGGATGTCGCTTCAATCACTATTGCAAAAACTTTATAAAAAAATAAGCTAACTAAATGGTTAGCTTATTTTTTGTAATATTTTATCCAAAATAAAATTGATCTCTATCTTCAAGAAAATTAAAATGCTTTCTTGCATCATTTTGTTCAGTTTTATTTATTTCAAATTGTAATATTTCCTGATGATTATTTATAGGTATTAATTCTTTTCCTAATGTATCAAACATTTTTGAATCTCCGCTATAATCTAATTTATATCCATCTTCTCCTGTCCTATTTACAGAAGCTACATAACTCATATTTTCTATTGCACGAGCCTTTAATAAACTTATCCAAGCATCTCTCCTAGCCTTTGGCCAATTAGCTACACAAAGTAATAAATCATATGGATTTTTTTCTGTATTCCTTATCCATACAGGAAAACGCAAATCATAACAAACAATTGGTCGTATTTGCCAACCTTTATAATCTATCGTAACTACTCTGTCTCCAGAGGAATAAACGGTCGCTTCTTTACCATAACTAAATAAATGTTTCTTATCATAAATAAAAACTGAACCATTTGGAGATACAAAATAGAATCTATTATAAAATTTTTCATTCTCTTTTGTAGAAATACTACCAGCAATTGCAGCATTTAATTCTTTTGATTTTTTTTGCATCCATACAAAAGTATCGCCAAAAGGTTTCTCTGCTACCTTTTCTACATTCATAGAAAAGCCTGAAGAAAACATTTCAGGTAAAAGAATTATATCTGTTTGATGATTATTAAGTAAATTATCAAGATAACGTTGATTAGCTTCTGCATCTTCCCAAATAAGATTATATTCTATAAGAGAAATACAAAGTTTATTTAATCGTTCTATTTCTAATGATTTTTTCATCTATCTTATTATTTTTAATGGTATTGATGATATAATACGTAAATATAAAAATAAAAAAACCAATCATAGAACCTCCTACTGTATCAATTGCAAAATGCCTTGAAAGATAAATACGACTTATAGCAATACTTGGGAATAATAGTGCAAAAAACAATTGTAACCAACGATTCTTAGTCAGTAAGCAAAGTGTCATAGCAATTACTGTAGCAGTTAATGAATGTCCAGATGGGAAAGTTGCAGCCATTTGTATTGCATAATTTTTTACAAGAATAATATTTATATTTTTATGTGTAAAATAATAGCCAGGTCGTAAAGTTTCTGAGAAATAGACATTCTTAAAAAAAACACTAATTAATGATGCAGCTGTTTCAGCAGTAAAAAGATAGAGAAACATTCTTCTTGTATTTGTCCAAAATAAATACCCTAATAAAATAAAAAATAAATATAATGTTCCAAAATCTGTATAGTAAACAAAAAATTTATCAAAATAAGGATTACTAAATTGATTAAAATATAAATGCAATTCATCTCTACCAAAATATTGAGTAAGAGCAACCGCTGCAAAATTATATATAAAAAATACTACAAAAAATGGCCAAATACGTAGAAATAGATCTTTTTGTTGATGCATTAATAATAAGTTTAGGTTCAAATTTATCAAAAAAAAACTTGGCTAAATAGCCAAGTTTAAAACGTTTTAATATATTGTTTAATAAATTATTTTACTTTTTCTACGATTGCTTTGAAAGCTTCTGGATTGTTCATCGCTAAGTCAGCTAAAACTTTACGATTTAATTCAATACCAGCTTTGTGAATAGCTCCCATAAATTTAGAGTAAGACAATCCGTGTAATCTTGCACCAGCGTTAATTCTTTGAATCCATAACGCACGGAAATTTCTTTTCTTTTGACGTCTATCACGGTAAGCATAAACTAAACCTTTTTCTACTGCGTTTTTAGCAACAGTCCAAACATTTTTTCTTCTTCCGTAATATCCTTTAGCAAGTTTTAAAACTCTTTTTCTTCTAGCTCTTGACGCAACTGCGTTTACTGATCTTGGCATAATTTTTAATTTTTTTGTAGTGGGCGAGATTTCTCTGCTTTAAGGCCCAACGACAGGGTTAATAATGAATTAATAAACCAAATAAGAACACGTTCTTATTTTAATCTTAATTGTTGTTTTACTGATTTTTCATCAGCTTTATCTACTAAACCAGTTTGAGTTAAATTTCTCTTTTGTTTAGTTTCTTTTTTTGTTAGGATGTGGCTTTTAAAAGCGTGTTTTCTTTTAATTTTACCTGTTCCTGTTAATTTGAAACGTTTTTTCGCTCCAGATTTTGTTTTTAATTTTGGCATGATTACAAATA
>DLJQ01000021.1 GCA_002484335.1 Flavobacteriales bacterium UBA7612
CGAATCCAGTAGGGACCACAAATAAAAAAGCATCTAAATTAATTTAGATGCTTTTTTTTATATCCTATTATTTCATATAAAAAAAACAGATTAGATAAACTACCTAATCTGATTTTGAATTTATTTATTCTTTAACAAGAATTACTTGCTGACTTTCTGCTTTTATTATATTCTCAGAAAATTCTTTCAAAGGTTTATAATAAGATGGTGGCAAAACACTATATGGTGTTATTTTGTATGATTGAGCAACAATATATCCATCTTTCTCAACCACTTTATATGCATAACCAGATGCTTGATCTTGCATTGTAAATTGTTTCTCCACTGGTAAAGCCTCTACTTTATATCCCGCAGGAATTTTAATATTCACAGTACTCACAGTTGTAATAGGAGCTCCAAATTCAATATTATAGTTACGTTGTTCCAAATTCAAATAATACTTTGTATTTGCTAAGAATAATAATGGATTGAATATGATTTTATTTCCTGCAACATCTACATTTGCATCAGAAAATTTAAATTGATGACGTATAATATTAATTTTATTGTCTTGGCTTTTAAAATCTGAAATTTCAAAATTGTATCCATCCACATATTCTTTCTCAAAAGCTTTAGGATCTGAAGCAATTTCATTTTTATCAGCCATATAAAAATAATTATCTCTTAAGTTTGTAAAACTACCTGTTAAAGTTCCATCAGCTTTCAAGTCTGCTGTAATTGTTTTCTTATTGTTGGTCATCACAGAGTTTCTTAATGGAATCTCTTTTACACCATTTTCCAACAACATAATACCTCTATCATTAATAGCTCTCAATGGTAATAAGTTTAACTGAGAGTTTTTATCTGTCGCATCAATTAAATAAAATTCATTATTAATAGTTGCTCCTGCAATTACATAATTTAATTTTGTTCTTGATGGAAAAGAATAATTAATTAAGCCATTATTCAAAGAACTTAAAACAATAGGATTAACATTAATTCCAGCTTTTTTAAGCATTGAGATTAGAAGTAAATTGATATCAGCAGAGTTTCCTGTTTTATCATTAAATGTTTTTCTAATTCCATTATCTGTAAATACAGAAAGATAATCATTCCAAGTAAAATTATTTTTTACATACTCAAAAATAGCTTCAGTTTTTTCTAAATCAGTATTTTTATTTGCTGTAAGAGTTTTTACCGTTTCATCAAGAAAATTATTTCCTGTTAGTTCTCTTCCTAAATTAGAATTATCCATTAAGTCTTTCCCAATTTTTTCCCAAGTTGTAGAAAAATTTTGAGGTGTTTGTCCTGGTTGTTTATAAGACGCTAACTCAAACTGTAAACTAGACAGCATATTTTTGTGATTCAATACATATGGTTCTTTTGAATATGTAGGTAAATTAGTTAAAGAATAACTTAAAGTATTTATTTTTAATTTACCATTTTGAATTGTAGAACTTCTATCTACAACTCCTGCGTTCATTGAAGGATCCAAACCACGATTATAAACTGTTGATGTGTATGTATCTTCTTTAGAATCTTTAGTTATTTTCGGAGAAAAACTACCGCGTAAATCTTGTTGATAATTAAAATAATCTTGTGATTGAAATGTAAAGTTTGAATTTACTACAGGAACAGATTGTTGAAAGTACCAGGTATCTGTACTACTAATAAATGGAGATAAAATTTCATATGAATATTCTAATATTGATCCATTTTTTACATTCGGAAAAGTAAATGTTTGTTTATCTAAAAAACGATGTACTTTATCAAGAAAAATATCTTTCTTTTCTAATTTTTGCTGAACAATTTTTCCATTTTCTAAATTATAAGTTACAGCTTTTAAAGATAATAATTTATCTTGATCAGAACCTTCTGTTTTATAAATCGGAATACTTATAGTCAATATATCATTAGGTGTTTTATCTTTATCGAAAACAATGTAACGATAAAAAACTTTTTTTGTTTGCTCTACTCCTCCTTGATGAGTATTAAAAGTTACTTTATAATCCCCTTCTGAATACAACACCTCTGCAGGAGCATCAGCTTGAATAGTACTCTTTATTTTTTCAAAATCTTGTTTTGAGATTTTACCAAATTTTACATCTTGTGCAAAACTTGTTACAGTCGCAATAGATGCTACAATAGTAAAAAATGTTTTCATAATAATAATTTATAGTTTTTCTAATAATAGTTTAGTGTTGTCGTAACCTGCAATCTGTCTTCTAAAATCAACATAATCATTGAATTTATCTTTTGAAAATTTTCCAGAAAATTGCTTATATATACGTTTTATTTCAAAGTTGGTTTTATCTTTTGGTATAATTTGTAATGTGTACTCTCCAAAAATAGATTTTACATTTATTGGTTCAAAAAATGTTGGCATATCATAACCAGCTGGTAAAGAAAGAATATAAGAAACCTCATCAATATAACCTGTACCTATCATAAAATCGAACATTCTATTTTTTGATTTTTTTACAGAAGTTTCTTCTCTATTAATAGGAATTATATTAACAATAATATTATTTCCTTGTATTTTAGCATAATTAGGAATTGAAAAATTAAAATCAGAAGTAAAAACTGCATTTTCCCAATTATTTGTAAACTTTTTAGTCTTAAAATTTATTCCAGGAAAATTTGAAAATCTATTTTTTAATCTTATATCTAAATCTTTTTCAGATAATTGAGATAAGCTTGCAAAATTTTGATACAATAGCCCTCTTGAATTTTCTGTAAATTCAAAATTTAAAGTTCCATCTGAGGCAAGAGAAGCTTTACCATTCACTAATAATTGATTATCTTCTGTATTAAATTGTTGAGCTGAAATTATTTTACCTCCTTCATTTTCAATAACAAATACTTTTCTATTCCCTGCGAAATCTCCAAGATAGTTAAAAGGAGCTGTTTGACTAGTAGCTTCTAACCAAATTGTTTCATCTTTCAAAGGAACGTAAACAATCATATGATTTCCTTGCTGATACATCATTTTATCATCAATATCAATTGGCTGCCTTCCTGCATATAAAATTGTATGATATGCTTTTATACCTACGGCATCAAGCATACTAATCATATAGTTTGATAATGCTTTACAGTCACCATAACTTTTACTTTCAACATAGGATGCAGGAAAAGGTGAAAGTCCTCCAATTCCCAATTGTACTCCAATATACCTAACTTTATTTTGTAAATGTTTGTATAAAATCTGAACTTTTTCACGATCAGTTTTTGCATTTTTTACTAAATCTTGAAAGTATAATTTTTGATTTGAAGTTAAATCTAATTTACCTTGAATTAGATTTTCATAAGACCATTTTCCATAATCATTCCAATTATCAAATGTTCCTTTTCTTCCATCAATATTAATTTGATTAGAGGCTAATATAACACTCGGAAAAAAATCTCTAAGATTTATCATATTATCTTCTTCTTCAAAAGCTGGTATATCAATCAATTCATATTTTAAATTATTAATATCACCAGATTTTACAACATTAAAATGATTAAAATTATTTTCCTTTAAACGGATAGTTGAATTGGTCTTATTATTAAATTGATAAATTGCTTTTTCAATAGCTAAATTAGGAGCTATAATAGGAAACCATCTTGGAATAAAAAGTGTATTTTTTATTGTAGAAATTATTTTATAATGCAATGTATAAGGATAAGATATAGGTGTAAAATTTAAATATTTTATCCTCTCATCCGTGTACATTTGCCCATCAGTAATATAACTTTGATCATTAAAATCTTTTGATTTAAATTTCTTTACTTCTTTACCATTACTATCAAGTAAAGTAGCTTCAAAAAGATCAATTTTAGTATTAGGATTATAATTTGATCTTGCGTTTACATAGCTATCTCCTGCCTTATTTAAAACTGTTATTACAACATCTTCTGTGTATTTTAATTCATCTATTTTTATCAGTTCTATAGATTCATTACTTTGACGTATTACAGCATAAGCATTATCTACTAATTTTTCTGGAATTTTATTTACTGTATATTCTTGAGAAAAAGAAAATTGAGTAGTAAAAAATAAAGAAAGAAGTAAAAATTTATTCATATATTAATTTAGTATTTTAAATTGTTAATTATTTAACTAAACAAATATAGATTTATTGTTAATTTCTATGATATAATTTTGTCTTCATAAAATAAAAAAGCCTCAGTTTATACTGAGGCTTTTTTATTAAAATCTTAATCTTATACCACTTCTGGTTGTAAAAGCTTTTTTTCTAAAAAGGAATAAACTTAGTCCTCCTACAAATATAGCTGAATCAGCAATATTAAATACAGGTTGAAAAAATTTATAATGCTGTCCTCCTACTATTGGTAGCCAAGATGGCCAATCAAACTCAACAATAGGAAAATATAACATATCTACTACACATCCTGTAAACCAAGAGGAATAACCTGAAAAATCAGCTTTAGCAATTCCTGGATAACCTATCCAATCTTGATACATATTACTAAACGTTGTTCCTTTATCGAAAATAACTCCGTAAAAAATTCCATCAATTACATTACCTATTGCACCTGCCAATACAAGAGCTACAGGAATAATAAAATAATTAGTATTCAATTTTTTTGACCAAGCATTAATATAATAAATAATCATGCCTATTAATACTATTCTCAAAATAGAAAGAATTATTTTTCCTGTTTCTCCTCCAAAGTGCATTCCATATGCCATACCAGGATTTTCTACAAAAGCAATTTTAAACCAACCTAATACATTTACATCTTCTCCTAAAAAAAAATGAGTTTTAACGTAAAATTTACTAAGCTGGTCTATAATTAGAACCAAAATGGTAATGAGTGTTACTTTTTTCAAAATAATTTATTAGCGTTGCATATTTTTAGCTTCAATACTTAATGTAGCATGAGGAACTAATTTTAAACGTTCTTTATTTATTAATTTACCTGTTACACGACAAATACCGTATGTTTTATTTTCAATACGAATAAGAGCATTTTTTAAATCACGGATAAATTTATCTTGACGTGCAGCTAATTGTGCATTTTGTTCTTTTGACATTGTTTCAGAACCTTCTTCAAATGCTTTGAATGTTGGAGACGTATCATCTGTCCCGTTATTACTATTATTTGTATATGATTCTTTTAATAGTTCATAATCTTTTAAAGCTTGATCTAATTTTTCTTGAATTATAGCTTTAAATTCTTCCAACTCTTTATCAGAGTATCTTACTTTTTCTTCTGTTGCCATACGCTTACAGTTTAGTAATCGAAATTTGTGTTAACAAACCATTAATCTCAATTTCTGTTCCATTTTCTATTATATCTTGTAAAACAAGATCTTCTGCTAATGTTTCAGAACAAATGTAATCTTTGTTTTGTCCAACCGCCTTTACGATTGATTCATCATTTTTTAAGTTAAGTCTAATTTTGTCGGTTACCTCTAATCCAGTTTCCTTACGTAAATTTTGAATTCTATTTACTAATTCTCTAGCAACTCCTTCATTAATTAATTCATCAGTTAATTGTAAATCAAGAGCAACTGTCAATGTTGAATTAGATGCTACAGTCCATCCTGGAATATCCTTAGTAGCAATTTCAAAATCTTCTATATCTAAAGATAATATTTTGTTGTCAATTTCCAAGTCTATTTTTCCTGATTGCTCCAAATTAACAATTTGTTCATTTGTTATTTGACTTGTAGCAGCAGAAATAGCTTTCATTTCCTTTCCGTATTTTGGTCCTAAAGTTTTAAAATTAGGCTTTATCGATTTTACTAAAAGGCTAGAAGCTTCTTCGTTTGTAATCAACTGAATCTCTTTCACATTTACTTCCTGTTTCAATAAATCTGTAACAGCTTCTAAATTAGCTTTCATTTTATCATTTAATACAGGAATCATTACTTTTTGTAATGGCTGGCGTACTCTATTATCGCTTAATTTACGAAGAGATAAAATCATACTTGTAGCAGTTTGTGCTAAATGTGTTTGTTCTTCTAATTCAGTTTTAATTAACGATTCATCAACTTTAGGAAAATCTGCTAAGTGAACAGACTCAGCTGCATTTTTTCCTGTCGCTATATTTAAATCTTTATATAATTGATCCATAAAGAATGGAGCTATTGGAGATCCTAAAATAGCTACTGTTTCTAAAACTGTATATAAAGTTTGATATGCTGCGATTTTATCTTTTGAATAATCTCCTTTCCAGAAACGTCTTCTTGATAAACGCACATGCCAGTTAGATAAATTATCTATTACAAATTCTTGAATTGCACGAGCAGCTTTTGTAGGTTCATATTCTGATAAAAATGCATCAACTTTCTTTGTTAATGTATTTAGTTCAGAAATAATCCATTGATCTAATTCGGCTCTTTCATTTACTGGTATTTCTTCTTCAGCAAATGTAAAACCATCTACATTAGCATATAAAGCAAAGAACGAATAAGTATTATATAATGTTCCAAAAAATTTACGACGAACTTCATCAACTCCAGCAATATCAAATTTTAAATTTTCCCATGGCTGAGCATTTGAGATCATGTACCAACGCGTAGCATCCGGTCCATAAGTCGCTAAAGTTTCGAATGGATCTACAGCATTACCTAAGCGTTTAGACATTTTTTGTCCATTTTTATCTAAGACTAATCCATTAGACATTACATTTTTGTATGCTTTAGAATCGAACACTAATGTTCCTATTGCATGTAAAGTATAGAACCAACCACGTGTTTGGTCTACTCCTTCTGCAATAAAATCAGCTGGATACATTGTTCCATTATCAATCAATTCTTTATTTTCGAATGGGTAATGAACTTGTGCATATGGCATTGCTCCAGAATCAAACCAAACATCAATTAAATCAGCTTCACGTTTCATTGGTTTACCAGAAGCAGAAACTAACGTAATTTCATCAACTACATTTTTATGTAAATCAATTAAATCATAGTTTTCTTCTGACATATTACCGATTTGAAAATCTTTAAAAGGGTTTTCTTTTTGAACACCTGCAGCTATAGATTTTTCTATTTCTGTAATTAATTCCTCAACAGAACCAATGATTAATTCTTCATCGCCTTCATCTGTTCTCCAGATTGGTAATGGAATTCCCCAATAACGAGAACGAGATAAATTCCAATCATTCGCATTCTCTAACCAATTTCCAAAACGACCTTCTCCTGTTGCTTTTGGCTTCCAGTTGATTTCTTTATTCAATTGAACCATGCGATCTTTTACATCAGTAACTTTGATGAACCAAGAATCTAATGGATAATATAAAATTGGCTTATCTGTTCTCCAACAATGTGGATAACTGTGTTTATATTTTTCTACTTTGAAGGCTTGATTACGTTCTTTTAATAAAATTGCAATCTCTACATCTACTGATTTCTCAGGAGCTGTACCATCATCATAGTATTCATTTTTAACATATTTGCCTCCAAAACCTTCTGGTAAAGATTCAACAAATCGTCCTTGTAAATCTACTAAAGGAACAGGATTTCCATTTTTATCTAAGACCAACATTGGAGGAATACCTGCATCTTTAGAAACACGAGCATCATCAGCACCAAAAGTAGGAGCTGTATGTACAATACCTGTACCATCTTCTGTAGTAACAAAATCTCCAGGGATTACACGAAATGCATCTTCTACCTTTTCAAAAGGAGTTGCCCATGGTAATAACTGTTCGTATTTAGTTCCTACTAACTCTTCTCCTTTATATTCTCCTACAATTCTGTAAGGAATTTGTTTATTTCCTGCTGCATAAACTTTGAAATCATCTTCAGTTTCTGCTAAAAAATATGGTTTACTAAATTGTTTATTTACTAATGATTTTGCTAATACAACACGTATTGGTTCAAAAGTATATTGATTATATGTTTCTACAACTACATAATCTATCTTTGGTCCAACAGTTAATGCTGTATTTGATGGTAAAGTCCATGGAGTTGTTGTCCAAGCTAAAAAATAAGTATCACCATCAAATTTTTGAAATAATTCTGATTCTTTTTTAATCTTGAATTGAGCAACAATTGTTGTATCTGTAACGTCTTGATATGTACCTGGCTGATTTAATTCATGCGATGATAAACCAGTCCCAGCTTTAGGAGAATATGGTTGTATTGTATACCCTTTATAAAGCAAATCTTTATTATAAATTTGTTTTAATAACCACCATACAGATTCCATATACTTTGGTTTATATGTAATGTAAGGATCATTCATATCAACCCAATAACCCATTTTTTCTGTCAAATCATTCCACAAATCTGTATAACGCATTACTGTACGCTTACATGCTTCGTTGTATTCTTCTACAGAAATTTTAGATCCAATATCTTCTTTTGTAATTCCTAATTCTTTTTCTGTACCCAACTCTACAGGTAAACCATGAGTATCCCAACCTGCTTTACGAAAAACTTGTTTCCCCTTTAAAGTTTGGTAACGACAAAATATATCTTTTATCGAACGTGCTAAAACATGGTGAATTCCTGGCTTTCCGTTTGCAGAAGGAGGTCCTTCATAAAATACGTACGAGTCTTTTCCTTCACGTGACGTAATACTCTTTTCGAAAACATTATTTTGCTTCCAATCTTCTAATGTTTCATTTGAAACTTGTACTAGGTCTAAATGCTTATATTCTTTAAACTTTTTTGCCATCGAATTCTTCTTTATATCTTCTAAATCAAGGAGTGCGAATATAAGAATTTTTTAGATAATTTTCTAGCTATTTATTAGAAAATCATTTTAATAATTGCTTAATTTTATAGCGATATACGACATTTTGTCGTTTTCATAAAAAATAATGTTTTTTACAAATCAAATTTCACAAATTAACCAATGAGAAAAATATTTCAGTACTGTATATTATTGATTTCTATTCTGCTACTAGCAAGTTGTAATAAAAATAAAGATTATACCATTCTAATCCCCACTGATGCAGATTTTGTTACATTAATAAATCCTAAAGCTATCGCAGAAAAAGGTAACTTTCAAAAATTAGATCAATATAAATTTTATCAATTATTTGAAAACGAAATTAAAGATCAGGATCCAAAAATTAATGAATTATTACAAAATATAAAAAAAAGCCCAACCTCAGCAGGTATTGATATTATTAGTCCTATTTATATTTTTGGGCAAAAACTACAATCTAAAAATATGGTTGCTCTCATTGCAAATATGAGAGATAAAAGCCAATTTGAAGAACACCTAAAAATATTGTATAAGGGTATATATAATCAAGAAATTTCGTTTGAAAAAGAAAATGGTTTTACAATAATAAAAGATTTTGAAAAACCATTTATTGCATGGAATAAGACGCAATTTATAATGATCGTTTCGGAATTTGGTGTTTCTCGAAACTTAGTGAAAAATTATTTCGAAAAAATAATTAATGACAAACATTCACTTGCCAAAGAAAATAGTAGCTTTTCTGATTTTGTAAAAAAATCTCAAGATATTAATATTTGGTATACTGGAAATTTTCTTAAAAACTTCTCAAAACCAAATGAAGATTCTAAAAAAAATCTTGATTTTACTAAAAGTTCATGGGTAAATTTAATCTCATTTACATCTGACGGAATTAACTTCACTCAAAAATTCCATCCTGATGCTATTACTAAAGATGAATTAAGAAAACGTCCAATGTGGAAATCAAAAATTAATACAGATTTCTTTAAATATTTTCCATCTCAAAGTTATTTAAATATTGGTTTAGGTATATATCCCACGAATACACACTATATTTTCGAAAATCAAAATTATTTTTCAGATTTTCTTGAACAATATGAAATTGATTTAAAAAAATTAGAACAAAGTTTTGAAGGTGAAGCCTTATTTAGTATATATGATTTTGAAGTCGGTAAATCATTTAATGCAAATGATTTTTTTGGAAAAAAAGATAAATTCATGAAACAAGTTGTTTATCCTCAGTTTATTTTTGCTGGAAAGATGAAAAATAAAATATTCTATAATGACTTTATAACAACACACCAAGAAAAAATTAAAAATGAGGGAAAATATTATATGTTACCTATTTCAACAAATGTAAAATTATATATTACTTACAAAGATGATTTAATGTACATAACAAATAATCAAACTACGATGAATCGTTTTACAATAAATTTTATAAGTAAAGACAATTTTTTACATACTCAATATGCTACTAATGCAAAAAATTCAATGTTTGGATATGTTAATCTTAATTTCGATGAATATCCAACTGAAGTTAAACAATATATTTACGAACAAATTCCATTTGGAAATACAAAAGAAGTACAAGATATTTTATCCAATTTTGATTATATAGATTACAGAGTTTCTAATGAATATACAAAAACAGGGAAAATACACATGAAAAAAACAGATAAAAATAGCTTAGAAGTTATTTTACTTCTTGTTGATGAAGCTTACTCTTTATTTTTTTCACAAAATAATACATCAAATGGAAATTAAAATCGAACAAATTCTTCCATATCCTTTAAAAGATTTTGGATTCAATGAATCAGAGATTTGGAAAAAAAATTATACCTTTTCAAATGATGAAATTTATCAAATTGTAGCACATTCAGGTGTTGGTAAATCTACCTTGATGAATATATTATATGGTGACCGAAAAGATTACGATGGTAATGTATATTTTGATAATAAAAATATTAAAAACATTCATATCAATGAATGGACAAAAATTCATCGAACTCAACTTGCTTATGTTTTCCAAGGTTTACACCTTTTTGAAGAATTAACATTAATGGAAAATATTCAATTAAAAAATGTTTTAACAAATCATCAATCAGAAGAACAGATCATAAGCTGGATAAAAAAAGTTGGATTAGAAAAACATTTACATCAAAAAGCAGTTCATCTTTCTTATGGTCAGCGACAACGTATTGCTGTTATTAGAGCTATTTGTCAACCATTTGATTTTTTATTACTTGATGAACCTTTTAGTCATTTAGATGAAGAGAATCAGAAAATATTACTTGATTTAATCATCTCAGAATCTAAAAAAAATAAAGCAGGTGTTATATTCACAAGCTTACATGAAATTCACGATAAACGATTAAAAAATGTCATTAAACTCTAATACATTAATAGAAAAATTAGTCCGTAAAAATTTAAGTATTTTACGTATTATCACTTTTTGCTGTTTCTCTACAATTGGTTTTTTTATTCTTTTATTAGCAGGAACAATCTATTTAGATTATGCTAAAAATTTTGGAGAAGACAGTTCTATATGGAAAGCAAATTATATTGTTCTCAATAAAAACATTTCTGCTTTACAAACATTAACAGGCGAAAAACCAAGCTTTACTGAAGAAGAAATAAACGAATTAAAAAACCAGCCTTTCATAGAAAATATAGGAACTTTCGAGAGCAGTCAATTCCCTGTAAAATTACAAATTGGTGGTATTGGAGGGATAAGAGGTTTTTCTACTGATTTATTTTTTGAATCTATTCCAGAACAATTTATTGATGTAGATAAAAAAGAATGGAACTGGAAAGATGGTGAAGATTTTATTCCTATCATTATACCAAAAAATTATCTTAATTTATATAATTTTGGTTTTGCTACAAGCCAAGGATTACCACAAGTTTCTGAAAGTTTATTTAAACAAATACCTTTTCAATTAATTATAGGAAAAGGCGAAAAACAAAAAACATATCAAGCTAAAATAATTGATTTCACAACAAAAATTAATACAATTCTAGTACCAGAAAAGTTTTTAAAATGGGCAAATAAAAATTATGCAAATAAAAATAACCTTAATCCCTCTAGAGTAATTGTTAAAACAAAATCTGAAGGAGATGAAAACTCAATCCCTTATTTTGAACAACATAATTATGACATTAATAAAGATGAATTAAAAAACAATGAATTGACTTATTATCTTAAATTATCTTTTTCTCTTGTTTTACTTATAGGATTAATAATAGTTTTAGCTGCAATTTGGTTAATGATCATTAATTTTCAATTAATGATTGAAAAAAATAAACATAAAACAAAAGATTTATTCTTGATCGGCTACAGTATTAATCAATTAGCTCGTCCTTATCTAAAATTTTCATTAGTATTAATGTCTATTAGCTATATAATTTCATTACCATTTGTTTATTATATCATAAAAATGATACAAACAAAAATTGGTAAATTTATGAACTTAGATCATTCATCTATCTGGACTGTTACTTGTTTCGGAATTATTATGATTATATTTATTTATATAATAAACAGAATAATACTTAAACAATCTATAAAAAAAATAGTATTAAAATAAATTATTATAATAATCCCTTGAACTAGAAAAATATAGTAAATCAGTTATAATTATTAGAAAAAAAAAGGATTCTGATAAACAGAATCCTTTTTTTTATTATTAAATTGTTCTATTAAAAAGAATAACCTACACCAAAAGTGAATGAATTATTTTTGATATTTAAATCTTTAGCACCATCCTCTCCTTTGTCAATTTTTGTTAATCCCATGTAGTATCTTGCATTAACATTAATATGATCTGTAAGATTATAACCTACACCATAATTCACACCAAAGTCAAAATTTTGAATATTATCTTTGATATTTGTTTTAGTAGTAGTATTGTTAACAGTTCCATTAGCAAAAGTTGATTCTACATTTTTGTTACTTCCATAAACAAGAAAACCTGCCTGTGGACCAGCTTCAACGTTAAAACGAGAACCAGCAATGTAATATTTAAACATTACAGGAACTTGAATATAATCTAAAGTTGTAATGTTTTTTGTTTGTCTTGCAGTTGACCCATCTAAATTGTATAAATATTGATCTCTTGATCCTTTACCAGCTAATCTTGCATAGTTAACCTCTGGTTGAATAGAAAAACTTTGAGTTACTGGAAAATTTGCATAAACACCAGCTGTAAATCCAACTGCGTAATCTGTTTTACTAATATCTTTCCCATTATATGAAGACATATTAGCAGCCGATTTAACACCAAACTGAGGAGCTAATGTTTTTTCTTGAGCGCTCAAATTAGCAATACCTAACACAGTAGCAGCAATAAAAAATATTTTTTTCATCGTTTAAATTTTTATAGTTCTAATTATGATAATATTAATATCACAATTTCTGTACCAATTATTGTTAATTATAAAATTAAATAATATAAGAGTATTTAAAACAAAGCATTAAAAAGAAAAAAATAACGATAATTTAATATTAATTAAAAATAAATATAACTCTCAAAATAATCACTTTAAACGATAAAAATTACTTTGATTTTAAAATTATGACTTACTAACTTGAAATCGTAATTTATAAATAAACTAAATAATTTATGTTAAAGTATCATGACAATCTAAACAAAAAAGGCTTCAAAATAAAATTTTGAAGCCTTTTAATATAAACATGACAGATATTATTGACCTACCATCTTATATAATATATTTTGTTGTTGTTTAGCATAGTTTGTATCTATTTCTGCTGCTACACCGATCATTTCATCTAAATAATTAAATTGATTCATTATTTTTGATTGATCAGCAGCATCTACTTTTCCATCTGCAACAATACTTTTATATAAACTTTCAAATTTTTTAAGAGCAGGAGTATATGCTGTTTCAAAAACTTTAATTGCTTTTTCTTTATCGCCTCTTTCTCCTAAAGCAGAAGCTTCATTATAAATTGACATCATTAAATCATTCTTCGCACTAGAAAAATCTGACCCAACAGAATATCCTTTACCAGCTGGTAGGGATTCAAAAAATGCTATTTTAGAATTTGTTTGTTTACGTACATAATCAAATAATTCTTTTGCTTTTTTATCTTCTCCAGCTTTTAAGTAAACACCCGCTATTCTACTTACTCCATAACCTATATCATATTTTGGTAAAGCAGGAATTTCCAACATCACTTTATCTAAAACAGCTACAGCTTCTTTTTTACGACCTGCATGTAATAAATCATCTGCCAAACGAACAGCTATATTTCTATATGATGATGTATAAATACGCTCTGTTAAGCTAAATGAAGCATCTGGATTATTGAATCCTGACCATTTATAAGAATTAAATGTTTTTAATAGCATGTTTGTATCAGAAGCTCCAATAACTCCTCCTTTACCAAATTGAGTATAAATTGGAACTAATTTATAACTTAAACCAGCATTCAATAAATAATCATTCATAAAGAAAGTATTTTCTGGATCAGAAACTCCTCCTCCACTAAAATAAATTGGACGATCCCAATTGTATTTAGCCATCATTGATAATAACAATAAATTATTTTTGAATAAGCTTGATGACTTAATATTAATTGTTATTTCATCAACCATTTTATCTGCATCTTTGGGATTTACAATTCCATATTTCAATGCATTTTCTTTGTTTACAGGAACTGTAATTTTAGATACTGGAAGATAATTTGCTTGACCAATTGTGTAACCAAAATAATCTGCCAATGCTTGTTTTTCTGGTAACTTATTATTTAAAAGAAACTCTATTGCTTCTTTTGCAGTCATGCTATCTTTCGTTAAATATTTTTGTAATGGTTTTAAGTTTTTATAAACCGTTATAACCTGATTTGGATCAATTTCTGGATCAACTAAATATTGACTAACCTGATCAATAGGCATTTCGCTAAGCGTTTCTAATGTTTGTTTAGAATCTGGTTTTATAAAACTATTCAACTGATCAAAAATATTTTTAATTGATCCACCGACAATAAATATTTGATCATTTGATCCTGATTGATAATCTTTAGGTTTTAAATCACTAGGAATTGGAGCAGAGTTATATGTCTTTCTTAATAACTGCTCTAAATTCCAAGGGGAAGCAGCTAAAGTTAAATTAGCAATTTTTACATCATCACGGAAATTTTCCGTTTCTTGTAATCCCCATAATGGATATGTGTCATTATCTCCATAAACAAATAATATTGCATTCTTATCTAATGGATTTAGATAATTATAAGCTAAAGAATAAGCTACAGAGCGTTCAGATCTATCATGATCATCCCAGTTTTGAGCTCCCATTAAAACTGGAATTCCTGCTAAAATAATAACCGTTCCAAAAGCTAAAGAAGGCTTTAATTCTTTCTTTAATAATTTTTTAATTATAAAATAGATTCCTTGAACACCAAGTCCAATCCAAATAGAAAAAGCATAAAAAGAACTAACTAATGCATAATCTCTCTCTCTAGGTTCGAATGGTTTTACAGATGTATAAAAGATAATACCTACACTTGTTAATACAAATAATGATAATAAAGACCACCAATTTACAAAGTTTCTATTTAATTGTGTAAATAGCCCTATTAATCCTAATATTAATGGTAACATAAAATAAACATTTGTCCCATCATTTACATATTCTGCAGGTAATTTAGATTGATCTCCTAAACGAGGATTATCTATAAATGGAATTCCTGAAATCCAATTTCCTTTCGTAATTTCAAAGTTTCCTTCTAAATCATTTTGGCGACCAGAAAAATTCCATAAGAAATAACGAATAAACATATAGTTTACTTGATAATCTATAAAATAGTTTAACTCTTCTCCAAATGTTGGAGGTTCTATATCTAAAATTTCATTATATTTCTTTAATTCAGCTACTTTCAATTGACGATTTTGTCTTTTTTCTACTAACTGAGCATACATTTTTTGTGCTTCTTGATCGCTAGCATATTTAGCATTCAAAGAAAACTTAGGAAAAGCATAAACACCTGCATAGTTTTCCATTACGCTAGGATCATTACTAAACATTTTAGGGAAAAATTTGACATATTTATCGTCATATTTATAATCTAACCTATCAGCAACTTTTACATATTTCCCTAAACGATTATCTTTAATATATTCAGAACTACGAACTGTGCTTTCTGGAGCTCCATTAGCATCTCTTTTTATTCCATCATTTGCAATGTAAGCAGTAAAAACTGGCCCATAAGTTGTTGGCCATGTACCATATTGTTCACGATTAAAATAGTCTAAAACACCCAAAGCTGTATCAGGATCATTTAAATTCATTTGAGGATTTGCATTCGCTCTAATTGGAATTACTAACCAACAAGAAAAACCAATCAACATAAATGTTACACACCATGTAATTGTATTTAATAATGCTGAACCATATTTATGTGATAATTTTATAATAAAATAAAATACTGCTATAAGAATAATTGCAGCTATTATGGTACCTGAATTAAAAGGCATTCCTAGATTATTCACAACATATATTTCTGTATGGCCAAAGAAAGTCATTACAACAGGAAATATAATTTTGAATACAAATGCAAGAATAACAAGAGTTATAACATTAGCAATAATAAAACTTTTAATCGTAAATCTATATTTCCTAGCATAGTACACAAAACAAACAGCTGGTATTGCTAGCATAGCCATTAAGTGAACACCAATAGATAAACCAATAACCAAAGAAATTACAACTAACCATTTATTACCTCTTGGTGTGTCTGCAACTTGATCCCATTTTGTAACTAACCAGAATAATAAAGCTGTAAAAAATGATGCCATCGCATACACTTCACCTTCTACAGCAGAAAACCAAAATGTATCACTAAACATAAATGCAGCGGCTCCAATAAAACCTCCTCCTAATGTTATAATTTTTTGAGTCGTATTTATCTCTATATCATCTACATTGATAGGATCTTGAGTATTAGCAAACATTTTACGAATAAAATATGTAATAGTCCAAAACAATAACATTATTGTCCCTGCACTATATAGTGCTGATGTACTATTAATAAGTATTGCATATTTACTTCCATCTCCAAAAGCTAAACCAGACCAAACTGCTCCCATTAATTGAAATAGAGCGGCTCCAGGTGCATGTGTAACTCCTAATTTTGCAGATGATACAATATATTCTCCACAATCCCATAAACTTAAATGTCGTTCCATCGACATCAAATACAATATTGATGAGATGATGAAAATGAAGACACCTAAGAGATTATTCCATTTTTTAAAATTTATTTTCATTTTATTCGATAAGTTGTCTTGCGAAATTAACATAAAAAATTAATATAGATTTGAAATAAAAAGATTAAATTCTAATTAGAACTTTTAGATTCATTGTTATTTATAACATTCTTTGCTATATTATTCATAAAATAAATGCGTTTATTAACATTGATTAATTAATCAAATAATTTATAAAGCAAAAAAGATTGAAATATAAAGTACCGACGAAGGTATTGTCCTTATAATAAACAATTAATAATGTTTTATTTACATAATTATTTGAATAAACTTTTGATTCTAATATTTTTTGCTCTAAATTTGCAATGCAAAAAGCAATGCCTTTAACAGACAAAATTCTACAGACAGGGTTTACTTTTGACGATGTGTTATTAGTTCCTGCATATTCTGAGATATTACCGAACCAAGTATCTCTTAAAACAAGATTCACAGACAATATTACACTAAATATTCCTATTGTATCTGCTGCAATGGACACAGTTTCTGAAGCCAGATTAGCGATTGCATTAGCTCGTGAAGGGGGTTTATCATTTATTCATAAAAATATGAGTATTGAAGAACAAGCTAGTGAAATTGAAATTGTAAAACGTTCAGAAAACGGAATGATCTCTGACCCAATAACACTTACACGTAAACATACTTTACAAGATGCTGTAAGTTTAATGGAAAAATACAAAATATCTGGATTACCAGTTATTGAAGAAGACAGAACGTTAGTTGGTATTATTACTAATCGTGATATTCGTTATCAAGAAAACTTTGATCAATTGGTAGAAGATGTAATGACAAAAGAGAATATTATTACTTCTGATATTGATACAGATCTAAAAAAAGCAAAAGAAATTTTATCTCGTCACAGAATTGAAAAATTACCAATTGTTGACGAAAACAACAAATTAATTGGTTTAATTACTATTAAAGATATCGATAACTTAACAGAATTTCCAAATGCATGTAAAGATTCTACAGGACGTTTACGTGTTGGTGCTGGTGTTGGTGTTGGTGCTGATACATTAGAACGTGTACAAGCTTTAGTAAATAAAGGTGTTGACATTGTCGCTTTAGATTCTGCACATGGACATTCTGCTGGTGTAATTAGTAAAGTTGCTGAAGTTAGAAATGCTTTCCCAAACTTAGATATTGTTGGAGGAAACATCGTAACTGCTGACGCTGCAAAAGCTCTTATAGACGCAGGAGCGAATGCATTAAAAGTAGGAGTTGGACCAGGTTCTATATGTACTACTCGTGTTGTAGCTGGTGTTGGTGTACCTCAACTTTCTGCAATACACGATGTATATAATTATGCTAAAACTCGTAATATTTCTATTATTGGTGATGGTGGAATAAAATTATCTGGAGATATTGTGAAAGCTGTAGCTGCTGGAGCAAACTTAGTGATGTTAGGAAGTTTATTTGCTGGAACTGATGAAGCTCCAGGTGAAGAAATTATTTTTCAAGGACGTAAATTTAAAGCTTATCAAGGAATGGGTTCTTTAGCTGCAATGAAAAGAGGTTCTAAAGATAGATACTTCCAAGCTGATGCTAAAAAATTAGTACCAGAAGGAATTGAAGGTCGTGTTCCTCACAAAGGTTCTATTGCTGATGTTATATACCAATTATGTGGTGGTCTACGTGCTGGTATGGGATATTGCGGAACAGCTACTGTACAAGATTTAATTGAAAATGGTAAATTTGTTCGTATTACAGGTGCTGGACTTAATGAATCTCATCCTCATGATGTTGTTATTACAAAAGAAGCTCCTAATTACTCTAATTAAGATTTAGTTATATAGATACAAAAAATGCAAGTAAAAAATTTACTTGCATTTTTTTATTTATAGTTTTTTTATAAAAAAAGCCATCTCCTAAAAGATGGCTTAAACTATGAGAATGTTATAATTTTTTATTACTATTTACTTAGCAAAAAATAATTTTGAATTTATTTCGTCTCCATTTGTCAACTTAGAAACAGCTTCACTCCAATTATTTCTATTTAAAGTTTGCTGAGTTATTGGATATCTAACTCGAGATGGCAAATCTGTAGCTACAACGTTTCCTGACATCAATGGTGTAAATACATAAGTTGTTCCATCAGGTCGAGTTCCAGTAGCGCCAGGTTTTAACAAAATAGAACCATTAGGATATCCTGTTCTTCTATATTCATTCCAAGATTCATCTGAATTACCTAATAAAGCTATATATTTTTGATTTAAAACATTTTCTTCAGACGCTGAAGGTATTCTAGCTAAATATGTATCTATATCAATAGAAGAAACTCCTAATCTCTCCATATTAGCTTTAACTCCTGCTTCATAATTATCTTGTGACCACCCATTTAATTCAGATAGAATAAATTCTACTTCAGAGTATTCCATCAAAATCTCTGCTTTATCAATCTTTGTATAATCAGATGAAAAGAAATTAATTTTAGAAGAAGCAAAAGCTGTTTCTACAGTTGGTAAACCATATGGCATACCTGTATAATCTGCTAAATTAGTAGAAACTGTATATGAAGCATTCTTTATTTGAGCAGAAGTTACTCCTATTGGAGCAGCAACTTTAAATAATCTAGGATCCAAACCATAATTTCCTTTTTCTCCTTTTAAAAACTGAACAAATGTTCTATTTACATAGAAATCTGTTCTATTATCTACATAAAACAATTTCCAGAACGGATTTCCTTCAGCATCAGCAGTTCCAAAAGAATGAGCTGCATTATCTTCATTTGACACAAAAACACCTGAAGTAATAGCTTCTGTTATATGTGTATTTGCCTCAGGTAATTTATCCTTTAATCTATTTGCTATCCTTAATCGTAATGAATTAGCAAATTTTTTCCATTTAGAAGCATCTCCACCATAAATATTATCTCCTGCAGTAAAAGCTAATTCTGATACATTAATCTGATCAGCTGCCTCTTTTAATTCGTTTAATAAATCTTTATATATAACTTCTTGAGAAACATATTTAGCTAAAGTAAATTCGTTAATTTGTAAAGCTTGAAAATCTGGATTATCTTTTTGGCCATAAGACCAATATGGCACATCACCGAAATGAGTTACTAAATTATCAAAAGTATAAGCTAACATTATTCTACTAACAGCAATTTGATTTTGTAAATTACCATATTTTGACATCTGAACACTCGTTTCAGAATTTTCACATTTATCAATTATATCTTTATAATTATTTGCTGAACGATATAAATAAACCCAACCATTACTAGTTTGAGTATCTCTGTATTGATATTTATCTTCTTCAATATAATTATTTTGAGCAGAATATTGCATCCAAGGTAAACTCATACGAGCAGACCACCAGCCATCTCTTGTATAATTCATTAAATATCTATTTGCTCCATTAAATATTGTATATGTTGGAACTATTTCTGGATTATTATCATTTTTATTAAAAGATTCTAAATCATTATCACAAGAAGTTAATGATCCTATAGAAACACCTAATAAAGAAAGTACAACCAACTTTTTTATAATTTTCATAATTTTTCTAATTAAAATTGTAACTTTAAGTTCATACCATAAGTTCTAGTAGAAGGTAGAGACCCTCCTTCTAAACCTTGAACATTCCCACTACCTCCTGATGCTTGTTCAGGATCTATATTTTTATTATCTAATCCCCAAGTAGCTAAATTTCTACCAAATGCAGATATTACTACATTAGAAAATGGCCCTCTAAGATTTTTAGGAAATGTATAAGAAATAGTAACCTCTCTCAGTTTAAAGTAATCTGCATCAAAAACATTTTGGGCAGTAGGTCCTGAATAATAATGACCATAATATTGTTGAGCAGTAACATTTTTATTATTTTCAGCTGTATTAGTAACTGTATAAGTTCCATCTCCATTTGAAACAACATTACCTGTAACTCCACTAACAACTACTCCATTTTCACGTACTCCATTTGCTGCTGTTTCTTCTAACATACCTGAATACATTCCAAACATATTTGTAACAGAAAAATATTTTCCACCTTTTTGTATATCAAGTAAAGCAGATAAACTAAAGTTCTTATAAGAAATATTATTTCTAATTCCCATATTCCAATCTGGAATTATTGAACCTAAATTCTTAATATCAGATGATAAATACAAACCGTTAGCTCCTACAACTTTATTTCCTTTGTCATCGTAAATAAAATCTGTTCCTCTAATCTGTCCATATCTTTCTCCTAATACTGCATCTAAAGTAGCTTTAAATGGTGCAGTACCTAATTGTATTGATTCTACACCGTCTATTAACTCTGTAACTCTATTACTATTTTTTGAAAAATTAACATTTATCCCCCATTCAAATTCTGAAGTTCTGATAGGAACAATATTAACCATAGCTTCTATACCTTTATTGAGAGTCTTTCCAGCATTAAGCATTTTGGAAGTAAACCCTGTCTCTGCTCCAACAGTAACAGGCATTATCAAATCTGATGTTTCTTCATGATAGTATGACACATCAAATCCTAGACGATTATTAAACATTTGCATTTCTAAACCAAATTCCCATGCTTTTTTAGTTTCTGGTTTTAAAAATTGATTCTTTTTTGAAAGAGAAGTTAAGTAATAAGGATCTCCTATAAAAGAACTACCACTAAAAGCATTATTTTCATAAACATCTACAATAGAAAGAACTGGAGCATCATTCCCTGTTTTAGACCATCCTCCTCTAACCTTACCAAATTTTAACCAACTTGCTTTAATTAATTGAGAAAAAATAAAAGAACCTGTTACAGATGGATAAAAATATGAATTATCTCCTGAAGGTAAAGTCGAAGACCAGTCATTACGTGCAGACGCCTCAATAAAAACTAAATCTGCATAACCTAATGATGCACTTGCATAAGCAGAATTCACTCTTCTTTTCCATTTATATGTAGTAACAGAAGCTTGTTGCAATGAATTATTAATCGTATATAATCCTGGAACAATAAAACCACCATTAGTATTCGCAGACATTGAAGAATAACTTTCATGTCGTCTATTTACACCCGCAAATGCATTAATACTAAATTCTCCAAACTTTTTATCAAAATGTAAACGACCTTCATAGTTCATTTCTGTTTTTTCTCTTGTTGATTCATTATAACCAGCCTGAGCTTGGGATCCTTCAGCAACTATACTGGAAATATTCAAAGTAGTATTATCACCATATATATTACCTACAGCATATAAACCTGGAGCAATATCATATTTTAATTCAAAATTACCATAAAATCTATCTCTTTTATCTTTTGATGTATTCTCATATAAAATCCAATAAGGATTATCTGAATATTTAGGTGTCGCATCATTCCATGCTGTTCTATTCCAAGATCTTTGCTCTCCTGTAGCTGTTTTATAATTTTTTAAACGATTATAATCCAATTGAACTTGACCCCACTGGTACATTTTTTGGGGAATAGAATTATCTCCATATCCAAATTCAGGCCTATTACTACCAGTTGTATTTACATAAGTAATACCCCCTTTAGCTGTTAATTTATCATTAAATTTTGTCACCAAATTTAAGTTAGCTGTAGTTCTTTTTAAACTAGAATTAGGAATAATACCTGATTGATCTAATTGAGAAACAGACATTCTAGCAGACGTATTTTCATATGACTTTGCAAATGAAACTGAATTTGTATATGCTATTCCTGTATTATATAATGTTTTATAATTTGCACTTGGTGCACTCCATGCTCTTGTCTTTAAATAAGTATTAGGGTCACTTGAATCAAAAGCATCCCAATGTAAAACTTGTTGACCATTTAAACGTGGTCCCCATGATTCATCTGCTCCATAATCCACAACACTATAGGTCTGGTCCCCTATTTTAACCTGTTCAAATTCAGATGAAAAACCGCCACCATATAATTGCTGTAATTTAGGTTGAATATTTAATGATTCAAAAGCTACTCCTGTATTAATAACTATTTCATCTTTACCTTTTTTAGCTGATTTAGTTGTAATCATAATTACACCATTATTAGCACGTGAACCATATAATGCAGCAGCAGGTCCTCCTTTTAATACATTTACAGACTCTACATCATCAGGATTTATATCAAATGAGCCATCTCCATAATCTCGTCCACCACTACCTCTCTGAGCATTAGTAGAATTGTAATTTGAATTATCCATTGGTATACCATCAACAACAATCAAGGGTCTATTTTCACCAGTAATAGAACCTATACCACGTAAAACTATACGAGCTGAAGTTCCTAAACCTGATGGTGCAGTAATTTGTGCACCAGCAACATTTCCTGATAATGACTGTAAAGCATTAGTTCCTCTACCTTGAGAAATTATATCTCCTTTAACTTCTTGTGATGCATAACCTAAAGATTTTTTATCTCTAGTTATACCTAAAGCTGTTACAACAGCACCTTCCAACTCTACAGTATCTGTTGGTTTTAAAGAAACATTATAACTACTTTGTTCACCTACTTTAAATGTTTGAGTAGGTAAACCAACAGCCTCTACAGTTACTAAATCCCCTTGTTTAGCTTCTATACTGAAGCTTCCACTTTCATCTGTAAAAACTTCTACTCCTGAAGTAGATTTTACTATAGCATCGGCAACAGGAAGTCCATCAGAATCAGTCACTATACCAGTCACTGTCTTTACATCTTGAGCGTATAAGGAAGAACCTAAAAGTATTCCTCCTAATACAAACAAGTTTCTTAAATTTCTCCTCATTTGTTAAAACATTTTTAAAACTTTTATAAACTTAAGGTTTTTATAACATTTTAAAAGCTTTTTTCACAAAAATTTCATAATTTTGTTAAAAATTCAAAAAATTGGACAAAGTTTTATCAAATTACGAATTTGAGATAGGTTGTGATGAAGCAGGAAGAGGTTGTTTAAGTGGACCCGTCATAGCAGCTGCTGTGATTTTAGGAGATAAATTTGAAAATAATATAATTAATGATTCTAAGCAATTATCCGAAAAAAAAAGAAATTTGCTAAGATCTTTTATTGAAAAAAATGCTCTTTACTGGGCTATTGGTGTTGTATCTCCTAAAGAAATAGATGAAATAAATATTTTGAATGCAAGTTTCCTTGCTATGCATAGAGCAATTGATCAATTAGATTGCCCAAAAGATCTTATTATTGTAGATGGAAATAGATTTAATGCTTACAATGATATTCCACATGAATGCATTGTAAAAGGTGATTCTAAATATATGAATATAGCTGCAGCATCTATTTTAGCAAAAACATATAGAGATGAATATATGGCGAAAATTGATAAAGAGTTTCCTGAATATAATTGGAAAAAAAATAAAGGATATCCTACAAAAGAACATCGAGCAGCTATTAAAGAATATGGTGCAACAATTTATCATCGTACAACATTTAAATTGTTACCAGATCAATTAAGCTTAGACTTATAATAAAAAAGTGCATTTGTTGAATACAAATGCACTTTTTTATTATTTTATTTTCTTCAGTGTATAATGATCTTTCAATTTACCTGTAGCTTCTTTTCCTTTATCATCTAATACTTTTAATTCATTTTTTTCTACTTTAAGAAATAATGGACTAACATTAGAATTTAAATGAATTGTATTTCCTGTACTATCCCATTTATAAAAACCTTCATCTTGATAAACAGTTTCTTTACCTAAATATTCTTGTTCTATAAAAAAGTTTCCATCTTTTTTTAATTCAACAATATATTTTATTCCCTCACAATCAGAACAAGGTAATACACCTTCGTATTTACCAGCCCAATCCAAAGAATTAGCTGCATTAACAGTTATAGTTTCTGTTGTAGACTCTGTAACTTTTATATCTTTTTTCTCTGATTGCTGCAAACCTTTTGATTGACAAGAAAACAATAAAAGGGAAATAATTATTCCTGAAAGTATAATTTTTTTCATATAAAATTATTCAATTATTATCGAAACAAATTACGACTATATTTTAATAACTTTCAAAAAATTATTTTAATAATATCATTTACTTTTTCCTTTAAAATAAAAATAGATAATAACTGCACTAAAAAGCATTAAAATAGATGATAGAAAAAATGGTGCTCCTGAAAATTGGAATGGTGCTTTATCATGTGTAAAATAATAGAATAAATTTGTCATAATTGGAGGACCTATAATGGCAGTAACACTTATCAAACTGGCTAATATTCCCTGAAGTTCTCCTTGTTCATTTGGTGAAACATTTTTACTAATTATTGATTGTAATACTGGCCCACAAATACCTCCTAAAGAATATGGAATAAGAAAAAGAAACATCATCCAGCCTTGATCAGCAAATGCAAATAGTATCAGACCTAACGCATAGAATAATAACCCAGAATACAGACTTTTATGTTCACCTAATTTAGGAATAGTCCATCTTATTAGAACTCCTTGTACTAATGCAATTAATAAACCAAGTAAACCAAGTGATAAACCTACAGTTCTTTCTGTCCAATTAAATTTATACATAGTAAAAAAATGCCAATTACTCTGTACTGCATGAAGAGCTATATACACCAAAATTAAAGCAAAAACAAGATTTGATATTTTTGGTTGTTTCCTTAAAAAAACAAATATTCCTAGCGGATTTGTACGTTTCCAACTAAATGCTCTTCGTTTATCTTTTTTTAAACTTTCTGGTAATATAAACAATCCATAAAGAAAATTTACCATGCATAAAATAGCAGATACATAAAAAGGAACTCTTGATCCATAATACCCAAGTAATCCTCCTACTACAGGACCTATAATAAATCCTAAGCCAAAAGCTACACCTATTAAACCAAAATTTTTAGATCTATCTTTATCAGTAGATATATCGGCTATGTACGCACTAGCTGTTGAAATACTAGCTCCTGTAAGACCAGCAATAATTCTTCCAAAAAACAACCAACCAATGTTAGATGCAAATGCTAACAATATATAGTCTATGGTAAATCCAAAAAGAGAAATTAAAATAATTGGACGTCTCCCTTATTTATTTCATATTCTAAAAAATGAATTTGTGATTTCATGGATCCATTTACCATGAATCCTAATAATAGACCATCAAATAATCGACTATGACTTGTATATTTCTTCTTTGCATTATTTTGTTGACTAAGAATAACTATTCCTTCAGTCTTCTTTGAAGAATCAAGGTTATACAATTTGTAGACATTATCTAAAGTTATAAAAAGAGCCATTTACAAATATCAAAAAAAACTACAACTACAGCAAATGTTATAAACCACTCTTTTAAGATTATAAAAAGATTAAATCTATTGTATTTTTTTACGGAGAGTAAAAGATTATTTATTTTACAACAAAAGGAAAGAGATTCTGACAAACTCTCATCTTTCGTTTATGTTAATTTTTCCTTTCAGTTTTATTAAAATAAAATTTTCCAAAACTACAGAAAAAACAAAAACCTAATAGATAAATCTATTAGGTTTTCTTAGCGGAGAGTGAGGGATTCGAACCCCCGGAGGTGTGACCCTCAACAGTTTTCAAGACTGCCGCATTCGACCACTCTGCCAACTCTCCTTAAACACCGTTTATTGCGGTATTGCGAGTGCAAATATAAAAGGTTTTTTTTATCTACCAAACCATTACACTAAGTTTTTTAGATAAAAAAACTTAGTATACTCAATTTCAAATAAATATTTTTAAAAAAAAATATAATGATAATAAAAAAAGGCTTTATTACATCTTAAAAAATGTAATAAAGCCTTTATATAAAAGTTTTTTAATACCTTTTATTATTTAACAAGTGTCATTTCATCGATAATGTTTGTCGCACCTGCAAATTTATCTACAACCCATAAAACATAACGAATATCTACACTGATTGTACGTTGTAATTTATCATCAAAAATTACATCTCCAGCCATTGCTTCTATATTTCCATCGAATGCAATACCAATTAATTCTCCTTTTCCGTTCATAACAGGAGAACCTGAATTACCTCCAGTAATATCATTATTCGATAAGAAATTTACATGTAAATAACCATCTTTATCAGCATACTGTCCATAATCCTTGATTTTAGCTAATTCTAATAATCTTTCTGGGTTTTCGAATTCTTCATCTCCAGGAATATTTTTAGCAACTGTTCCTTCTAATGTTGTAAAATAATTAGAAGCTACATCTGGTTGACGTTTTGGATTTGTACTTTTTGGTAAAGATTTTACTGATCCGTATGTTAAACGTAACGTTGAATTTGCATCAGGATATAAGATATTTCCAATTTTAGATTCACGTAATCCTTTTACTAATAAACGGAAATTTTTAGCATATACATCACTTAATAATTTTTGTTCTTCTGTTTGTTTAGAAGCTCTCTCTACTAATGCATTTGATAAAATATAAAGAGGATCTTTCTTTAAAACCTCAACATCAGGAGAAATTAAAAAGTTTTCAACTTGTTTTTGATCTGCAAAGAAACTTCTTGATACAGATTCATTCACAAAATTTGTAAAATTATTGTTATTGGCATTTGCTAATTGAGCTACATAAGGAGCTAAACCAGCTTCTTTTGCTTTTGTTGCATATAAATTTAACTGCGCAGATAATAAATCTTTTTCTAATGGTAAATACATTTTTTCGTAATACGCATTAATTAGATTTTGAATTCTTGGGCGCATTTCATCTCTTTTAGCATCATTTGCTGCAGCATAATTTTCTAAGGCTTTACCAATAGAATATGGTGCAATTGCTAACGTAGAATAACGTAATAAGATATTGATATAATTATTATGACGAGCATCTAAATTTGTTTTCGCATAATAATCATTTAAATTCTTTACAACATCTCCATATTCAGGTTGATTCTTCTTTTTATTTGCCCATTTATTGAATTTTTCTTCTTCTTGTGTCTTCTTAGCAACAGTACCGTGAAGTTTTAAAGCTTCAATCATTCCGTCACGATTTTTCCAATAGTTAGCAACACCAGCATACTTAGAAGCATAATCAATATTTACTTTTTGATCTTTCTCCATGTATTTTTTCATCTGATCCATTGTAACTTTAGAAGCTTCTACCCAAGCAGGATATGCATAATCAACATTTTGTGCAACACCTTGTGCAGGCATCCATCTATTTGTACGACCTGGATAACCTAAAATCATTGCAAAATCATTTAATTCATACCCTTTTAAAGATACTGGTAAATGATGTTTTGGTTGTAATGGAACGTTTTCTGTAGAATATGGTGCAGGATTTCCATTTTTATCCGCATATACACGGAACATAGAAAAATCTCCTGTATGACGAGGCCATTCCCAGTTATCCGTATCTCCTCCAAATTTTCCGATAGCACTTGGTGGTGTACCAACTAAACGTACATCTTCAAAATCTTGGTAAACGAAATAGTAATATTCATTTCCTTGAAAAAATGGACGAACAGAAACTACATATTTTCCATTTTCGCTATTTTCTTTTTCTATTTTTGCTGTCTCTTGGTTAATCGCTTTCTCACGATCTTCTTCAGACATTTTATCATTTACAACACCTAAAATACGTTTAGAAACATCGTCCATACGAACAAAAAAACGAACTTTTAAACTTTTAGGTTTTAATTCATCTGATTTATCCTTTGCCCAAAAACCATCTTTTAGATAATCGTGCTCTGGAGCAGATAATTCTGCAATTGAACCATAACCACAGTGGTGATTGGTTAATACTAACCCTTGATTTGACACGATTTCGGCTGTACAACCTCCTCCAAATTGAACAATCGCATCTTTTAAAGAATTATGATTGATACTATAAATTTCTTCTGAAGTTAATTGTAAACCTTCTTTTTGCATATCGCGATGATTCAATCTTTCGATAAACATCAAGAACCACATTCCTTCGTCAGCTTTTACCTGAAAAGGAAAAAGCATAACCATTAAAAGTGTGGATAATAAAATTTTTCTCATGTTTTTATATATTCAATTATTTTTTATTTGCTAAAATAATAGTTTCCCTTTAGTTCTCCTAAACATTCTATACATTTATTGTACAAAACACACTGTATTATTTTGATATTTAATAAAATAAAAAAACATCTTAAGTAATAAACCTAAGATGTTTTTCATTAATATATATTTTAAATCATTTTACGAAGTCTTGCAACAGGAATACTTAATTGTTCTCGGTATTTTGCAATTGTGCGTCGTGCAATTGGATAACCTTTTTCTTTTAGTATTTCTGTTAATTTTTCATCTGTCAGAGGTTTTCTTTTATCCTCTTCTGCAATTACATCTTGTAAAATTCGTTTTATTTCTCTTGTAGAAACTTCTTCTCCATCTTCATTAGTTAATGATTCTGAAAACAAGTCTTTAATTAAAAAAGTTCCATAAGGAGTTGTAACATATTTTGAATTTGCTACACGAGAAACTGTAGATATATCCATTCCAATTCGGTCAGAGATATCTTTTAAAATCATTGGTTTGATTTTAGTTTCATCTCCTGTAAGAAAATAATCTTTCTGAAACTTCATAATTGCTTCCATGGTATACAATAATGTATTACGACGTTGTTGTACTGCATCTATAAACCATTTTGCAGAATCTAATTTTTGTTTCACAAATAAAACGGCTTCTTTTTGCTCGTTTGATTTCTTTTCTGTTTTTTTATAAGTATCTAGCATTTCTGCAAATGCACTAGATATTTTTAGTTCTGGTACATTACGACCATTCAATAATAATTCTAAATCTCCATCAATAATATTAATTGTAAAATCTGGTGTTATTTGTTCTACAATTTTACTATTACTAGAAAATGATTTACCTGGTTTTGGGTTTAATTTTTCAATCTCAGAAATTGCATCTCTCAATTCATTATCATCAACACCATATTTGGCAATCAATTTTGAATAATGTTTTTTAGTAAATGCATCAAAAGATTCAATAATCAATTTTTCTGCAAGTTCTACTGATTCTGTTACAGTTTTATTTTCTAACTGTATTAAAAGACATTCTTGTAGATTACGAGCTCCTACTCCAATTGGATCCATGGTTTGGATGTAATTAGTAAGCAGATTTTCTATTTCTTCTGGACTTGTATAAATATTTTGAGAGAAAGCTAAATCATCAACTAATGATTTTACATCTCTTCTCATATAGCCGTCATCATCTATATTTCCTAGTATGAATTCTGCTATTTTAAATTGTTCTGGAGTTAATCTGAATGTATTTAGTTGTGATGTTAGATATTCTATAAAGCTTTCACCTTGTGCATAAGGAATTGACCTTTCCTCATCATCACTATAGTTATTAGCATATGTTTTATAATTTGGTACATCATCATCACTCAAATAATCATCAATATTAATTTCACTTGTATCAATTACTTGATCATCACCAAAATCATCATTCTGATTATCCCATTCATCATGTTCTTCTCTATATTCATCATCAAAATCAGAAGACTGATCATCCAACGCAGGGTTTTCTTCCAACTCTTCTTTTACGCGTTGTTCAAAAGCAACTGTAGGAAGTTGTACCAACTTCATTAATTGAATTTGTTGTGGCGATAATTTTTGTTGTAATTTTAAATTTAGTTCCTGCTTTAACATATATATTGTATATCTTTTAAAAAAAATGGATTTAACTCTATACAAGTTAAAGTTAAATCCATTAAATATTTTTAATTAAAATTCTGCATTATTTGGTGTTCTTGGGAAAGGAATTACATCTCTGATGTTACCCATTCCTGTTACAAACAATACTAAACGCTCTAATCCTAATCCAAACCCTGAATGAGGAACAGATCCAAAACGTCTTGTATCTCTATACCACCATAGTTCTTCTTTGTCTATCCCAAATTTATCCATTTTAGCATCTAAAACATCTAAACGTTCTTCACGTTCAGAACCTCCGATAATTTCACCAATTCCTGGAAATAAAACATCCATTGCTCTTACTGTTTTTCCATCATCATTCATACGCATATAAAATGCTTTGATATCTGCTGGATAATCAAATAAAATTACTGGAGTTTTAAAATGTTTTTCTACCAAATAGCGTTCGTGTTCTGATTGTAAATCAGCTCCCCACTCTTCTATCGGATATTTGAATTTTCCTTTCTTATTTGGTTTAGAATTTTTAAGTATTTCTATTGCTTCTGTATAGCTTAAACGTACGAATTGATTATTTAATACATATTCTAAACGCTCTATTAATCCTAATTCAGAACGTTCTGCTTCTGGTTTTTGTTTTTGTTCTTTATCAAAACGCTCTGCTAAAAATTTTAAATCATCTTTACAATTTTCCATTGCATAAGATATAACAGACTTCATAAAATCTTCTGCTAGATCCATATTTTGATCTAAACGAATAAAAGCAACTTCTGGTTCAACCATCCAAAATTCTGCTAAATGACGAGAAGTATTTGAATTTTCAGCACGGAAAGTTGGTCCAAAAGTATATACTTTTCCTAAACCCATTGCTGCTGTTTCTCCTTCTAATTGCCCTGATACTGTAAGGTTTGTAGATTTTCCAAAAAAATCTTGTGTATAATCTATTTTACCTTCTTCATTCTTAGGTAAATTCTCCATATCTAAATTTGTGATATGGAACATTTCTCCTGCTCCTTCGGCATCAGACCCCGTAATAATAGGTGTGTTTACATATACAAATTCATTTTCATTGAAATATTTATGTATTGCAAACATTAATGAATTACGAACACGCATTATAGAACCAAAAACATTTGTTCTGAAACGTAAGTGAGCTTGTTCTCTTAAAATTTCTAAACTATGTTGTTTTGGTTGTAAAATTGTTCCTTTTAAATCATCTGAAGGAGCTGTACCTAAGATTTTAATTTCTTTAGCTACTATTTCTATATCTTGACCTGCTCCTTCACTTTCTACAACTTCTCCTTTTATACTCAAAGAAGCAGCTGTTGAAATTTGTTTTATAATTGATTCGTCAAAATTTTCGAAATTTACTACTACTTGAATATTATTAATTGTAGAACCGTCATTTAATGCGATGAAACGATTACTTCTGAACGATCTTACCCATCCATTTACAACTACTTCTTGTAGTAACAAATCCTTACCTTTTTCTAACAAGGCTTTAATTCCGTACGATTGCATATTTTTATTATTTATACTTACAAATTTAGTTAATATTTTATCTTACAAAAATTATAGGCATAATTTTTGTAAACTATTTTCGAATATACTTAAAAATCATTTATGATTATTAAATAATTATAAACGATTTAATTAAAATTTATTTTTTTGAATAGAATCGGTTTTAATGTATTTTCCTACTTTCATATAATCAATTGCGATTAAATTACCATAAGCGTTGTACTGATTAATAAAACCTGTTCCATTTTTCAATTTTCCACAATCTAATTTATTTCCTTTTCCATCATAACAATTTTCAACCATAACTAACTTGTTCTCTTTATAGATGTATGTGTTATATGGTTTTCCATTTGAATGAAAATTATAAAATTTATCTTTAACGACTCCTTTTCTAAATTTAGTTTTACTTGCAATTTTACCATTTGGATGGTACAATTTCATTTGCCCAACGATTGTATTCTTTTTATATTTTATTATTCTTTGTTTTCTTCCATCGTTGTAATAAATAATCGATTTCCCATGTTTTACAGAATCGTTAATATAATGTTCTACAATATACTCGCCATCAGTTAAATCTTTCCTTACTTTCTTTGAACATGACAATATAATAATAAGTATAGGTAATAAAGTGAACAGTTTTTTCAATTACAAAAAATTTAGATTAATTGTTAGTTTAAGATGTAGATTATCTTCAAATTTATGTTCAGAATAGGCTCCTAATCTATAATATAATCCTAAACCAAATGTTTTGAAAAGAATATTATTAACTTCGATTCCAGCCTCATGGAAATAATTGTTTAATTTATTAAAATTCATATTCCCATGATTCTCTTTATGTTTCATATCTCCCCAAACACCACGATAAATAAATTGAGGTAAAATAACTTTATTATTTCCTACTTTTATTCCTGCAAAAATATGTTTGATGTTAAATGAAACATACATATCAGAGTAAAATTCTCCAGCTTTCATTGTCTCAAAACTATTTAATCCTCCTACTCCAAAATTTAAAAACCCATTATGTTTTGCATTTCCTCTACCTTCATAAAGATTCATAATAGGAATATCTCCATCAATCCAATCAGCATTCAAATTAAAACTAGTCTTTCCTAAACGTGTTTCAAAAACATCAAAATAAGAAAAATTAATACGTAATGGACTATAATCAGAATCAAAAATATCCCAATATTTAGCTATTGTAGCATAAAAAACCGATTTACCACTATTTACTGTTACTTTACCATATGGAGTGCGAATAAATTTGTCTTTTGGTGCATAACGAAGAGATAATTGAGTATTATATAATTGAAACCAACCTCTTTTATTTTTGTAATCGTAATCAAATTCAGCTTTTTGTTTCTCATAATTCAAGGATAAATTAAATGTTAGATTCTGAAAAATATCTTGCTGATAACCGAAAGTATATGTTTTATAAGAAAAATACTCGTTATTATAAATATTACTAAACGCATTACTTACAAAACTTGTATAATTTGATTGCAATAAAATAGGTGATTTACCAGCAGGAGAAACGTCTTGTTTATATTTTGCAAAAAGTTTACCTGAGTAAGGCTTATTTACATAATATTCTCCTCCAATACCAAATTTTACTTTTTTATCTTGAAATCCATAAGCAGAATAAGCATTTAATGAATATTTATCGCTCAATTTTTCATTAGTACTAAATGCTGCTCCTAAACGAAGTCCTTCATAATCATTATAACCTGCAATATTTGTTAAATCTAAATCAACTTTACCAACTGGTAACTTGCCTCCAGAGTTAATAATCCTTAATAATTTTAATTGTCTCTCTAATTTATATTTCAGCCCTACACTGTCTATTTTATTATATGTATTTTTATCTCTAGTTGTCAATGAAGAATCACGATAACCTTCCATTATATTATCCCATTTCTTTTCTACCATATTTTCAAAAGAAATTTCATCTTCATATCCTAAGAAATCTTTTCTTTTAAGACGTGCAGGATTTTCTATATCCTTGAAAGTGGTTTCTAGATTAATCCATATTTTTTCTTGTTTATCAATAAAAGAATTATCTGTTAACTGTTCGGTAAATTTAAAATTACCTCCTTCCATTCGATATTTTTGAGAATTAGGAATCCAAGTTCCATTATTCAATTTCCAATCTGCTTCTAATTCAGCTATATAATTAGTATTTATATTTTCAGCTTCTATTTTTACCAAAGCATTTGTTTTATCATCAATCCAAAGAGTACCTTTTATTTGTCTTTGACTAGACTTTACTGTCGGAAAAAAGCTAACTACAGCTGTTTTTCTTCCGTCAAGATATACGTCTTCCTTAAAACCATAACGGTAATTTGATAAACCCTCCTTACTAACTGGGTTTATTATTGCTTTAAAAAAGAAATTAATTTTATCTTGATCAAAATCAAATACGATAGGTTGCATTGCAATATATTCATATAAAGGAGATTTTATACCAGAAATTCGAGAAGATTGAATAATATTCTTTAGTCCAAACTTTCTTGATACTTTATGATCCATTGCTCTTTCTCCTAAAAATAAATGACTATTGTCTAATAATTTTTTCCATTTATTACTTACGGAATCATTGTGATTTTTTGGATGATCTATATAAGGAATCGAATCATTATTTACTGTACTCCAAAACTTAGTATATGATTTAAAGAATACATTATTAGCTTTTCGGATAGAATTTTTTGATTGATTTTTTATCGTTTTTATGATAATATTTCTACCTACAGAATCATTTGTTGTGAATTTAACTTCATCTAAACTAATAAACGTAGGCTTCATTTTAACATCTACGACTTTTTTCCCTTCGATATTAACAATTTCAGAGAAATAACCATTTTTTACAATATTAATAATCGGTGATGATGTATTTATCTCTAATTCACCTATTTCATTTGTTTCTCCTAAAAATTCTTTTGTTTCATTAAAAATATTAGCTCCTATTACCCTAAATTCATCTTGGGTATCAAAAACACGAATTTTAACTTGAGAGTAAACAAAAAATGATAAGCAAAAATTAAACAAGAATATATAATATTTCATCCTTTTGAATTGGTTATGCAAATAAATAAAAAAAGCAGCTAAATGCTGCTTAAAAATTATTTTTTTGTTTGATAATATGTTGTATTTATTACTTTTGAAGAAAATAATAAAACATTTTAAAGCGTTTTTTTGTAAATATAATCATCCATTACATATCCGTTCCCTATTTCAAAGACTTTGGATTCTACATTACGAAATCCATTCTTCTCATAAAAACGAATAGCTTTTTGATTATTTTTATTTACAGTCAATTGAATAAACTTTGCATGATTTTTTTGTGCAAAATCAAGCACTCTATTCATCATCATTTGCCCAATACCTTTAGTTTGATTCGTTGATTTTAAATATATTTTATATAAATAAACCGCGTTATCTTCTTTATTATAAGTATAATGTAAATAACCTGAAGGAACATTATCTATTTTTAAAATTTCCCATGTTTCTCCGTTAGCAATACCCTCATTTATTTTATTAGAGTTATACATCATATCAATCATATAATTAATTTGATCTCTATCTAAAATATCTTTGTAGCATTCATCCCAAATTACCTTTGCCAAAGGTTGTACAAGATGAATATTTTTTTCGTTTACAGAATGAAAATGTAAATAAACATCTAACTTAGGTTTTTGAAAAACAGTTTGTTCTTCTTTCTTTAAAAACTCTTGTTGTTTTATAATTTCTTTCTCTACAACTTCAAAAGCCCACTTTCTTTTTAAATATGAATAATAAACGATACCTATTAAAATAAAAGTTAGTACTTCTAAAATAACAGGAATTTTACTATGAGTCATATATTCAAGCATTGCCTCACTATAAATATTCATGGTTTCTGGTGTTGGATTTTGAGATAAATCTACACCAATATCAATCATTTTGGTAAAGAATAAAATCACCAAAATAAAACCAAAAAATATACTACAAGCAAAATATAAACCAATAACAGTAAGAATTGTTTTTAATTTATTTTTTTTGAAAACTCTTGCTAAAAAATAAAATTGTAAACTAAATATTAAGACTAAATACACTTTTTATTACTTTAATTCTATACAAAGTTAATCAAAACTAAGGGAAACAATTATATTTGTACAAAACAAAAGTAATTTATTTATGTACAGTAATAAATTTCAACAATACTTACAAACACAACTAAATGATTTAGAAGAACAAGGATTGTTCAAAAAAGAAAGAATCATTGCTTCACCACAAAGTGCAGAGATAACATTAGAAAATGGTAAAAAATTATTAAATTTTTGTGCCAATAATTACCTTGGATTATCTGATAATAAAGAAGTTGTAAACGCTTCTCAGCAAATGTTAGATAATCGTGGATATGGAATGTCTTCTGTTCGTTTTATTTGTGGAACACAAGATATACATAAACAATTAGAAGAAAAAATATCTTCTTTTGTTGGAATGGAAGATACTATTTTATATGCTGCCGCATTTGATGCCAATGGAGGAGTTTTTGAACCTCTATTTACTGAAGAAGATGCTATTATTTCTGACGAATTAAATCATGCTTCTATTATTGATGGTGTCCGCTTATGTAAAGCTGCTCGTTATCGTTACAAAAACAATAACATGCAAGACTTAGAAGCTCAATTAATTGCTGCTTCAGAAAAAAATCACCGTTTCAAAATTATTGTAACCGATGGTGTTTTCTCTATGGATGGTATTGTAGCTGACTTAAAAGGTGTATGTGACTTAGCTGATAAATATGATGCTTTAGTTATGGTTGATGATTCTCATGCTACAGGTTTTATTGGAAAAACTGGTCGTGGTACACATGAACATAACGAAGTTATGGGACGTGTAGATATTATTACTTCTACATTAGGTAAAGCTTTAGGTGGAGCCATGGGAGGATTTACAGCTGGAAAAAAAGAAGTAATCGAAATGTTACGTCAGAAATCTCGTCCTTATTTATTTTCTAATTCTTTAGCTCCTGGAATTGTTGGTGCTGCATTACAAGTATTAGAAATGTTAGAGAAAGATACATCTTTACGTGACAAAGTAATGTGGAATGCTGACTATTTCCGTAAAGGAATGGTTGATGCTGGATTTGATATCCCAGAAGGAGATGCAGCAATAGTTCCTGTTATGCTTTATGATGCTAAATTATCACAGATAATGGCTGATAAATTACTTGAAGAAGGTGTTTATGTTATTGGATTTTTCTTTCCTGTTGTACCTAGGGATAAAGCTAGAATTCGTGTACAATTATCTGCAGCACATACAAAAGAACAATTAGACCATACAATTGCTGCTTTTACAAAAGTTGGAAAAGAATTAGGAATTATTAAATAATAATTTCTTACCTGTTGTGCATTTTGAATTAAAATTCGTCAGTTCGAGTTATTTTTCGGAATAAAATGTAGAAAAATTGTATCGAGAATAGAATTTTATCTTCAAAACCTTTTTCTCGATACAAAATTCTTACAGAATTCCACTCGAAATGACAGTTTTGTTAATAAAATAAACAAAATGCACAACGGATTAATTTCTTATAAAAATATTTACAAAGCCATTTTTTTTGAAATGGCTTTGTTTCATTTAAAAAATTATAAATATGTTATTTAAAGCCAAAAATTTTCATATCATAACTGCTCTAACAAAAGATGAAGCAATAAAAATACTTCAAGAAAATACAACGAAAAAAAAGTTTTTTACTCTTGGATCTTTTAAATCAGAATTTGAGGGTTTTATAAAAGATGATTACTTTGAAATTGAAAAATCTATTTCTGGTAGAAACTCTTTTAATCCTCATATAAAAGGAAATTTTATAAAAATTGATGATAACACAACTGAAATTAATTTTAGCTTGAAAATGAATTGGTTTGTTTCTGTGTTTTTTATTTTCTTTATTACATTTATTATAATTTTCGGAATTAGTTCTCCATTTTTATTAGAAGAATGGTATTTAGGAGTTGGAGGAAGTTTATTTTTTCTAATTTTTATATATTTTTTCTATTTTATTTTTTCATCTATTACTTTGAACAATATTCTTGGTTCTTTTAAAAAATTATACCATTCAAATCCACAAGAACAAGATTTATAATACAAATAGATAATTCCTCTAAATTCATAGTTGTGCGCTTATTTTACTTTATATTTGTAGAACTAAACCACAAATTTCTCAAAGAATATTTTTTTATAATCTTTTAAAAATTTACTGCTATGAAAGTAAATAATTTAGCACTTGCTGCTGGAACGCTTGGATTGGGAATATCTGAATTTGGAATGATGGGCGTTTTACCTGACGTTGCAAAAGATTTACAAATATCTATACCTGAAGCTGCCCATTTTATATCATTTTATGCTGCTGGAGTTTGTGTTGGTGCACCGATAATAGTAATTCTAGGAAGAAAAATCCCATATAAAAAGTTATTAATTTACTTAGTTGGACTAATCATTTTTGGTAACTTACTCACATGTTTGTCTTTCTCTTACGAAACTTTAGCTGCTTCTAGATTTATTGCGGGATTACCACATGGAGCTTATTTTGGAGTTGCAGCAATTGTAGCAAGTAAATTATCTGATGTAGGTAAGCAAAGTGCTGCCGTTGCTATGGTTCTTTCTGGAATGACTGTTGCAAATTTATTAGGAATACCACTTTGTACTTTTCTTGGAGATGTCTTTTCATGGAGAATAACTTATATCGCTGTAACTATTTGGAGTTTTATTACAATTATTCTAATCAATAAATGGATTCCTATCATTCCATTGACTGTAATTACTAATTTTTCGAGTCAATTTACTTTTCTTAAAAACTGGAAACCTTGGGTTTTAATTTTAATTATCACTTTTGGTAATGGAGGGATTTTTTGTTGGTTTAGCTATATCAGTAAATTAATGACAAACGTTGCAGGGTTTAACCAAGCACATTTAGGTAATATTATGTTTTTGGCTGGAATAGGAATGTTTTTAGGTAATATTTTGAGTGGAAAAATGTCTGATCGATTTTCTCCCATCAAAGTTGTTATTTTTATACAAGCTTTAGCTATCGTTGGATTAATCTCTGTTTTTTATTTATCCCATTTACAATCCATTGCTCTTATTAGTTTATTACTGCTTACTGCTTGTTTATTTGGTCTTTCTGCACCAGAACAAGTTTTATTACTTAGAAATTCAGAAGGAGGACAAATGCTGGGTGCTTCTTGTGCGCAAATAGCATTTAATCTTGGAAATGCAATAGGTGCATTGGCTGGAGGTATTCCTATTACAAAAGGTTTTTCATACAATTATACAGCTATACCTGGAATTGCTATTTCATCTTTAGGATTACTTTTGTTATTATTTTTCTATTTTAAAACACAAAAAAAGTCACTTAAATAAATTTTATATAACGACATTATTTGTCTTTTAGAAATAGTAATTTTACGTTTATAGAATTATACGAATATACTTATGGCTCAATTCATACAAAGTGTCGTGAAAGATTTGTTAGATAACAAAACAAACTTTCTGAATACAACTTTAATACTTCCTGGAAAACGTCCGATGTTATTTTTTAAAGAAGAATTTCAGCGACAAGCAAAAAATATACTTTTACCAGAAATGAGAAGTATTGAGGAATTGATGAGTGAACTTTCTGGTTTAGAAATAATTTCTGGAATTAACCTTTGGTTTAAAGCTTATCAAGCGTATAAAAAAGTTGTAGAAAAAGCTGATACTTTTGAAGAATTTATAAAATGGGGACCAACTATTTTAAAAGATTTTGATGACATTGATGCTTCTTTGCAGCCAGCAGATAAAATTTTGGATTATTTAGTCTCTGTAGAACGCATTAGTAAATGGGGAGAAGGAAAAATTGAAATCGGAAAAAATGAAGTGATTCAAAATCATCTTACATTTTGGGGAATCGTTTCTAAAATGTATTTTCAATTACAACAAGATTTAATTGCTGCAAGAGAAGGTTATGCGGGAATGGTTTTTCGTATTGCAAGTGAAAAAGCTGATGAAATTATAGAAAATAACACTAAAAAGTATGTTTTTGCTGGTTTCAATGCTCTAACAAAGGCTGAACAAGGATTAATTTTTAGATTAGAAAAAGAAAATTTAGCTACTTTGTATTGGGATGCTGATAAATATTATTATAATAATCCTAACCAAGAAGCTGGTTCTTTTTTAAGACAGTATAAAGACAAAATAAAACCAATTAATTGGGTTGTTGATGAGTTTTCTAAATCTAAAAATTTAAAAACTATTGGTGTTGCAAAGCAAGTTGGACAAGCAAAATATATTGCAGATATTATTCGAAATTTATCCGAAGAAGAAATAAAAAATACAGCCTTAATTTTAGCTGATGAATCTATATTACCGGCTATTTTAAATTCGTTACCGGAAAATATTACTCATCTTAATATTTCTATGGGAATACCCTTACGTTCTGTTCCATTAGCGCAATTTTTTAAATCTATTTTTGAACTGCAAATGAATCGTGAAAAATTAGGGAAAGGTTCATTATTTTACTTTAAGAATATTCTACAGATTTTAGAAAATAAAACTTTATCTGAATATAGTTCTGATGAAAGTAGAACTCTGGCTTATGATATTAGAAAACAAAATAGAATTTTTAATTCTGAAAATTCTATACAAAGTTCTTTAGGAGATTCTATTTTCAGGTCTTTATTTCATATTCCAAAATCGATTACAGAATTTATTCATCATCTTAAAAATTGGACTGATGCATTACTACATCATCCGAAAATGAATGATTTATTAATGAAAGAATATTTATTCTTCTTTAAAAAAGTTTTCAATCAGCTGCATGAAAATTTATTGGTTATTGATGATATAAAGGATTACCGAACTCTATTTTTATTATATAATAAAATTGTTTCGTCAGAAACTGTTGCTTTTATTGGAGAACCATTAAAAGGATTACAATTAATGGGATTGTTGGAAACTCGTCTATTGAACTTTGAAAATATAATCATGACTTCTGTAAATGATGAGATATTACCTCTTGGTCGACAAAATAATACCTTTATTCCTTACGACATTCGTAAACAAATGAAGTTGAATACTTTTACTGAAAATGATTCTATATATGCTTATCATTTCTATCGATTAATACAACGTGCTAAAAATGCATATTTTGTTTACGATACAGAAGCTGATGGTATGAGTTCTGGTGAAAAATCAAGATTTCTTGCTCAAATAAAATTTGAAAGTAATCATACAATTGAAGAAATTTTTGCTGCTCCAGACTTTAAATCAGAACCTCTAAGAGAAATTGTTATAGAGAAAACGGAAGAAACAATACATAAATTATGGAATTGGGCAAATGATGGAATTTCTCCTTCTTCTTTATCAACTTATTTAAGAAATCAACTTGATTTCTATGAACAACGAATTTTTAGAATTGATGAAGTTGAAGAAGCAGAAGAAACCGTTAGTGCAAGAACATTAGGAAACATAGTTCATGCTACTTTAGAGGAATTGTATACTCCTATTCTTAATCGTATTTTACACGAAAACGATTTTAAAGCAATAGAAAAACAGAAAGATAGTACTTTACAAAAACATTTTAGAAATGAATACAAAGATGGTCATTTGGATAAAGGACCAAATTATTTGATTTATAAAATTGCAGAAAAAATTGTTGATGGTGTTTTAAGTAAAGATTTAAAAACTGCAAAAGAAAATGAATTTATAATTCAGTCTTTAGAAATTAAAAACAAAATTGATTTCACTTTAACTAATGGTAAAACTATTAAATTAAGTGGAGTTATTGATCGTATAGATTCTGTAAACAATCAAATAAGAATCATCGATTATAAAACAGGATATGCAAGTGATATATCAGTCAAAACCGAAGAAATAGAATTAGTTTACCAAAAAGAAGATAAAGCTAAACAGTTACAATTAATTTTTTATGCTCATCTGTTTTATGCAGATAAAGCTAATTTAAATAAGGATATTGAGCTATGTATATTTCCTATAAAATTCCCTAAAAAGGAATTAATAAAATTAAAAGTAGATAAAAATTCTGTTATTGATTCATCTATTGTAGAAAATTCTAAAGAAGCTATGAGTACTTTAATTGAGGAAATTCTTAGTGCTAATATTCCATTTAAACAAAATAGCTAATGGTAGTACACTAATAAAATATTTTTTATTTAACTAATTATTAATTGATTAGACTTTTTATAACGTATAAACTTTTCATTATTCTTAATATTTTATTAAAAAAATAGTAGTTTTGAAAAAAGTATAAATTCACATAATGAAAAACAATAAACTATTTATAGCCATAATCATTGCCTTAATTCTGGGAGTTATTTTGGGAGGAATTGTGCATTATAATGCATCACCAGAAACTGTTAAGACATTTTCTACCAACATTAAACTTCTTGGAACTATTTTTATTCGTTTAATACAAATGATTATTGCTCCATTAGTTTTCTCAACATTAGTAGTTGGTATAGCAAAAATGGGAGATATGAAAATGGTTGGTCGCGTTGGTGGTCGTGCATTAGGATGGTTTATTACAGCATCACTTTGTTCGTTAATCATTGGTTGTATTGTAATTAACATTATGAAACCTGGTGAAGGTTTAACAATTCAAATGGACACAAGTAATGCTCAAGATTTATTAAATGCTCAATCTTCTCTTACATTAGAACACTTTGTTACACACATGATTCCTAAATCTGTTTTTGAATCATTTGCTACAAATGAAATTTTACAAATTGTTGTTTTCTCTATTTTCTTTGGTATTGCATTAGCTGCTTATGGAAAAGAAGGAGAAATTGTTACGAAAGCATTAGATAAAATTTCTCATGTTGTTCTTATAATGGTAGGATATATTATGTGGACTGCTCCATTAGGGGTTTTAGGAGCTATTGCTGCAGCAATTGCAACTTATGGATTTGGTATTTTCTTATTGTATGTAAAATATATTATTGCCTTTGTTATAGGTATTGCTATCTTATGGATTGTACTTTGTTTTGTAGGATATCTTATTATTGGACGACGTTTATTCGATCTATTAAAACATATCAAAGAACCACTATTAATAGCATTCTCTACAACTTCATCAGAAGCTGTATTTCCAAAATTAGTTGAAGAATTAGAAAAATTTGGAGCTCAGAAAAAAATAATTACATTCACATTACCTCTTGGTTATTCATTCAACCTAGACGGATCTATGATGTACATGACGTTTGCATCTCTATTCATTGCTCAAGTTTATGGTATACATATGCCAATAGAAAAACAAGTATTAATGTTATTAGTTCTTATGCTAACTTCTAAAGGTGTTGCAGGTGTTCCAAGAGCTTCATTAATTGTTGTTGTTGCTACTTGTTCTATGTTTGGTATTCCACCAGAAGGTATTGCATTAATTCTACCGATTGATCATTTTTGTGATATGGCAAGATCTATGACAAATGTGCTAGGTAATGCACTTTCTACTGTTGCTGTAGACAAATGGGAAGGTCATGTTGCTGTAGAACAAACATTCACAGATGATAATCAAGCATAAATGCTTAAAATAAATTATATAAAAAAAGCTCCTAAAATAGGAGCTTTTTTAATTTATAGTAATTTTAATTAGAATGCTTTTTGTTTTCTAATATTGCTCTTAATCCTATCATAGAAATGGCTAAAATTCCAAATATAAAAGTAAGCCAAGGCGTAAATTCTACTCCGTATTTCATTATTATTATCCCTCCTAATGTTGTACCAATAGAAACACCTAAATTACCAAAAGAAGTTGCTAAACTATTTGCAAACTCCATTGCTTCTGGAGCAGAAGAAATCATATAAGTTGATGCATTTAAAAAACTTGGTGAATACATAAATCCCCATAATCCTACAATAATAATTGTAGTGAAAAACATATCTGTTGTATAATATAATAGTAATGGAACAATAATAGTTCCTGTTAAAAAAAATAAAGTTGTTTTAGTAACACTTTTATTCATCATTTTACCTGCTACAAAATTAGCAACAACACCAACTATTCCAAAAATAAATAGCATATAACTTACTGTTGTATTATCCATATTTTTAGCTCTATTTAAATAATCTGCAAAATAACTATATGTAGAAAACCAAGCTGCAATCATAAAAAAATTCATTGCTGTACTTATTATAAATTCAGGTTTTTTCAATATTTTAAGTTGACTACCGTAAGATTTTTTTTCATGAACTGGCATATTAGGTAATCCAAAATAAATAAAAACAAGAGCAATAAAACTTATAATTGCCTGTACAATAAATGATGACTGCCAAGAGAATATACTAGCTAAATAAGTCGCAAAAGGCACTGTTGTTACCATAGCAATCGCAACACCACTAAAGACAATACTCATTAATTCATTTTTATTTGATTCATTTCCTTTAGAAACTGCTACTGATAATGCAGTAGCTATATACACTGGCTGTAAAAAAGCAGGTAATAATCGAACTAATACCAACAACCAAAAAGGAGGTGAAAATGAAGAAATAATACCTGTAAATAAAAAGATTAATAAGCTAGTAAACATGACTTTTTTTCGATCTAATCCTGAAACTAATAAAGTCATAAATGGTCCTGTTAAAGCTATAACTAATGCAAAAGCACTTAATAATATTCCTGCTTTATCAATACTAATTTTGTAATAATCTGCTATTTGTGGTAAAATTCCAATAATCCCAAATTCTGTTGTTATAATACCTAAAAATCCTAAACATCCTATGTATGCGTATTTTTTCATTTAATAAAAATTTATTATATATATTTTATGATGTAAATGTATCTATACATAGTTATTTATGCATTGTATACTACTAAATGTATGATACAAACATTTTTGTATGTTATAGATATATAAAGGAAAATTTGGCTACAATAGAAATCTATTAGATCTAATTACTGTAAAAAAATCACTGAAATCAGTGAGCTTTTATAGGGTTTAGATATAATATCTTTGACGGAATTATTATATATAATATAAAATGAAAAAAATATATTTATCAATCTTTTTTTATTTACTAAGTTTTGTTGTTTTTGCGCAATCATTGAATGTCATTATAACTCAAAATGGAAAAATAATTGAACCAAAAAATAATATCTATAAACTTAGAAAATCTACATTCATATTTGAGATTACAGCCAAAAATATTGAAGGTTTTTTAGTTGGAGCTACTACAAATAAAACAATATATACTTCTGCTATTAATAAATATAACGCCCGAGCTCCATGGTTTCAAAATACGGGTATGGCAGAAGAATTATATAATAAAGATAAAGAATTATTTTTAATGGATAATGCACCATCTTATTGGTACTTTACAGATGAAAAAGATCATCGATTTGACAAAAATCCTAAAGGAAGTTTAAATAATTGGACTGCCAAAAGAACCATTACAAAATTTTACGATATAATGATAGATCAAGCTATTGATTTAAAAAACTTTGATAAAGATGTTTATATCTTAATGTACAATCCTATTTACAACGATGAGTATGATTTAGTTGGAAAGAAAAACTTATTTTATGCTATTTTAAAATTTGAAGACTAATTACTATACCTCCTAACTATTCTATTATATTTTAAAAGTCCTGCTTCTATAAGTAGGACTTTTTACTATACATTGTAATTTTCTTAACTTAACTAATTTGCAATAGTGATTGAAGCAGCATCCTTTTTTGATTGGTCATTGATCGAAATCAAAATGCAATGCAATGACCAATCTAAAAAGATATAGCGAAAAAGCACGTCCCTAAGGGATTGTCCAAAAAAATAATACTTTTATTAAAGAAATCACTCAATTATTAAACCATATTCTATTGCTAACTTAATAGCAGAACTAAGGTTAGAAGTTTTAAATTTTTCGATGACATTTTTTCGGTGACTTTCTACTGTATGTGGGCTTATAAAAAGCTTTTGTGCCATTTGATTGGTTGTAAGTCCTTTTGCTGCTTCTGCTAATATTTCTTTTTCTCTTCGTGTTAACTTAGGAACTTGATTTAACTCATTTGGAGACTTTTTCTCTAAAATAGATTTTGTTTGGGAACATAAAAATTGCTTACCTTGATATACTGTTGTAATACCTTCTAGAATCTCTGTAATAGAGGCATTTTTTTGAATATATCCTAATGCTCCTTCTGTCAGTGTACTATTAATTACAGGAAGTTCGTTGTGGACACTTAGCATAATAATTTGAAGGTTCTTGTACTTCTTTTTTAAAGGCTTTATCAATTCTATACTATTAACATCCACTAGATTGATGTCTAATAACAAAATATCTATACTTTGTTTTTCTAGACCTGCGTTCATTTCTGAAACATCTTTAAAACAATCTACAACATCTATTGTTTCACTGTTTCCTAAAATATTTTTTAATCCTTCCAATAGAAGTGGATGATCGTCTGTTATGGCTACTTTTATCATTTTAATGATTAGGGATTTGAAGTTCTATACTTGTTCCTATATTTAATTCGGATATGATATTTATTGTTCCTTTTAAAAATTGAACTCTTGATTCTATATTATGAAAACCTGCTGTTTTTCTTACATCTAAACGATTACGATCAAAACCTTTACCATCGTCTTCTATCGTAATATTTAATGTATTTTCTTCTTCGCTTATCTGAATAATTATTTCAGATGCATTAGCATGTTTTATTGCATTATTGACCAATTCTTGAATAATTCTATAAATTAATAATTGCTTATCTTCTGAGATTGAGTTACTATAGTTGATAAATTCTGTATGAATATCTAATGCACTATTGGACATACGAGACGCAAATTCTTCGATAGCAACTTGTAAACCATATTTAGTTAATAAATCTGGCATTAAGTTATGTGCTACACGTCTTAATTCTTCTACAGCTCCATCAATTTGATTAATAGATTTTATAATTCCTTGTTTTAAATTTTCTGATTGATCTGTATCTAAATAAGACAATTGAAGTTTTGTTCCTGAAAGCAGACCTCCTAAACCATCATGCAGATCACGAGCCAAACGACCTCGCTCCTGCTCTTGTCCTTCTAACAAGGCAGTAAGAGTCGATATTTTAGAATTTTGTCTTTCTTTTTCAAGCTCTAAAACATGTAATTTATCTCTTTGTTTCATAGAATTTACACGTTGTTTATAAGCATAAAGCAATAGTATGATAAGAACAAAGAAAATAATAATAGAAAAAATGTAATATCTATTTATTTTTTCTTTGTAGGCTAATAGCTTTTTATAATTAATAATATCATTATTTTTTTGCTCTGTTTCTAACTTTGCTAAACGTAATTGTTGCTCTTTTTTTTCGGAATTTAGTTCAGAAAATTTTAATCGTTCACGTTGATTCTCTTCTACTAATTTTAAATTATTATAAACTTGTTCTCGTTGTGCACGAAGTATATTTATTAGCTTTATTTCTTGCGCTTTTTTATCTGTTTCTAGTTGTAATTTTATATATTTTTGCTCTTGTCTCTCTTTATCAAATTGTGATTCTAATCGTTTGGTAATATCTAATTTTTCTTGATCATAAACATTTTTGTATTTATCTACATAACTTTTATAATAAGTTAAGGCTTCCTTGTAATTTCCTTGCTCAACACTAATGTCTGATAGAGATTCGAGAATAGATAATTCTATATTATTATCTTTGACTGAACTTTTACCTATTTCCATTGAAGCTTTAAGAAAATAAGATTTAGCCAAATCATAATTTTTATCCTGTATTGCTAACTCTGCCAAAATTCCAAAAGAAGAAGCTATATGAATTGCATCACCATTTTCTAAACTAACACTGTTAGCTAATTCTGCATAATGAATTGCTTTATCCTTATCAAAACCAATATATAAATTAGCTAAATTAATCGCTGCATAAGATAGGTTACTCTTATTTAGCATTGCTATTTTATTTTTATTAAATGTTGTGATAGCTAGTAAATAATAACTTTCTGCTTTGTTTCTGAAATATATATTTGTAGGACTTTCAAAATATTTTTGTTCATACATATACCCCATTCTCATATAGGCATCAAAAATAAGATTGGGATCATTTTGTTTGGAAGCTAACAATAGAAACTGTTTACTGTATTTTTCTTCTAATTGATATTCATTAAGATTAGAATATATTGCAGAAAGTTCTTTAACCGTATTTGCAAATCTTCCATATAATGTAGAAGTTGTTGTTGAATTTTCATAATATTTAATAGCTTTTAAATAGGAAGCTACTGCATCTGCTATTTTATTATTGCGCGTTAAAATCCATCCATTTGCATACTGATAATAGCCTTTTGCTTCGTTACTTGTTGTTTTTAAACTATAGATTCTAGACAAATTTAGATTTTTAGAAGATTCAGCTTCCTTATTATCAAGTCTATAATTCATTGCTAAAACAGCATATAAAATTGTTGCATATTTACCATCTGTTTGTTTTGTTGCAGAGGAAATATTAGTTTCTAAAATTTGATACGATTTAGATTTAAATCCATTAAAATATAGTACTGTAGCGTATTTTGAAGCAATGTTAAGTTGCTCTGTTATCTTGTTTGATGTATTAATATATTCCTTCTCTAAATTATTTAAAACATCTTGTGCTTGTACAAAAAATGAACAAGTAAAAAGAATAAACATCAATAATAACCTATATATCAAAACCTTATTTTTATTGTAAGAAAAAAGTAAATATAACTAAAATACAAGTTCATTAATTTTCAAAACCATGCTCTTCTGCAAAAGTTTTCCATTTCTGAAATTTCTTTTCATTTCTAAATAATGGATCTTCTCCAAAATAATAAACCAAACGTTGTGTAGCATATTCATAAACACTATAATTATTCGCTTTTTCGAAATGTTTTATCGCTTTTTTTATATCTTCCTTCACTCCCATTCCATGCTCGTAAATAATTCCATAATAAATATGAGAATAAGAATTATCATAGTCTTTCTTCAAGTAAATTAATAGATTCTCATAATCTCTCAATTGATAATATATTTCGGAAATTTTATCGTAATTATAATATAATTTTTTTTCTGCTTTTTTATAAAAATTCAATGCTTTTTCATAATTCTGCTTCACATGTTCTCCAAAATAATATAAATCAGCCAAATTATTAAGTGCCATTCCATCACCAAGTTCTACTGCTTTTCCGAAATATTTTATCGCTTTCTTTATATTATATGAATAACCTATCCCATTTTGATATAATGCTCCTATATTATTCCATGCTGCTGCATGATTTTGTTGAGCAGCTTTTTCATAAAACTTAATTCCTCTCATAGGATCGAACAAAGATTCTATTTCTGGGTCAGTTAATAATAAACCTATTTCGACCAAACTATCACAATCATTTTTATTTGCAGCTAACTGAAATAAACGTAACGCTTCTTCGTAATTTTCATCATCTTTTGCCTCAAAAGCCATTCTTGTTATGGTTTCAGTACTCATTAATTGTTCCGAATTATTCCCTATATTTTTCTTCCAATTGGTATAAAATAATATAAAGTATTCCAAATCCTTCCCTCGAAATGAATATCGATCTAAATAAATTGTTCCATATTCAGAAAGTCCTAACAACTGAATACTTTTATCCTCATTTATTCTAAATATATTATCTTCTTTGTATAGAAATAACAGCCCTTCTTCAGTTCTATAGTTCAAGGGATTTGAGATATAATCATATAATTCTGTTGATAAACCATTTTCTGTATCAAATAATTGATAACCTTTTTCAGTTTCAATAGATAAAAAGCCATTTTCTAAATAATGAATTTGTTTAATATAAAATTGTGGCTCTACCAACCAACAATCTGTATTTGCATCAAAAAAGCCTAATCCTTTTTCTGTTTTTAAAATAAATACATTATTTTTTTGCCCCATGTTTGGCTGTGGCGTTTTTACTTTAACAATCAATTCATTTTGCAATAAAAATTGATTATTAAATGAATTATATATTTTCCAAATTTTCTCTTTTCGAACAGCGAATGTTTCAAAATTATCAATCAAAATTAACTGATCTAATTCGTCGATAATAATATTTCCATCCTTATCGATTAATTTCGATTTCTTATTGAATTTATTAGGTTTTACCCAAAAACATGTAGATGCTTTTATAATACTACCTTCAAGAAAATCGCCAATATAAACACCATTTTTCGTATAATATTTACGTTTACTTGTCCCTTTCTCTTTGGTGAAAAATAATTCTGAAAAATAATCATATTCAAAAGGAAACGTACTTTTATTAGGAAAAATTATTCCATTTTCGTTACTATAAATTTCAAATTCTTCATTTTTTTCTAATCCTAAAAAACCATAATGAATTTGTTCTATTTTATCATAATTTGCAGGAATTAACCATGTTTTTGACAATATTCTTAAAACACCCATTTTCCCATTCTTTTTAACTTTCCCAAGAGGTTCTTTATCAAAATCAAAAATATCAAATGCATTTTCGTAAATCGGTGGAATTACTTCTTTTCCATCACTCTGCAAATATCCAAATAATCCTTCCTTCATAACAATGGCTATTCTATAATGATAATCTTCTTCAAAAATTTCATCATAAATAGCTGGAGCTAAAATTTCTCCTTTTGCATTCTTCAAACCAAATTTTCCAGTTTCTTCAAAAATAGAAGATTCAACTTTTTTATAAGCAGTTTCCTCAAAATAGCCCAAACCATAATTTATCCAATCTGTTTGTAAAATTTCTAGAAATGAAGAATAACCTTTACTAGAAAAGATACCATCTAATAGCGAAAGGTTTTGATTACGTATAGCTTTTTTATATAATTTACTTTTTTGTTGAATTTTCAACAACCATTCTTTTGCTTGCTCCTTATGTTTTTCTTCATTCATATTAAAAACATCTGTTGCATTCATAACAAAAGAATCATAAGGCAATGCTTCTAAAAACTCGAACATATTATTTACAGGCTCGTAATATGCTTTCTTATAATGCAATTGATAAGTATCTGCCAATAAATTAAAAAAACTACGTAATCCTATTATACCTTGTTCTTTATCAGAAAAAAATTCAACACCTTGTACTTGTATATTTTCTGCTATCAATGGATATAAAAGCAATGGAATTTCATAATTCCATTCACCTAAATAAGTATCAAATGATTGATTTGTTTTTTGATCGTAATTGTATAAATAAATTCGGTGTGCCATTGTGTAAAAATAAGAGAAAGTTCCTTCGCTGAATATCCCTGATAACTGGGGTATTCTGATCGAATACAATACTAATCAATTGTTCCCTGCACTAAATGTGCCTACCTCAATGTTGTATTCCAAATTAGGAGAATCATTTAAAAATTTAATATTTTTATCTTGTAGAATTCCTTTATTATCGATAATTAACTCTTGAAGGTTTTCGAGTTTTGAAAGCGATTGTAACGTAGTAATTATTCCACTTTGATATATATGAATGTACGTAAGTGTTTTAATTTTTGATATTTCTTCCATAATATTCTCTACATTCTTACATAGACTTAAATCTATTTCCTGTAAACTTTTAAAATTTTGTAACCAATAAACATATATTAATGATTTTATTTCAACAAAATATAGTGCTTTTAAATTCCTAAAATTGATTAATGATGACCAATCACAAGTAACACTTTTTTCAATAGAAAAAGTTTCTAATATTTTATTTTGAGGGAATTCAAAGTTTTCTTCACTAAACTTTTCAAGAAAAATCGTTTTCAAGGTTGGATGTCTAAATAGATTCTGAAAACGTTTAGAATAAATCGTGAAAAGCTCTTCCAATCTTGTAAACATCAACCAATTAATAGGCTCTTTACCTATATACTTACAACCCTTTATTTCTAAACGAATTACTTTATTTAATATGTACAAAAATTCACTCTTTTTTATAACAATATTAGAAAGATGAACAATATTAATATGTTCGAATATTTGGATAAATTCAGGAGAAATCAGGACAGACACATCACAAGTATTCCCATCTATAATCAGATTAAATATTTGCTTCTCCTGCATTAATTGAAAAATATTTTCCGGGATATCATCATTTTCAATCACTATAAAATGATCTTTTCTTTCTTTTGCTGTACTTCCTATATACATGTAAACAATCGTATTGATATTATTAACAGTTATAATATGCTTCAGGGATTTTAATCTCTTTATTTGTTATTTGAAATAATTTCTTTTCAAATTGATCAAAATAATAAGTATCTTCTGTAAAAACATATAAATGCTTTCCATTTTTAAGATATACCATAAAATCAGCATATCCTGCTCCTTTTGCCGGTAATACGTTCTGAAATACAAAATGAGATATCTGGTCTATATCCAAAATTAAAGCTGTATCTATTCCAACAAATCCAATTTTTTTATTAACCGAATCTATCCAAATTCCACTTTTATTTTTTAATAATTTCTGTACTTTTAATGGGACATTTTTTACTGCATCATTATCTATATATTTTATATTCAAATCAAGAACCTTATTAAAAGAAATAAAATCAGAAACTTCTATTATTTCCTCATATTCTTTATTTTCTAAAAAATGATTGTATTCTCGCTTATTATAAATATGAAAAGATGTACTACCATCATCATAACCATATTCATCATCGTACGTATAACAAATAGAAGCCTCTATACCTTTCGCAAGAACAAATTGCAGATAGCATTGATCATTTCTTTCATAGCCGTATTTACTAATATCAGCCGTAGTATCTATCCAAAGTTCACGTAATTCTTTATAACTTTTATCTGTATTTGTTTCATTATATAGATTAACAAAAAACTCTTGTACAGGTCGATCGGGTATAATACTGTCTGCATATACTTCTAGTTGATTTATTAAAACACCTTCTATTCTAACTGGATAATTAAATCTTAGATATTTTGTTCCATAACTCTCATAATGAGTTTCTATAAAATTTGACGCTTCCAACTGTTTATAAGTCGTATCCCAGGAAACCATTTCTTTTGGTTCTGTATATACCTCATATCCAAAATCTCCATCATTCAAATATTTATCTAATAATTGATAATTTTGAGGTATTTTTTTTGACCATATTTTTATTTTTTCATCTTCTTTTCTTGCTTTACAAACTGCAAAAAATATATCATCATCAAAATGAAATTGATTAGATAATATCTTATAAACCTCCTCAAAACCATTTAAATGAGTCGATATGTAATGCTGACGGCTAGAAAAAATAAATAAAAAAGGTACATTTCCTAAAACTTGTACGTAAACATATTTTATCAATTGAATTGATGCTTCTTCTATACTAACATGATCTTTATAAAAAAGAATATCATCTTTTATCCAAATTTCTCTATTCTCCATTAATCTTATTTTTAAATACTCAATGACCAATCTAAAAAGATATAGCGTAAAAGCACGGTGCGAAGCAATTGCCCAAATAAAATAATTATAAAATTTTTATTGCTGTAATTTAATTTTATTCAAATCATCAACAATTTGTGTAGAAATTATTTTTCCATCTTCATAATCATTAATTTCGTATTTAGAAGAATCTAACTTTTTAATTTGAGTTCCATCTTTTGGCTTTCCATCAGCATCATAGTTCATAGTTGTTAGAAGATTTTGTTCTGTATAAGGTATTAGATAATGATAAAATAAAAATGATAAATCGCTACTATCCAATTCTACAATATTATTTATAGAAGAATAAACATTATTCAATAATTTAGACATATCTCCTTCGAAATCAAATGAAAATTGAGAAAATATAGACTGTAGAAATTCATCTTCGATATTTTCTAATATTACTGGTTCTGTTATAATACAATAAAACTCCTGTAATGTATTTTTATCTCCCATATAATAAACAACAGTAGCATTTGCTTCTATTTTCTCTAACTTATGAATGTTCTTTTTAGAAGTTGCTATATAATTTTTATCAGCATAAAAATCGGCTTGTAATAAACCTTGCTTTTTATAAATATGCAGTTCATTTTTTGTCTGCATATTATTAATAATAAGAATATTATCTTTTAACTGGAAATTTAATCGATTAAAATAATGCATAGCAAAAACATCTACTAAAAAACCCGTGCGTATTCCTTTTTTATACTGATCTGTAAGGAGTATACCTTTATGTAATTCATTATATATATTACCATCTATTACTTTTTCATTTTGATAAGTTGTTTTTATAGTATACTCGTAAGGCGATTTGTATTGGTCTTTTGCTAAATAATCTATAGAATATTTAGCGACTAATTCTCCATTTTTATAATAATTTACAAACTTAAACTCTCCCAATAATTTTTCCTTACTTATTTCGTAGCCATTGTACGGTTTATTATCTTTTAGTTCTAATTGATATTTTTTTTGAGGATTATCGAAAATCCATATTTGATCAGTTTCTTTTAAATTTGGATTTATCTGTTTCATTTCGTCCCACTTTTCATTTTTTCCCTTTTCTTGCGCTACAAGATGTAACCCACTAAAAATCAATAAAGCTATTACTATAATCTTCTTTGTCATTTCTATTTTTTATAATATATAAGTATACTCCAACTCAACAACCTGTTTCTTTATTTCATTATCAAAAAAAAGAAATAGCAAGTCTGATGCCGAAACACATCTTCGTATTCAAAGAAAATTTTTATTAAATATTTCATTATTATTGTTTTATTAACATTAATTGCTGTTTTTCTTTCGAAATATTAAAAATCAAAATTTTTAAAGAATTAAAAGTTTGTGTAGGAGTTTGACAAATTCCTGATTTAGTGATACTATCAACTTCTAACCTTAATTGGTTCAATCCTATAAAAGAATATCTTCCGTGAACTTTTGTGAAACAATCATTACCACATTCCCAACTATCGTAACTTTTAAATTTTTCTTCATCTAGAAAATCTATTGCATGGAAATTGGAAATAATTGCAGTGTCTATTCGTTGAGATAAGGAATAGTTTTTCTCTACATCTGGAAATATTAATTCACCATTATTAATAATCCAACTGGTGTTTTTTAGATAATTTGGGAAGTCCATATTCTTCCTTTCAGGATCTTTACAGCTGGATATCAAGAGTGTAATAACACTCAAATATGAAAGTACAAGAATTTGTTTCATGTTTTTTTCTCTTATTTTAATTATCAACTATAAAAATATTATAACACTTAATGCCAATCTTTTATTCCATTGTCCCAATTCCAATATGTTGAAAGATAATGTAATTCTTCAGAAGTGTTTAATTCTTGGAATTTTGACTTCTCTAACTCAGCTCCTGAAATTCCTTCATGAAAATGAGCATTTATAAATTCGATTTGTTGATCAGAAATTTTCATGACGTTACATTCTACTTGTCAGTTTAGCAATATTAGTAAATAAAGTAAAACTAAAAAATAGCGGTTATCAGTGGTTTTTATGAAAAATAAGCTTTAGTAATAGAATAACATAAGATGAATATGATCAATTTTTAAAAAAGATCATTAATCTTATATCTTTAACAATCAGAGTAAAATCACTGATTATAGGGAGGGCTTTTTAAGCTTTAAAAGCTTTAATTTGAAAAGAAAAAATCAATAAAATGAAAGTCATACAGAAGATAATCGATCAATTAGTACAAATCAATAGATTCGAAAAAGAAAAAGGACTTAATTTAGAAGAAATTAGAGTGTTAAATGAGAAATTAGAAAAAAATATACCTGACTTTTTTATATCCTATCTTAACATTTTTGGATTTAATGATAATTTGTTTGGTGCAATTTTTAATGAGGAAGATGATTTTGTAGAACAAAATGAAATGATTTGGGAATTGGGGTTTGATGATTATATTGCAGTAGGTGATGCATACAATGAAAATTTAATTGTTGCACATATTCAAAATCAGCAATTATTCTTAATAGAAGATGATAATTTGATTGATCTGAAAATGACTTTTTCTGAAATGTTACTTCAAGCTGTAGAGGCTTTAGATTCTAATAAGTTTGAAATCATTCAACAAGTTAATTCTGTTTATGAAAGTCTTCAAGATCATAAAACTACTTTGAAAAATTATTTTATAAAGAGTTTTAATCAATTAAAGTTAACCGTTTCGAACAATAAAGATAACATATATGGTATAGTCATCTCAAAAGATAGCATGCGTAATCTATATAATTTATATGCTGGAAGTTTTCATACATTTAAATTGAAAATCAAAGAAGAAACGATCGATTATGATGAATTGTGGACTCCTGAAAAAATGTGTTATAAACAAGCTATTCCTCTTAATGAAACTTTGATAAATATTAAAACGGAAATTGATTTTAGAGCACTAGATTTATTGTTTTTGGATGTCTTGCGTGATTTAAAAGAAGATGGATATTTCAGTGATCAAATGATTCGTTTTTCAATTTCAGTTCAATCAAATACTGTAAATTTATTTCCTGAAGATTCTTATGATGAATCTGTAATTAAGGATAATAATTTGGAAACGAAAATCAGAAGGTTTTGGGAATCACCGTATGATCGCACTCGCTTATTAATGGAAATAGTCTAGTACAATAAATTTTACATCTTCAAATACAAGTTTCGAATTTTCCTTAAAACGATTCCCAATATAATCTTCATAAAGTTCCAATTTTATATACTTCGTACCTTTCGGAATTTTATAAATCATCTGTTGTTCATAATTATAACCTCGTACAGAAGCATTTTCCTTTCCAGATATTCTTTGTATTTCAACAATATATTTCAAAGTAATAGTTTCTTGTTCTAACTTACTTTCTTCAAAATGTATTCTTCTAACTTTGTTTATGCTTAATCCAGTAGATGAAATATTTCCTTGAATACTTAATTTTAAATTATTTTTATTTTTACTTATTATCTCTATTGAAGGAATTAAACGCTCTATATTTTCATTGTATGTATTGTAATGTTGTTTTTCCTTAATTATTCTTTTAGGCTTGCCGTCGATTACTGTAATATGCAATGATTTTTCATGTGATGTACATCCAAATAACATGCATAAAATTGTTATGATCGCAGTATTTTTCATTCTTTTAATCATTAATAATTTTATTAAGATGAAAGGTACTTAAAAGTATGAATAGAAAATATCCCTGATAATGGAGTTTTTTAAAAGAAAATAATTAAAATTTTTAATCTATATTATTTCTTGCTTCTTTTAAAATTTTCTTGGCTTTGTGCTGAATCTTTTGAGAGATTAAATTAAAATTATAATCTTTCTCTTCATAATATTCATCTTCGGATTGAAATGGAATCCAAGCTGTAATTTTTGATTTCAAAAAATTTTTATTATCTGTTTTTGTATAAATAATAACTTTTAATGGTTTTGCATCTAAACCATCAGATTCCTCAAAATAAGTAAGATAAAATTCAGGAAATCCATCCTTATCAACGTCATCAACTTCACAATAATTCAATAAATATTTTGGCTGAGCTAACCCTTTTGCAAAATCTCTAAATGTTATTATTGGTATTATCCCTCCATGATCTTCAATGTAAATACCTGCATACAAATCTTTTGGATTATCATTTAAAAATGCTTTATTTTTAGCCTTACCTTCATTTAAATACCAAATATAACTTCCATTATTTGGTACAAATGTTTTAACAATCATTAGAGGATTTCCATCTAAAGGATTTCCTAAATCTTCAATAATTTCGTTATACTTCTTATCATTAGCAAAGTACACTCCAGTTTCTATTTGAGCATTTACTAAAAGACTAATTATACTTAAAATAAAAACTAATATATTTTTAAAATTCATTTATCATCATTTAAATCAATTATATTTTCTAAAATTCATTTAATTCATTTGTTGAATCTAGTACATTCAAATCACAATCAGTAATTAGCATACCATAATCTTCTACTTGATTTTGATTAAATTTTTGTAATTCTTTTTCTTGAAAATCTGTTAAATGTAAAGTATAATTTACATCTTTTACAGCTATTGCATTCATTTTATAAAAAAAAATATATCCTATAATTTTTTCTTGTATATCCATTTTATGCTGTAAAAAATTCACATAATATTCCAATGATTCTTTGCTATTAAAATCTACTTCAAAATCTAACTTTTGTTTAATTAAATTAATTCCATTTTTTCCATGAATTGTAAGCGTTATAAAAATATCTGGTAAAGCACTTATCATTGTCCAATATGGTATAGCATAAACAAATTTATTAGAATAATGCTGTTCTATTTTTTGTTTAATTTTATCATTAATATTTTTTAAATCTATTTCCATTATTTAATCTTCTTTGTATTCCTTTCCTGAATAAATATCAATGTAATAATAAATAGTTTCATCATCATTTTGCTTTACACTGACCAATCCATTTGAATTAACAGCATAATATTTTTTTAATGAAACCATTTTTTTGGATTTATTATCATAAAGCATAAACAAACCCTTTTCTTCTTTTTGTAAAGCATAAATCCCTTGTTCTGTATCTAACACTGATATATTATAATATTCAGGTTTTATTTCCCAAGCTTTAGTTTGGCTATTCCATAAACCTTTGGTGCGAATTTCTTCTTTATTTTCGATTGGAATTATATATAAGTTATGCATTCCTTCATAAGAATTTATTTTCCCAAATTTCCATTTTTCTGTATTCAACTCATCAGGAAAAATCATTTTTCGATCTGGCCAAACTAAATTTCCAACCTGATCTAAAACTTTGAAATTATATGTACTTTCTAATGCATCTAACATATTACCTTCAACATCAACATAAAGCCAATCATATGCCCAAACATTATGGTCATAATTGAAAATTCCTAATAAAAAATAAGGCGAATTATTGATTGAATATATTAAAGTCGTTTTTCTTAAAAAATCAATTTGAGCAGTTGTTGCTTTTTTAATTTTTTGAGGAAAAACTTTATCATATTGAGGAAAAGGGTAAACATTATTTTTACTATCAAGTAAAATTTTAGGAACTTCTGGAGCAAAACGTTCTTTATTTATATCATTCAATACAATATTATCTTTATTAAATAAAATTAACATTTTATCTACACCGATTAATCCATTTAGAATAGGTTTTTTCTTATTTAATTCATAAATTGAAAAACTATTATTAGTATTTTTTAAATACTTTTTATTTTCTAATAACTCAGCAATGTTAGTCTCTATTTTATATAATTTTTTATTTTTTATTTGATAAAGAGTTTCATTCCAAAAGATATGATTTTCATCTAATGCAATAAAATTGAGATAAAAATTATCTTCTAAATACGGAATATCTTTATCAAGTAAAATTTGTTTACTTTCTAAAATTCCAATTTCAGTTTTATGATAAGTTTGTTCTTTTTTTATACCGCTGCCCATAATATTCCAATCCCATTTATAAAAAGGCATTTTCTTTTCATACTCTAAATTTTTTTTATAAAAAGTAAGACCATTTATAACATTCAAATCAATTCCATAAGGAGAATAATTCATTATTATTTCACCTGTTTCATTAACGACAGCATATTCATTTTTTTCATTGCTTACAACTGCAAAACCTGTTGGTGTAAATGTTGTTGCAGTTTGAAAATGTTGATTAATAACTGGTTTAAAACTTATTTTATCTACATATATAAATTCATTTTGCTTTGTTAAAAAAGGAACGATCGTTATTTCTTTCAAGTTTAAATTTATAGTAGATAAGTTATCATTTTTCTCTTGTGTACAAGCCATAACTGAATTCAACATAAAAATGATACTAAGTATTATTGTTTTCATTTTTTAGAGTTTGATCAATATTAACTAGAATAGAACAACAAAACAATCCCTATTTTCAGTTATATTGAAATAAATAAAAATTTGATTTAAATAAATAATTTATCAATTAGTATTTTTACAAAATCTATACTTATGCATATAAATTTATAAACTATGGGAAAGAGAAAAGAAAATTCTACTAATATGCAGAATGAAAAATATGTTTTAGAATGTGATTTAGCTTATGCTGTATGTAAAATTGGTGGAAGATGGAAAATTCTAATTCTTGGTAAATTAGAACATGGAAAACTTCGTTACAGTGAACTGAGAAACTTAATTGATGGTATTACAGAAAGAATGTTAACATTACAATTAAGAGAATTAGAAAAAGAAGGATTAATCACGAGAACTGTATATGCTGAAGTTCCTCCTAAAGTAGATTATGAATTAACTGAAATTGCAAAAGATTTAATTCCTATTTGGAGACAATTAGAAAATTGGGCTGTAAAACATAAAGAAGTTTCAAAAGATTTATAAATCTTTTGAAACTTCTTTATGTTTATTTTATTATATATTTTAAAATTAACTAGTTTGTAATTCTATCATAGTTATTTCTGGCCAAACTCCTACTCTACCAGGAAAAAAATGATAACCGAAACCTCTATTCACATTAATTATTTTTCCTTGGTAATTATAAAATCCTGCCCATTGAGGATATATATATTCAGCGGGGCTCCATTTTAATCCAATTTTTGGAACTTCTATTCCAAATTGCATTCCGTGTGTATGTCCAGATAATGTTAAATCATAATGTTTAGGATCAGATTTTACTATTTCATTCCAATGCGATGGATCATGAGACATCAAAACTTTAAAATCCGAAAAATTAACTCCTTCAGAAGCAACTTTTAAATCTCCTAATTTTTTAAAGCGTGTTCCCCAATTTTGTACGCCTACTAAAGCGATTTTTTCTCCATTTTTATGAATAAATCTATTTTCATTTAACAATAATTCCATTCCTATTTTTGGGAAGATTGCTTTTATTTTTTCAAAATTTTCTTGTTTATCTTCTTCTGATTTCCAATCAGTATATTCTCCATAATCATGATTACCAAGTACAGCATAATTACCATAAGGAGCTTGTTTTATCTTAGAAAAAACTTCTATCCATTTATCCATTTCCCAATGAAAATTATTAACAATATCACCTGTAAATAGAAATATATCAAAATCTTGTTGATTAATAAGATCAATTGCATATTCAATTTTCTCTCTATTATCTAAACTTCCGGAATGTATATCAGAAATTTGGAGGATTTTAAATCCATTAAATGATTTTGGTAAACGATCATAAGCCAATTTTTTTCTGATAACTTTAAAATTATATTTCCCTTGAATCATTCCATACAATAAACTGAAAAAAGGAATTGCAGCAATAGATAAACCAGAAATCATAATAAATTTTCTTCGAGATGGAAGATAACTATCAGTTTGCTTATTTTTATTATTTATGATTCGATTTACAATCCATCCTAAACCACGAACAACATCTTGAAAGAAATAGATGATTACTAAAAATAAACGAGGAAGACCAAATAATAAAAACAAGCCAGTTGCTAACATCGTTGTTTGAGTTTGACCAACTGAACGATCAAAAAAGATTAAATTATATCCAAAGTTAGCTAATACAGTAATCCAAATAAATATATTGCTAAATAAAATTAATTTGCTTTTTATGAATTTTTTAAAATTGAAATAAAGGTAAATTTCAAGTATACTAAAAACAATTATTAAAATAATAACAGCGTTTGTAAACATTTCTGATTGATTTTGAACAAAAATAAAACAATTTTAAACACTTGTTTAATATTATTGAATTATTAACAGATAATTATAAATAAAATAAATCATAGAGCAATATATAGATGCATTATAAAGTCGTAAATTTGTATCAATTCACTAAAAAAAAATTATGGAAAATAGATTACCTGTTACGGTACTTTCTGGATTTCTTGGAAGCGGAAAAACAACACTTCTCAATCATATATTACACAACAAAAAAGGATTAAAAATAGCAGTTATCGTTAATGATATGGGTGCTGTAAACATCGATGCTCAAATGGTTGCTCGTGATAATAATTTAATTCAAACAGATGAAAAATTAGTTGAACTAAGTAATGGTTGTGTTTGTTGCGAACTAAGAGAAGATTTAATTGTTGAAATTGAAAAATTAGCAAAAACTGGAAAATATGACTATTTAGTTATTGAAAGTTCTGGTATTTCTGATCCAGGACCTATTGCTCAATCACTTGATTTTGTATCACCTGATGGAAAAATAGATTTACCTAAAGTTTCTCGTTTAGACACTTTAGTTACTGTTGTTGACGCATTTAATTTCTTCAAAAATTTAGGTACAGATGAAGATGTTTTTGATAGAGGATTTACTGAAAATAAAGAAGATAATCGTCCTATTGTAAATTTATTAATCGATCAGATAGAATTCTCTAATGTGATTATTCTTAATAAAATGGATTTAGTTGATGAAGAAACATTATTAAAAATAGAAGGATTCGTAAAAAAATTAAATCCAAATGCAAAACTAATTCCAGCTAGTTTTTCACATATTGATTTGAACGAAATTTTAAATACAAACTTATTCGATTTTGAAAAAATTCAAGATATGGATGTTTGGGTAAAATTATTGGAAGAGCAAGAAAAAGAGGAACATCATCATCATCATGACCATGAATGTGGAGAACATTGTACACATGAACATCATGATCATTTAGAAGAAAAATATGGTATGACTTCTTTTGTTTATCGTCGACAAATACCTTTTAATGCAGAGCGTTTTTTAACGTATCTAAATGATAACTTTCCTGCAAGTATTTACAGATCTAAAGGTTTGTTTTGGTTAGCAAATCGACCGAATGATGCAATATATTTAAGTCAAGCTGGTGGAAGTATTCGCATTGATCCTGCTGGAGCTTGGTGGTGTTCTATGTCTTATGACGAAAGAATACAATTTGCAGCTTACCAATTTAATCAAAAAGAAATTGACTCTAAATGGTCTAAAGAATGGGGAGATAGAACAATTGAACTTGTTTTTATTGGTGAAGGATTAGACAAAGAAAAAATAACAGAAGAATTAAATGCTTGTTTATTAAACGAAAGTGAAATCGTTGAATGGCAATCTAAATTTAATTCATAAAAAAATCGAGCAATTGCTCGATTTTTTTATATTTATATTTTTTGTTTCTGATTAAATGAATATATCAAATAAAAGAAAAATGGTAAAATAAATATTGAACCAAGTAATAATGCCCAAGCCAACATATTAATAGCTCCTTGCCCTCCATTATTATCAATTAATGATAATGTTGAACCATCAGAAAAATACAATAAGTTTGGATAATGAGAATATGAGGCAGCAAATAAAATCATTACAACAATTAATGCCGCATATACTTTTATATAATTATCTTTTTTCTGATTAAGTGAAACTAACAACAATACAATTGATAATGTTGCTAATGTCACTGCTATATATCCATAAATTTGATCTGTAATCCAATCAAAAAGCGGAATTCCTTTCCATAAGGACACTCCAAACACAATTGCACCTGCAGCAAAAATAGCAACTGTATAAATTTTTGCTCTTCTTCTTAATTTTACTCTATCTTCTTCTTCGTTTACAGTTTGTATTGAATAAGCAGATGCTAAAAAAGCACAAATAGTTGTTGTAAATAATCCGACTGATAAATTAAACCATGTTAACCAAGAAAATATATATGCATCTTGAAAACCTATTGCATTATTATCTATACTTCCAGATACAATAGCACCAGCAATTATTCCTAAAAAGAAAGGAGTTACTATACTAGAATAAGTAAAAATAACATCATATAGATTATGCCACTTATCGTTAATTACATCATAATTTCTAAATGTAAAAGATGTTCCTCTAGCTATAATTCCTAATAACATAATAACTAATGGTATATGTAAATAGTTAGAAACATCAGCATATATTACAGGAAAACCTACAAATAGCACAACAATAGCAATAATTAACCACATATGATTCGCTTCCCAAATAGGACCTATCGAATTATACATAATTGTTTTGGTTCTACTTTTATATTTTTTACTAGAAAATAATTCAACTATTCCTGCTCCAAAATCTGCTCCTCCAAAAATTAAATATAAACAGATTGAAACCCATAAAAAGGCTATTACTACGTAAATCATAATCTAATGTTTTTCTGATTTATAATTAGGATCTTCTGGATCATATAATTTGGCAACCATTTGTATTTGTCTATTCATTAAAAAAACTAAAATAATTGATAATGTTATAAATACAAACGTAAAAATGTAGAATGAATACTGAATTCCAGGCATTGGTGTTATAGAATCCATTGTTCTTAAAATTCCATAAATAATCCAAGGTTGCCTACCTACTTCTGTAACAGTCCAACCTGCTTCCAAAGCAATATATCCAAATGGAGTTGCTATCATAAACAATTTATAAAACCATGATTGAGTAAGCCATTCCTTTTTGAAAAAATGAGCAATTAAATAAATTGCAGCAATTCCCATCATCAGCATACCAAAAGTAATCATTGTTTGAAAAGCATAATGAACAATAGGTACAGGAGGCCATTCATCTTTTGGAAAAGCATCTAATCCTTTTACTTCTGTATGAAAATCTGAATGAACTAAGAAACTTAATAATCCAGGAACTTTTATTGCATAATCAACTTTTTGTTCTTTCTCATTTACAATTCCTCCTAAAACAAATTCGGCATTTTTTTCAGTTTTAAAATGAGCTTCCATTGCTGCTAATTTTATAGGTTGTCTCTTTGCTACATCTTTAGCTGAAATATCTCCACTCATAGGTGATATTAATGCTGCAACTATAGCTAAAACTGAACTTATTTTAAAAGCTTCTTTATGAAAATTTACATTTTTCCCTCTTAAAATTAAAAAAGCATGTAATCCAGAAACAGCAAAACCAGTAGCACAAAAAGCTGCAATAGTCATGTGTAATCCTTGAGAAAACCAAGCTGCATTAAACATTGCTTTTACTGGATCAATATTTAGGTATTCTCCATTTATAAAATCAAACCCTGAAGGTGAATTCATCCACGCATTTGCAGCAACAACTAGAATACCAGAGGCTAAACCACTAATCCCTACGATAACCCCACAAAACCAATGAAACCATTTATTAAATTTGTCCCATCCATAAAGAAAAAAACCTAAAGCAATTGCTTCTATAAAAAAAGCAGTTCCTTCTAAGGAGAAAGGCATTCCAAATATTGGTCCTGCATGTTCCATAAATTTAGGAAACAACAATCCTAACTCAAAAGATAACATAGTTCCAGAAACAGCACCTGTTGCAAAAAGAATAGCTACACCTTTACTCCAAGCTTTGGTCAATCCCTTGTAAATTTCTTTTTTTGTTGTTAAATATTTATAATGAGCTATAGCCATCATGAATGGCATTACCATTCCTACACAAGAAAAAATAATGTGAAAGGCTAAGGACATTGCCATCTGACTTCGTGCAGCTATAAAATCGTCCATAAATTTTATTTTTTAATTAATCGTTTAACATAGTAAAGTTAGTAAATAAAAAGAGGTATATCGCATACGATACACCTCTTTTTTATGATAAATTACATTTATTATTTTGCTGTTGATGGTATCAACCATTTAAAATCTGGGCCAATTTCTGGAATAACAATACGTTGTGATATTCTTTCCATTCTTTCTGGGAATTTCATGATATAATCTCTAGCTTTTTCAGCTTCAGCATTTAATCCAGTTACTTTATCTAACTTCCATATTTCAATAAGTTTTCTCATTATTTCAATATAATCAAAAGCTGTATAAACACCTATACGCTGAGCTGCATCAGAAAAAGCATCAAATAAAGTTCCTCTAGCTTCTCCAGATTCACGTAAAAAATGTGCTGGCATTACAATTTTTAACTTAAACATATGTTGAACAGCTAACATCATTTCAGAAGGATCAACTTCAAAAATACGGCGAACAAATTCAGAATAAGCCAAATGATGTCTCATTTCATCTCCAGCAATAATTTTACACATACGTGAAAGTTTCTTTGCTCCATATTTTTTAGCAATAGCAGAAACATTATTATGAGAAATATAAGTAGCTAATTCTTGAAAACTTGTATAAACAAAATTTTTATAAGGATCATGAGCTGTACCAATATCAAATCCGTCATTAATAAGATGTTGTGTAGTAACCTCAACTTCTCTCATATTAATTCTTCCTGATAGATATAAAAATTTATTTAATACATCTCCATGACGATTTTCTTCCCCAGTCCAATGACGAATCCATTTAGACCATCCATTTTCTATGTACTCTCCAGATTCATCTACAACACCTTCCATTTGCATCAACCAAGATTCATAAGTTGGTAAAGCTTCTTCTGTTATTGTATCACCTATTAAAGTAATCCAAAAATCATCGGGTAAATCTTTTGACAATTCTCTTAATTCTTTTATTTCATCAAAAAAAGAATCACTCTGAGAATTAGGTAAAAAATCTGTAGGTTGCCAAATTTTATCAGCTGGAACAAGGAATTTATCCATGTAAGTATCTATATCTTTTTCGATAAATTGCATCACTTCCAGTCGAACATTTTTTATTGACATATTATTATTTTATGTGGTTATACTTTCTGTTACTACTTTTTCAGTAAGCTCTAAAATTTCTTGAAATTTATATTCACTTACTTTTAGAGGTTTATGATATTGAATGGTAATTTTTGTACCAACATTCATTGGAAAAATTCCATATCTGTTTAATTTCCAAGTATTATTTAATGTTACAGGAATTATATAGGCATCTTTAGCATATTTAGTTAAGACTTTCAATCCATTTTCTTTAAAAGCTTTTGGTGTTCCATCTTTACTACGAGTACCTTCAGGAAATATAACAGCAGAATAATTATTCTTTTGGATATATAACGCTAGTTTTTTTATTTCTTCTATTGCTTGTTTCCCATTCTTTCTATCAATTAATGCTGATCCCCCGTTTCTAAGATTATACGATATACTTGGAAATCCTTTCCCTAATTCAATTTTAGAAATAAATTTTGGATGATAATCTGATAAATCATATTCTATTGGAGATATATCATACATACTTTGATGATTGCTCACAAATATTAATGGAACATTTTTTATTAAATTTTCATGTCCAGAATATGTATAAGTTGTTCCTAATATTCTCGTACAATCAACTAAAAGCTTATTCAATAATTTCACACTTTTATGGTGTGCACTATATCCACCTATCATATTGCACAAAACTTGTACAACATGCATAATCAACAATGTTAATCCAAAAAATATATAAAAAATTATGGTTAACGGATAACTTAAAATTTTCTTCAATGTTAAAAATTTAGACAAATCTATAAAAATTATGCTTTGCATAATAAAATTTAAGCAATGTTTTACTTGTTATAAAGTAAAGTTAACTTTTCGTTATGATTTTCATCATACAAAGTTAGATCTTTAGAAGAGTTTACTTTATAATAAGCAATTCCATTTAATCTATCTTTTATATCTTGAGGAACTTTACAGTCAGATGAATAATCAATTAAATGATTAAAAATTAAAGCTTGATTAATTTTTGTAAAATCACCAGTAATTATTCCACAAGATGTTTTTAAAACAATTTTTTTTGTAGTGTCTTCAAAAATTATGTAATCATTACTATTTTTTATAATCCATTTGCCAGATAAATCATTTATCTCGTAATTATTTACTGTTTTTGTATTTGAAATTGTATTTGAATTAAAACAACTTGATAATACTATTAATGAAATCGTAAAAAATAATTTATTAAATAATCTGATCATAAATTATGTATATAAAAATTATACTAATAATTTTTCAAAAGCTCTTCTACTACCTCCTCTAAAAAACACTTCACCACAATAAACATAATTTAATTTTTCAAAAACTCTTAACATACCATCATTATCAAAATTAGTATCAACTTTTATACTTGTTATGTTTTTTGATAATGCTACATTTTCTACTTGTTGCATTACCCAAGTTCCTAATCCTTTTATTTTTACATCTTGTGCAGTAGCAAGACGATGGACAACAACATATTTCCCATCTGTTAGCCATTTACCTCCAGACAACTCATTATAAGTAGGTTCTATATCATCCATTATAACAACATAACCTATTATTGAATTGTTTTCTGAATGAAATACAACATATCCTATACCTTTCGTAATATCATCATTTATAACATTAGGGTTAGGATATCCTTCTTGCCATTGAGTACTTCCTTCTTCCTTTCTTTTTAAAATTGCTTGCTGAAGAATTTCCCAAATTCTATCCGCATGATCTTGTGTAGCTTTACGTAGAGTTAATTTATCAAACATTTTTTTTTTTTACCAAGTTATAAAAACTTAAAAATAAAATTTAAGTTTTCAAAAAAAATTAAAAAATTATTTCGTTGAACACTTATCACAAATTCCACTTAAGACATAATTATATTGATGAACAATATAATTTTTAGGTAAATTCATTTTTGGAATAACTTGCTCTATACAAGTTACAGAATTACATACTTCACAATTAAAATGAAGATGGTCATGTATATGCTTAGTTGAACAATTTTTGCATTTCGCAAAATTAATTACACCATCAACATTAACAAATTTATGAATCAATCCTTCCTCTTCTAATCTATCAAGTACTCTATAAATAGTAACTCTATTACATAAACCATCTAATTTAATTTGAATATCAGAATGAGACAATGCCTTTTCTGAAGAATCTATTAAATTGATTATCTCTGTTTTAGCTTGTGTATTTCGTTTTTGTTTCATATTTAAAAGCAACAAAGTTGCAATAATAAAATTATATATATACTTTTGTGCAATAAAGTTACGATAAGAAATAATTTATTATCATAAATAGATCATAATAAAATGCATAAAAAAATTCCTGTTACTGTTTTAAGTGGTTTTCTTGGAGTAGGAAAAACTACATTACTAAATCATATCCTTCATAATAAACAGAATATGAAAGTTGCAGTGATAGTAAATGACATGAGTGAAATTAATATTGATGCAAAACTAATCAGAAATGAAAATACACTTTCTAGAACTGAAGAAAAACTAGTTGAGATGAGTAATGGTTGTATTTGTTGTACATTAAGAGATGATTTGTTAATCGAAGTAGAACGATTGGCAAAAGAAAATAAATTTGATTATCTATTAATTGAAGGTACTGGAATAGCAGAACCACTACCAATTGCACAAACTTTTTCTTATGTTGATGAAGAAAGTGGTATTGATTTAGCTAAATTTAGCTATATAGACACAATGGTTACTGTAGTAGATTGCCTCCATTTCTTTAAAGATTTCTGCTCTAATGAATTACTGATAGACAGAGAACTTACAGATATCGACCAAGATAATAGAACAATTGTTAATTTATTAACTGATCAAATTGAATTTGCAAATGTAATTATTCTTAATAAAACTGATCTTGTTGATAAAGAGACTGTAAATTTTTTAAAAGCAACAATAAAAAAATTAAACCCAGATGCTAAATTTATTTCATCTGAATTTGGAATTATTGATCCTAAAGAAATATTAAATACAGGTTTATTCGATTTTGAAACAGTTCAAAATTCAGCTGGCTGGCAAAAAGAATTACAACAAGAAAAGCATACTCCTGAAACTGAAGAATATGGAATTAGTTCTTTGGTGTTTAGAAGTAAAAAACCTTTTCATCCAGAACGTTTTTGGAACTATATCAATCAAAAATATCCGTCTGGTGTTATACGAGCTAAAGGTTTATTTTGGTTAGCTTCGAGACCAGAAGATGCTCTTAATTTTTCTCAAGCAGGAGGTTCTTTCCGTTTAGAAAAAAGTGGTATTTGGTGGTGTAGTATGTCTATGAATGAAAGAATTATGTATGCATCTTTTAATGAAAATCAAGATTATATTGAAGATAAATGGGATAAAAATTGGGGAGATAGACAAAATGAAATGGTTTTTATTGGACAAGATTTAAATCGAAAATTAATCTTGAATGATTTAGAAAGTTGTCTATTAAAAGAAGAAGAAAAATATATGTTTGATCATAATATAGCTTTTAATGATCCCTTTCCAAAAAATATATAAAATAATAGTTTAGTTTAGTATTTTACAACCAAAGTCTGTAGTTATGATTAATATTATACTACGGACTTTTTTATATATTTTTGTAATTCACTAATAAAAATGAAAAAATTACCAAATATCACAGGGTTAAGATTTATTTTAGCAAGTCTAGTTATTATTTTTCACTTTTCTGAATTTTTGAAAAATAGAGGATTACCATATTATGATAAATTAGATATTTTTTATAAAGGAACAGAAGCGGTTTATGTTTTTTTTACGTTGAGCGGTTTTTTAATTATTAGAAATCTCTTGAAAGAAAAAAATAATTCTAACACCATAGACTTAAGAAAATTCTATAGAAATAGAATATTAAGAATAGCTCCATTGTATTATATAGTTTTAATTTTTGGGTTAATTTATTACAATTTTATAATCCAATTATTTGGTTATTCTATTGATGAAGAATATAACCCAATAATTGGAATTTTTCTTGGATTTACATTTTTTGCTAATATACTTTCTACTTATAATCCTGGTGGAATAATAGAAGTTCTTTGGTCTATTGCTATTGAAGAACAATTTTACTTAATTATTGCTCCTTTATTTATTTTTTTAAAAAAAGAAAATATTATAAAATTTTTGATTGCATTTTCTTTTATATACTTGTTTATTTATCACATTGATAATCTTGAAATTTTAAGAAAATTTCGACTTTTATTTTTTTATTTTACTGCAGGAGGTATTTTATCATATATTTCATTATTCATCAAAATAAAAATTAATTTTATTATAAAATTTTTTATATTATTTTTTTTCATATTATTATTAACTACTAATATCTTTATAGAAAATTTAAATGATTTCTTTTATCATTTTTTATGTATGATTATATTTTCTTGTGGAATATATATTCTTACACTAAAATCATATAAATTACTCAATAATAAATATATAATTTATCTCGGTGAAATTTCATATGGAATATATATGTATCATGCAATTGTATTTCAAATCATAGGCTTATTACTAATAAAAGTATCATTTCTAAGTCCTATTACTATGATATTGTTATCCTATTTTTCGGTTTTTTTAATTACAATTATATTATCTTCTATATCATATAGGTATTTTGAAAAACCCTTCCTTAAGTTGAAATATAAATAATTTATTAAAAATAAAAGGATTTTGNNCAAAATCCTTTTATTTTTAATGTTATTATATAATCTTATTTAAGGCCTATTTTTTTGAGCATAATTAATACCCCAAGCCATCAAATTAAGAAATAAATGAGAATTATAACTTGTTACACTACTATATGTATTAGGTACTGCAACTGTAACACCACCAGTTGTTCTAAATTTAGCAGGCCAATTATATGGATCTGTTCCTTGATTAGCTGCAAATGGAGCTCCATCTCCAAAAAAAGCAAAACCTTTTGATTTACTAACAAAAGCTCTAATACTATTATTTGAATCATCTCCATAAGCAATTATAGTTGCTTTATCAAATGGAAATCCATTTATTGTAAATCTAAAATTATTACCAGCATCTCGTCCCATTGATTTACCTACTAAATTTAAAAAAGGACCATTAGTAATTAATGTTTCAGTATCCTGAATAGTCATTAAATTATTAGTATCAGAATCTGTAACATCCATTAAATTCTCACTAAAAACAGATCTTGCAAGATCTCTAGCTGCTAAATTTCTTACAGTAGTAGCCCCATCTCCATCAGAACAGTAAATAAGCACTCCTCCATTGGCAACATAATTAGCTAAAAATTGTATTTCAGCAGATGACGTTACGAAATAATTATATTGTACCAAAACAATATCTGGATTGAAATTACTAAAAGAAGTTTGATCAGTAGTACTAAGACTTGTTAGCTGTAAAAACTCAAAACCATTTACTGGATAGACTGCTGATTGATTATTTGAAAAATAATTTGCATTAAGCATTACTTGATTTAATAAATTACCAGATCTAGCAATATTGTATGAGTCATCTGCATTAGCCAAACCTACTATTTTCATTTTTCTTGCTGCTGTTTTTACTGTAAAAGAACAACTTGCTGTCCCAGATGAACTATTAGTTGTTAATGTAAATTCATCAGATCCATTAACTATTGGTTTTCCTGTACCTATTAATGTAATTTGTTGACTACCTCCTGTTAAAGTTCCTGAAGCATTAAAAGAATAACCATTTACAGTAGATGTTGAAATAGAATACGCTGCTCCTTTTGCAGTAGTTGGAGAAGTTACATTCATAACTAAAGTATTAGCTGCAGTTAATGATTCATTTACCGTATAAGTTCCATTTACTATAATACTTGAACAACTTATACTAAAATCAGGAATAATCGTTGAATCTTCAACTACTATTCTTAAAGTATCACAAATTAATTCTCCATAATTATAAATTAAAACCTGATCTCCTGTAGCTCCAGATGTTGTAGCTGTTATTGGAGTTCCTGTTGCAGATAAATTAACAGTAAAAGTTCCTGCTTCTAAAAAAGTTCCTTCAGCTTGAAAAGTATACCCATTATTATTATTTGTTTTAGCAGTTAAAATATAGGTTCCTGGTTTAGTAACTGTAACTTTCATCTGAATAAAATTAGAAGTCGTCATTTCAGATTTAGTTATATACTTCCCTTTTGCAACCAAAGATGTACACTCTATTGTAAAAGTTGCCTTACCTAACTGTCCACATAAACTTTTCCATTCTTTATCTGTGCTATTCCAATAATTATAACACCCTTCATCTGTGTTAAAAACCATTAAACTATTTTCTGTATCGCCTGGAGAAATTTCATTTCTTTGAGATTCAGTTAATCTAGGAATAATTATTCCTTTACTTTGAATAGCATCTGAAGAATTATTTTGCTCAGATACATGTAGTAGAGCTTTTGCATTTGGATTAGTTGTATTTATTCCTATTTGTGCATTCAAATAAATAGAATAAAAACTAATCAAAATAAAAAAAATTAAATTTCTTTTCATTGATTTGTCTTATAAATTAATAAACAATATTATGTTTTTGCAACAATAATTATTCCAACAAAATCAATACTCATCAATTATACAGCATATTCTGGCTATAAAATAATACTTATTTTTTTATAATAAAAAAACTTTTTACAATAATATAATCACTTAAATAAAAAAAATCCGAAGAATAATAAAATTAAACTTCGGATTGATTATTAGGATTTAGATGGGGGAAATTATTGTTCCCATTCTTCTTTTATTTGACGCTCTTCATAATCAGCAATCATTTCTGCCTCATAATCTACTTTTTCTCCTTTTGATAATCTATTAATTGTACTATCAAAAAGTGAATATACAACAGGTACAATAATTAACGTAAGAAATAGGGAAGAAACCAAACCTCCTATAATTACCCATGCTAAACCATTATTCATCTCTGCTCCAGCTCCTTTTGCTATAGCAATAGGAATCATACCAAATACCATGGCTATGGTTGTCATAAGAATTGGACGAAGACGAGCATGATTGGCTTGTACTAATGCATCATGAGTACTTTCTCCAGCTGCTTTTCTATGGTTTGTAAAATCAACCAATAAAATGGCATTTTTACATACTAAACCTATCAACATGATCATCCCTAAAATTGTAAAAACATTTAATGAATTATTTGTTAATGCTAACGTTAAGAATACTCCAATCAACGATAATGGGATTGAGAACAGAACCACAAAAGGATATGCAAATGAATCATACAAAGCTACCATTACTAAATAAACTAAAATGATAGCTGCTAATAAAGCATAACCTAATGTACCGAAACCTTCTGATTGGTTTTCTTCGTCTCCTCCCCAAACATAAGAAACACCTGTTGTTTTTTTGCTATCAATTTTAATTAATCGTTTTTTAAATTCTTTTACAATATCTCCTGATGTACGACCAACTGCCTGTGATTGTACCGTTACAGAAGGTGTTTTATCTCTACGTTCCAAGAAACTTGGTCCTGAACTTTGTGTGACTGATGCAAATTGATCCAATCTTATTTGTTGTCCTTTATCATTTACAAAAATTAAACTACGAACATCATCTATATTTGATCGACTAAAATTATTGTATTGAATATTAATATCATATTCATAATCACCAGCACGGTATTTACCATCTGTATTTCCAGAAAATGCTGTTTGCATAGTTACACCAACAGTTTGTAAATTAAGTCCTAGTGAAGCCATTTTATCGCGGTCAACTTGAACATTAATTTCTGGATTACCTGCTTCTGACGTTAATTTAACTTCTGATGCCCCCTTTATTTGCTCTAACTCTGTTTTTGCTAATTCAGCAAATTTCATTGCACTTTCTAAATTTGGTCCTGTGACTACTAAAGCTACAGGAGCTTGTTCTGCACCAATTAAACCAACTGGAACAGTTTTTACTTTAACTCCAACTAATTCTTTTTGTAGCTCTTGTTTTATTTTAGCAGCATAAATAAATGAGTTATCTGTACGTTTTGTTTTATCAACTAAAATCACATCAATTTCTGATTTATAAGCAGTTGCTTGAGAAGCTCCAAAACCTTCAGAACTTTGACCAACAGTTGTGATCATATCTACAACTTCTTTTTTACCTCGAAGAAATTTTTCTGCTTTTTGAGAAACAAAATTAGCTTCTTCTATCGTTGCATCTTTTGGTAATTCCATTTGAACTAAAAATTCTCCTTTATCAGTTTTAGGGAAAAACTCTCCTCCAATGTAATTTCCTCTCATTAGTATACCTACTGTAAGAATTAATATAACAAAAACTCCTATGAAAACTCCTACTCTACGAGCTGTAGTTTTCAGACACCATTCTAACAAATTTGAAATAAAATGAGTGAATTTTGTTAATTGCTTCTCGAACCAAAGAATAAATTTCTCAAACAAATTCTTCCCTGTTATATGTTCTAATTTTCCAAAACGAGAAGACAACCAAGGAACAATTGTAAATGATGATAAAAGAGATAATAATGTTGCTATAACAACTGTAACACAGAACTGTGCAATAACATCTGCTACCAAACCAGTACTCATTGCAATTGGTAAAAATACAACAACAATAACTAGAGTGATCGCGGTAACAGTAAATCCAATTTCAGAAGCTCCATCAAAAGATGCTCTAATTTTAGATTTTCCCATCTCCATGTGGCGATAAATATTTTCTAAAACTACAATTGCATCATCCACCAGAATACCAACAACTAACGACAAACCAAGAAGCGACATTAAGTTTAGAGTATATCCCATTAAATACATCCCAATAAATGTAGCTATTAATGATGCTGGAATAGATACCATTACAATAAACGCATTACGAATACTGTGCAAAAACAATAACATTACTACAGCAACTAAAACAACAGCTAGAACCAAATCAAAAATTACGTGATCAGCAGCAGCTAATGTAAAATCTGAAGTATCATTAACTATTTGAATTTTTAATCCCTCTGTTTTGTAATCTTCTTCTACTTTTTTTATTGTTGTTCGCATTAATTCAGAAACTGCAACAGCATTTGCATCAGACTGTTTTACTATTTGTACAACAATTGCTGAACTTTGATTAACACGTGCTATTTTTTCTATTTCTTTTTGTGAATCTTCCACAAAAGCGATATCTGATAAACGAACTTGTATTCCATTATTTGAAGAAATCACTAAATTGTTTAATTCTTCTATCGACTTATATTTACCTGATAAACGAATAATTGTAGATTTCTCTCTTGTTTTTACACTTCCTGTTGGGAAATCTAAATTTGAACTTAGAATAGCTTGCTGAACTTGAGGAACAGATAAGCCATAACCTTTCAATTTTAAAGGATCTATACTAACCTGAATTTCTCTTTCTTGACCACCAATCAAATTTACTTGTGCTACACCATTTACACGAGATAAAACGGGTTCTATTTTTTTATCTAATAAATCATACAATGCTTTATCTGTTAATTTATCAGAAGTAACACCAGCTGTAATAATAGGTAAATCACTTAAAGAAAACTTTGTTAAAGAAGGAGGATCTACATCATCTGGTAAATCTTTCTCGATTGCATTTATTTTACGTTGAGCATCATTTAAAGCTAAATCTGCATCTGCTCCGGCATTTAAAGTAACAGATACAACAGATAAACTTTCATATGATTTTGATTCAACTTTTTTTACATTTTCCAATGCTGCAACAGCATCTTCAATCTTTTTGGTAACAGAATTTTCAACTTCGTTTGGAGAAGCTCCAGGATATACTGTTGAAATTGTTACAACATTTGTTTCGAATTTTGGGATTAATTCATATCCCATTTGCGTATAACTAAACAATCCTCCTAAAATCAATATCGTAAATAACACGATAATCATCGATGGACGTTTAATTGATATTTCTGCTAATTTCATATTGAATCAATCTTACTTTACAACTTTTATTTTAGCACCATCTTTCAAATTGATTTGTCCACTTGTAACAATTTCAGTTCCATCTTTTAATCCACTAAGAATTTCAACTTTAGTTCCAATTGTTTTACCAACAACAACTTTAGTTAATTTTACTAAATTATTTTCTACTACGAAAACTTGACCAGAACTAATTCCATTAACAAATGCATCCGCAGAAATAATCAACATATTTTTTCCTGCATTCACATCATCTTTTGTAGAAAAAACAGCTGTTCCATACATTCCAGCTTTTAAACCTGAATCATTAGCAACTTCTATTTCTAAAGGAAAATTTAAAGACTCGTCAGCTTTTGGTGCAATAAAAGATATTCTACCTACAAATTCTTTATCAGGAAAAACACTCGCTAAAACTTTTATTATTTGCCCTACTTTCAAATTAACAACTTCACTTTCGGTAACTGTTACTTTTAATTTTAATTTTGAGACATTTACAATATCAAACATTTGTGTTCCTGGACCAACAACAGATCCTGGTTCGATATATTTTTTATTTATAATTCCAGAAATTGTTGCTTTTACATTTGTATCGCGTACACGAATTCCCTGTGCTTCTACAGCAGCACGAGCATTTTTTAATTGTAATCTAGAATTATCTAATTGTTGTTTTGTTACTCCTCCTGTTTTAAAAGCATTCTCATAACGTTGATTATCAATAATTGCATTCTGAAGGTTATTTTGTGCTTGAGACATATCAACTTCTATCGCATCTTTTTTAATTGTAGCTACAGTTTGTCCTACACGAACATAATCACCTTCTCTAACCAAAACACGAACGATTTGACCAGATATTTCTGAAGTGAAACTTAATTCCTGAGATGGAGCAAATGTTCCATTTGCTAAGTAATCAGAGTTTAAACTTTCATATTTTGCTCTCATTGTTTTTACTACAACCTCATCATTAGATTGATTAACAATAGCTACTTCTTCCTCTTGTTTTGCTTTATTTTTTTGGATGATGATAACTGCACCAGCTATTAAACCTGCTGCAATTAATATATAAAGTAAAGTTTTTACAGATTTCATTTTTATATTTTATAGAATCTATTATTGTGTTAATGTTTTTAAATCTCCTTTGGCTTTAATTAAGGCAACCTCAGCTATTTTATATTCTAATAAAGCATTAGAATAATTATTTCGAGAATCTGTCAATGCGTTTTCTGCATCAAGAACTTCTGTTAAATTTGCTAATCCTTGTTGATAGTTATTTTGTGTATTATTTAAAACTTTTTGTGCCATAGATACATTTTCTTGCTGAATATCAACTGTTTTCAAAGCGTTCTCTATTTGTGCTTTAGCATTTTGATATTCTAAATCAAGACTCAATTTGGTATCAGTTATTTGCTCTTGTATATCTAATAAATCAATTTCTGCTTGATTTATTTTTGATCGCACCAAACCTCCTGTGAAAATTGGAATTTTTACATTAAATCCAACTGATGCTAAATCTGACCATGTATAATTTTTTGCAGTTATAAAATTTTCTCCAAAACCTTGTACTCCATAATTCCCAGATAATCCTACTGTAGGATAAAGATTTGCTTTTTCAGCCTCTTTTGCAAAATCTAATAATTCCTTTTGCTTAGATAATACTTTAAATTCTGTTCTATTTTCTACATTTACATGATCTTCCAATAAAACAAGATTAGGTTCAATTTTATTATCAGCTAAATTAATTGGTTGATTAATTGGATATCCCATGTAAAATTTTAAAGCATTTTTATTTATATCTACAGCATTCAATAATTGTTGTTTAGTAGATGAAATATTATTTAATTGAACTAAAATTCTATCTAAATCAATCTGCTTTGCAAGTCCATTTTCTACCAAACTTTTAATAACATCCCTAACTTTTGATGTATTTGAATAGCTTATTTCTATTGTTTTTAGTTTTTCTTCTTGAACAAAAACTTGATAATAAGCATTAGCAACTCTTTCTATAATTTGCTCATCAGTCAAATCTGCATTTATTTGGTAAAACTCTCTAGTAGATTTAGCCGCTTTAAGACCTGTAAAAACACGTTGATCAAATAATGTTTGATTCACAGTAACTCCTAAATTTGAATTCCAGGGCTGGCCCATTTTTATAACAATGGTTTGGCCTTGCATTGTTAGAGCAGTTTCTTGTATAATTGGATTATATTGCAACCCAGTATTTGCATTTACTTGAGGTAAAGCTCCTGATCTTGCTTCATCAATTTTATATTCAGCTTTCTTTATTGCTAAATCAGCTCTTTTTGCATCAGCTTTATTTTGTAAAGCGAAATTTATAGCTTCTTTTAAAGCAACAATTTCTTGTGCTTGCGAAAAGTAAGAAAATCCTAACAATACTATAGAGAGTAAAATCTTGTATCTCTTCATCAGTTTATTATTTAAAAAGTGTATTTATGATAACTTCTTTACGTTCAGAAAGAATAGTATTATATTGTTGATCATTTAATTTAAATGATTCTTGAAAAATAGGTCTCATTGAAGCTGGAAATGAAACTAAAGAAACTAGATTGAGAATAAATTGAAAAGGAGAAATTGGTTTCATTGTACCATTTTCGACCTCTTTCTTTAATTCTTTATCAATAAAAGATATGATATCATCCATCTGGTCATTATCTTTATATATACAACCTTGATTGATTTGCGTTACAAGATAAATCTCTAAATATGGGTATTCCATAGCTACCCCAAGTGTATAATCTATATAATTACTAATCTTTTCTTTAAAACTAACATTTGAATATAGAATAGAATCTGATTTCTCATGTTGTTGTTTCATTGCTTCTTCAAAAACAATTTCAAAAAGATTATTTCTAGATCTAAAATAATAATTAATCAATGTACGATTAACTTGTGCTTCATCAGCTATTTCTTGAGTTGTAGCATTAAACTTACCTTCTCCAAAAAACATCTTTTTTGCTGTATTTTTTATTAATTCTTCTGTTTGATCCTTCATATATTTATATTCAACAATAATGTTTGACATTTTTGTTGAACAAAATTATTAAATATTTTGAATTTGACAAATAGAAATAAAAAAAAGTTGACAAAAATGTCAACTTATAAAATAAATGATTAATAATCAATACAACTTGCTTATCTACGGAAAATACTATTTACCATACATTTTATCATATAAATATTTATATTTGGTCATTACATTTTTACGTTTTAACTTGAGTGTTGGAGTTAATAATCCATCATCAATTGTCCATTCTTCGGGAGTTAATTCAAATTTTTTTATTTTTTCCCAATTCCCTAATTCTTTATTCATTTTAATAATCTCTCTGTCAATCACATCCAAAATTTGAGGAATTTTAATTAATTCAAAATTAGAGGAAGGAAGAGAGATATTTTTTATTTCTAAATAATTTTTAAGAACTTGAAAATTAGGTTGAATAATAACACAAGGCATTTTTTCTCCTTCTCCAACAACCATTATTTGTTCAATAAAGCGTGACTGTTTAAATATATTTTCTATGATTTGAGGAGCAATATATTTCCCCCCTGATGTTTTAAACATCTCTTTTTTTCGATCTGTAATTTTTAACAATCCTTTTTCAATAACTCCTATATCACCGGTCATAAAATAACCATCAGCTGTAAAAGCCTCAGCTGTTTTTTCAGGATCATTATAGTAACCTTTGGTTACATTTGGACCTTTCACTAATATTTCTCCATCTTCAGCAATTTTAACATCAACACCAATTAAAGGAGCACCAACAGTTCCTATTCCAAATCCTTCTTTCTTCATGCAATTAACAGAAATCACAGGAGAAGTTTCTGTTAATCCATAACCTTCTAAAATTGGTATTCCAGCTCCCCAAAAAATATGATTTAATCTAGTTGCTAAAGGCGCTGAACCAGAAATCATACAAACTAGATTCCCTCCTACACCTTCTTTCCATTTACTAAAAACCAATTTTTTTGCAATTGAATGTTTTATAGAGAATAATAACCCATTATTTTTATATGGTTCATAATCTTCTACTAAACTAAGAGCCCACATAAATATTTTTGTTTTTATTCCACCAGCTGTAGATCCAGTTAAATAAATTTTATCATAAACTTTTTCTACTAATCTAGGTACAACAGTCATAATATGAGGCTTTACCTCTTTCATATTATCTCCCAATTTATCAATACTCTCTGCATACCAAATACCAATATTTAAATAATGATATAAGTAAATTAACATACGTTCAAAAACATGATTAATAGGTAGAAAACTAAGTGCAATAGGATTTTCTGGAAAAATTGGAATTCTATCTTTACACATTAATACATCTGAAACAATATTTTCATGAGTTAACACAACTCCTTTAGGCTTTCCTGTTGTTCCTGATGTATAAATTAAAGTAACAACATCGGTTGTTTTTATTAAATTCTTAAGGCTATCAACCTCGTATTGTAAAGATATATCTTCTCCAAGGTTTATAATCTCTTCATAATTTGGAACACCTTCTATATCATCAAAACTATAAATACCTGTTAGAGATGAAACTTTATGTTTTATATTGAAAATAGTATCATATAAATTTTTATCAGAAACAATAATTAATTTTGCTTCTGAGTTATTAAGAATAAACTCAAAAGAATCCTCAGATAAAGTCGGATATAATGGAACACTAATAGCACCTACTTGCTGCATTCCTATATCACATATATTCCATTCTGTCCTATTTGTAGAAGTTACTATAGCTATTTTATCTTGAGGTTTTATTCCTAATTGTAATAATCCTCTACTAAAAGCATTTGCTTTAGAGATGTATTCTTGGGTTGAAGTTTTGACCCACTTTCCTTGAACTTTAGACACTAAAGAATCTTTTCGTGGGTTTTTCTCTAATTGATTTTGAACAAAATCAAATAATCTACTTATTTCCATGGCTTTGAAATATTTTTTACTTACTGCAAATTAGTAAAAAATATAACAAAATAAAAGAGAAAAAGTATTTTTAGTGTAAAAAGAACACTAAAAATACTTTTGATAATTATTCTTCATCTAAAGAAGCCATTTCTTGATCATAAAAATCTAAGGCTTCTTCGATTAAATTAGCTATTTCTGAACTAAATTCTTCGTTATCTTCTTCTTCAGAAATATCTTCAAACCACTCTATATCGTCATTTTCTACATCAAGTAAAAAACGAGGATATTCTGTATGCAAAATAAAAATCTTATCTGGCATAGTAGAGTTATCTGCTACTAAAAATTTTGGTAAATCCATTTTTATATGTTTTTTAATTTATCTTCTAATATAATTGTTGTATTAGGATTATCTCTAATTAATTTTTTAGTTTGATGATTATAACGAATCATTAAAAATATAGCTGATGCTGTAAGTCCAATACCTAATCCAATCCACATTCCAAATGCTCTCATTTCAAAACCAATGGCTAAAACAACACCAATAGGAATTGCTATTAACCAATAAGAAATAAATGTTAAAAGAGATGGTATTTTAACATCCATCATTCCTCTTAAAGCTCCAAGAATAACTAATTGAATTCCATCAGACATTTGAAAAAGAGAAGCTATAATTAATAATTGAGCTGAAAGATTTATAACATCTTTATTATCTAAATATATTGTTGGTAATTGGTATCTAAAAACTATAAATAATATACCACACAAAATCATAAATGATAAAACCATTACGATACATGACCAACCTGCTTCTCGTAATGTTTTATAATCTTTTAGACCTAATTGATTTCCTATACGAACAGTAGCGGCAACACCTAGTCCAGTACACATCATAAAAGTTGTAGAAGCCAAATTAATCGCAATTTGATGAGCTGCTAAATTAACTTTTGCCAACTCTTGATCTGCAAGGGTATTTGTAAATGTGTAACCACAAACAAATGCTGCCAGCGAGAATGCACTCATCTCAAAAAATGATGTAAGGGCAGTAGGAATACCTATACCTGCAATTTTTCTAAATATATCTTTTTTAAAATTGGATAGTTTAAAACTAACTTCATTTAACACTGATTTTGTTTTATTAAAATTTAATAGAACTATTAAAAGAAAAATCATCATAACAAATCTTGCTACAAAAGTTCCCCATGCAGCACCAGTTACCTCTAAACGAGGAAATCCCCAATTACCATAAACCCAACCATAATTAAGTGTAATATTTACTATATTACTCAATATAGTAGCTATAGTTACAGGAATAGTAAGTGATAAACCTTCTGACAGTTGACGAAAAGTTTGAAATATCATTAAAGGAATCATTGAGAATGTCATGATTGTTAGATAAGGAATACATTTTTCTACAACATCAGCTGGTTGACCAAGATGATACATTAATGGTTTTAAAAATGTAATTAATAGAAATAAACATATAGATAAAGTAACATTCAAAATAAAACTATGAGAAAAATAACTTGCAGCCATTTTCTTGTTTCCTTTAGAATCTTCCGCAGCAACTAATGGAGATAGTGCAAAACTAAAACCAAAAGCAAATACTAATACTGCAAAAAACAATGAATTACCTAAAGATGCAGCTGCTAAGGATGTTTTTCCTAAAATTTCATCTTTTACATTATCATATTTCCCACCTAAACCACCTACCATAATATTATCTACAATGTTGACAGAAATTTGTCCCATTTGAGTAATCATTACTGGAAAGGCTAATTTTATATTACGCCTTAAATGTTCTTTTAATTCCAATTCTATTTTTTTTGAAATGCAAAGATACATCAAAGGTTTTGCTTCTATGTTTAGAAAATATAAAAGAATATATTTATCCTACATTTAATGTTTATTTAATATACAAATTAAGCTAAAACAGTAGCTTTGCTGCGTGATTTAATATAATCATTCACTAGTAAAAAATCATGTCAAAAAAAGGACAAATTGTAGAAATACCAGCTAATTCTTCAATTTACAGCGATGATAATATTTCTTTTAAAAATAAAGAACAAGAAATATTATATAAAATAAATAAAAGACAATATTCTTTATTCGATGGATTTATTGTCGGAGAACACTATAATATTAATGAATATAAATTAGGACAGAGAAAAGGTATTAATATTGGAGGAAAATTAAATCCTCTGTATGTAATAGGAATAGATAGAAATGAAAATCGCTTATTTGTTGGTCAAGGAAACAAACATCCTGGTCTTTTTACTAATATACTTGATTTCTCTAATTCTGAAATAAATTTTATAGAACAAAATTTTCCAGACTCAACAAAATATTTAGTTCAATCCCCTATTATAAATTCTGATATATATTGTGAACTCTACAATTATAATAATAGTATATATTTAGAATTATCTGATAATGTTCACATAGACATTATCAATTATCCTATTAATCTATTAATTGAAAACAATATAAAAGCAATAATTATTAAATAACAAACAACACATGAGATTAAAATTTACTTTTTTAGTTACTTTACTAAGCCTCGTAGTTTATGCACAGACAGCACCAGCATACTATTCAGGTATTAATTTTGAAAAAAATCAAAATGATTTAAAAGCAGAATTAACAAAGCTAATTACTGAAACACATAAAAAACAAATTAGTTACGATGATTTAAGAGATTTATTACCAAAAAGTGATGTAGATCCTCAAAATTCAAGTAAAATGTTAGTTATTTATGGTTCTGAAAGTTCTGGAAAACATCAAAGAAGTATTACATCTTTTCCCACATCCAATTGGAATAGAGAACATGTTTATGCTAAATCATTAGGTACAGGTAATTTAGGGACTTAAGGGCCTGGATCTGATGGTCATCATCTACGCCCAGCTAATATTGCTTTAAACAGTGATAGAGGTAATCTTAAATTTGATGATGGAACGGGAGTTACAGCATACAAAACTAGCCGTGGTGGTTGGTATCCTGGAGATGAATGGAAAGGAGATATTGCTAGAATATTAATGTATATGTATGTAAGATATCAAGATCAATGTAAACCTTTAAATATTGCATTTGTTCCAAATACTTATTCTGAAGATTTTTCTGATATACTTTTGAAATGGAATGTTGAAGATCCTGTCTCTGATTTTGAGATAAATAGAAATAATGTAGTTGCAGAAACACAAGGAAATAGAAATCCTTTTATAGATAATCCTTATTTAGCTACACTAATTTGGGGAGGTCCTGATGCTGAAAACACATGGCCTGAAACTATAAAAGGAGGAAATCCAATTGAGCAAGACTCTATTGCGCCTAGTTCTCCTACAAATTTAATGGTAAGTGATTCTACTTCTACAAGTATATCTATTTCTTGGACAGCTTCTACAGATAACATTGCTGTTACAAGATATGATATATATTTAGACGGAATTTACAATTCTACATCTTCTTCAAATAACTCTACAATAACTGATCTACAACCATCTACAGATTATTCTGTTTATATTATAGCTAAAGATAGAGCTGGTAACTCATCTATAAAAAGTGAAAGTATAAACATAAAAACAAAAGAGAAATCAACAGATGATACTGAACCATCTGAAGGCGGAAGCTGTGGAACTGAAGATTTTGAAAAAATACCAACTTCAAATTCTGCATACACAGAAAGAGTATGGACAAATAGAAATATAACTTGGACAGCTACAGCCGCAAGAACAGACCAAACTGATGATAATAGAGCTATTACAATTAGAAACGGTTCTCTTACTTCGTCTACTATTTCGGGAGGAATTGGATCATTGAGTGTTAGAACAGCTTTATTATTTACTGGTACAGATGGTACTTTTACATTAAATATTAATGGTGAAGAAGTTGGAAAAATTGCTTATTCAGCAACACCACAAACTATTCAAATAGATAATATTAATATAGAAGATAACTCGATTATTGAATTAGTGAATGATAGTACTACAAATCGTGTTAGATTAGATAACCTTTCTTGGACATGCTATCCTGAAAATCTAGCTACAGATGATATTAATAAAAATAATGTAGATAAAATTTCTATTTATCCAAACCCAATTAAAAACTATGAGTTTTATATTAAAGGGTTAAAACAAACTGAAACAATTTACATCTATAATTTAAATGGATAATTAGTACAAACGATAGAAAAAGTAAATTCTTCTTCTAAAATCAAATTAAATCGTTTACCAAAAGGTATTTATATTGTAAAAACAAATAAACAATCAAGTAAAATAATTGTTGAATAACAAATTTTAAATATAAAAAAAAGCTATCCAAATTTGGATAGCTTTTTTCTTATATAAGAACTTCTAAAATCTCTTGAGATGTAACTTTTCCAAAGTATTTTGTTAAATCTAGCTGCTTTAAAATTTCTTGAAGTTCATTTTGATTATGTTTATGTCCTATTAATTTTTTTTCAAAATTTTCTATCGGTTCTGAAGCAAAAAAATCACCAAAAATTTTGGCTTCTTGTATTATTCCTTTCTCTACATTTAAATGAATTTCTATAAAACCTGCAGGAATTTTTTTTGCATTTTTATAATTATAATTAGGCGAAGATCCAAAATTCCAATCCCATGTTTCATATTTATTTCTAATTAAATACTCTACTCCATTCAAATCATCAATACTTAATTCATAAAGTACACTATTTGTATTAGCTTTAACAATTTCATCTATCAATATTTTTTTCAAATCCTCTGTACTCATATCAGAAGGTAAATAATCAATTAAATTTGTAACTCTAGATCGATTAGACTTAATTGCTTTATCTATATATTTTAATGGATTTATTTTCAATACCTCATCTAAAATAGACATGTCTGAATTAAACAAAATGGTTCCATGTTGAATCATCTTACCATTTTTAGCTAATTTTGCATTTCCACTAAACTTTTTACCTTCTATTAATAAATCATTTCTTCCCTCTAATTTTGCAGGAACATTTCTATCATTTAAAAGTTTTAGTACTGGAGCAGTGAACTGAGAAAAATCCATAAAGTCATTTCCCTCTAAAAGTGTATGAAAAGAAAAATTTAAATTACCCAAATCATGATAAACAGATCCTCCCCCAGACATTCGTCGAACAACTTTTATTTCCTTTTCTCTTACATAATCTAAATTTATTTCTGCTAAAGTATTCTGAAACTTACCTACTATTATTGAAGGTGCATTTACATATAGCAAGAATATATCTTCTGTTGGATATTTATAAAGTAAAAATTCTTCTAATGCTATATTAAAGTAAGCATTATGTGAAGGAGAATCTATAATAAGCATAATTAATTTATTTAAAATGATCTTAAAATTAAGATATATTATTATTTCATCATACTATTCAATAGGGAATTTCGGACGATCCATTTTATATTTTGATCCACTCATTGATTCTAAAAAAGATTTTAATGCAAGTTTTTCTTCTTTTGTTAAATTCAAAGGTTGTAAAAGAGCATCTGTATAAGGATATAAAGGATCATTTGTTTTTTCTTCTGGAGTTGGATCTATCATATGCATCCCACTATTATATAAATTAATTAATCCATCCAAATCATCAAAAAAACCATTGTGCATCCATGGATTTGTATTTAATAAATCTCTTAAAGAAGGTGTTTTAAAGCGACCAACATCATCTGGATCTTTAGTAATTTCATAACGACCTAAATCTTCAAATTTTCGTTTATAATAGGTTAATCCTATGTTATGAAAAGACTCATCAGTTAAATATTTTCCATTGTGACAATTCATACATCTTGCCTTTGTTCTAAATAAATGCATTCCATAAATTTCTTGATCAGTTAATTTCGTATAATCACCATCAATAAATTTATCAAAACGACTTGGTTGGCTTTTTATAGATTTTTGAAAATTAGCTAAAGCTTCTACAATACGTTTATTTGTTATTTTTTCATCTCCATAAGCATCTTTAAATAACTTTTTATATCCTTTATATTGACTCAATTTATCAGGTAATTTACTTAAATCCATATCCATTTCATGTAAAGCAGATAATGGCCCAGCTGCCTGATCTTCTAAAGTTTTTGCTCTACCATCCCAAAAAAAAGATGTTCTTTCAGCAATATTATAAAGTGATTGTGTATTTCTAGTTCCTTCTAAATGATTATTACCTAGAGATACTTTACGTCTATCAGTCCAACCCATTTCTGGATCATGACAAGAGCTACAAGAAATCTGACTAGATCCTGAAAGTTTTGGATCAAAAAACAACATTTTCCCTAAAATTACTTTAGGTTTATCTTGAGTTGTAAAATATGCTGTATCTCTTTCTATCGATGCAAACTCTTTCCATTCTACTCCTTTATCTATCATTGGTTTTGGCCAAAGACTAATATTATTTTTATAGCTATTTATAATATCTTGAATCGTAGGATCTTCGATTGATGATAAATCATTACGGACTGATGGTGAAAAACTAACTAGAAAATAAATAGATAGTAAAAAAGAGATAAAAAATATTTTATTTTTCATTTTATTTAAAAAGTAATTCCTAATGAAACTGAGGAATAATTATTATATTTTGATTGAATATTTGATTGAATAAAACTACCATTTATAAAAAAAGTAGGTAATTTATCCAGTTTTAAATCATAACGTAAATTAGCTCCAATCGTTGTAATATCACTTGACAAATAATTAAAATCTTGTATTAACCAATCGTTAATAGAAGAAGCATTTGCAGATGCTAATAAATTTTTAGCTGAAATAACAGATTTATAATCAATAAAAGATTCAAAAGAAATTGTTTGATTATTTGTCAATTTCTGTAAATAATTAACCTTTGCTCCAAAAACATTATATTCAAATTTTTGTCCGCTGTAAGGAAATAAACGTTGTTCCTTTATTTCTTGATAACTAAAGTAAGGTACAAAGGATAATCTAAAATGTTCTTTATCCAATGAATAAAACAATGATAAAGTCATATTTTCTTCATCTCTCTTATAAGATAATCTTTTATAAATTTGTTGGAATAATCCTTTGTTATTAGTATATCCATATTCTAAACCTTCCGTATTACGAGAAAAATAATCTGCTTGTACTCCAATTTTATGATTATTTAATTTAAAAAATTTAGCCGCTTGCATATTTAATAAATCATTATTTAAATCAGCTGAATAGTAAAATCTATTGGTAGTTCCTTTAAAACTTCTTTTCATATTCGCTTTTCCATACTGAACCAATAAATAAAAATCTTTTCCTCCCTTATTAGCTATCTTTCCTCCTACTTTATAACTATATTCTTCATTAACTGAATTAAAAGAAGAAGTTCCTCCACTACTAAAAAGATTATTATATATACCTAATCCTGTCATTTGATAAACTGCTGGTTGTCCCAATTGACTAGCAAAACGTATTGTACTATTCTGTTGGTATTTCTCTCCTTCTACAAATGCATCTATGGAAATATCTTTATAAAAATTATAACCTAAACCAATTTTTGCTTTTAACTCTGAAGTAGTATTTTCTAATCTTGGATCTCTAGATCTTGAACCTAATTGTGCTTTATAACCAACCTCAGCTCCTAAAGAAAATTGATCAATTTTTTGTGCATATCCTCCCAAAAATTGATAACGTTCTATATCTATATTTCCTCCTACAGAATCTGAAGTGATATATGGTGCAACTCTATCATAATCTAAATTTTCATTCAATTTCACATGGTTTATTTTTAGATTTTCATAAGAAGCACTTCCCCACAAAACTTTTTGATTATTTAATTTTTGAAATGAATTTGTATAAACACCAAATCCTTTTTCTCCAGAACCTTTTTGTTGTCTATAAACTTTATCTTTTTGAGAAAAAGAGGAAACATTTAACTGAGAAAAAGAGGATAAACTATAATCCAGCATATTTGCTGGATTATAATAGAATTTTTGTTTAAAACTCCTTTCAATATTATATTGATTTTTAAAATTTTGAAAAAGTGATAGACTATCTTGTGCCAATGTAATACAAGATGTACATAAAATCAAAGTTAATTGAAAGATTTTTATTGTTTTCAACATCTATAATTCTCTATTAATGAACAATACCATTTTTTAAACTTGGCTCAGAATCTCTTTCGAAATCAACCGTAGAATTATTGGTATCTTTATAAATATTTTTACCATTTTCTGTTTGACCTAATATTTTACGACGAACAGATTTACCCATTCTATCTAAACTATTATAACCTGATCCTATACCTGTCCAGCCTGTATCTATAGAAGAACCCAATATCAATTGATAAAAACTACCTTTAGCTCCATTATTTAAACCATCTAAAATCCATGTATTAGGAATTTCATAGACACTTACTTTCTTAATATTACCAGCTTGATCTAAATATTGATAATTATATTTATATTTTTCTAAAAAAGTTTGAGAATTTTCATTTTCTGGAAATCGACCTATAACATAAGATTCCACTCCAGCACTATGCATAATAAGTAGATTATAAGTAGCTGTTGTAAAAATAACATTTGCATTAGGAACTGCAGGATTATCTACACTTGCTAACTTAGGGTTTGTACTTGGAAATTCAAAATCAGCCTTACTTAAATCAAATGCAGTACTAGCATTAACTCTATGATCAATTGCATTGTCTGCTACAACAATAAAATCTCCAGGTTGCACAGGATAATCTGTTCCACTTCCTGGTAAGACCATTACTGCTTTTACAGCAAAAGCTTGATCTGGATGGTAAGGTGTTGGAATCTTATCATCATCATTAGATATAAATGCTGATTGACCTATAATTAATTTGTCTGCATACAATACCTTATCTGTATTATTTGTAATCTTAAAATATTTACTAGTATTGTATTTTTTATCTTCTGGAGTTAAAATTTGACTATAGAAAACTTCTTCTATAATAAAATCTTCACTAAATTGTTTAATAGATAAAGGAATAGAGATATTTTCAGTAGTTTTTGTAATATCAACAGAAGTTGTTCCTCCTATAATTACTTCTTCATCTGCAAGTGTAATTACTGTTCCATTTACTGTAATCTTATATGATCCTGTTGGAAGTGATAAACTATATGCATTGACATCTTGAGCTGTTTGTATTGTTTTTGCTCCCGTATTTAATTCTACAGCCTCTATTTCTAATAACTTATATGTTTTAATATTATCTCCTTTAAAAGAAATAGTTAATGTATTATTTTGATTAATTTCTGTTCCAAAATCATCATTATTAGTACATGAAACTAATGTAAAAAAAGTAGAGAAAGTTAGAAATCCTAAAGCTAAAATTCTTTTTTTCATATTGCTAATTTTATTTTTTTATGATTAAAAATTGTAATTTAATTCCATCCCAAAATATGGAGTTGGTTTATTTTGTAATTCCACTTTTACATTATTGTAGTAGTATGGATTTTCGTAATTATATAAACGAGTAACAAACATTGAAGCTCGTAAATCTTTATAAATACTTTTTGTTACTTTCAAATTTACATTTACAGTATAACTAGCTTTTCTAGATAGTGGATTTGAAGTCCCCACAGGTCTTATCAACCATTGTTTATAAAGATCACTTTCATCAGCAGTAGTAAACATATGTGTTTGACCTTGTAAATCAATATAAGAAGTTGGTGTAGCAATTATTTTTTCTCTTATATTATGATTAAATATTGAGCCTTGAACAGAAGCTGAAAAAGTTAAATCTAAACTTGGTATATACGTATCTATCATTAGATTATAGTTCAAGTTTGAATTTTTATAAGAATCATCATTTTCATAAATTCCAACATAAGGGAAAGACCCTGGAATTCCTCCAACAGAAACACTAGGTTTCTCATAGATAGGAATGTAATTGTAATATTTTGTTTCAAACCAAGCCCCACTTAATGTGAATCGTGTATTAATCGATTTAAAACGAGGTGTTCTATACTGAAATTCAATTCCTTGCTTTTTTGTAACACTTCCGTTTTCTGTTTTAGCATAAGCAGAATGCTCTTGTACTATTGTATAAGGAACATTTGTTAAATCTGGCCCATTTGCTGTCCAATTATTAATATTAACTTGTGTTGCATCATATTTTTTGTAAGAATTAATATTATATTGATTTACTGAACGAAAACCATTCTTTATTTCTTCATTATAATACGAAACAAATAAATTATGTTCATTATAAGTAAAATCTAATCGAATTTCTTTTTTTATATTTTTCGCTGCTGTTAATTCCTTATTAGCCTGTTGCTGAATATAAGTCATATAGCTTACATAACGGTATTGCTCATCATTAGAATAGTAATTTAGCTGTACATAATCTCTAAATTGTACATTTGGATATAGGTAATAAGTTGTAGGTTGCTTATAAAATTGTCCATATCCCATTGTTACATCTATTTGAAATGGCTTACCATCAACTTTAAATTTTGGTAATCCATATTGAAGGTTGAAACGTGGTTCAGTAAAAATTTGATCACTTATTTTATATGACTTATCTACACCTAACAACTTACTTACACGTAAACCTGCATATAGAGTAATTGAATGATTATTAAACTTATAATCTATTCTATCTCCTATAAAAGCTGCTAAGCTTTGTGTCGCGGGAATATCTTTAAAAGCTCTAGGTCGAGTAGTCATTGTTGCACTTGGTGGTTGAAGAATATCATAAACATCTCCTCTACCATTATTTTTACTATATCTCCAATCACCTCCAAACTCATAAGAATGAATCATCCCTATCAATTTTCTTTTTCCACTTGTACGAAATCTAGCATTAATATCTAATGGTTTTCCATCAGTCATATAATTTGAGATGAAACTACTTTTTGCAAAAACACCAACATTTTCTCCTTCTTTTTTAGCTATTGATAAAGTTGTTGGTCCAGAATATTGAACAAATTGAGATTGTTCTATTCTATCTAAACCTTGTTGAATAGAAGTATTTAAAGTAATTTCATTAAAAAATGATTTTTTAGATAAGTTATATATAAAGTTATTAGCTACATTTATTCGCTTAGAATATGATTTATATTTATCTGTTCCTGCAAATGAATTATCTGGATCTAATTTTACATTATCTAAATTATTTGAAAAATCTACATTTGTTTTCCACCTTAATGGTTTATTAAATAATTTTAATTTGACATCAGAACGAATAGAAGCTGAAATTCGTTGATAATTTTGAGTATCATCACTTGGACTAGATTGCGCATCTAAAAAATCAAAAGAAGTATTCAAATTCCAATTATCTTTAATTTTAAAACCTTTACCTATATAATATTGCTTACTGTATCCATCAACTTTTAAACGAGCTTGTAAAGGCGTTTTACCTAATTTTCGTTCAATTTTTATTAAACCAGTTGTTAAATCTCCATATTCTGCAGAAGGAATCCCTCTAATTATTTCTACATTCTCAATATCATTTGTAGATATAGTACGCATATCAACTCCTGTAGATATTTTATTATAATTTGATGGTGCGTATGACATTTGACTTGGGTTTAAAGATCTTTGCATATCTGAATTACTATTCAGAATATTATCATCTACCATGAATTGTATTCCTAAAGATGACGTTGCATAACCTGGAACTCCTGAAGTTTCTCTAATTAAAGGTCGATTTAGAGATGTTAAATTGGGCGTTTTAGCTAATCCTCCAGGTAACAATTCCATTAAATCTGAAAAACTAGAAGGTTGTAAATGTTCCATAGCTTTTCTATTTATAATCGACTTAGTAGTTAACCCTTTGTCTTCTCTAGCTGTTAAAATGACTTCTTGTAAAGCAATATTATTTGTCTGTAAAACAACAATCAATAATTTAGAACTACTTATAAAAGTCTTTATATCTCTTGATAGATAATTTTCATTGGAAATATGTAAATTATGTTCTCCTCCATTAAGAAATATAGATACAACACCATCTTCATTTGTTGTATTAATTGTAGTAAGATTATCAACCAATATATTTACATTTTGTAATGTAATACTATCTTGATCTATAACTTTTAAATGTAATTTATATTCATTTTCTTGAGCTGTTACAAAAATAAAAGAACAAAAAGTACCCAGTAAGAACATCATCTTCATTGACCAACACTTCATCTTATAATCATTAGGTCGGCAAACTTAAGTTAACATTTTGATAACACAAAATTTATTTAGACTAATTATTAATAATATTGATAAAAATCATTCAATATATCATAATACACTCATAAACATATAAAAAGCCATTTTTAATCAGCTAATAAAATAAATAATTTTTAATTAATTAATTTAAAAAAGAATAAAAAGTTAATTGTATTACAAAAAAATAGGGTATCATAATGATACCCTATTTTTTTATAGTTAAATGTAAAAATAAATCAAAAAGAAAATTATTTATTTATCTATTACAAATAGATTTGGAAACCTACTGTTAACCCTAATCCATTCTGAGCTTGAGAATTAGCTAAGTTAGATTTAGAATAATTATACCCTAATGATCCTTCTAAAGCAACACTACGAGATACGAAATGTGCATAACCAGCATTTATTCCAAAAGCAAAAGACGTTTGAGATTTAGATGTTGCTGTAGCTCCAGTACCTGAAACACCTACTGATCCTTGTCCAAAGAAACGTCCAGTAGAGCTTGCTCCTTCAGGAAAATAATAACGAGCAAATGGAGATACTTCGTAATTCCATACGTTTTTTCCACCTTTTACTGTTTGAAACCCAACACCAGTTTTTAAACCAACTGCTACTCCATCAGAAATAAAATATCCAGCTTGTGGATTAAAATTAATATTAAAATTTTCACCTTCAAAAGAATAACCTAAAGATCCTATTGAACCTCCTACTATCCAATTTCCTTTTTTAATAGGTTCAGTACCAACATCCGCAGATGTTGATGGGGTTTTAATATCTTGTGCAAATGATGTTGTTGCAAATGCAACTAAGATTAATGATAAAAATACTTTTTTCATAATTGTCGATTTTAACATTATAATAACACAAACTATGCCAAATTACATTTAATAAATATTTGCAAATAATTAAATCGTATTATAATTAATTAAAAATCAACATCAGTTAAGTAATAATTTTTATTTAAATTTTTTCCAGTAAGGATAAATAATAGCTAGACCATAACCAATAAATACAAACAGTGTAAACATTGTAAATAAAGTTCCATCGGCCATAAATTCTGGTTGCATTGCAGCAGAAACAAATAATGATATTATTATCATATAAACCCCTAATTTTTTGTAAGCATTAACTAAAAAAATACCTAAGAATGCAATCACACCAAATATAATTGTCATTATCGGATACCATTTAGGCATTTTAGGAGCATCATCATTCATCATTGCTCTAAACAAATAATCATTTGTTATGTACAACTGAAATCCTCTATAAATTATACTTAAAGTTAAAAAGAACATTATAAAAATCATTGATTTGAATAAAAATGATTTTTTATTTCCTTTATGCTGTAAATCTTTTGTTTTAGTGTTATCAGACATTAAAACATTTGTATCAAATAAATCATCTCTTTCCTTATTTGTACTTTTTTGATCTGTGCCCATTGAACTATAATTTATTAAAAAAGAAAATCGTATCCTTTTAAACTTAATTTTTCATATTTCTCTTCATCAAAACGATATAATTTAGATACTTTACGATGTAGTTTTGGATCCGTAGTATTTCCTGTTTCTATGATTAAATTTGAATTAAATATTTTCTTTCTAAAATTTCTTTTATCTAATTCTCTATTTAGAGCTTTTTCATATAAACTCTGAAGTTGAGCAATTGTAAATTCTTCTCCTAAAAGATTAAAACCTACAGGACGGCGTTTAACACGGCGTTTAACCCTTTCTTTAGCGTATTTTATAATTTCATTATGATCAAAAGCTAAATCTGGAACTCTATCATATGGAAACCATTCACCTCCATGAACTTTTACTTTTTCTTCTAAGTCAGGAGTTAACTTTACTAATGCATAATAAGCTACATTGACAACACGTCCTAATGGATTACGGAAAACTTTAGTAAATGCTTTTAATTGCTCTATATAGGTTTGATGTTCATCATATGCAATTCTTTCCGTTAATAACTCATGAATTGCCTGATCGTTACTTACAGTTGGAGCTATGTACTTTCCTGGTAAAATTAAACCACCTTTAAAAGGATCATTTAATTTTTTATAAACTAAGATTTTTAATTCTTCTCCGTCAAACCCAAAAAGTACTAAGCTAGAACATAGTGCGACTTGAAAATATTGTGATTTTTCTTCGTCTGTCATTTTAATTACCGTTTATACGTTTTATTTATTAATGAAAGATTGAATGCATTAATCTATTTTTATCATTAAAAGATTCTTCTAATGAAATCATAGATTCAGTTCTTAATACATCATCAATTTGATCTATTTTGTAAATAACTTCTTTTGCATCAGCTGTATCTGTTGCACGAATTTTACAGAAAATATTGTATTTCCCTGATACTACATGAACAACTGTTACATTTGGGATTTTATATAACTCATCAATTACTTTTTGAGTTTTATTTGTTTTAGTTAGTAACAACCCTACATAAGCTACAAATTGATACCCCATTTTATCGTAATCTGTAATCAGTGTAGTTCCTTTGATGATTCCTGCCTCCTCTAATTTTTTAACACGTACATGGATTGTACCTGCAGAAACATTCATTTTTTTTGCTATTTCTGTAAACGGCATTCTCGTGTTATCAATTAAATACATCAAAATCTTCTTATCAACATCATCAATTATGTAATTCATTTTCTTAATTTTTGTGTATTATTATTATTTTAATAAAAAAAAGATTTAATTTTTAGCAAAAATATAAATAAAACAAACAATCTTCAAAATATTTTTTAATGTTTTATTTAATAATATAGATTTGTTTAAATAATAGTTCATAAGAAATTAATGAACTTATTACTTTTGTTTGTTTGCGCGAGTTTATTGTTTTTTATAACAATAAACTCTTTTTTATTTTACTCTTACTAAACCTCTGCGTTTACTTGTATTGTTTACTTGAGGTTTTCTATAAGTGACTTTTATTGTATCATTTATAGGTTTTAAAGTATCTATTTTTATTTTTTCTTCTTTTATACTTTCTGTTGAATTTTCTTTCAATTCAACTTTTTCTTGTTTACCATCTTCTAAAGAAGTTTTTTCTTTTTTACTTTTCTTCTCATTAAGACCTAAAAACTCTCTAAAATTATCAAAGTTTTTATTGTATTGTATTCCTACACCAAAACTTTGATTCAAGTTACTCTGCATCCCTGGTAAAAGACCAAATGTTGTAGGTTTTGTAAATGCTCTTAATAATAAAGCTCCATTATTCAATTTTGATATATCATATGTAATATCGAAATTACCATCAAAATTTTCCTGCGCATCTCTATTGTTAGTTACAGCAATTCCATAAGAACCTTTTAAACTTAATCTGTTATTTATACGATAAGACACAGATGTCCTAATTTTATCGTTCGTTTGTGAATTTACACTTCCTCCTACATATTCCATTTGAATATCTAAATTACCTGCAATTGATGACAGCATTCCAGCGATAGTAGATAGTCCTATATCTGCAGCTGTACTTGTTACTCCTGATTGTACTGCTGAAGAATCTCCAAATTTACCTGTAAGTAGAATATAACTGAACTGAAGCATTTGTTCTTCAGTATTTGCTCTAAATTTAGATTGTAATTGAGAATTAATATCTGAACCTGCATTTGGTATTGATAATCCAAAATCAATTTTTGGTTTCTTTAATGTCTCTGCAATATTTATAGATAAAATAGCATCATAAATTTGGGTATGACCAACTCCTAAATAATCACCAACATTAGATACTGATCTTTGATATTCTGCAGTTATATTCATCGTTGCATCTAATGGATTACCAGAAAACTGAACTGTAGAACCTTTCTTTACACTAAAATCTTTTGGTAATAATGGAAATTGTCTAAATTCATAAGTTCCTCTATCTATATTATATACACCTGTTAAACTAAGACCAGATCTATTCATCAAAAAGCGTAAGTTCTCAGCTGTACCTCTTGCTGAAGCTTTATCATTTGTTGCCGCATCAAAAACCAAATTAACAATAGAATTAGGATAAGCATTAATATTAACATCAATTGTCATTCCTTTTGGTGTTCTAACATTACTATTCTTTGTTCCATCGTCAATATGTTGATCAGGTACAAAACGTACTAATGTGTTCTCAGATTCTACTGTTGTACTACCTGTATTTATTGTTAATTCAGAATTACCAACAACTGTGGCATCCCCAGAAATTTCTAATTCTTCAACTGGACCAAACATTGATACATCTCCTTTCGCAAATATTTTCCCATAGAACAATTCATTATCTTTTATGGTTGTATTCATCACCATTAAATTATCTGTACTGAATTGTAAATTGAGACCCCATTTACTTAAATTCCTAAAAAGAATGGCTCCATCAACTTTTCCCTTTGTATTACTAGCTGTATCTTTAAAACTTACGTCATTCAACATTATAATACCTGGGCTTTTCCCTTGTTTTGATACATTCAGTTCATTTTCTCCTTCAAATAAATAATCTGCACCTAAAAAATTTACTTTTAAACCTAAATCTTTTGCTACCATAGTCCCACTAAGATTAGGTAAATCTACAGGTCCGTTAATTTTCATATCACCAGAAAGCGTTCCTCTCATATTAGAAAAAACTGAACTCAAAAATCCTTCTAAGAAATCTACGTGAAATTCATCTAAATTTGCAAGAACATCTAATTCTGGTCCAGTTGGTTTATTTTCAAAATTACCATAAGCAACAAGAGACTGTATCTGATTCTTTTCTAGACTAGTACTAAAATTAAATTTTTTATCAGCAACATCATAACCTCCATTCAATGTTAAATTACCTAACTCAAAATTATTTATACCTAGATGAGCAATCTTTGCTTCTAAAGTTGGTTCTAATTTCTCTTTAGTTCTTACTACATCAACTTTACCATTAACAATCCCTGCAATTTTTAGATCATTAACTAATGTTTTAGGTATAACTTTTTCTAAATCTAAATCTTTAAAATCGGCATTAAAATTATAATCAGTATTACTATTAAATATTCCACTTAACTCAAAAGATTGTTGATCATATTCTAATGACAAGTCTTCGACCTTTAATGATTTTTTTACTCTATTATAAATTACTCGATCAGAGTCTAAATCATTTTTATTATTAATAGTCCAAGTTGTTGAATCAATTCTTATTGTTGATGGTGAAAATCCAAAAATTAAATCATTATTATTCTGTACTGTATGAAACAGATTTAAATCGAAAAGAATTGGTTTTTTCTTTCCTATATTAAAATCTGTTTTTACAATCATTGTGTCATTTTTAGGATTAGATACAATATTTATATCATTCACACTAACACCTCCGACCTTTAAACTATCAACTTTTGCATTTAAAGTTGGTAACTCGGCAATTGTATTTAAACTAACATCTGATTGAAATAATTGTATACCAGCATAAGAAATACCAGGTGTATTAAGACTTGCTTCAAGTTGATTTAGATTACCATCTATAGAGCCTTTTAAATGAGTATTTGGTTCAATCAAAATGGAAGGATCTATATATTTCAATAAATTATTCTGAACTAATATATCAAAAGAAAATTGTTGATTTTTAGATACTTTCTTTTGTCTGAAAGATGGAATCAAATTAACTAAAGAATTATTAACAACATCTACAACTTCTGTTATATTAAATTTTCCATCAATATTTGCTTGCATATAATGTGGAACATCCAGTGTCATCGATTTATGACTACCTTCTATTTTTGAATTTAATTTTACTTGAGCTAGTTGTACTGTATCTGTTTTTGATCGAAAATATAAATTCTTAACATCTAGATCACCTCTTAGATCATTAAGAGAAGATAATTTAAAATTACCATCAATATTCCCTCGAACAATAGCATTCATATTTTTTGTAATCCCTAAAAAATCTAAATTAATTTGTCTAACATCTGATACAAAATCAAATTCGTATGGTTTCCCACTAAAATTTATTCTACCATTAAGTTGCGCATTTAAATTAGGATCTTTAATATCAAATAAACCATTAAATTGATAATTTTTCACTAATCCATCAACTGTAATATTTGTATATCTTTTCCCTAATAAATCTATATAATTAAGATTACCATCCAAATCTAATTTGATATTCTTAATATCAATTCCTCGTCCATTAAATTTAAAATTACCACTTACATATCCTAAATCTTTAACTTCTGTTAATTGATGTAAATTAAGATTTTTAGCATTTAAAGTCCCCTTATATAATAATGCATCTATATGTCTATAGTTATTGATTTGTGCACTAATATCAGCATCACCTAATCCTGATATTGCATATCCTTTAGCAATTATTTCATCAGAATTTAACGATAAATCTCCTCTATAATTAAGATTACCAAAACGATTCAATAAAGCTGGTATTTTTTTTGAAATAAACGTTGGCAAAAGTTTTGTTACATTACTATAAGATGTATTTATTTTTGCATTTTTAGTAGAAAAATGTAATAAATCTCCATCTAAGACATTATGTAAATCAAGTTGATTAGCTCCAATATAATTATCTTGTCCTTTTAATTCAAAGTCTGTAAAAACAAGATTATTTAATGTTCCTTTTACTTTTCCAAAAACATCTACAGATGAATTTTTATCAAATAATTCTGTGAAATATCTAATTTCTTTAAAATTGATTACAGAACCTCTATTAAAAATTACATCCCATTTTACTTTATCCGCAAAATCTGACATGTCTGAAGGTTTATCATAACCTAAAACTAATTCTCCATCAAGATTTGAAGTATCGGTTGAGAATTTAAGATTACCAATTCTTATTTCCTTTTCAGAGTAATGAGCTTTACCTGTGAAATTCTTTACATGATAAGATTCATTATTCTTTTTAGCATAAAAATTAAACTCATCAACATCAGCTTTTACATCAGTATCGACTAATCTAAAGTTTTTTACAGATAAATTTAACTTTTCTGCATCCAACCAAATATTTCCTGAATTTTGATTAACAATAGAAACCTTTCCATTTTCTAGAATAAAATCACCATCAAGTTTAAAAATTTTATTTGGATCTTTAGGTTTATCAGAGCTAAACCCATTAACAAATTTTATAAAATTAGAAATAGAATCTCCTTTATAAGTAATTACTCGGATTTCAGGATTTACTAATTTTACTTCACTTAAATTTATATGATCTTTATTAATTCCTGGAATTAATGTCCAAACATTTAAAGTTGTAACTAATGATTTTGATTTCATAAAATCATAGTTGTGATCATCTTTTATATTGACACCATAGAAATGTATTTTACCAAAAAAATCAATATCTACTGAATCAACACTTATTTTTGTATTGAGTGATTTATTTAATTTTTCTAAAGCAAAATGAGCTATTTTTGTCTGTATAGAAGGTATTTGTATTGCGATTAAAGCTGTAAAAACAAGTGTTAAAACAACAATAAACATGGTCAATATAATTCTTCCTATTCTTCTGACTATTTTCAATGGTTTAAATTTACGATATTTGTTGCGTAAAAATAAGTTATAAATTTTATTCTACAAGGAATTATGAGCGATAAAAACTATATTTTAGCAATAGAATCTTCTTGTGATGATACTGGCGCAGCAATAATTGAAGGAAATAAAATACTATCAAATGTTGTTGCAAGTCAAAAAATTCATGAAATATATGGTGGTGTTGTTCCTGAATTAGCTTCAAGAGCACATCAACAAAACATTGTACCAGTTGTAGATCAAGCACTGAAACAAGCAAACATAAAAAAAGAAGACTTAAAAGCAATTGCTTACACAAGAGGACCTGGATTAATGGGATCTCTTTTAGTGGGAGGTAGTTTTGCTAAATCTTTTAGTCAATCTTTGAATATCCCACTAATAGAGGTAAATCATATGCAAGCACACATATTAGCTAACTTTATTGATGATGCTAATATAGATAAACCTACTTTCCCATTCTTATGTTTAACTGTAAGTGGTGGACATACACAAATAGTTAAAATCAACAATTATTTCGATATGGAAATTTTAGGTGAAACAATTGATGATGCTGCTGGAGAAGCTTTTGATAAAGCAGGTAAAATATTAAACCTACCTTATCCGGCAGGACCAATTATTGATAAAAAATCTAAAATTGGTAACCCTACAAAATTCACATTTGCCAAACCTAAAATTGAAGGATTAAATTTCAGCTTTAGTGGATTTAAAACCTCAGTTCTATATTTCATTCAAAAAGAACAAAAAAATAATCCAAATTTTATTGAAGAAAACATTGATGATTTATGTGCTTCTATACAACGATCTATTGTTAATATTTTAATGGATAAAGTTCAAAAAGCTATTCAACAAACTGGAATTAAACAAATTGCTATAGCTGGAGGAGTTTCTGCAAATTCTGAAATAAGAGAACGCCTTTTAGAAGGAGAAGATAAATTTGGATGGAAAACTTTTATTCCAAAATTTGCTTACACAACTGATAACGCTGCAATGATAGCTATGGTTGGAACCTTAAAATATAATCACAAAATATTTACTGAAAACACAACAAAATCTGTTGCTAAATATCATATATAATGAAATTATTCTTTGGGGAAATATTCGAAAATTCAGCAATTCTAAACGAGGAAGAAAGTCATCATTTTGCAAAAGTATTACGAGGAAAAGAAGGTGACTTAGTACATGTAACTAATGGTAAAGGGAAAATTGCAGAAATAGAAGTTAATTCTATTTCAAAAAAAGTTGTAGAAGGTAAAATTATCGATTTAAAAACTGAATTCGAAAAGAAAAACTATTATCTACACATTGCAATTGCACCAACAAAAACAATGGAAAGATTAGAGTTTTTTCTTGAAAAAGCTACTGAAATTGGTATTGATGAAATTACTTTTTTACAAACATATCACTCTGAAAGGAAAAATATAAAAATCGAACGTATTGAAAAAATTGTACAATCAGCTACAAAACAATCATTAAAAGCTTATTTACCAAAAATAAATGATCTTATAAAATTTAATGAATTCATAAAGTTAAATTTTAGTGACTTCGAGAAATGTATTGCTCATTGTGAAACAGATATTGAAAGAGTTCCTTTAAAAAATATTCTAGATAAAAAACCTAAAAAAATATTAATCTTAATAGGCCCAGAAGGTGATTTTTCAAAAGACGAAATAAAAACTTCTGAATCAAATAATTTTTTAGGAATCAGCTTAGGTCAACAAAGATTTAGAACTGAAACAGCTGCTTTACAAGCTGTATTTGGTACAGATTGGGAATTAGGATAATAAAAAGAGTTCATTATTTATAAAAAAAACAAAAGCTGACTAAAAAAGTCAGCTTTTTGTCAAAAATACAAAACCTCTATGAATATGAATTAATCTATACTCTCGTTATGTTGAGAGATATCCAAACCTTCAAACTCTGCTCTATCACTTACTCTTAAGTGAATAATACTATCTGTTAACTTGTAGATAATTAATGAGCCAAAAAAAGTAAATAATGATACTAATAATAATGCAGCCATATGATGCCCAAAAACACCAAAACCGCCATGTAATAAACTTGCATCTTCTCCATGAGCAAAAATAGCAGTTAAAATCATACCCATAATTCCTCCCATTCCATGACAAGCAAAAACATCTAATGTATCATCTATTTTTTTCAATAATTTACAATTCATCAAATAATTTGAAACTATTGCAGTAATAAAACCTATAAACAAACTTTCTGGAATAGTTACAAAACCACAAGCTGGAGTTATAGCTACCAAGCCAACGACTGCACCTATACATGCTCCCATTGCTGATACACTTCTACCATTTATTCTATCAAATAAAATCCAAGTCATCATTGCTGAAGCTGAAGCTATTGTTGTTGTACCAAAAGCAAGTGCTGCTGTAGAATTTGCACCTAAAGCAGAACCTGCATTAAAACCGAACCATCCGAACCAAAGCATTCCAGTTCCTAACAAGACAAATGGAATATTCGCTGGTTTATGTTCTCTATTTTTTCTTTTACCCAAAACTAAAGCTCCTGCCAAAGCAGCAAAACCAGCACTCATATGAACCACTGTTCCTCCTGCAAAATCTTTTACTCCGAAATATTTATTTAACAATCCTTCTGGATGCCAAACCATGTGACAAAGTGGTGTATATATAATTAAAGAAAATAGAATCATAAATAATAAGTAAGATATAAATCTTACTCTTTCCGCGAATGAACCAGTTATTAACGCTGGCGTAATTACAGCAAATTTCATTTGAAATAAAGCAAATAAAACAAATGGAATTGTTGAAGCCATTTCTTTGTGAGGAAACGCACCTACATGATTAAAAAATGGATAAGTTAGAGGATTACCTATTAATCCGTAATGCTCTCCATCTATAGTAATACCTATAGATTCTCCAAATGAAAGTGAAAAACCTACAACCACCCAAAGGATAGAAATTACTCCTAAAGCAATAAAACTTTGTAGCATTGTAGAAATAACATTTTTTTTACCCACCATTCCACCGTAAAAAAATGATAAACCTGGAGTCATTAATAAAACTAAGCCAGCAGCAGCTAATATCCATGCTACATCTGATCCAACTATATTTTCTTCTCCTAAAAATTCTCCTGTTCCAGGAATATCTACAACTGGTTTCCAAAACAAACCAGCAATTGCTATTAATGTAATGATTGCGAAAGCTATCTTCCATTTCAACCCAACCTTCATAAGTTTTATTTTTGTTCAAAAATATAAAAAAATATGACTTATAATAAATTTACCCTTTTATTTTTAATAGTTTTTTAAAAAATTTTTAAAAAAAAATAAAAAACACCCCTTAAAAAAACATATAATTTCATAAAATATTATTTTTTTACAAAAAAAATAGCGAATAATAATTATTCGCTATCTTAATTAATAAAAGAGAAAAAAATTAACTCAAAAATTTATGCACTTGTTCAGCACATTCTCTTCCTTCATGGATTGCCCAAACTACAAGACTTTGTCCTCGTCTAGCATCACCACAAGAAAAAACTTTTGATTGATTTGTTTTATATTCTTTATCATTACCTATAAGATTTCCTTTAGGATCTAAATTAATATCTAAATTTTCTACCAATCCTTTATGTTGAACATGATCATAACCTAAAGCAATAAAAGCAATATCACATTCAATAATAAATTCAGAATTAGGTTTTTCAAAATAAGAAGTGAATTTTCCTGTTTCTTCATCTTTTGCCCAATCAACCTCTATCAACTTTAATCCAATAAGCTGACCATTATCATCAGTTATAAATTCTTTCGAATTAACTGCCCATTTTCTTTCACAACCCTCTTCATGAGAAGAAGTAATTTGTAATGTCATAGGAAAAGTTGGCCATGGCATTGACTTATCTCTTTCTGTAGGAAGAATTGGCTTATAATAAATTTGTGAAATAACATCAGCCCCTTGTCGATTAGAAGTTCCTATACAGTCAGAACCTGTATCTCCTCCACCAATAACAACAACTTTTTTACCTTTTACATTAATTTCTTCTTCAGAAAAAGGAATATTACTTACTTTCTTATTCGCTTGTGACAAAAAATCCATTGCATAATAAACACCTTTTGCATTTTTACCAGGAATATTTAACTCTCTAGGAACAGTACTTCCTAATGCAAGCACTATTGCATCAAAATTTCTATTCAATTCTTCTACAGAATAATCAATACCAACGTTACAACTTGTACGAAAACGAATTCCTTCATCTTCCATCCAAGTTCTTCTTCTTTCGATTACAGTTTTTTCTAGTTTAAAATCAGGAATACCAAAACGCAACAAACCACCAATTTCTTCATCTCGTTCAAAAACTGTCACATAATGTCCTTTTTGATTTAACTGATAAGCTGTAGCTAATCCTGCAGGACCAGAACCAATCACAGCTATTTTTTTACCTGTTCTTAAATTAGGAATTTTAGGTTTAGCAAAACCTTGTTCAAAAGCTATTTCTATAATATTTTTTTCAATTTCTTCTATAGTAACAGGCAAATTATTAATCCCCAAAACACAGGCACCTTCACATGGCGCAGGACAAATTCTTCCTGTAAATTCAGGAAAATTATTGGTAGAAATTAAAATATTATATGCCTTCTCCCAATGTTGTTTATATACAGCATCATTAAATTCTGGAATAACATTTCCTAATGGACAACCACTCTGACAAAAAGGAACACCGCAGTTCATACATCTTGCTGATTGTTCATTAAGAAGTTCTGATGAAGGTTTTGTTGAAAATTCTTTAAAATTCTTTATTCTATCTTCTACTTTTAGTTTTTTAGGAGTTTTCCTTTCAAACAATAAAAATCCATCTGCTCTTCCCATTATTTTAATAAATTTATTTTTTTCTCAATTGCTTTTTTATATTCTCTTGGATAAACCTTTGTAAAAAACTGAAAATTAGTTTCTAAATCAGCTAAAAGGTATTCAGCTAAAGTACTATTTGTTGTTTCAAAATGTTCTTTTACCAATGTTTCAATAATCGATTTATCATTTTCAGTTATTTCTTCAAGGTTAGCCATATCAGGATTAAAATTATCTTTCAATGAATTATTAATATCCCATATATAAGCTATTCCTCCACTCATTCCTGCTCCAAAATTTCGTCCAACTCCACCTAAAATAACTACAGTACCTCCAGTCATATATTCACAACCATGATCACCAATACCTTCAACAACAGCTGTAGCTCCTGAATTACGAACTGCAAAACGTTCTCCTGCCATTCCATTAATAAAAACTTTACCTGAAGTTGCTCCATATAAAGCAACATTTCCTATAATACTATTTTCATTAGCATTGATTATTGCATTATCATCTGGATAAACACCTAGTTTAGCTCCTGAAAGACCTTTACCAAAATAGTCATTTGCATCACCTTCTAATAAAAGTTCCATTCCATTCGTACAAAAAGCTCCGAAGCTTTGCCCAGCTGTTCCTTTAAATTTAAATTGAAGTGAACCTGATCGCATTCCTTCTGATTTGTAAATCTTAGTTATTTCATGAGAAAGAATTGTACCTACTGTTCTATCTGTATTTTTTATTGATAAACAAGCTTGTACTCTTTCATTATTTTTCAATGCATCAAGTGATAAATCTAACATTTCCCATGAAAGTGAATCCGATAAACCATGATCTTGTTCCTCTGACTTAATAATAGATAAATCAGTTTCAACTTTATGCAATAAAGGTTCTAAATCTATTTGATTATGTTTCCAAAAATTAATATCATGTTTACGTTCTAAACATTGAGATTGACCAACCATTTCATCAATTGTTTTAAAACCTAAACTAGCCATTAATTCACGTACTTCCATTGCTAAAAATGTAAAATAGTTAACCAAATGCTCAACTTTTCCAGTAAACTTTTGGCGTAATTTCTCATCTTGCGTTGCCACACCAACTGGACAAGTATTTAAATGACATTTTCTCATCAAAATACAACCTTCAACAACTAAAGCAGAAGTTCCTATCCCCCATTCCTCAGCACCTAGTAAAGTCGCTATAACTATATCTCTACCCGTTTTTAATTGACCATCAACTTGTAATGTAACACGCTGTCGTAATTTATTTTTTATTAATGTTTGATGAGACTCAACTATTCCTAACTCCCAAGGCAAACCAGTGTGACGAGTTGAGCTAATTGGAGAAGCTCCAGTACCACCATCATAACCAGAAATCAAAATATGGTCTGCTTTAGCTTTTGCCACACCTGAGGCAATAGTTCCTACACCAGCTTTTGAAACTAATTTTACAGAAACACGAGCATGCCTGTTTGCGTTCTTCAAATCAAAAATCAACTGAGCTAAATCTTCAATTGAATAAATATCATGATGAGGAGGAGGAGAAATTAAACCAACTCCTGGAGTTGAATGCCGTGTTTTACCAATCCAATTATCAACTTTATGTCCAGGCAGTTGCCCTCCTTCACCAGGTTTTGCCCCTTGAGCCATTTTAATTTGAATTTCTTCTGCCTCAGCTAAATAACGTGCAGTAACACCAAATCGACCAGATGCTACCTGTTTTATAGCTGAACGAAGATTATCTCCATTTTCTTTGATTAAATATCTATTTTCATCTTCTCCCCCTTCTCCAGAATTACTTTTTGCACCTATTCTATTCATTGCAATAGCAAGTGTTGTATGTGCTTCCCAAGAAATTGAACCAAAAGACATCGCTCCTGTAACAAAGCGCTTTAATATTGACTCTAAAGACTCAACTTCATCAATTGAAATAGATTCACGATCATTTTTAAAATCTAACAATCCTCTCAGAGTCGTTGCATTTTCTGAAATTTGATTTACAACACGAGAATATTTCTTAAAAACATCATACTTATTATTCCACGTAGCCTGCTGTAACAAATGAATTGATTGAGGATTATATTGGTGATATTCATTATCTTTTTTCCATTGATAAATACCTCCTGCATCTAAAAGAGTCGACTCATCTTTACCAAATGCTTTAAAATGTTTTGCTAAAGCTTCTTTAGCTATTTCATCAAAACCAATCCCACTAATTCTTGATACAGAACCAGTAAAACAAGTGTTTACAACTAACTTATTTAACCCTATAATTTCAAAAATTTGAGCGCCATGATATGATTGCAACGTAGAAATTCCCATTTTAGAAAATATCTTTAACAATCCATCTCCAACAGCTTTTTTATAATTGTATTTTAACTGATCTAATTCCTCTAATTGATCAAGTTCACCTTCGTTATACATTTGCCTTATAGAAGCTAAAGCCAAATAAGGGTTAATTCCTGTAGCCCCGTAACCTAAAAGTGTTGCAAAATGATGAACCTCCCATACATCACCAGCTTCCATAACAATCCCTATTTTTCGACGAACTCCCTTCCGAATTAAATGATGATGTACTGCCGAGCAAGCCAACAAAGATGGAATTGCAGCATGTTGAGAATCTAACGAACGATCCGAAAGAACAATAACCTGAAAACCATCATCAACTGCATCTATCGCATAACGACAAATTCTATCTATTGCCTTCTTTAAACCTCCTTCTTTTCCATCAGTTTTAAAATAGGTATAAATAGTTTTTGATTGAAATTTTCCTGTATCTACACTTCTCAATTTTTCCAATTGTTCATTACTTAATATTGGAGAATCTAATCGGATAGAATGAGCAAAACTCTTATCTTCTTCTAATAAGTTTCCATTTCCACCAATAATTGTTGTCAATGACATTACCATTCGTTCGCGAATTGGATCAATTGGAGGATTTGTTACTTGAGCAAAAAGCTGTTTAAAGTAAGAACTTAAGTGTTGAGGTTTTTCACTTAATACTGCCAAAGGAGCATCAAACCCCATCGAACCAATTGGTTCTTTACCAGTAGCACACATTTCTTTTAATAAAATATTCAAATCCTCACGCGAATAACCAAAAGCTTTTTGATACTTCACAATATCATCCGATTCAAGACGATTAAATCTCACTCTCGGTCTTGGAAGTTCCTTTATATTTATATTCATATTATCCAGCCAGTCACGATAAGGTTTTGAAGAGCAAATTTCTTTTTTCAATTCTTCATCACTCACAACTTTACCTTTCCTCATATCAACCAAAAACATTTTCCCTGGTTGTAATCGACCTCGTTCTATTACTTTTGAAGGATCTACAGGAAGTGCCCCTGACTCTGAAGCCATTATTACTATATCATCAGAAGTTATACAATATCTTGACGGACGTAATCCATTTCGATCCAACGTTGCACCAATAATATCACCATCTGTAAATGAAATAGACGCTGGTCCATCCCAAGGCTCCATCATACAAGCATGAAACTCATAAAAACCTTTTTTATATTCCTCCATTTGTTCGTTCCCATCCCAAGCCTCAGGAACAAGCATCATCATAACATGAGGAAGTGAACGTCCCGAATGATAAAGCAACTCAACCATATTATCTAAATAAGATGAATCAGATTGACCTGGTTTTGTCAAAGGAAGAATCATATCCATCTCTTGAGGAGTAAAAAATTGACTTTGAAATGTTTTTTCTGATGATTTTAACCAATTTAAATTACCTCCAATTGTATTTATTTCACCGTTATGAGCTATAAATCTAAAAGGTTGAGCTAAACTCCAAGTAGGAGAAGTATTTGTTGCAAACCTAGAATGAACCATTCCAAAAGCAGAACGTGTTCTAGGATCTGTTAAATCTTTAAAATAATCACGAACTTGTACAGAACGTAATTGACCTTTATAAATAATTTTTTTACATGAAAAAGAAGCTACATAAAAACCTATAGGATCATTATTTGTAACACTTGTAACCTGATGTGCTATATAATTTTTAAAAACAAATAATTTTCGTTCAAAATCTTTTTCTGTATCAATATCATATGACCTCTCAATAAAAAGCATTTCCATTACTGGTTCGACACTTTTTGCTAAATCCCCTAAGTCTAAATTATTTACAGGAACAGGTCTATATCCCAATATTTTAATATTTAACTTATCTGCTGATTGTTGAATAATTTCTTTACACTCTTCTCTAATAAATTTATTTTGAGGAAAAAACAACATTCCAACTCCATAAAAACCTGGATCAGGAAGATCAATTCCATTATTTAAAGCTTCATCAAATAATAATTCATGAGGAATTTGAATTTGAATTCCAGCTCCATCACCTGTATTACTTTCATAACCAGTTGCACCACGATGTTCCATATTTTCTAACATCGTAATTGCATCGCTTACAATTTTAAAACTTTTAACTCCTTTCGTATTTGCTACAAAACCTACACCACAAGAATCAAACTCAAAATCAGGTTGATATAGTCCAAAATTCTCTTCCATTTCCATAAACTATTATTTAATTTATTAAATATGCAAAAAATAAATTCCAAAACAAAACTAAAAATAACAAAAACGACTTAAAAATANNTATTTTTAAGTCGTTTTTGTTGAATTATTAATAAATTAAATAATCATATCCTAACTAAAGTTTAAATTATTTATTTTAAAAAAATAAGCCTAATGATAATTGAAGTTGTGTGTTATTACCAGATTTATAGTTTGCATAATAATAATTTGCATCTAAAAAAATAGAATACTTTTGATTTATTGAATAATCTTGTCTGAAATTTAAATTAAAAAATATATTATTAGATGATAAGTACTGGTAATTATTAATCATCATATTTTGAATTGATTGCATAGAATAATAATGACTAGAATTCCATTCATGTGTCAAATTCTGTTTTGTACCTAAATTAATACCAAAATTGGTAAGTGATTTTTCATTCCATTTATACATAAAACTAAATTCTATCTGAGAAGTTATGTTTTCAAAACGTTGTTTAATTGATGGATCAAAATATTTTTCTTCAGAGGAAGAATAAATAATGGACGGAGTAAATGATATGTTTTTCATTTTACTTTTGTCTGTTAACCCAAAAAGAGAGGATAATTTTATTAATTTACTTTCATAAGAATATTTTTGAACCTCATCTATCTTTTTATAATTAGAAGATGTTTCATTAAAAAAAATACCTTCTCTACCTTTTCTATCTTTTAATTTTCCATTAATCCTAATTCCTTTAAATAAATTAGAATCTGGATTCATATAAGATACATCAAAATTATAAGCAATCTCATTTATATTAGAAATTACAAGGTCTTGTAAATCAGTTAGAATTTTATCTGTTGATAAATTAGAGAAACCTATTGTAGCCATTATTCCTTTTTTATTAGCATTAAAAAAAGATAATTGAAGTCCATAACCATTTCCATCAAAATAAGCTCTATTTCTACTACCAACAAACATATTATTATACATTCCTAATCCTGATAAATGGTAAGTTTCTGAATTTCCTAACTGACTAAAAAACTTTAAGTCATTGGACTGTGTGTATTTATTTAATAATATACTTAATGACAATATATTTTCTTTATAAATTTTAGAAGATAATCCCATATTAAAGTTAAGATCAGAAACTATATTTTTAGGTCTCGGATCTCTATTTCTTGATTCTATCAAGGCTTTATAATTAACTAGTAAACCAAAATTAAATCGATTCATTTTTCGATTATACCCTCCTTCTATATTGTATTCTTCTAATGATAAATTTCCTCCTACAGAGTCTGCCATTACATAAGGCGATATTCTATTATAATCAGAACTTTCATTCCACTTTACATTTTTTCTAGTTCCATTTTTATAAGAAACATTTCCCCATACATAGTTCAATGAGTCAATTAAAAAATTAGATTTAACATTGAATGACACATTTTTCAAACCATTACCTTTTTGTAATAAATAATTACTTTGCTTAGAATTGTAATAATTACTATTCAATTCTGTATAATTAATTTTTTTATTAAGAATTTGATCAGATATATTAGTGTTAATAGAATCAAAAAATATATTGATAGGCGAATTATTATTTATGCGATTATCTATATGTATATTTTGCCCTTTCATGAAAATGGATAAAATACTTAATACAACAAAAAATATATAATTTGTGAAACGAAAGTTCATGACTATGTTATTAATCTAATTGAATAATGAAGGTTTTGCTTGTGGAATAAAATCTACAGTAGAATTATTTGTATCTACCAAAATTTGACTTCCATTTATAGAAACTGATAATATTTTTCTTCTTACAGATTTTCCATAACGAGCACTATCACTTTCATTAGAAGAACAATATGTCCATCCTGTATCTAAAGAAGGTGCTGTAACAATCCATTGGAAACCAATTTTAGCACTTAAATTCACAGCATCTATAATCCAATCATTAGGTACTCTATAAGCATCGTTGCTCATAGGAAACGTTTGACCATCATATACAAAATCATATTCATATGAATAATTATATTCGCTTATATACTGGTTTACTGTCATACCTTCTGGTAATCTAGCTATTGCATAACTTGTAAATCCTCTATTATGCATAGTCATACTTGAAAAAATTGAAATAGTATTTTTTACTGAAGGATTATCTACATCATCCATTTCTTCGTCATAAATTTCAAAATTTGCATTTCTCAAATCAATTGAATTTGGATTATATTCCTTATGATTAATTGCATCTTCTGCAATAATAATAGATTCACCTGGTTTAATAGGATATTCTTTTCCACTACCTGGTAGCATAATTATAGAACCAGCGGCAAAATCTGTTGCCATAATATTTGGTCTGTAATCTTGTTTTTCTACTGTCATAAATTCTGATTGTATAATAAGTAAACCATCTGCATACAATATATCATCAGAATTATTATGAATCTTAAAATATCTATCTCCTAAATATTGTTTACCTTCTGGAGTTACTGTTCCTGTAAAAAATATTTCTTCTATCATTAAGTCGCTTTTCTCTGATTTTATGAATAATTGAATAGATTTTGTTTTATCTGATAAGGTTATTGCTTCAGAAGCTATATAACCAGTTACATTCTTGGTTAATTTTGTTCCATCTAATTCGTAATTTATTTTACCAGAAACTGATATTTCATAAGTTCCCGTTGGTAAATCTATTGTTAATTCTTTTGTTCCATTGATAGATTTTTCAGTCGTTTTTCCTGTATTTAATTCTTTGAATATATAATTCATATCAAGAATTTCAGCACTCTGAATATCATCTGATAATTTACTAGTTAAAACTAGTGATACATTAGAAGATGTTAAACTATTATCATCATCATTGTTACAAGAAAAAAGTAAAAACACAGATAATAAGGTCATTAAACTAAATCTGTTTAGTAATTTTTGCATAATTTGTTAATATTTATAATTTTATATTAAGTTCCATCCCGAAATAAGGTGATGTAAGGCTCTTACGTCCTATTTTTTGTCCTTCGAATTCATATTCTTTATAGTAATTAAGTAATCTATTTACAAACATTGAGACATGAAAACTTTTATAGAAAACTTTTGACGCTTTAAAGTTTATGTTCATTTCGAAAGGTGTTTTAATTTTTTTAAATGCATTTTCGTTATAAGATAAATTCAACCATTTTAAATTTGCATCAGTTTTATCTGCATCTTCATAAGAGTGTTGAATTCCATTTTGATCTACGTATGCTATTGGAGTTCCATTTTTTTTTATATTTTTAGAAGAAGAAAACCACATAATTTGTACAGAAGTAGAAAATTCCAAATCTAAAACTGGTATATAAGTATCTGCCATTAAATTTGTATTTAATGTCTCGTTTAAAAAACCATCATCATTTAAATACAAACCTAAATATGGGGTAGGTTTTCCATTAATTACTATATTATCATTCCTCATATAAATAGGTAAACTATTCGTATATTTTGTTTTAAACCAAGCTCCATTTAATGTTAACCTTGTGTTTATCTCAGAATATCTTTTAGTACTAATCTGAAATTCTATACCTGTTTTATCTATTGTGCTTCCATTATCTTGTTTTTTAAATGTTTCTAATAAAGATTGATTTGTATATGATAAATTTTCAACAGATGGTGCTTCTGTAATTGTAGTATGATCTATTCCTTCTACAGAAAATTTTTTATAAGTAAACAATCTATAATCAGTCATATTTCTAAATCCAGAATTCATTTTTTCTTTAAAAAAAGTCAATGAAAAATTAATCTCTTTATATTCCAGATCTGTCCTTACTTCCCATTTTTTATTAATTGCAGCAGCTAAATTATAATTTGTGATATCTGTTATGTAAGTTTTAAGGTATATTCTTCTATAAGCTGGGTTATCATGATAATAATTAAACTGAACAAAATCTAAATAACTATTTTCTGGATACAACATACTAAGTGTAGGTAATTTAGTATGTACACCATAACCAGCTGTAACATCTATTTTAAGAGGATTGTTATTAATATAAATATTAGGTAATTTCCATTGAACATTTACTCTTGGATCGAAGTAATATTTATTTTTTAAATAATATTTGTCACTTATTCCAGGAGAAGTTATACTCCTGATTCCCGCTAAAATTTCGAATTGATGCTTTTCTATTTTAAACTTTTTATTTGTTTCTGCGAATAAAGAAAAATCTTGTATAGCAGGAATAGACTTGTATGATCTATTTCTTGAATACATTTCTGGCGATGGAGGACGTAAAGGATCATATACTTGTCCTTTCCCATTATTCTTTGAATATTTCCATTCGAGACCAGCTCTTAAATTACTCCATTTCCAATCAAAATTTCCTATTAATTTTAAGTATAAATCTAAAGGTTTACCATCTACAAGTAAATGAGAAATATATTTAGGTTCTAGAAAAGTACCATAAGCTTCTCCTTCCTTTACTGAGTTTGGAACTGCGGTAGCTGAAGTTAATTGAACTAATTTTGTTTGATTTATTTGATCAAATTGTTGAGATATTGATGAATAAAAATTAATACTCTTCAAGAATTTACTTTCCTTAAAATTCCAATCAAGTATACTCGAAATATTAAAATCATTATAACTAGATTTATATTTATCTATAAGCGAATAAGAATTATCTGGATCTGTCTTTTCATTATCAATAGAACCTGTATAATCAAGATTTAAATTCCAATCGAGAGTAGAAAAAGAATTATCCCACGTTTTGTAGGCTCGCATAGATGCTGTTATTCTCTTATAATTTTCCAAATCATTTCTAGGATCTGGTTTAGCATCTAAGAAATCAATTCCAAAATTCAAATTTATTTTTTTATTTTCTATTCCTATACCTTTTCCTAAATAATATAATTTACTATAAGCATCTGCCTTAAACCTTGCTTCCAAATTTGATGGCGTTTTTTTTCGAATAATTTTTACCACTCCACTTGTTAAATCTCCATATTCTACAGAAGGTATTCCTCTTATTATTTCTACACGCTCTATTTGATCTGTTGAAATAGAACGCATATCGACACCTTTCGGAACACTATTTCTTTTTGCATCTGAATATCCTGTCGAATTACCTTGATTTATTGATAAAGAAGTTCCTTCTGTAAATTGTAAATTAGAGTTAACATTTTTAGGAATATTGTCGACAATAAAACTAGTCCCTAAAGATGATGTTGAATAATTATTTGATCCATCTCTTATCCCTGTTTCTCTTAGCTTGATAGAATTTGTTTGGTTAAAAATAGGATCCTTTGCTTTCCCTCCAGGTAAAAGTTCTAATAAATCAGTAAAACTAGAAGGTTGTAAATGCTGCATCGCTCTTTCATCAATAATGGACACACTAGTTAACCCCTTCGATTCTTTAGCTGTCACAACAACCTCTTGGAGATTATTGATAAGAGATTCTGTTATATATATTTTTTTTGTAGAAAACTTATTAATTACTATTTCATCATTTATTGATTCTATGTTTATAGATTCTATATGAAGTGAATATTTTTTTCTATCAAGATCAGTAAATATAGCTATTCCCTTGTTATTTGTAAAAATTTCTAAAGTTTTACCTTCCTCTGATTTTAATGTTACTTTCACATCATTAGTCAATGTATTATTTTCATTTTTTAATTCTATTTGCAAACTATTATTCTGAGAATACAAAATTGTAGAGAATATTATATAAAAAAATATATAAAAATGAGATTTCATTTATTATGTGTTAAAGGCGCAAAAGTAATTTTTATTTTTAATTAATCTAAATAAATTTAAATGACATTTATTACCTACTATTCGATATAAATAAATTCCCAATTGTATATAATTACTTAAATTTGTTTGTATATAATTATCATGAATAACACTGTAAATAATTACATAGAAGGATTAAAAAAAGCTTATTATTCAAATAATAATTCTGAGGAATGGGATTATTTTGAAAAAATAAAACATGGAGCATCATTAGAAAATATACTAAAAATTAAAACTTTATATCCATCTATTCCAGAATCATTACTTAATTTATTAGAATATGTAGATGGTACATATTTTACAGAATATGCAAATGAAAAAATTGCATTTTATTTTCTTGGATCAGATATCTATGAATATCCTTATTATCTACTTTCATCATTAGAAATGATAGAAAATAAAAATAAGATCATTGAATATTATACTGATTATATCGAAAGAAAATATGACGAAGTTATTGTAGATGATAAAATAACAAACTCAATTAAAAATATTCAATGGTTACATTTTTCTGATTGCATGAACAATGGAGGTACTTCCCAATTATTTATAGATTTTACACCTTCAGAAAAAGGAACGAAGGGGCAAATTGTTCGTTTTTTACATGATCCTGATGAATTTACAGTAATTGCTGATAGTTTTGATGATTATCTAAAAAAATTAATAGAAAATGAATATGATTTTATCATAGACGAAATGTAGTGTAATTTATAAAATCTTAAGCTATCTTAAGATTTTTGTGATTTAGATTTTCAAACTTTGCTCCATTATAAAATGCTATTCATGACAAAGAATAAAATCATAATTTCTCAACTCTTATTAAGATTTGCTCTAGGAGTTACAATGTTATCTGCAGTTGCTGATCGTTTGTCAATTTGGAAAAATAATTCGACATGGGGAAATTGGAAAAATTTTGAATTATACACTAAACAACTTATCTATTTTGTACCAGAAAAATTAGCTACTACTAGTGCTTATATTGCTACTTTTCTTGAAATAATTTTATCTATTATGCTAATTATTGGTTATAAAATAAAATTAGCGTCTTACTTAACAAGTTTTTTACTATTGAGTTTTTCATTAAGTATGGCAATATCCTTTAGTATAAAAACTTCTTTAGATTACTCTGTTTGGATAGGATTTGCTGCCTCATTTTTATTAGCAAATCAAACAAAATATTTTATAACAATAGATAATTTAATTAAAAAAAAACTGTAATATTTATTTAGGCAACTCCTTCGACAATAATAAATTTGTTGCAAAAAAATCCTAAAAAAAACATTAATTGTTGCTTAGAATTTGTAGTTGATATTGGATATATATTTTATCGAATTCATTATTTAATTCATTATAATTTGCACTAAGAAGTTGATTTTTTGCTATTTTGTATACTGATGCATCAACTTTATCAAAAATATATTTGGATTCTGTTGTTGCTAACGATTCTTCCGATGCTTTTACAATTTCTTGAAGAGATTGATCTAGATTTTCAAGTAATTGTAATTTCTTTTTTTCTATTGAAAATAAGTCATTAAGACGTTTTTCTTCTTTTATTTTAAGTTCGTTATTTAAATTTTGCTCTATTTTTTTTAGTTCTAGAAGTTGTTTATTATTTCCTTTTGAATAGATAGGTACAGAAAAGTTTAATCCTATATACTGACTTTTATTGTCTTTTAACTGACGACCAAAATTGAAACTCGTATCTCCTAAACTTTTTATAGTTTGTGAATAAAAGGTTCCATAAGAATAATTAAGATTTACACTTGGTAAATAATTGGATAATAATTGTGTATATTCTTTTTCTAGTCTTGTATCTGCTAAATCTATTTTTTTGAGACTTGGGTAATTTGTGATAACAGGATTTATTTTTAACGTATCTAGTGATATTGGTCGTATTAGGTTTATATCTTCTGCTACGACAGTATTTATATTAAGTAATTGTATTAATTCTGTTTTTTTTACAACCTCATTATTCAACGCTATTTCTAAGTTATTTTTTTCTTGTAAATAAATTACATTAATATCGTACCAATCACTTTTAGGACGTCGTCCTTCTTCGACTTCTTTTGTTATTCTATTTAATTGGTTTTCTGCATTTATTATTTGTTTTTTTAATACTTTTTGCCATTCTTGAAGTGCTAATGCTGCCATAAATTTTTCTAAAACTAATAGTTCGTATTGGTTTTCTATTACTTCGAATTCCATTTTTTCTATCTCTATATTCAGATTCTGAATTTTTGTTCTATTCCACTTAGAAAAATCAAATAAATTAACTTGTGCATTTACTCCAATATTATCTGATTGTATATTTGATGGCTCGCGTGTATTTGTTGCAGGATCGATAGATGAACCAAAGTTATAGGCGTGTGAGAAAGATGCGTCTATACTCGGTAAAAATTGAGAACCAAAAGAGCGTTTTTCTTCTTTTTTACGTTCTATTATAACTGATTGTATTTTAAAATCTGGTTGATTTTCTTTTCCTATTTTTATACAATCATCAATTGATAAAAGCTGTGCTTTCCCTATAAAAGAGAAAAGCACTGCCATTAATAAAAAATATTTAAAATTCATATTAAGAATATTTTTATTCGTATTTTAAATAATTAAGCACATTAATTCGTGTTGCTGAATAGGCTTTTAATAGTACAACTAAC
>DLJQ01000007.1 GCA_002484335.1 Flavobacteriales bacterium UBA7612
GAAAACCCAATAGAGCAATCTATTGGGTTTTCTTAGAATCACTTCCCTTTTCTTGGGAATATAGAATAATCCCTCACTCTCCGCTAAGAAAACCCAATAGAACAATCAGTTGTTTTTTTGAGGTTGTTGAAAGTTTTATTTTTCCTCAAAAAACTTATAAAAATACACTTTTATTTTATTTCACAATTATGGTTTTCCGTAAGGGATAAAACTTTTCTTAAATTATCTTTACAGAAAACTAAATTATAAGTAAAAAACAATGTTGTGTGTAATTATTAAAAACCATGGGAAATAAATGAATAAAGAAATAAAGATTGCAACATGGGTACTTTTATTTGGTGGAATACTATTAATATTAGCTCCATATTTTTTATCTAAAGAAAGCTGTTTCGGAACATTTAATGAATCTACAGGCGTAATTGGCGATACAATTGGTGGGATAACTGCACCAATATCAAATATTATTGGTGCAATATTAGTTTATTTAGCACTAAAGGCTCAAGTAAAAGCTAATGAAATAGTACAAAAACAAATTGATAGACAAGAAGCTAAAGATAGTAAAAGAAATATTAGTGAACAGTTGCATAGACTTTATAGTACATTAGAAGATAACATTAAAAGCTATACTTTTAAAGGTTTCAATAGTGATTATAATTACGACGATACAGAGCATAAAGAATATAAAGGCAGTGACGGTATACATAAATTCTTCAGAACAATAATATGTGATTTTCATCAAACTCCAGAAACTCTTTTGGAAACTACTTGTGTAACAGAGCTGTTGAGTATTATCAAGGTTTGTAATATTCTTTTACAAAAATTAAATAAAAGTAATATTGACGATAAAGATTTATTGTTTAATTTTACAAAACATCAATTTGAATATAAAATAATGCCAGCTTTGAAGAACCTTGATGAAGAAGCATTAAATCCATATTTTTGCGAAGATTGCAAGTGTAATCATGGTATTCCAGAAATTCTATTAAATGAAATAAATGAGATTAAAAACCAATTAAAATTATAACTGCACACAACATCATATTGGCGAAATGGCGGTTTAAAAGGAGAAATTAAAAGTTTCTAGTTCTTTTTGTCACAACAGCATTTTATATTTATTAACTGAAATATTATATTTTTTAGGTGCTCATGATTTTCAATACCTTTTTCATAAATTTAGAAAATAATAAAAAACTGTTGCTTAGGTGAGTGCTAAATTGAAAGTTATCGCTTTCTAATTCGTCACTATCGCCAATATGCAGCCCGTTAACTGAAATTTTAACCGACTATACTACAAATGTTTGGAAGATACAAAATCAAACTTTCTGAAAGAATCACGCTTCACTTTATTAGTATTAATTCCTATTCTCCAAGACTGAAGAATTTTATTGAAAGTAACATTCATCAAATTTGGAATGGGGATAACGAAATCGTAGAAAGTGAAAATGATATTAAAATTACGAAGACAGAACTAAAAAAACTTTTAGAAAAAAAAACACCATTACAAATAAATGGTATTATATCTGAATTTATTTGCCACTTATACTTACGTGCTAATAAATTTAAACAACATTTTCTTTTTAGCAATTTAGAAGAAAAGGGGATGAAAAAAGGTTTTGATGGCTTATATGGAATTAACGATGAGTTTTATATTTATGAAAGTAAATCTTCTTTAGAATCAACTCTTAATGCTACACATAATTCTAATATTAGTGAGGCTTACAATGATTTAAAAAAGAAAATTGAAGGATCTAATACAACTAATGATCCATGGAAAAATGCATATCATCATTCAACTCTTAGAGCCGTAAATTTTAATGATACAATTTCTAAAACATTGAAAAAACTTTCTAAAGATTATGTAAACAATAAATTTGAAAAAATTGAATCTCATAACCTGATACCAAGCTCAACAATATTTCTAGGCAACAGATATACTTCAATAGATAAAAATGATTTATTAATCAAGATTCAAAATCTAACGAGTACATATAGCTGTAAACATTTAAATGTATTATGTTTAAACAAAAACACAATTCAAAATTTTATAGATTATTTAGATGAGTAAAATAACTAGTTTAGAAAAACGCCAACTAAGAACATTAAAAAACAATGCAGAATTTATTTCTTGTTTTAAAAAACTTGGTTTTAATAATCAACTAACGTTTGAGGAATCTCAATATATACTTACAGCATCCTTAATTTTCTTTAGATATTATAACAATGATAAAAGACTAAAAGGTTATTTTAATATTGCTTATTACATAATATTGAAATATAGTTTAATTCATTCAGACTATAGACCTCTTTATGACATTTCATTGCAAATTGGCTTTTACCCAATTTCTGAATTCATTGTGAATAATAATTTAGTAGAAGAAGAATATTTACATGAGTCGATAATCAATCAAGAGATAAGAGCCTTATACAACAATTCAAGTTATATTGAAACCGTAGAGCAACATAATAGGTCTAAAGAAATCTTAGATAAAATTGCTAAAGAAGATTTGGCTTATATTGCACCAACTTCGTATGGGAAAAGCTCGATAATTCGAGAAGTTATCCAAAAAAATGATTTCGAAAAGATTGCAATTATAGTGCCTACTAAATCTCTTATTACTCAAACGTATTCTGATATCAGAAATTTAGATTTAAACTATAAACTCATTTTACATGATGAAATGTTCAACGGTGAAGAAAGATTTATTGGAGTATTAACACAAGAAAGAGCCACAAGATTAATTAATAAATTCAATATAAAGTTTGATATATTATTTATCGATGAAGCACACAATATTCTTAAAAACAACCCAAGGAATCATTTGCTTTCGAGACTTATAATGATCAATCATAAAAATAATCCCGATCAAAGGTTATTATATTTATCTCCACTTGTAAATGATACTAAAAATTTAAAAGCTAAATTCACATCTGATGGAGAAATATATGAGAGTAGTATAAAACATAACTTGAAAGCATATGAAGTTTTTTATTTAGATAAAAAGAAGAAACTATATTCATACAATAGGTTTTCAGATGAGTTATACCTCATGAATACAAATGTTGACTTTATAAAATATATACTTAATAATTCTCAACCAAAGAATTTTATATATAATTATCGTCCTAAAAATGTAGAGTCATTTGCAAAAAAACTAGCTTTAAGTTTACAAAATATAAATGATGAAAGTTTAAATTATATATCTAAAACAATTGCTAGCGAAATATCAGAAGATATTGATCTTGTAGAATTGGTAAAAAAAGGGATTATTTATTTACATGGAAAACAACCTACAATTCTTAAAGAGTATTTAGAATATCAGTATAAAGGCATGCAAAATTTAAACTTTGTAATAGCTAACTCTGTAATTTTAGAAGGAATAAATTTTCCTATAGACACATTATTTATCACTTCAACTTATGGCCTAAATGTCAAAGACCTAAATAATTTAATAGGAAGAGTTAATCGATTGAATTATGTGTTTCAGAGTTCATTGTCAAAACTTATTTCTACAATACATTTTATTGATTCAATTGAACTTACAGACAAAAGAAGTGAGATGGTAAATAAGCTCCCATTATTAAGAGAACATTCCTTTTTTGATGAAAACAAAAATCCATTAATGAATAATTATAATGTAGAAGAACTAAAAATTTCAAAAGAGGAACTAGTAAAACAAAAAGAAAAGGATAATAAATTAGTTAGTCTTACAAAATTTTTAATAAATGTAAATGACACCTCATTAGCAAGCACGATTAAGCGTAGTTTTATTGAAAATAATATCGATGATTTTTATTGGAATATTGACGTTATTATTCCAGCAATAATAGAGAACTTCGAAAATATATCTGATAAAAACAATGTGATATCTACAATATATGAAGTATTCATATTAAACATTGAAACGCAAATCAAAGATTTCGAAATTGAACGATTGAAAAACGAAAAAGCTAGAAATTATTATAAAAACTATATTGATGTCGTTCAATTATTAAGCTTACGAGATAAAATTATTTCAACTTTGAATTATTTTGATAAAAAATCTCAAAGTGAAAGTGATAGTCATTTGTTTATTGGAAGTTCATTTGGAGAAGTTGTAAATCCCTCTCCCAAATACAAAAATAATGAATACTTGCAAGAAGTTTATATAAATCTAAAAGGTAAAAGCAGACAACAATTGGCAAATATTGCACTAGTGAAAATTAAATTAGAAGAAGACTTTGTAAGTTTTAAATTGAAAAAACTAATAACCTTCCTTTATGATTTTGAACTCATAACTAAAGAAGCATATTTTTTAACTGTTTATGGAACTATTGATGAGCAATTAATTAATTTAACTAGGATTGGATTAGGTCCAAGTGTCACAAAACTATTAAAAGATAATAATCAAATAAATAATATTTCCTTTGATCAAAACGGGAATTTAATATCTAACGATGCTTTTAAAATATTCTTAGAAAGTCAATCCGAACTTTATAAATTTGAAATAAACAAATACATTAAATAAAAACTACAGCTAACATCGTATTGGCGTAATGGCAGGTTAAGGGAAAGATTGAAATTTTCTCCTTTTTTTGTTGTAACAGCCTTTTAAAACTTTTTTTAAAGTTGAAATTATAACTTATTTAAAAACGTCAAAAATAACATTAAGTGTTCGACAGAAATACCTGTCAGCCTGCTAAGAAAACCCAATAGAGTAATTACTCCATTATTAAAAGATTCTAAAAAATTAATATTAAAAACCTTTGGTAGAGAAACTAAATTTGCAACCAATGACAATACTATTAGAAAAGTTGCCTATTTTTTAATATAGAAAAATAAAAAGACTGCCAATTGGGATCGATAATTTACATTTTCCAATTGGCAATTCTGATCTTCAATTTCTTAAGAAATCAGTCTTAAGCCCTAAATCAAGAAAATAAAAGCCCCCCCTACATTATTAATTTTTTCTAGCGAAGTAGCTTCTTTTACTAGATTTTTATGCTAATGAAAAATTATTTAGAATTAATATATTGGAGTTAAAAACCAAATTCTTTACGTATAATTTCTGCTCCTGCACTTAAAGCACTTAATTTACCTCTTGCTACGTTTCGTGATAAAGGAGCCATACCACAGTTTGTACTTGGATAAAGGTTTTCGATATCTACAAATTCAAGAGTTTTACGCAAAGTATTAGCTACTTCTTCAGGTGTTTCAATGATGTTGGTTGCGACATCAATCGCTCCTACCATGACTTTTTTACCACGAACAAGTTCAATTAAATTTAAAGGTACGTTTGAATTATGACATTCTAATGATACGATATCAATATTAGATTTTTGAATTTTAGGAAAAATTTCTTCGTATTGACGCCACTCTGAACCTAAGGTCTTTTTCCAGTCATTATTAGCTTGTATACCATAACCATAACAAATATGTACGGCAGTTTGACAGTCTAAGCCTTCAATAGCCCTTTCAAGTGCAGCCATTCCCCAATCGTTTACTTCATCGAAGAACACATTGAATGCAGGTTCATCAAACTGAATAATATCTACTCCAGCATCTTGTAGTTCCTTTGCTTCTTCATTGAGTGCTTTGGCAAATTCCCAGGCCAGTTTCTCACGATTTTTGTAATGATCATCATATAGAGTATCAACCATGGTCAGAGGTCCTGGTAATGCCCATTTGATAGGTTTGTTGGTTTGTCTACGCAAAAATTTAGCGTCTTCTACAAAGACAGATTTTTGACGAGCTACATCACCTACAACTACTGGAACGCTTGCGTCATAACGGTTTCTAATTTTTACGATTTTACGATTTTCAAAATCTACACCACTTAGATGCTCAATAAAAGTGGTTACGAAATGTTGACGTGTTTGTTCACCATCACAGATGATATCTAACCCAGACAATTGTTGCTCTTGTAAAGAAATAAGTAAAGCATCTTGTTTTCCTTCCAATAACTGATCTCCCTCTAAATTCCAAGGTGACCAAAGTTTTTCGGGTGATGCCAACCAAGCAGGTTTCGGTAAACTTCCAACAATTGAGGTAGGCAATAATAATTTCTTTGACATAGAATAATTTTAATGTATTGTATTAATTAAAGAGCAAAATTGGCAGACCATTGCTCTAATAAATTTTTGTAAGGTGTAATAAAATGTTCTTCAGCATATTTGCCTTGTTCAATAGCTAATCGGCTACGTTCTTCACGATCATAATCAACTTGAGTCAGTGAATAATCTTCATGTTTAAGACTAGGTTGATAGATTTTTCCAGCTACTGAATTGGCATTGTAAATTTCAGGACGATAAATTTTCTGGAAAGTTTCCATCGTACTGATTGAGCTGATAAGCCCAAGATCTGTATAATCAGTAAGTAGATCTCCTGAATGATAAAAAGCCATCGGTGCCACAGCGTTAGGAGGCATGAAAAAACGAACTTTTAAACCCATTTTAGAGAAATACTCATCAGTCAGCGAATACTCACTTTGTATATACTCAAAACCCAGAATTGGATTATGAAACTCAGTGCGTGTATAAGTTTTATTGCTTGAAACACTTAAACAAATGATGGGAGACCTCTTAAAGTACTCTTTATAAGTTGTCGAATTAATAAAAGATTGATAAAGTTTTCCATGTAAATCACCAAAATCTTCAGGAACACAAAAATTAGATTTATTTTTATTATACTCAATTAATAAAACACTGAAATCGTAATCACGAACATAAGAAGAAAAATTATTTCCGGCAATTCCTTCGATATACTGGCCAGTTTTATTATCAAAAATATTTGTTTTTAAAACTTCAATCATCGGTAGATTCTTATCATTAATATTCATCGTTACTGTAATAATCTCAAGTTTTACAAGGTATCGGTCGGATTTTGGATTATCCACATAAGCTAATGAATTAAATCGATTGTTAATCATATTTAACGCATTACGTAAATTCTGTTGACGATTTTTTCCTCTGGCCAGATTTGCAAAATTGGTTGTCAGACGTGTTTGACTTGCAGGATGATAATTTTCATCTAAACATGTACTCTTTAGTGTGAAAGTAAAATCATTTTTGTTAGTAATTTGGATATTTTCCATGTATTTTTTTATTCTTTAGCTTTTTAATATGATTGAATATATACAATTATATATTAGAGTTTTTACCTTTCAAATTTCAAAATAAAAGATGAATTTATTTAGTTTTTTAATTAAATAAGTTAAAAATTCTTTTTCTTGTATTTAATAAAGATTATTATTTTTTTTACAGTTTAAAAAATTTAAAAAAAAGAAAATTATTCTTTTAATGATACACTTATAAAAATAAAATTTGATAAAAAAGAGTACATATTTATTGCAAATCATGAAAAGCTTTCAATATATAGCATCAAAATAGTATAACCTGTCAAGTAAAAGGGGAGGGGCAAATTTTTAGAAAACCATTATTGTAATAAAAATAATCTCTACTTTCTCATCATTTTGGATTCTTTCAAAATGTTCATGTTATAAATAAGAAACCACATTTGAGTAACTTTCAAAATTGGAATATTTTACTTGACGACTTCTTTGTATTTTTACATGCATTTTTACTTTTTTTAGAATAAAAATCATTTTTATTTTTTCAAACTTTTGTTCAAAATTAAATGAGATTTTACAAGATTATTATGCAAAGTTTGTATTTTAATTTTCTGCTTTTTATATCTTTTATAATAATAAGAGTATTACTTAGAACTCACTATTTCTAATTAGTTATTCAGTGTTTATGTGATTAACTTTTTTAGTTCTTTAATTCTTAATTATAGTAATTAAAAGTATTACGTAAGACTCAGAACTTACAACTAATTATTTCTAGTTTCTAAATTCAGACTTCGTATTTCGCAATAGGGATTGAAGTGGAAATCCTTTTACAAACTGGTGGCTGAGCAAAGTCGAAGTCTGTTTGTAAAAGATTGTAACGTAAAGCCCGGCCCGAAGGGATTGACCAAAAATGATTGCTTAATTTATTTAATCATTAAAATTACTTGGGTTATGAAATATTTATACTTGTTTGTAATAAAAAATGGTGTCACTTATTGTGTCACCATTTTCTGTGTTTTTATAGGAAGAAATTTATTACTCTGTAATGTAACCTTCGTTTTTTAATTTATTGATAATTTTATCACCAATCTCTCTTCCTAATTTTTGACCTGCTAACATAGAGTCTTGTGTGATGTTAGGTAGGTTAGTAATCATTTTTTTTCCTGATGGAGTAGAATAAAAAGCAATTATTGCATCTATATCTTCTTCTGTAAAATATTTATCATAAATAGGAAGTATAATCTCTAACATATTTGTAGTTTTAACTTCTTTAGAAAAATCATCCCAAAATTTTTGTTCTACACCTGTGTAATTCTTTTTGTAAATGTCTATCATTTTATTTACAATTTGAACGCCTACATCAATAGAATTAGTCATTTTTAATAATTTTTCAATCTTGTCTTTTTTAGAATTTGATATTTCTTGAGAAAATAATGTTGTAGAAAACAACATAAATACAGAAAGTAAAATAATTTTCTTCATTTATATTTTTATTGGATTTATAAACAAAACTAGTGAATTATTAATCAATTTATAGTAGTTTATAAGTAAAAAAGAGAATCATTAATGATTCTCTTTTTTTTAATGTATTTATCCTTCTATGAATTCTAAAAGATCTTTATTTATAGTTGCAGCTTCTGTAGTAGGCATACCATGTGGAAAACCAGGATATGTAATTAATTTTCCATTTTTTAAAAGCTTAGCAGATTTTACACCAGCATTTTCATAAGGAACAATTTGGTCATCTTCTTTTTTTGGTGATGTAAATATGATAATTGTATTTTTTTCTGACAGGTTTTTCGTTAGTTCAATTCCATTCATCTCAGGCATTTCTATGTCAAGAAATATCAAATCAACATGGTTAGATTGTAGGTAATTATATGCCTCAATTGCATTTGAAAATTCATTCGTTATAGTCAGATTTGGTATTTGTTTTGCTAGATGCATCAAAGTTGTTCTTGCAATATCATTGTCGTCTATTATCAAAGCCTTCATTGAATATTTATTTATGATTTTACACAAATATAATTTTTAATTACTCTTGTTTTTTTATTTACCAATAATTTAAAATAAACCATTAAAGTAATTTAATGTAATTGGTTTTAAAATTGGTAAAAAAAAAGATATTTTAAAAAGTTTTTCGTTGAATAGGCAAAATGAATCGTTGAATAGTATTTTTATAATAAAAAAAGACTTCCAATTAGGAAGTCTTTTTTGTTCATGTGTTTTGTTTTTAAGCCTATTACACTTTTAAGTCTGTATGAGCTCCTAAAAGTACTTTGTTATTTTTTATAATTGGATCAACTAAATCTTTTAAAAATTCTTCTGTTTGCTCAGAAGCAAAGCCAGTAAAGTTTTTAGGATCTAGCAATTCAACTAATTTCTCTTTATCTATTTTTACATTTTCATCAGCAATAATTCGCTCAATCAAATCATTCGATTTACCTTCAATTTTAACTTGCTTTGCAGCTTCCATTGAGTGTGTTCTAATAATTTCATGTAATTCCTGACGATCTCCACCATTTTTTACACCTTCCATAATGATATATTCAGTTGCCATAAATGGTAATTCTTCAGCAATATGTTTTTCTATTATCTTAGGGTAAACGACTAAACCATCTAAAATATTGTTCCAAATGATTAAAATTGCATCAATTGCAAGGAATGCTTGTGGTACTGCTAAGCGTTTATTAGCTGAATCATCTAATGTTCTCTCAAACCATTGTGTAGAAGCAACCATTGCAGGAGAAGTAGCTAATGACATTACGTATTTTGCTAAAGAAGCAATTCTTTCTGAACGCATTGGGTTGCGTTTGTATGCCATTGCAGAAGATCCAATTTGATTTTTTTCGAAAGGTTCTTCAATTTCCTTTAAATTTTGAAGTAGACGTAAATCATTTGTAAACTTGTGAGCAGATTGAGCAATATTAGATAACAGTTCTAAAGCCTGTGCATCTATTTTACGATCATAAGTTTGTCCCGATACAGCAAAAACATTTTTGAAACCAAAACGCTCAGATAATTTTTTATCTAATTCTTTTACTTTAGAATAATCCCCATCAAATAATTCTTTGAAAGAAGCAGCAGTTCCAGTTGTTCCTTTTACTCCACGAAATCGTAAAGTATCTATTCTAAACTCTAACTCTTCCAAATCTAATAAAACAGACTGTAGCCAAAGAGTTGCTCTTTTTCCTACAGTTGTTAATTGTGCTGGTTGAAAATGAGTAAATCCTAAAGTTGGTAAATCTTTGTATTGACGAGCAAATTTTGCTAAACCATCAATAACATTGATTAATTGTCCTTTGATATGTTGAAATCCATCACGAATCTGAATTAAATCTGTATTATCTCCTACAAATGCTGATGTAGCACCTAAATGGATAATAGCTTTAGCACTTGGAGCAACATCTCCATAAGTATGCACGTGTGCCATTACATCATGTCGGAATTTTTTTTCATATGCTGCTGCAACATCATAATCAATATTAGTTGCATTATCTTTTAACTCCTTAATTTGTTCATCAGTAATCTCCAAACCTAAATCTTTTTCAATTTCGGCTAATGCAATCCAAAGTTGACGCCAAGTTGAAAATTTTTTTTCAGGAGAAAAGATATAAAGCATTTCATCACTACAGTATCTAGACTCTAAGGGGTTTTGGTATTTGTTCATTGTGTTGTGTTTGTTGCGTTTAAAATTTCTTTAAAATCGTTTGTACATCCTTTACATAATATCCTTCGAATAAATAGGCATGAATAAGTAAAGGGAATAATTGTGTTACAGGTAAACGTTCTTCGTAACCAGGTTCCAAAGGGTTTATTTCTTGATAAGCATCAAAGAAAGTATCATCAAAACCACCAAATAATTTAGCCATTGCAATATCCATTTCTCTATTACCATAATATATAGCTGGATCTATAAGATTAAATTCTCCTTTTTCACCAGAAATAATATTTCCATTCCAAAAATCACCATGTATTAAAGCTGGTTTTTCTTTTGGAAAAATAGAATCAAATTGTTTACAAAGATTTTCGGCAGATTTTATTTGTTTTGATGTAATTAGTTGTTTGTTTTTTAATAATTTCATCATTGGAAGTATACGATTTTGAGCGTAAAAATCATTCCAATTATTTTCAAATTTATTTGGTTGTAAAACTATACCTATATAGTTGTCTTCTGACCAACCGAATTGATTATTTGTATTTTGATGAAGTTTTGCTAAGTTTCTACCTAATTTTTCCCAGTTAACAACAGTAGGAGTAGAAGGTTCTATCCATTCTAATAAAAGATATTGAAAATCTTTTCCTACTTCACCTAAATTTAAAATTTTAGGGATAGGAAATGTTTTTGTTTCTTTTATTGTATTTAATGCTCTTGCTTCTTTTATAAAAAGATTAGGGAAATTAGTAGCAGAATTTACTTTTAAAAAATATTTTTTATTGAACGATTCAATTCTAAATGCATCATTTATATCGCCTCCTTTTATAGGAACAATAGTTTCGATACCTAAATTTAATTGTTTTAATCGTTCTAGAATTTCGTTCATAAAAAAATAGATAAAAAAAGTTATAGCCTAACAGTTTATTGCTAGGCTATAAAGTTATGTTATTAAAATAAAGTTGTTCTAATAATGTTTTGAGAACGTTCTGGTCCTACAGAAACTAGATATACTTCTATACCTAAATATTTCTCAATGTAGTGAATATAATCTTGCGCTGTTGCAGGTAATTCATCAAAGGATTTTACATCTGTAATATCTTCTGTCCATCCTGGTAATTCTTCATATTGAGCTTCGTACTGAGCTAATTTAGTTGTAGAAGAAGTAAAATAATCAATTATTTTATTATCTTCTGTTTTGTAAGCTGTACAAACTTGTATTTTATCGATATTAGATAAAACATCTAATTTAGTAATAACTAAATGTGTAATACCGTTAATCATACAAGCATGTTTTAGAGCGACTAAATCTAACCATCCCGTTCTACGAGGACGACCAGTTGATGCTCCAAACTCGTGCCCAACCTTACGAATTTGTTCTCCTAATTCATTGTCAAGTTCAGTAGGGAAAGGTCCGTTACCTACACGAGTACAATATGCTTTAGAAACACCAATCAAGTTTTTAAGTTTAGTTGGAGGTACACCAGCACCAACACATACTCCACCAGTTGTTGGAGAAGATGATGTTACAAAAGGATATGTTCCAAAATCAATATCAAGCATTAAAGCTTGTGCTCCTTCAAATAAAACACTTTTACCTTCATCAATAGCTTGATTAATTTCTAACTCAGAATCTAAAATACGTTCTTTTAAACGTTCTCCGTATGCTAAATATTTTTCGTATATATCTTCAAATTTTAATGGTTCCTTATCGAATAATTTTTCGAATAAAGCATTTTTAACCACTAAATTTTCTTTAATTTTTTCAGCTAAAACTTCTGGATTTAATAAATCAATAGCTCTAATTCCAACACGAGCTACTTTGTCTTCATAACAAGGTCCAATACCGCGTTTTGTAGTTCCAATTTGGCTATCTTTTCCAGCAAATTCTTCACGATATTCATCTAATAATATGTGATAAGGCATAATGATATGTGCTCTTCTAGAAATGAACACATGATCTGTAGATAAACCTTTAGCTTCTAACGTACCAATTTCATTAAAAAATGCTTCAGGGTTAACAACAACTCCATTTGCAATTATACATTTTCCTTTACATTGTAAAACACCTGATGGTAATAAATGTAATACAAATTTATCTTCGCCTACATAAACAGTATGTCCTGCATTGTTACCTCCTTGGTAGCGTACAACATAATCTGATTTTTCAGCTAATACATCTGTTATTTTTCCTTTTCCCTCGTCACCCCATTGAAGGCCGACTACTACGTGTGTTGACATATTATTTGTTCGTTATTTTGTTTCTTGTCTGGAATAAAAAATGAAGCAATTCACTTTCTTGGTTCACTGCAAAGGTAATTGAAACCTTGTTTTAAACAAACATAAAAAGTAATTTAAACGAATTATTTTTTAAGATTATGTTAATAATTTTATAGAATTAAATTAACTAAAAAATAACTAGATATATGTCATTTATATGATGTAATTTTACGAACTTTTACATTAAAAAATTTCTAATATGAAAATTGAAATATGGTCGGATGTTATGTGTCCGTTTTGTTATATTGGGAAAAAATCTTTTGAATTAGCTTTAGATAAAATCCCTTATAAAGATAAAATTGATGTTGAATGGAAAAGTTTTCAATTAAATTCTAATTTATCTAAAACAGAAATTATTTCTATTGAAGATTACCTAATCAGAAGGAAAGGCTTTTCTAAAGAACAGGTAGAACAAATGAATCAACAAATCTATGATATGGGTGAGCGTGTTGGTATTCATTTTAATTTTGATGAAGTTAAGGTTGTAGATACATCTGATGCGCATAAATTAATTCACTTTGCTCAAGAAAATGGTAAAGGCTCAGAAATTGAAGAGGAATTATTTAAAGCTTATTTTATTGAAGGAAAAAATGTTGCTGATTTTGAAGTTTTATCTGATTTATCTGATAAAATTGGATTAGATAAAGAAAAAACTTTAGAAATATTAAATTCTGATTCTTATGTTTTTGATATTGCTTCTGATATTTTAGAAGCAAGAAATATTGGTGTTACTGGTGTTCCTTTTTTTGTGATTGATAGAAAATATACAATTTCTGGTGCACAGTCAATAGAATATTTTGAATCTGCATTAATTCAAGCATATGAAAAACATTATTTAAATGATTCATCTCAACTAAATGCTTCTTGCGAAATTGATTCAGATTGTTAATTAATTATGATAAAAAATAAAAAAGGATATACTTACTAAGTATATCCTTTTTTAATTGTAAATATTTTATAAAAAAATTACTCTACTTTAATTCCAAAGCTATAAGTTAATCCAATAATATTCTCTTTTGAAAATTTTGCATGCTTTAATTTATTTTTTGTAGGATCTATATCAAAATTATAAGCAGATTTTAAATCAGAATAACATAAATCTGTTCCTGAAAAAATTGCATGATTTAGATTACAATCATAAAAACTTGAATAACTAAGGTTTGCTATAGAAAAATCTACATTTTCTAATAAGCATTTATAAAATTTTGTATTTTTTAATGGAGATTCATAAAATGAAGATTCATTTAGATTACATTCAGTAAATGAAACTTTCAATCCAAATTGATTAATTTCATCCATATTAAATCCAATCATTTTACAGCGTTCAAATTCTACTTCTTGTAAACTTGTATTGATTAATTTTACATTGCTTAAGTTACAATCAATAAAACTACAATTGATAAATTTTATATCACTTAAATCAACATTATTTAGCTCACATTTAGAAAATATACATTGTTCAAATTCATTAAAGACTAAATTTTCAACAGAAAAATTAACTTTTGTAAATGTTTTATCAAAACAATAATTAGAACTCATAATACTAGTTAATCTATATTAACTTCTTGACCAAACTGTAAAATATATCCATTATTATCATAAATAGCAAATTCTCTTACATCCCAATCAAATGTTTCTATTTCGTATACAATTTCACAATCATCTTTTATAATATTCCATAATTCATCAATATCATCTACATTAAAATAAAAAGAACCAGTGAAAGTAGGTTGCTTGAAATTTGCATTTTCATTAGGGAAAGCTAACATAATTTCTACATCATCTCTTTTTAAACAAGCCCAAATCCAATCGTCATTTTGATCAGCTATCTTAAAACCTAATTTTTTATAAAATTTAGTTGTTTTTTGTAAATCTTTCGTCCAAATAATAGGACGTAATTTTTTGAAAGTCATTCTGTGTTATTTATATATTTTTCTCAATAAAAAACTCTTGTAATTACAAGAGTTTTTTATTGAGATTATTTTAAGGGTTATATTTCTTATTTAAAGCTTTTAAAATAGCCCAAGTTTCTGCATCTATAGTTCCATCATATTTTTCTGGTCGAAAATGCATTTGGAAAGCTATTATAACTTTTTTAGTTTGTGTATCCATAATACCAGTAACAGGTATTTTATAACCATACTTATTTAAACTATTTTGCACATCTGTAACAAAATATGTACTTGTTGTATCCCATGGATATTCGTCTATAAATAATAATTTATCCACATCATCATACCAAGCTCCAACTCCATATTCAGTGTATAATTGTTTCCAAGGGAAAAGTGGTCCTGGATCTGGTTTTCTACCTGGGGCAATATCAGAATGCCCAACAACATTTGTAGGTAAAATACCATATCTATTTACTATATCTTGAGTTAATTGTCCTACTTTTTTTATCTGATATTCTGGATAAGGAGCGTAATAATTTGGAGATGTAGTATTTCCTAAATTAACAATTTCTATACCAATAGAAGTGAAATTTAAATTATCAATTCCTTTCCAGCTACTAACTCCAGCGTGCCAAGCACGTTTTGTTTCATCGACTAAAAGATTAATTGTTTTATCATCATAATCATTTACTAAATAATGAGCACTAACATCTTTTTGAGTTAAAACTTTTAATGATAAATCAGTATTTATAGCTGTATAATGTAAAACTAAAAATCGTACTCTTTCATCTTGTGAAATAGAAGGGAAATAGTCCGTTGAAACTTTATAATCTTTTAATTTGGCAATATTATTTTTATCAATTTTATCAATATTACTTTTATTCTGAGTAGAATTATTTATACTTGTATTTACTGTAGTGCCTTGGTTATATTTATATGTTTGATTTGTAGGTACTTTATTTACTTTTTTTACTGGCGTTTTTTGTGTTGTACATCCACTTAAAAAAATAAAACAAGAAATACCTGTCAATAATAATCTATTTAAATTCATTGTTGCTTTTATATTGTATCCTTAATGGTTAACCAAAATTAAGCCAAAAATTTTAATTTTTTTTAAAAAATATTTGTTTAGGAATAAAAGAGACTATATATTTGCATCCGTTTTAAAGCAGATATCAAATCTTAAATTTTAAAATAGGAGAGGTGCCGGAGTGGTAACGGAGCAGATTGCTAATCTGTCATCGGGTAACCGATGCCAGGGTTCGAGTCCCTGTCTCTCCGCATAAATTTATTGATATTCTTTATTCGGGGTGTAGCGTAGCCCGGTCATCGCGCCTGCTTTGGGAGCAGGAGGTCGCAGGTTCGAATCCTGCCACCCCGACAAATGTAGGTCCAGTAGCTCAGCTGGATAGAGCAACTGCCTTCTAAGCAGTAGGTCTCAGGTTCGAATCCTGACTGGATCACATTACATAATAGGTTACCTTTTAGGGTGACCTATTTTTTTTATTTATAATAGATAAACATTTTTATCATTTTCAAAGATATGGTTAAGTGTGATGTTTTTAAATCATCTTAGTAAATAGCTTAATGAATACATATAATTTATTAGAATAATAAAGAGCTACATTATTTTATTACTGTTAAAGTATAATAGTAATATTTGAAAACAAAATTAACATTACTATTTATTCTATTTTCTTATTTCATGTGTTCAATTAACAATTATTGATTGGAATTGTAAAAAAAGAAAAGGTGTCTGTTTTTACAGCAAATCAAAATTATATTAAATTTTTATTTTAATGATGATAGAAAATTTAATTCTAATACTACTCTTGGTGATTTAATTTATAGTTACTCTCTTGTGAAAAGAAAAATAGATTTCGAATTATTTGCTTGTAATTTTTTAATGAGAAATATTTTTCACAAAACTCTTTTTTTTAATTAAAAGTGGTTTTATTTACTAATTAAGACCAATAAAATTGATTTTAACAAATCGTTTTAGTTTTTAATAATCAAAAATTATATCATTCTATTTTTTGAATTCGGGCAATCCCTTCAGGTCGCGCTTTCCGTTTCAA
>DLJQ01000014.1:0-41784 GCA_002484335.1 Flavobacteriales bacterium UBA7612
CACTCTGCCAACTCTCCTTAACACCGTTTACTACGGTATTGCGAGTGCAAATATAGAATGCTTTTTGGTTTTTCCAAACTATAAAATGAAATATTTTTAATTTATTTTTTAATTAAATGATTTACAGATAAATATTTTTTTTATTTTTTTTAATAAAAAGGTCTTTTCTATTATTTATTACCAGTTTCTAATAGAAATATGCTTTGCAATAGCGATTGTAATGAAAATCCTTTTTGCGTAGCGTTCTAGTGAAATAAAAAGATTGGAAAGAGAAGCGTTGCACAAAGTGATTACCCAAAATATATTCATAAAAAAACATCTCAATAATGAGATGTTTTTTTTTATTATTTTTAAATAGAAATTCTAGAAGTCTTCTTCTGATCCTTTTAATTTTTCTGCGTTTTCTGCCATTTTCAATGCATCTATCATTTCTTGAATGTCTCCATTCATAAAATTATCTAAATTATAAATAGATTTATTGATACGATGATCTGTAACACGACCTTGCGGATAGTTGTATGTTCTAATTTTTGCAGAACGATCTCCAGTAGATACTAAAGATTTACGTTGTGCTGAACGCTCAGAATGTTTTTTCTCGTATTCTATCTCATATAATTTTGTACGTAATAATTGTAAGGCTTTTTCTCTATTTTTATGTTGAGAACGTGCTTCTTGACATACAATTACAATACCAGAAGGTTTATGTGTAAGTTGAACTTTAGTCTCAACTTTATTTACATTTTGCCCTCCAGCTCCTGATGAACGAGCTGTTTGGTATTCCAAATCTGCTGGATTTATAACAACATCTACTTCTTCTGCTTCTGGTAAAACAGCTACAGTAATTGCTGACGTATGAACACGACCTTGAGATTCTGTTTCAGGAACACGTTGCACACGATGAACACCAGATTCATACTTCATTGTTCCGAAAACTGCATTACCTTCTACTTGCATTACAAGTTCTTTGTAACCTTTTCCTGAAGCTTCAGAAGAATTTAATACTTCATGTTTCCATCCTTTTTCTTTGAAATACATAGAGTACATACGATAAATATCTTCTACGAAAATAGCTGCTTCATCCCCACCTGTACCAGAACGTAATTCGACAACAACGTTTTTGTCATCTTCTGGATCTTTAGGAATAAGCATCATTTTTATTTCCTCTTCCAAAGGAGGAATTGCATTAATTGCTTCGTCTTTCTCTATTTTAGCTAATTCTACCATCTCAGCATCAGATCCATCTGCAATGATTTCTTCTGCTTCTTCAATAGCATTAATATAGCCTTCGTATGTTTTTTGAATTTCTACAAAGTCTCTAAGATCAGAGTATTCTTTGTTTAATTTTGCGTAACGAGCTTGATCTGTAACAATATCTGGCTGGATGATTAAATCCGCTACCTCATCAAAACGTTGTTTGATTGCTCTTAATTTATCTAATAGACCTAAATCTGCCATAATCAATTATTGGTTTGCAAAGATACAAGTTATCAAGGTATTCTAAAAATTTGTATAAAAAAAACCGACGAAATTTCGTCGGTTTTCTTTAAATAATTTATTTTATTATCTTGTAAATAACATTTCGCGGTATTTTGTTAATGGCCACAAGTTGTTATCAATTAACTCTTCTAATTCATCTGAGTGATAACGAATATCATCAAATAAAGGTTTTACTTTATTAGCAAAAGCCTCTGCTTGTTTCTGATGATCAGCAATATCTTTTGCTTTTTTAGTTTCTTTCACTAATTTATCAACAGATGTTTTAATTACATTGATATGTTTAGAAATTACTTTAATTATATCAATTTGATCTTTAGCTAATTTTTCAAATTCAGAACCAAAAATTTCTTTTAAACCTTTTACATTTTCTACCAATACATTTTGATATTTTACTGCTGCAGGAATAATTTGAGATAATGCTAAGTCTACTAAAACATTAGATTCAATAGCTATTTTAGTTGAATATTTCTCTAATTTAATTTCATTACGAGCTTCAACTTCACGAGCAGAAAGAACACCTGTTTTTTCGTAAATCTCAATATATTTTGGATCCAACTCTAATTTTAAAGCTTCTGGAGTTGTTTTGTAATTATTTAAACCTCTTCCTTCAGCTTCTTTAACCCAATTATCAGAATAACCATCACCTTCGAATAAAATATGACGAGATGATTTTACATACTCACGTAATACATTGAAAATAGCTTCGTCTTTTGATAAACCTCCTGAAATTAAATTGTCAACTTCCACTTTGAAATCTTTTAATTGTTGAGCAACAATTGTATTGATTACTGTCATTGGCTCAGCACAGTTAGCAGCAGAACCTACAGCACGAATTTCAAATTTATTTCCTGTAAAAGCAAATGGTGAAGTTCTGTTACGGTCTGTATTATCTAATAAAATTTCTGGAATTTTACCTACAACGTTTAATTTTAATTCAGTTTTCTCTTGAGGAGATAATTTTCCTTCAGTTACTTTTTCTAATTCATCTAAAACAGCAGTTAACTGAGATCCAATGAAAATAGAAATAATTGCTGGAGGTGCTTCATTTGCTCCTAAACGGTGATCATTACCTGCTTCTGCAATCGCAGAACGTAACATATCTCCATATTCTGAGACAGCTTTTATTGTATTAATAAAGAATGTAAGGAACTGTAAATTCTTTTTTGGATTTTTACCTGGAGATAATAGATTTTCTCCTGTATCTGTAGATAAAGACCAGTTATTATGTTTTCCTGACCCATTAACTCCAGCAAAAGGTTTTTCGTGAAGAAGAACTTTAAAATCATGTTTTTTAGCAATACGTCCCATTAAATCCATTAATAATGAATTATGATCTACTGCTTGATTTGCCTCTTCGAACATTGGTGCACATTCGAATTGATTTGGAGCAACCTCATTATGACGTGTAGTAATTGGAATACCTAATTTCATAGATTCTACTTCCAATTCTTGCATGTAAGCCATCACACGCATTGGAATAGCTCCAAAATAATGATCGTCTAATTGTTGTCCTTTAGCAGGAGAATGTCCTACCAAAGTACGACCTGTTAATTGTAAGTCTGGGCGCGAGTTGTATAAATTTAAATCAACTAGGAAATATTCTTGTTCCCATCCTAAAGTTGATTGTACTTTTGTTACATTTTTATCAAAATATTTAGCAACATCAGTTGCTGCATCATCAACAATTTGTAATGCTCTTAACAATGGAACTTTATAATCTAAAGTTTCTCCTGTATAAGAAATAAATACTGAAGGAATAAACAATGTTGTCCCTATAATAAATGCTGTAGATGTTGGATCCCAAGCAGTATATCCTCTTGCTTCAAATGTATTACGAATACCTCCATTTGGAAAAGATGATGCATCTGGCTCTTGTTGAACTAATGCAGAACCTTCGAAAGTATCAATTGCACGTCCATCTTCTGTTGGACGAAAAAATGAATCATGTTTTTCTGCTGTAGTTCCTGTTAATGGTTGAAACCAATGAGTAAAGTGTGTAGCTCCTTTAGAAATTGCCCAATCTTTCATTGCAGATGCAACTTGATCAGCAAATTCACGAGGAATTCTTGTTCCTTTTACCTTAGCAGACATGATAGCTTTAAATGCTGGTTTTGGCAAATATTCTCTCATAGTATCATCAGAAAATACATTTTGACTGAACAAAGTAGAAAGTTTTTCTGTTATAATAACATTTTCTGCTTGTTTATTCACTGTTTTCTCTAATGCTTTAAATCGTAATGTAGACATTAAGTATTTGTTTTTTGTTTGACTAAGCAAAAATAATATAAAAACAAATACACACCCTTATTTTTTTAAGGGTTAAACTTATTTTTTAGTGTTTTTTAAAAAACATCCCCAAAATAGAGAGCTCTAATAACTTTAAAATAACAATTTATTAACTTTAATTTATAAAAAAAGCTGCTTTAACATTAGTTAAAGCAGCTTTTAGACACTCATAATATAAAAAGTTCTTGGTCTATCTGAAACGATCTACTGATTTTACAAGGTCATCATCCTTCTTAATCATCCGATTGGCAATTGACAGAAGCACAATCGAAGCTAAAGGAACCAATGCCCAAATACCTTTCTCAGAATTTCCTTCTCCAGGTAAGTTGAGTAAACTGTATACAAAAGAACCAATTAATAAAACATTCAAAATAATATTTAACCAATCTAGCTTTATTTGTAAGCTACGCTTTTTATAAAGCATAATTGTTAAAAATGAAATTAAAGCAGAAAAGAAAAAAGCTAATGAAAAAATATAATTTCCTTGTTCTGGATTTGACAACCAATCTAATTTAATATCAAATAATTTGTCAAAATTTGTGGCGAATATACTAGAGATTATTCCACTTAAGAATAAATATATACTTTGCTTTCTTTGTATCATTTCTTAAATTTCGAATACAAATATAATTTTTTTTTTTGATTTTTTATAATTATTCGTACTATTGCATAAATAAATCTCAAATTTATCGCTTTATAACAATTCTATTGTTATGATTCCCAATTACTTTATTGAATTAAAAAAATAAAACAAATTAATACCTTAGTTATAGGATTATGTTTGATATCAAAGAATTAAAATCACTAAAATTACCTGATTTACAAAATGTTGCCGAGCAATTAAAAATAGATGGGTATAAAAAATTTAAAAAAGGTGAATTGCTTGATGCTGTACTAGCATTTATAAACTCTCAACCAAAAGCTGAAGAACCAAAAGCTGAAAAGCCAAAGTTAAAAGAATCAAAAGCTAAGGAAAAAAAAGTTGCCAATGAATCTACTCCAGTAGAAGAAAGTGACAAACTACCAAAAGACAATAAAAAAAGAAAAAGAGTTTCTAGTCCTGAAGTTGAAGAACAGCCAAAAGTAAACGAACAAAATAAAGTTGAAGAGAAAAACTCTGAATCAACTGAAAAAGTTCAAAAAACAGAAGAGACAAATCCTAGAATAAATAAGTTTCAAGAACGATCTAACAAAAGTCAAGATCTTCGAAAAAACAATCAGAACAACCAAAATAATCAGAAAAAAAATAATCAATCTGATAGAAATCAAAACGATAATCATCATCAAAATAACCAAAATCAAAAAAATAAATATCGCGCTGCGAATTACGAATTTGATGGAATTATAAACACTGAAGGTGTTCTAGAAATTTTACCTGACAACAATTACGGTTTCCTTCGTTCTTCTGATTTTAATTATTTATCATCTCCTGATGATGTTTATGTTTCTCAATCTCAAATTCGTTTATTTGGTCTAAAAACTGGAGATACTATTACTGGAGAAGTTCGTCCTCCAAAAGAAGGTGAAAAATATTTTCCTTTGATCAAAATAAAAGAAATTAATGGTCGTACACCAGATTATGTACGTGATCGTATTTCTTTCGAGCATTTAACTCCTCTTTTTCCTAACGAAAAATTTAATCTTAGTAATTCTAAAGCCTTATCTAATCGTGTTATCGACTTATTTACTCCTATAGGTAAAGGACAACGTGGTATGATTGTAGCACAACCAAAAACAGGTAAAACATCGCTTTTAAAAGATATTGCTAACGGTATTGCACAAAATCATCCTGAGGTTTATTTAATTGTTTTATTAATTGATGAACGTCCAGAAGAGGTTACAGATATGAAACGCTCTGTAAACGGAGAAGTTATTGCATCTACTTTTGATGAAGAAGCTAATCGCCATGTAAAAGTTGCAAATATTGTTTTGGAAAAAGCCAAAAGAATGGTAGAATGTGGACATGATGTTGTAATTCTTTTAGATTCTATTACTCGTCTAGCAAGAGCATACAACACTGTTTCTCCTGCATCTGGTAAAGTTTTATCTGGGGGTGTAGATGCAAACGCATTACATAAACCAAAACGTTTCTTTGGTGCCGCGCGTAACATAGAGAATGGAGGTTCTTTAACTATTATAGCAACTGCATTAATTGACACTGGTTCTAAAATGGACGAGGTAATTTTCGAAGAATTTAAAGGAACTGGTAACATGGAATTACAATTGGATCGTAAGATTGCAAATAAACGTATTTTCCCTGCTATTGACCTTGTTAATTCTTCTACTCGTAAAGATGATTTATTATTAGACGACAAAACACAGCAACGCATGTGGGTTTTAAGAAACCATTTATCAGATATGAATCCTGTAGAAGCTATGGAATTTTTACATAACAGAATTAAAAACACACGTAACAATGACGAGTTTTTAATTTCTATGAATGGATAAAATTTAATAAAAACATAAAAGCTAAAGAGCCATCTAAAATTATTTAGATGGCTTTTTATATATTTTTTATTTTCTTTAGGGCAATCCCCTACGGGTCGCACTTTTTGTTCCCAATCTTTACTAGCAAAGAAAAGGAAAATATAAAAAAATACTAAGATGCTAGCAAAGAATTTCCACTTCAATTGCTATTGCATTAGAGATTGAGTTGTTAGTTGTTAGTTGTTAGTTGTTAGTTGTTAGTTGTTAGTTGTTAGTACAAATTTAAAATGTGTAATTAAGAAACATTTTTAATAAAAACTTATCATCTATATTTTCATTACTTTTTAGTTAAGTACCAAATTGCGACAAGGATTGTAGTGACATCCTTTTATGAGCGATTAGCGAACAAAAGATATAGCGGAAAGCCTGTCCAGTCGCCCAAAAATAAATTATTATTAAAATAAAAAAAGCCCAAGAAAATAAATTCTTGAGCNNACCACCAAGGCATCCAACTAACTAAAGTTAGAGCGGGAAACGAGACTCGAACTCGCAACATTCAGCTTGGAAGGCTGACGCTCTACCAATTGAGCTATTCCCGCGTAAAAATTGTAAAAATCAAATTAAAAAGTACCTCAGGCGGGACTTGAACCCGCACGTCCTAATGGACACAGGATTTTAAGTCCTGCGTGTCTACCAATTCCACCACCAAGGCAAAATTTGATTTTTGAATTTATATTTCAAAGAGCGGGAAACGAGACTCGAACTCGCAACATTCAGCTTGGAAGGCTGACGCTCTACCAATTGAGCTATTCCCGCATTGCGAGTGCAAATATAACACAGCTTTTCTAATTACAAAACTTTTACTTGATATTTTTTTAATGATTTTCATTCAACAAAATCTAATATTCTTTATTTGAATTTATTATGATGTAATATTTTTTTTAAATATTTTTAAAAAATAAATTAAATTCGAATGAAATCTATAAAAACGTACTTGTTTCTACTATCTCTTGTACTATTCATTAACTGTTCTATAAATAATAATGAAACAAAAATTATAGTAAATAATGATTATGAGTTACGTTTAGCTCCCAACTCAAAAGTTACTCTCATTCTATTTCCTTGTTATTTTTGTGATATTGAACACACAAAAAAAGAAGCTCTTTTTTTAAAAGATTTAGATAAGGTAGGTATTTCGACTTTAATTGTAAATAATAATCAAAAGTTATTTCTGAAAGATAGAGATAAACTTAATATTACAAATAAATTAAACAAAATATTCAGACTTTATAATATTCCTTTAAACAATGTCTATATGGGAGGTTTTTCTAGTGGTGGTAATATTGTTATGTTATTAGCAAATGATTTAATTAAACACAATAACCAACTACAACCTAAAGGGATCTTTATAGTAGATTCTCCTATCGATTTAGAAAAATTATATTATAATGCCATAAAGGATATAAAAAACAATAAAAATACCTCTGCTGTAGAAGAAGGAAATTTTTTAATTAATTTACTTAATACAGAATTAGGCTCTCCCAAAAATAATTTATCTGTTTACAAAGAATACTCTCCTTTCTTGACAAGTCAAAATATTCAAAAAAATACTGAACATCTAAATCATATAAAAATTAGATTTTATACTGAACCTGATTTGAATTGGCAAAACGAGAATAGAAATAGAACATACGAAGATTTAAATGCTTTTGTATTAGAAAAAGCTAGTATATCATTAAATAAATCTGGAAACAGAAATACTGAATTTATAAAAACACTAAATAGAGGAATAAAAGCTGATGGTTCAAAGCATCCACATAGTTGGAATCTTGTAGAGAGAGAAAGTTTAATACAATGGCTATTAAAATAAAAAAGCTCAAGAAAATAAANNACCACCAAGGCATCCAACTAATTAAAGTTAGAGCGGGAAACGAGACTCGAACTCGCAACATTCAGCTTGGAAGGCTGACGCTCTACCAATTGAGCTATTCCCGCGATTGTGAGTGCAAATATAAGACAGGTTTTGTAATTACAAAACTTTTGAAAGATATTTTTTTATGTTTTTTTTACATTTTAAGCTAATCAACTTTATTATAGTTTTTTAAAATTAAATATTTTTTTAAAAAAATATTTAAAAAATAAGCTTGTATTTAATTTTTCACTGATTTTAATCAAATATCAGCTTTAAGCAACAGTTGTTAAAATTTATTTTTTTGAAAAAATTTATCTTTAAAAAAAGAATTTTAAAGTTTTGTACTTGCAAAAATGAAGAATAGAATCAATCATAATTCAAAAACTCATCGTTCAATGAACAAGTTTATTCAAATAAAAAATGCTACAAAACGAATTGTAGCATTTTCATATTTAAAAAAATATTAAAAAAATAAATTTCTACATAATCTATTTATGAATTATTTCAATATTTTCAAGTAATATTATTCCTTTATTTGGTTCCGAATTATCCGCAAACACTACCCATTTTATTTCATATTCTGAGCTTAAATAATCCTTATTTAGTCTTATCCTTTTCAAATTAAATTTTTGTCTTGGCAAAATTGGGTCATATCTTGAAGGTCCATACTTTTCTTGAGTATTAAAACCTCTAAATTCTATATCCAAAACATCTCTTACAGTATTATCGGAGAAATATTGTAATTCACTATCTTTTTCATTATCTCTATTCTCATGAAGAAATTTTTCATTAAAAATAAAATATGCATTAACATAATTTGCTAAAATCTTCCCATTATTTCGAGCATAAACATAAAGATTTACATCTTCTCTAATTTCTTTTTGTAATTTATGTTCTGGAAGAACAAATGTTTTTATCTGATTATCAGTATTATTAACTTCATGATTTTCAATTACAATTCTAAATTCTAAATCTATTTTTGGAAACTTATTTCGATTCAAAATATCTTTTATTTCGTAATCATACATAGGTTCAGAATTAAAATTAAATCTTTTGTAATATTTACGATCATTAGCTTGATGAGCAGTATCGCTTTTAGGAACTTCAATTACATAAATAACCTCATTAGGTTCATTAACTGTAATTGGAATAATTAATAAATTTTGAATTCTAGGTGTAATATTTCCTTGTAATTTTTGTTCAATCCATTCTTTTGAAATTTCATTTCTATCTATAGGATCAATTTCCTCTGGAAGATGTTTATTTAACTGATTCTCCTTTATTCCATATATTATTGTTCCTCCATCAGAATTTGCAAATGCCGAAATATCCTTTGAAAGTTCATTAGTTTTTTTATCATTCTTTTGAAGAGAGCCTGATGCCTTATAATCAAGATGTAAATTTTCTTCAACTTTATTATCTATATATTTGTTTATCAATTCTAAACTCCAATTTTCTTTCATCTATTTTAGTTGTATTTTTTTTCCTTTTACAAATTATTATAAAAATAATCAAATCATTAACAATTAAAACATTCTACCATTCATAATTCAAATTATTACACAAAAAAAGTGTTACGGTTATGTAACACTTTGATAAATATTATATGAAGATAATTTTAAATAATCTGTTCAGAAACTTCTTCCCACTCTAACATTTTATTATCTAAATCATTTTTTAAGTTAGAATATAAATCTAATTCTTCTTGTGATTGAGAACCTGTATGCAATTTTGTTTCTAAATCTGCAATCTTTTTTTCAAAATCAGAAATTTCTGTTTCTATTTTTGATAATTTATTTTTTAAGCGTTTTTGTTCTTTTTCATCCTCAAAAGATAAAACTCGTTTTGCTTGTTCTATTTTTACTTCTATTGGTTTTTCTTCTTTTGGAGCAGCTAAAATTCCTTTCTCTACTTCGCGGAAATTACCAGCTTTTATTTGTGCTAAATAATCATCAATTCCTGAAAGATATTCTTTTACTTGTCCGTTACGAAAGTCAAAAACTTTATCAACTAATCCTTCTAAAAATTCACGATCGTGAGAAACTAAAAGTAATGTTCCTGTATATTTTTGTAAAGCTTTTTTCAATAATTCTTTCGATTGAATATCTAAGTGATTGGTAGGCTCATCCATAATCAAAACATTGAATGGACGAAGTAACAATTTACATAAAGCCAAACGATTTCTTTCTCCTCCAGAAAGAACAGAAACTTTTTTCTCTACAGCATCTCCACCAAACATGAATGCTCCTAAATAATCACGAACAAGTTTGCGTGTTTCTTCTGTTGCCGAGTTTTCAGCTTCTTCTAAAACCGTTAATTTATCATTTAAAACATGTGCTTGATTTTGGGCAAAATAACCAATCTCTACATTATGACCGTGTTTTATGTTTCCAGAAAACTTTTGTTCATTAACTATTGCACGAGATAAAGTTGTTTTACCTTGTCCATTTTGTCCAACAAAAGCAACTTTTTCTCCACGATTTACATAAAAAGATACATTATCAAAAACTTGATGATCACCAAAAGCAACACCTACATTATCTAATTCGAAAATAATTTTACCTGGCTGTACAGCATCTACAAAACGAATATTCATTTTTGTAACATCTTCATTTTCTACTTCGATACGATCTATTTTATCCAATTTCTTGATTAAAGATTGAGCCATAGAAGCTTTATTTGCTTTGGCGCGGAATTTAGAAATTAAATCTTCTGTATGTTTAATCATTTGCTCTTGATTCTTCTGAGCTTGTTCTAATTTTTCGCGACGGTCTTCACGCAATTCTAAATAACGTGTATAATTTGCTTTAAAATCAGATATATGGCGATTAGCTATTTCTATTGTTCTATTCGTAACATTGTCCAAGAATTGACGATCGTGAGAAACCAAAACAACAGCACCTGGATAATCTTTTAAAAACTCCTCTAACCAAATAATAGAATCGATATCTAAGTGGTTAGTAGGCTCATCTAAAAGCATTACATCATGTTTTTGTAAAAGTAATTTAGCAAGCTCTATACGCATTCTCCAACCTCCAGAAAATTCGTCAGTAGGACGATGAAAATCAGAGTTTTTAAATCCTAATCCGATTAAAATTTGTTCTATTTCAGCGTCTTTAGTATATCCTCCTAATATTCCAAATCGTTCTGTTAGTGTAGAAATGTCTTCAATTAATTTTCCATATGCATCAGATTCATAATCTGTGCGTTCAGCTAATTCTTTGTTTACAAAATCGATTCTTTCTTGTATTTCTACTAATTGTTCAAAAGCAGAATCTGCTTCTTGCCAAACTGTTCTACCTTGTACAAAATCGATATCTTGTGATAAATATCCAACTGTAACTTCTCCTTCATAAACAATATCACCTTCAGAAGGTTGTTGACGTTTTGATAAAATCTTAAGCAATGTGGATTTCCCTGCTCCATTTTTCCCTACTAAACCAACACGATTTCCTTTGTTGATGCGGAACGAAACGTTTTCGAATAAATATTTACCCGCAAAATATACTCCTAAATTCTGTACTAATAACATTTTGCAAAAATACAATGTTTTTTGAGAGTTGAAAATTTTATAGTTTAAGAGCTTGATTAAATTTATGTAATAATCTATTTTTAGTTATTTTTAAAATTTAAAGATCATTTTTTATGAAACAAATTTTATCACTTTTATTTTTTGTGAATACTATTTTCGTTTTTTCTCAAAAAATGAGCATTTTATGGGAAGCTAAAAAAGATTCTACAACTATTTATTTACTAGGAACTAATCATCTTTTTCCTATAGATTCTATATTATCAAAAAATAAAATAAATAATCTTATTACTAAAGCTGATATTTTCTTTTTGGAACTTGATGATAATAAAAAGAATATGGATTCTATTTTTAATTTGAGACCAGAAAATAATATACGAAAAAAGTTAGGTAAAAAAGAATATGATATCTATAACGAATATTTTAAAGATAGAAATTATAACAATAAATTAACTGCTCAAGAAATTGCACTGCAAATAGCTAAGAAACAAATTTCTCTTTCTTGTAAACATAATGGTCTTGAACTTATGGAAGATTATTTTACAAATAAGATTACAGAAACTAATCAACCTATTATAACATTTGAAAAAACTTCTGACCAATTGTCTCAAATAAATAATTATTATAAAAGTTCTGAAAGTGATATGTGGAAAAAAAATAAAGAGCAATTACGATATTTAAAATATTATTACAGTTTGGGAAAAGGTTGTAGAAAAAATACAGTATATACTAATGATAGCTATCTATTTGATTTCAAAAATATAACCAATAAAAAAGATAAAGAGGTATGGGATGATAGAAATATAAGATGGTTTAAAAAATTAGAAGAAAATATAACAAACAAAAACTACAAAAATATTTTTATAATGGTTGGAATTGGACATTTAGATTATTCTGAGGGATTAATCATGTTATTACAAAATAATGGATTTGATGTAAAACCAATTCCTACATTTGAGTAAATTAAACATTTTCACATCAAATAAATGTATATTTACCTCAATATAAATACACTATAATAAAAAACTATACGACATTATTTTTTTTAGTTTTTATATACACGACATCTTTTTCTCAGAATTTGATTATAAAAAAAGATACGTTGAGTTATAGACAATTCTCTAGTTTTAACCAATTGAATAATAAGAATATCTTTCTGAGTAATGGAAGTCTTGAAAAAGAATTAAAATTTCAGCCTTATCATAAAAAAATAGACTTATTGAATTCTAATTTTGGAAAAGTGAATTATGATATGTCAAATCCTAATAAGTCAAATGATTTACCTAGTTTTTTCCTTTATGGTATAACTAATTTATTTGCATCATTATTTAACTAAATTAGTTTGAAACTTTTATTTTATCGCTTAGAAAGAAAAGACAAAAACTTATAACAATAGAAATAGACGCAGGAACAAAATAAGCAATTACTAAATTGTTAGTAGAAATATAATTAATTGGAAGATTAATTATTTTAGACTGGTAAATAACAAAGCATAAAATTGTAGTAACTATTGCTATTTTATAATCTAAATTCTTTTTGTAATTAATAATTGAAGATACTATATACCCCAAAACAATTCCTATAAAACTTAAAATAAGCTTTACTGTAGATAAATGTTTTAATTTTGAACTTATTCCAAATTCATCACTTTTTTGAACATAATAAGCAAAGTTTTCTTTCCCTATTGAATGTACTAATTCTATTAAATCTAATTCTGATAAAATATAAAATTGTTGTATTCCAAGGAATAATAAAACACTTGCTATTAATTGAATTAAAATTACTTTAAGGCTGAATTTGTTCATTATCAATACTAATTAAATCTATTATAAAATCTAGCTATATCAGCTTCTTTATCTATCGGAAGATTATGTTCTAAAAAATTATACAATTTATCAACCATAACCGGAGCAAGCATTGTTCCACGAGTTCCCATTCCATTCAGACAAATTAATTGTTTTATTGTTGGATGTTCACCAATTATAGGTCTTCTATCAATAACTGTAGGGCGAATAGAAGCTTTTTGTTCGATAACTTCTACCTCATCATTTAAAAATTGTTTTACTCCATTTACTAAATAATCTTTAGCTTCTGTTGTATTATCATAATTAACATTATCTCTGTCATAGGTTGCTCCAACAAAATAATTACCATCTTCTAAAGGCATTAAAAACTCTTTCCCTTTCACAACTGCTTCAGGTAAAACAGCATTTGTCTTCACTTTCAGTACTTCACCTTTAACACCAATAATTGGTAGATTTTTGAAATAAGGATTATTTAAAATATTGTAACCTTCAGAAAAAATAATACGCTCTGCTTCTATATCTTTATAATTTGTTGAATCCCCAGTAATTTTTAATAAATCAAAATCAAATTTTTCATCTAAAAACAAATTATTTTCATCCAAATAGTTTTTAAAATCCTGCAAAAGATTAGTCAAATCAATACGCCCAGTATTCAAAACCTCACCAGAGCCTATTGGTTCTTTTATTGACAAAAAATCATTTAATTGCTGTGTATCTGTTGATAAATAATCTATTAAATCCGGATGAGTTGTTGCTTTTTTTAACCAAGTTTTCTTTTCTTGTTCATCATTAAAAATTCTGTAAACAGGAAAATTATAAATATATTTTTTATTTAATAATTGTTCAAAATCAGTAAATACTTCTCGTAATCTTTCTATTTGCTTTGCTGCATTCCAAACAATAGAAAATCTTTTAAGAACTACAGGATTATAAATTCCTGCTGCGATAGCAGAAGCTTTATGAAAGTGATTATCTATTACAAAAAAAGATTTCTTCTCTTTTAGTAATTTTAATGCCATACATGTTCCTGCAATACCTTGTCCTACGATTATATAATCTACTTTTTTCATTACTAAATTTTAGTTAACAAAGGTAGCTAATGTTTCTGTTTTTATTATCTTTATCTTATTATGATATTTTTTATGCAAACTATTTTTATTATTCTTTCATGCATCGTTCTTCTAAGTATTTTAATTCCTTTTATTAAACACACACATTGGTCAGTTCGTGTTTTTGATTATCCAAGATTTCAAAAATTAATATTTCTTATATTAGTTGAAATATTATTTATTTTTGTAGATAAAAATTACATAACGATAAGTTTATTTTCACTACTTATAATTGCTGGTATATATTTAATTTCTGTTATTATTCCTTATACTCCTTTAGGGAAAAAAATGATTGATGAAGTTAAATTAGAACCTAATGAAAAATCATTGGATATTTTAGTTTATAATGTTTTACAGGATAATAATAAATATCAAAATTTAGTTGATCTTATAAAAAAAAGAAATCCAGATGTTATTTTTCTTTTAGAAACAAATAGAGCTTGGATGAATAATATAACTGAAGCTACTAAAAAATATGAATATAAGATTGAGGTTCCTTTAGAGAATACTTATGGTTTATTATTCTATTCTAAACTTCCTATAAAATACCAAGAAATTAATTATTTAATTGATAAAGAAATACCATCTATCATTGCTGATATTGAATACAATAATGAAATTGTACGATTGTATGGTTTGCACCCTACACCTCCTGTTCCACAAGAAAATGAAGAAAGTGCAGAACGTGATGCTGAAATTTTAATGATAGGTAAGCAAGCAAAAGAATATGGAGAAGCTTGTATTGTTTTTGGAGATTTAAATGATGTTGCTTGGAGTAGAACAACACGACTATTTCTAAAAACAAGTAAAATGTTAGATCCAAGACGTGGTCGAGGAATGTTTAATACTTTTCATGCTCACCATTGGTTTTTACGCTGGCCATTAGATCATTTCTTTTTAAGTTCTCAATTTAGATTAATAGATATGATTCGAGAACCTAATATTGGATCTGATCATTTTCCTATTCTCATAAAAGCTGTTATAAGATGTGATGATACTTCTGGTGAATTAGACTTGGATGAAAAGGAAAAAATAGAGGTAGAGGAAAAAATAAAAGAAGGAAAATTTAAATAGAAAAAAGGATTNNAATCCTTTTTTCTATTTAAATATTATATTTAATAAAAGCAAGCCTATAAGCCGGGTTCTGTCATTATAAAATAATATAATGCTTTGTCATTTATCTAGTATTTAGATTACTCTAAACATCAATCTGCCTACCCCCCAGCAACGAGCGAGTAACTCTTAACTACTGGTATACATGGCATTGCTCCGCATAGAGTTTACCTGGTTTCACTACAGCCGAACTGTACATACTTTCTGTTGCACTTGTCCTCACCTCTCGATGGACGGGTGTTACCCGCTATGCTTACTCTATGAAGCCCGGACTTTCCTCTTCATTTAAACAACGAAGCGACAAAGCGGCTTGCTGGCACAAATGTACATTAAAATTTTAAAAAGTAAATGCTAATTAATTATTACCTGCTTGATAAATCATAAATAAACCAAGACAAATAACTATAATTCCTAAAAGTGAATACTTCCACTCTTTAGTTGTTTTTTGTTCTTTATTAATATAAACACCTCCAAACACTGATATAATAACAGCAGCTTGACCAATTGGATAGGCTGTTGCTAAACCTAGTTTAGACTGTGAAATAAGTAAAGCTAAATTTCCAAAAGCCCAAATAATCCCTACTATACCATTTTTAAAAGAAACTCCAGTTAATGTTTTTGTTTTAAAAATTAACCAACCAAATAAGAAAGTAGCAACAATTTGTCCAATAGACTGGGGTAGAATACTACTCCAACCATCTATTTTAAAATATTTTATAATTCCTACATAAAATGTAAATCCTAATACACCAATTAAATTAATTAAAATACCTTTTTTCCATTGGATATCTTCTTCTGATTTCTCTTGATAAGATGTAAAAATTATGCCTATAATTATAAGTATTAAGGCTAAAAAACCATAAATTTTTGCTTGACTAGAAGCCCAATCTCCTAATGCAATACCTACAAGTGAAGTCCCTATTATTTGACCTCCATTCATTATAGGAGTTGCCCTAGCAACACCTAGATATGTTATTCCTTTAAATTGTCCAATAGAACCAATTGCCCATAAAATACCAGAAATAAAACTAATTAAAAAAATATGTGTATTTAATTCCGGTTTACGGATAAGAACGACAATAAGAGCAAAAACAAATGCTCCTATTGAAATACCCATTGTTTGTTGGACAGGTTTTCCTCCAATAAAAGTTCCTACTACAGGAACTAAACCGAAAGATATCGCAGGAATAAATGCAATTAACCAATCTGTTACATTCATATAATTCCTTATTTATTATGCATCTGGTCCTAAAATAGATAACGCTCCATCTACAGTATATGTACTTCCTGTTACATAAGAACTAGCATCAGATGCTAAAAACAAGGCAACATTAGCTACTTCTTCAGGTTTTCCACCTCTATGAAATGGGATTATACTTTCTGCTCTTTCTAATTTTTTAGGATCATCAATCACCTTTTCATTAATTGGTGTTAAAATCATTCCTGGAGCAATATTATTAACAGTCATTTCTCGACTAGCTAATTCTAAAGCCATTGTATAAGCAAAATTTCTCATTCCAGATTTTGATGCATTATAATCTGCATTTCCAGGAACATTTATATATTGATGAATTGAAGTAACGTTAATAATTCGACTTCCTTTATATGTTTTGTATTTTTTCTTTAGATGAAGAAACTCTCTACTACAAAAAAATGGCCCATATAAGTTTGTTTTAACAACTTTATCAAATTGTTCTATAGACATATCTTCTACAGGTGTTTTACTTCCATTAATTCCTGCATTGTTAACTAAAATTGTAATATCTCCAAAATCTTTATCGACATTATCGAAAAATTGATGAACATCATCAGAATTTGATACATCTAATTGGTAAGCTTTTGCAACACCTCCATCTTTTTTAATTTGTTCTACAACAGCCTCTGCTCTGTCTGGACCAGAATGATAAGTAATAATAACTTTTGCACCTTCTTTTGCAAATAAAATAGCTATTGCCTCCCCAATTCCAGAACTAGATCCTGTTACTATTGCTGTTTTCCCTTTTAATGTATTCATATCTTGTAATTTAAAATTAGTTCACCTGTTTTATTACAAGATATATGCCGTTATAAATTATAAACTATCAGAAATATTTATAAGTTAAAGAAATTAGTCATCTACAGATTTATCTATAATTATATTTTCTTTTACTTTTTTTATGTATTCATCATAAATCTTTTTAAACTCCTCTCTATTTACTTGATTACCTTTTGTAAGTGGATTAATTTTTTGAGATTTACCTAAATTAACTTTTGTAGCTTCTATAAGTTTATAACTATTGGATTGATCTTTATATGTAATTTTCAATTTTAATATTAAGCCTGGCAAGCCTAAATATAAATCTGGTCCTGTTCTGAACGGAATTTCTTTACTATACCATGCTTCTACCAATGTATTTTCATCTTTATTAAAATAAGCTTTATAAACATTAAATCCTTGTAATTTATCTGTTTCTTTTGTTAATTTCCATGGGTATTTGACTACTGAATCTTTTATTAAAAAATTTTTATCGTCGACTGATAATTGTTCTGTTTGAATTCCTTTTACAAAGTTTGTATAAATGATATTTTTTGAAGTTCCTCCAACAATAAATATTTGGGTATCGTTTTGTTGGTTTGATATCTTTTCTATTTCCTTATAAAGCGAAATACTATCATTAATTTCTAATTTAAAAGAAACTGGTTCCTTGAATTTATCAGCCATTCTTTGGGTATCAGCACTTATCTTGTTATCAAATTTCATAATGAAACTATCATCATAATTCACTACAATTTGTGAATAAGCATGAATAGTTAGTAATAATAAAAATAGAAAAGTAATTTTTTTTAGCATATTGGTTTTATTTATACTAATCTACTTTAAATTATTTATTTGCAAAAGCGATTGAAGTGGAAATCCTTTTTTGATTGGATGTATTTGACATCTACTTAATGGCTCAATCAAAAAAGATTGAGAACTTGAAAGCGGGGTACGAAATATTTGCCCTAAATAAGATGAAAATAAAAAAGGATTTCGTGAAAATCGAAATCCTTTTTTATAATATTATAAATAATGTTTAATTATAAAACGTTATTTATTGCTTCATTTAATTTTTCTGTAATATCATCAATAGAACCGACTCCATTAATTTCTATCCATTTTGATTGTGCTTTGTAATGCTCTGCAACTATTGCTGTTTTTTCGTAATACTCTGTAATACGATCACGAATAATATTCTCATCAACATCATCTGCGCGACCAGAAGTTTTACCTCTTTCTAACAAACGATCAACAAGTACTTCGTCATCAACAACTAATGCTAAAGTAATTGATACTTCACTGTTATATTTTTCTTTTAAGATTTTATCTAGCGCTTCTGCTTGTGCAGTTGTTCTAGGATAGCCATCAAAAATATAACCATTAGGATTTGGATTGTTATCTAAATGATCTATTAACATATTTGTTGTAACCTCATCTGGAACCAATTGCCCTTTATCCATATAAGATTTTACCAAGGCTCCTAATTCAGTTTCGTTTTTTAAATTGTAACGAAATAAATCTCCAGTAGAAATTTGTGGAGTTTGGTATTTTTCTTCTAAGAATTTTGCTTGTGTTCCTTTACCGCTTCCAGGAGGGCCGAACAATACAATGTTTAGCATTTTGTTTATTGTTTTATTTGATAAATATCTGGTAAATTTCTTCCTAGCCCATCATAATCTAATCCATAACCTACAACAAATCTATCAGGAATTGATATCCCTACTAAATCTACTTTTAAATCTTTTTTATATGCATCTGGTTTAAATAACAATGTAGCTACTTTAAGAGATTTAACCTTTTTTTCTTTTAAAATTCGGTGTAATTCTACTAAAGTATTACCTGTATCTACAATATCTTCTAAAATAATTACGTGACGACCTTCAACACTCATTGGAATATCCATCTCAATTTGAACATTACCTGTAGATTCTGTCCCCTCGTAAGATTTTAATTTTAGGAATGATATTTCACATTCTCCTTGATACTGTTTTAAGAAATCGCTGAAAAACATTACAACACCGTTTAGAACTCCCACAAAGATTGGTCTTTCGTCTTTGTATTCTTCATAAACTTCATTTGCCATATTTTTGATGGCTTGTTCTATTTCTTCAAAAGCGATGTACGGTATGAATTTTTTACCGTTGATTTCTATTTCTTTCATTGTTTGAGATATTCAAATATATACTTTTTTTTGATAAAGTGTAAAACTTTTCGTCTAATTACTAGATTGTCATCGAGAAAATACGAGTTTCTGGCTGATGATCTATCATTCTCTTATCGAATGCCATACATACATTACGTACATAAGGACGGCCTTCTTCTTTTACTATTAGTCCTGAATCTGTGAATTGTATTAGTCCATCTTCAATCATGTCTTCTAACATAATTTTTATTCTGTCTAAATTATCAATTTTTTGAGATTCTTGCTTCCAAGATGTTTGTAGATTACACATTAAATTTAAAATATGTTTGCGCATGACTAAATCTTCTTCAGATAAAATATGTCCTCTAAAAACAGATAATTCTCCGTTGTGAATTGATTTTTCATATTCTTCTACAGTCTTCTCGTTCTGAGCAAAACTATACCAAGAATCACTTATAGAAGATACTCCTAATCCAACCATTAGTTGAGTTTTTGAAGAAGAATATCCCATAAAATTTCTATGTAATGTATGATTTTTCATTGATTGATACATAGAATCATGTTTTAAAGCAAAATGGTCCATTCCTATTTCAAAATACCCCATTTCCTCGAACATTCTTTTTCCTTCTTCGTATAATTCTCTTTTTAATTCTGGTGTTGGTAAATCTTCTTCATTAAAACCTCTTTGTCCAACTCCTTTTATCCATGGAACATGTGCATAACTATAAAAAGATATACGATCTGGATTTAAAGATTTTGTAAGATTAATAGTTTCTGTCATCCCTTCCATCGTTTGATGAGGTAAACCGAAAATTAAATCATGAGAAACAGAAGTAAAACCTATTTTACGAGCATCTTCTGTTGCTTGTTTTACATTTTCGAATGATTGAACTCTATTAATAGCCTTTTGAACTTTTATGTCATAGTCTTGTACTCCATAAGAAATTCTTCTAAAACCTAAATCATATAAAACTTGTAAATGTTCTTTTGTTGTATTATTAGGATGTCCTTCTAAACTAAATTCATATCCTTCTGCTCTATCAGCAAATTCAAAAATACCATCTATAAGTTTTTTTAAATTTTCTGGAGAGAAAAAAGTTGGAGTTCCTCCTCCTAAGTGAATTTCTTTTATTTTAGGACGCGAAGAAAATAAATCAATATATAGTTTCCATTCTTTTAATACAGTTTCTATATAAGGTGTTTCTACAGAATGTTGTTTTGTTATTCGTTTATTACAAGCACAAAAAGTACATAATGCTTCACAAAAAGGCAAGTGTATATAAAGAGATATTCCTTCATCTTCATTACTTTCATCGAATGATCGTTGAAAAGTTTCTATCCAACGTTGTTTAGAAAAGCTATCATTGTCCCAAAAAGGCACTGTAGGATAACTTGTATAACGTGGTCCTGGAATATTATATTTTTGAATTAAATTATTCATAACTAAAAAATTAAAAATACTTAACCTACTATGATTAAGTATTATTTAATAAATTACATTAATATTATATTATAAAATTGCCTGACGAACTTTTACTAATTTAGTTAAAAGACCTTCTAACAAATCTAATTGTAGCATATTTGCTCCATCACTTTTTGCATTTTTAGGGTCTGGATGTGTTTCTATAAAAATACCATCTGCACCTACTGCAATACCAGCTTTCGCTATAGTTTCTATTAACTCTGGTTTTCCTCCTGTTACACCAGAAGCTTGATTTGGTTGTTGTAAAGAATGCGTAATATCTAAAATAACTGGAGCATAATTTTGCATCACAGGAATCCCTCGATAATCAACAACTAAATCTCCATATCCCAACATTGTTCCGCGTTCTATAATAGCAACATTGTTATTCCCTGAATCTGTTACTTTTTCTACAGGAAACTTCATTGCTTCTGGCGAAAGAAATTGTCCTTTTTTTAACGTAACATGTTTTCCTGTTTTAGCTGCAGCAACAACTAAATCTGTTTGACGAACTAAAAATGCTGGAATTTGTAATACATCAACATAATTAGCAGCCATTTCTGCATGAAAAGGCTCATGAATATCTGTCGTAGTTGGAACATCAAATGTTTCACCTACTTTTTGAATAATTTTTAATGCTTCTTCGTCTCCAATACCAGTAAAACTATCTATACGAGAACGGTTAGCTTTTTTGAAAGATCCTTTGAAAATATAAGGAATCTCTAATTTATTTGTTACTTCAACAACTTTTTCTGCGATTCTTAAAGCCATGTCTTCACTTTCAATGGCACAAGGACCAGCGATTAAGAAAAAATTTGATGAATCTTTGTGTTTTATTTTAGATAAAGTTTCTATCATTTTGCAAATTTACACAAAGTTACCGATTTATTTTTCATAATTTTGCCAATACTTTATTATTCTTATTTATCAATATATGGATTTTTTATATAACATTGGAATAGCGGACATTTTTGGCTATTTAGCATCAGTATTTATTGTATTAGGATTCTTTTTTTCTAAAATAACTGTCATTCGTATAATAAATGCTATAGGCTGTATTTGTTTTGTAATTTATGCCTCTATGTTAGAAGCATGGCCTGTACTTGTTCCTAATGCTATTTTATTTTTAGTACAAGCTTATTACTTATTATTTAAACCTGGTAAATAATCAAAATCTTCTATTTTGAAAATTTTATCAGCAGTTCTAAATAATATAGAAAACGATCAGCGTTTAAATAAGGTTTGTAATTCTTTATTAAAATTTGGATACAATGTAGAATTAATTGGTGCTACTTTATACAGCAAACCAATTTTAGACAAACCTTATAAAACATATTTGATTGATATGCAGAATCAATCAACATTTAAAAAATATGTTGAATTTAATTGGAAATTATTTTTTATACTTTTAAAAAAAGTTGATCATGATACAATTCTTCTAGCTAATGATTTAGATAGCCTATTACCTTTTTATGTTGTTAGTAAATTAAAAGGAAATACTCTAGTATTTGATAGTCACGAAATTTATTCTGAATTACCATCATTATATGACCGTCCTAAAACTAAAAAATTTTGGAAGTTTTTAGAAAAATTGTTACTCCCAAAAATTAAACATTTTTATACAGTAAGTGACGGTTATGCAACTTGGTTTAATAAACAATACAATGTGAAACCTATTGTAATAAGAAATGTTCCCAATAAAATAGTGTTCGAAAATAGATTTTCAATAGATTTTGAATTACCTAAGAATCCTAATAACCATAAAATTTTACTTTATCAAGGAGCTATTAACCCTAGTAGAGGTATTAATAAAATGATTGAAGCTTTTGTTCATGTAAAAAATTGTCAATTTTGGATTGCAGGTGATGGACCTAAAAAAGAGGAATATGAGAAATTAGTAAAAAAACTAAACCTTACAGATTGTATCTATTTTTTAGGAAATATACCTCCTAAAACTTTAAAAACAATAACACCTCTTGCTGATGTAGGAATGAGTCTAGAAGAAGATTTTGGATTAAGCTATCGTTATGCCTTACCTAATAAACTATTTGATTTTATACAAGCGAAAGTTCCTGTACTCGCAACTCATTTACCTGAAATAAAAAAAACAGTTCTCGATTACAACATTGGTAAAGTTATCAACAATCATACTCCAGAACATCTTGCTAAAAAATTACAAGAATTATTAAATGAAGGTAAAGAAAGTTATAAAGAAAAATTAACTTTTGCTGCAAATGAACTTTGTTGGGAAAATGAAGAAATTAGATTAAAATCTATTTTTGACAAATTTGAAAATAATTAGCTAAAAATTTGTTTTAAAATTTTTTCTGCATTCAATTGATTATTTAAATAATACTCAAGAGTATTAACATACTCATCTGAAGCTATGAAAGGTTGATTTTTAAATTTATTAATAGCTTTAATTAATTCAGATTTATCAGAAACCTTAATACATAGATTACTAATTAATTTATCATCTATCACATTTTTATTAATTATTGAAAAACGACTATTAAATAAAGCATTAATTATTTTTAGTTTAGTCCCAGATTCTTGAAAAGACCAAGAAATATTAATATGTGCATTTTCAAAAAGGTCTTTCAAATGATCAAAATCTTTCAACTTAATAAATTTTATATGTTTAAAATTTTGTATTTTAGACTTGACCCAATCCTCTCTAGTACTTGACGCAATAACAAATGGATAATCAATTTCTTTAAAAACATCAATTAAAAAACTTACAACTTTACGATTATCTGAGGTTCTTAAATCTCCATGATACAATGCAAATTTACCTTTCTCACTCAATAATTGAAATGATTTATTCCCATGAAAAACAGGAATAAATTTTCCTTTATTAAATTTTTTTTGAGTGTAATTTTGTTCAAATTTAGAAAGTGTAAAAACTTCATCAAATTGATAAATTATCTTCTCGTAATCAATATACTTTTTAGCTTCAATATAATATAACGCTTTTTTTATTATATTCTTTTCACTTCTAGCTAAGCCAAAAAAATAATTTTGCTCTACATTATGTAATCTTAAATACTTTGGGTAATCATCTAAATTATATTTATTTAATACAAAAGTCGTCTTCAAACTTTCAAAAAAGATAGGAGCTTTTAAACTTTTGATCCTTTCATAAAATAGTTTACCATCTCTTGATCTTACAGATAAAGGGTATCTTTGAAGAAGATAATATGACTTTTGATTTATTTTATAAAAATAAACATTTTTAGCATATTTTTTAAAAATATCAATATTACGTTCCTTAAAACCAAATAAGTGTAAATCAATTTCAATTTCAAAATTACTAAATGCTTTTAACTTGTAAAAAACATCTATTATTCCACCATAATTAGGAGGATAAGGGACATCCATACTAACAAAATGTAGAGACTTACCTTTATCCATATTATATTATTGGTGTATTTTTTTGTAAAAAATAATTCATCAAGAAATTACAATAAATCATTTACTTATTCAGTAATAGCTTCTGTTACTTCAAATAATCTAGCATCTTCACAGCGAACTTTTCTTGCTGGATAACGACGAATAATATCATAATCATGTGTAGCCATAAGTACGGCACAATTATTTTGTTTAGATACAGATAATAATAAATCCATAATATCATTTGAAGTTTCTGGATCTAAATTTCCTGTTGGTTCATCGGCTAAAATTAATTCAGGATGATTTAATAATGCTCGTGCTATTGAAACACGCTGTTGTTCACCTCCAGATAGCCTAAAAGGCATCATTTTCTTTTTAGATAACATACCAACTGAATCTAAAACCTCATCTATACGTTGACTAATTAAACTTTTATCTTTCCAACCAGTAGCTTTTAAAACAAAAATTAAATTCTGCTCTACAGTTCTATCTGTTAATAATTGAAAATCTTGAAAAACAATTCCTAAATGCCTTCTTAAATCAGGTATTTTACTTGTTTTTAATGACTTTAAATCCATTCCAACAACAGAACCATTTCCAGACTGCAATGGTAAATCACCATAAAGTACTTTCAATAAACTACTTTTTCCACTTCCTGTTTTTCCTATTAGATAAACAAACTCTCCCTTACCTAATGTAAAATTCACATCAGATAATACTAAGTGACTTCTTTGAAAAATAGATGATTGATTTAACTCTATTACATTTTTAGCTTCCATACTTTTTACAATCTTTAAAACAAATGTAAAAAAAAAAGCTTGAAAGAAATACCTTCAAGCTTATTTTTTATGAATTGTAGCGATTATCTTTTAGCTCTTACTTCACTAACAGTTAATGCTTTTCTTCCTTTTTTTCTACGAGCCGCTAATACTTTACGACCGTTTTTAGAAGCCATACGCTCACGGAATCCGTGTTTGTTTCTTTTCTTTCTGTTACTTGGTTGAAATGTTCTTTTACTCATCTTTACTAAGTTTCTAATCCATTACTCGAATGGGTTGCAAATATACAGTTAATATTATTAATTCAAAAATCAAAATTGATAGAAAATTACAAAAAAAATGAATTAATAGTAAACCGCGTCCGTTCTACAATTTGTAATTTTCGAAGTGCAAATATAAAAACTTTTTTTTGTTAAACAAGACAAAACTAAAACAATAACATTAAAATTTATCAACATTTTTTATTTAGTAGGTATTAAATATAAAACATTTTGAAAATAGGTAGAAAATCATATTAAAACTTTCATAAAACATCAAATATCTTAGATTTATCCCTATTTTTTAAGGTTAAAATTTGTATATTAGCAACCTTATATATCAAAACAATATGACTGAAGGAGAAAGACTAATCCCAATTAACATTGAGGATGAAATGAAATCCGCTTACATTGATTATTCAATGTCGGTAATCGTATCTCGTGCGCTTCCGGATGTGCGTGATGGTTTAAAGCCTGTACACCGTAGAGTATTATTCGGAATGTATGAACTAGGTGTTTTTTCTAACCGCTCTTTTAAGAAATCTGCTCGTATCGTAGGAGAAGTATTAGGTAAATTCCATCCACATGGTGACAGTTCTGTTTATGACACAATGGTACGTATGGCTCAACCTTGGTCTTTACGTTACTTATTGGTTGATGGACAAGGTAATTATGGTTCTGTTGATGGAGATCCACCTGCTGCAATGCGTTACACTGAAGCTAGACTTCAAAAAATATCAGATGAATTATTAGCAGATTTAGACAAAGAAACAGTTGATTTTCAATTAAACTTTGATGATACTATACAAGAACCTACTGTCCTACCTACCCGTGTTCCTAATTTATTAGTAAATGGGGCTTCTGGTATTGCTGTTGGTATGGCTACAAATATGGCTCCTCACAATCTAACAGAAGTTATTGATGGTACTATTGCATTTATCAAAAATCGTGAAATCATGATTGATGAATTAATGCAACACATCAAAGCACCTGACTTCCCTACAGGAGGTACAATATATGGATATGACGGTGTAAAACAAGCTTTTGAAACTGGACGCGGACGTATTGTATTACGCGCAAAAACAAATTTCGAAGAAGTACACGGTCGTGATTGTATCATTGCTACGGAAATACCTTACCAAGTTAATAAAGCAGATATGATTGCAAAAACTGCTGAATTAGTAAAAGATGGTAAACTTGATGGAATTTCTGAAATTCGTGACGAATCTGATCGAAAAGGAATGCGCATCGTTTATGTTCTTAAAATGGATGCTGTTCCTAATGTTGTTCTAAATAAATTATTTAAATATACTCAATTACAATCTTCTTTTAGTGTAAATAACATTGCATTGGTAAATGGTAGACCAGAACAATTGAACCTAAAAGATATGATTCATCATTTTGTTGAACATCGTCATGAAGTTGTAGTTAGACGTACTGAATATGATTTAAGAAAAGCACAAGAAAGAGCTCATATCTTAGAAGGTTACATGAAAGTAATCGGAACACAAGACGATCTGGATCGTGCTATAAAAATAATTCGTGAATCTTCCACTCCTGAAGATGCTCGTTCAGGATTAATGACAGCTTTTGATTTATCAGAAATTCAAGCTCGTGCTATTCTAGAATTACGTTTACGTACATTAACAGGACTTGAGATAGATAAAATCCGTGAAGAATATGATGAAATCATGAAAATGATTAATCATTTAAAAGATATTCTAGCGAACGAAGAATTACGTATGCAAATTATTGTAGACGAATTATTAGAAGTTCGTAAAAAATATGGTGATGAACGTCGTTCGGATATCAATTACGCTGGCGGAGATTTAAACATAGAAGATTTAATTCCTGATGAGCAAGTTGTTCTTACAATTTCACACATGGGATACATCAAGCGTACACCACTTTCAGAATACCGCAAACAATCTCGTGGAGGAGTTGGTAATAGAGCTGCGACAACGAGAGATGAAGATTTCTTAGAATACATCGTTTCTGCATCTAATCATCAATACATGCTATTCTTTACAGAGAAAGGAAAATGTTATTGGATGAGAGTTTATGAAATCCCTGAAGGTTCTAAAACATCAAAAGGTCGTGCAATTCAGAATTTAATTAATATAGAATCGGATGATAAAGTAAAAGCTTACATCTTAACACACGATTTAATGAACGAGGAATACGTAAATAATAATTATGTAATCATGGTAACTAAAAAAGGTATCATTAAGAAAACTTCTTTAGAAGCTTACTCAAGACCTCGTTCAAATGGTATTAATGCAATTACTATTAAAGAAGACGATACATTATTAGAAGCTTTATTAACAAATGGTGAAGGTATAATAATGATTGGTTCTAAATATGGTAAAGCAATTCGTTTCTTAGATAATTCTATTCGTCCACTAGGAAGAAACTCTCAAGGTGTAAAAGCCATTAATATTACTGACCATGCTGACAACGAAGTTGTGGGTATGATTAATATTAATGATACTGAGACCGAAACTGTTTTAGTTGTTTCTGAACAAGGATACGGAAAACGTTCTTCTGCAGAAGATTATCGCGAAACTAAACGCGGTGGTAAAGGTGTTACAACTTTAAATATCACAGAAAAAACAGGAAAATTAATTGCTATAAAAGCTGTAACAGATGAAGATGATTTAATGATTATCAATAAGTCTGGTGTTGCAATCAGAACTGGTTTAGACGAAATCCGTGTGATGGGACGCGCTACACAAGGTGTACGATTAATTAACTTGAAGAAAAACGACGAAATTGCAGCTATAGCAAAAGTAGAAGTTGAAGAAGAATTAGAAGATGAGGTGGAAGTTGATGAAAATGGAAATCCTATCGTTGTAGAAAATTCAAATGAAAACACAGAAAATCAAGCAGAAGAAAATACTGCTGAGGATCCAAATAATGAATAATCCATGAAAAAATTATTATTTAGTTTAAGTTTAGTTTTAGCAATGTCAACATCATTTGCTCAAACAAATACAGAAGAATTAACAACTGACCCTGCTGTATTAGCTGAGAAATATAATAAATCAGCTAAAGAAAATTTAGCTAAAGGAGATATTTCTAAAGCGAGTCAAGATTTAGCAAAATTATCTAAATACGAAAATGGTAAAGTTTGGAAAGTACGTAATAAAGGTACAAAAACTGATGAGTTTTACTATACTCAAGCTGATTTAGACAAAGCAACTGCTAATGGTGATTATGCTAAAGCAAAAGAAGTAGCTTTACAAGCAAAATACGGTTTTTTATTACAATCTGAAGTTTCAAATACTGCAAATAAAGAACTTGAAGCTGCAAATAAAGCAATGGAAGCAAAACAGTATACTGATGCTGGAAATAAATTCTTAAATGTATATAATTTAGTTGATGCATTAGGAACAAAAGAAGATATCTACAAATATCAAGCTGCAATTTGTTTTTACAATGCTAATGAGTTTGATAAATCATTAGCTATTTTAAAAGAATTAGCTGCTAAAAATTTTACAGGAAAATCTGCTAATCAAACAAAAGATTACAATAGAGATTTATATGTTTTAGCTTTAAATGGTTTATATAATTCAAAAAAATATGATCCTATTGTAGAAGAAGCTACGGCTAAATATCCTAAAGATGCAGATATTAATACAATTGCAACTGGTATTTATCAAGTTTCAGGAAATAGTGATAAAATGCGTCAACGTATAGAAGAAGCTATAAAAATAAACCCTAATGATGGTCAAAACTATTACAATTTAGGTGTTTTATATTTAGATGATCCTACAAAAAATGAAGAGGCTAAAAATATGTTTAAAAAAGCAATTGAGCTTAATCCAAAACATGTTGAAGCATACAACAATTTAGTTTTAGTTATTTTACAACCAGACAAAGGAATTGTTGAAACAATGAATAATAATCTAGGAACTTCTAAAAAAGAAAAAGAAATTTACAATGCTAACGAAGCAAAACGTAAAGCAATTTTTACAGAAGCAATTCCATATTTAGAAAAAATATACGAATTAGATCCTACAAACAGAGTTATCATCCGTAACTTAATTCAAGCTAATAAAACTATTGGTGATGATAAAAAAGAAACTTTTTATCGTGATGCTGAAAAAAAATTAGTTAAATAATAAAAAATAACATCTATAAAAAATAGCCTTTTACGAAATTTGTAAAAGGCTATTTTTAGTATTTATATAATCTAAATATTATTTTTAATCTAGAATTTGTAATATTAATTGAAGCGGCATCCTTTTTTTGATTGGATACATTTCGACATTCGACCAATCATCAATAAAAAAGATTTTGAACAGAAAAATACACCTCAAAGAGTTTAACCAAATAATATATTAGTGATAAAATTATATTATCTATCATAATATTAGTATTTTAGTAAATATCAAACAATTAAAAATGTTTTAATGAAACATCTATTATATCTATTATTAGTATCACAATTTGTTTTATTCTCTTGTGAAAAAAACGAGAATAAAGCAAGTAATCTAGTTTTTGAAAAAGGCAATAAAGTAGGTAATGATAAATTCACAGGAACAGTACACCAAGCTATTTTAGGAAAAATTGGAACGCAAACAAGTAATGTTACTTTTGAACCAAAGAGTAGAACCAATTGGCATTCACATCCTGGTGGGCAAACATTATTGGTTACTGATGGTATAGGCTATCATCAAATAGAAGGAAAACCTGTAGAAATTATCAGAAAAGGAGATGTAATAAATGTTGATAAAAATGTGAAACATTGGCATGGTGGAAGTATTGATTATGGGATGACACATATTGCAATAAGTATTGATCATGAGGAATATCCGTCGGAGTGGTTCCAACCAGTAAGTGAAGATGAATACAATAGCTATATAAAAAGTGAATCATAAAAAAAGTGTCATTATTAAATAATGACACTTTTTTGTTTATAGAACTAAAAATTCCAATTTTTTAAATCTCCAATAAAATGATGAGCAGTTAAATCATATCGAACAGGAACAACAGATATATAACCTTCTTCTAAAGCTTTTTCATCTGTATCATCACCTTTATCAAGGTTTTTAAATTCCCCACTCATCCAATAATATGTTCTACCACGAGGATCTTCTCTTTTATCAAATTTTTCTTCCCATTTTGCATCAGCTTGTCTACAAACTTTTATTCCTTTAATTTGATCTTCATCAAGTTTTGGAATATTTACGTTTAACACAATTCCTTTTGGTAATTTATTTTCTAAAACTTGGGAAATAATAATTTTTATAAATTTTTCTGCAGCTTTAAAATTTGCATTATAAGAAAAATCTGAAAGAGAAAAACCTATCGCAGGAATACCTTCTATACCTGCTTCTACAGCAGCAGACATTGTTCCTGAATAAATTACATTTACAGAAGAGTTCGAACCATGATTAATACCTGATATACATAGATCTGGTTTTCGAGGTAAAATTTGTGAAACAGCTAATTTAACACAATCAACTGGAGTTCCAGAACATGAATATTCTTTAATTCCTTCATTCACTTCTATTTCATCACAAAACAAAGTTGAGTTTATTGTTACTGCATGTCCCATTCCACTTTGTGGACTATCTGGAGCAACCACATAAACGTCTCCAAATTCTTTTGCTATATCTATCAAAGCTCTAATTCCTGGAGCAGTAACTCCATCATCATTTGTTACTAAAATTAGCGGTCTTTCCATATTTTATTATTACTTTTATTATTCGTTTTTACAAATGTAAAAAAACTCCTTCTAATTTCTTTTTTGTTTTATATTTGAGGGAAACTTAAATTATTAATTTAATAAATAATACAATCCAGTATGTTAATAAAAAAAACGTATGTTTTATTATCTTTTTTATCTATGAGTTTACTAGCATTTTGCTTTTGTAAACCAATGTTAGATGGTAACGATGATAAAGAAAAATTAATCGTTAAAAATACACGAAATACATTAACCTATTTACATTATAAACCTGCTGTAATAGATGATAAATTCTCTGAAGAAGTATTCAATAGATATATAGAGTACATAGATCCTAGCAAACGTTTTTTATTACAATCTGATTATGATTTGTTTAAAAAAGATTACCATAATTTGGGTAATTTTTATAAAAATGAAGATTTAAAGTTTTATAATTCTACTGTAGATACAGTTTACAAAAGAATAAACGAAGCTGAAAAATATGCAATGGAAGCTTTATCAAAGCCGTTTGATTTTAATAAAAAAGAAAATTTAAACATTGATTATAAAACTTCTAAATATGCTACTAGCAAAGCTGATGCAGAGCAATTATGGAGAAAATATTTGAAATATAATGTTTTATTAGAAATTGTTTCTATGCAAGATGAATTGAAAGGTGAGAAAAAAGATACACTTAATAAAAGTGAATTGAAAGATCCTTTAGAAGATAAAGACAAAAAGAAAATAACTAAAGATACTCCGTTCCCTGAAGTAGAAAAAATTGCTCGTGAGGAAGTAAAAGATTTAATTTCTGATTATTTCAGAAGAATTAAACAAACAAAAAGAGAAAGTTATTTTTCTATTTACATGAATTCTTTTACAGAACAATATGATCCTCATACTTCTTATTTTTCTCCAACAAGTAAAGAAGACTTCGATTTTGAAATTTCTGGACAAATGGAAGGTATTGGAGCTAAATTACAAGATAAAAAAGGATATCCTACAATCGCAGAATTAGTAATTGGAGGTCCTGCTTGGAAAGATGGTAAATTAGAAGTTGGTGACAAAATTATAAAAGTTGCACAAGGAAAGAATGGAGAAGCTAAAAATATCGTAGGAATGATATTGAGTGATGCTATCCGTTTAATTCGTGGAAAAAAAGGAACTGAGGTTGTTTTAACTGTTCAGAAAAAAGATGGATCTCAACAAACGATTTCTTTAATTCGTGCAGTAATAGAATCTGAAGAAGTTTTTGCTCGTTCTTCTGTAATTACAGATGATAAAGGAAATAAATATGGTATTATTTATTTACCTGAATTCTATACACCTATGGGGAAAGATGAAGGAAGATATCCTTCTGAAGATATTAAAAAAGAAATTGAAGTATTAAAGAAAGAAAATATTAAAGGGCTTGTATTTGATGTTCGTAACAATGGTGGTGGATCATTAGAAGAAGTTATTAAAATTTCTGGGTTATTCATTGATAAAGGTCCCGTAGTTCAAGTAAGACGAAGTGACGGAATGTTAAAAATACACGAAGACAAAGATGCAGATTTAGCTTATGATGGACCTATGGTTGTTATGGTAAATGAACTTTCTGCTTCTGCTTCAGAAATTTTTGCAGCTGCAATGCAAGATTATGGTCGCGCTGTAATTGTTGGTTCTCCTCAAACATTTGGAAAAGGAACTGTACAAACAATTTTACCTTTAGATAGACAAACAGGAAGCGATGAATATGGAGCAATAAAATTAACAATCCAAAAATTTTATCGTGTAAACGGAGGTTCTACTCAATTAAAAGGTGTTCAGTCTGATATTTCTATGGTTGACCAATATACATACGAAGATATTAATGAAGGTTCTCGTCCGCAAGCTTTAAATTGGGATCAAATTAAACCATTAGTTATTGCTAAATGGCCTAATGCTTTTGATTTAAATAAAATTAAAGCAAATAGTAAAGCTCGTTTACAAAACAATGCTCAGCTTAAACTAATGGATGAAAGTTTTAAATACATTAAATCTTTAGAGGATACAAAAGAAATTCCTTTAAATTTAGAAGATTATAAAGCTTACCGTAAAACAAGAGAGGATAAAATCAAAAAATTTGATGCTATTAGCAAATACAAAAACAGTTTAAAATTCTCTATGAATCAAAATGATCTTAATGCAATCAAAAATGATACTGTTTTGAAAGCAAAAAGAGATAATTGGTTAAAAGGATTACAAAAAGATTTTTATTTGAATGAAGCTGTAAATGTTTTAAGAGATATAAAATAATGGAACAAGATAACGGTTCATTTTATCAAATTATATTTAAAAAATTAAGAAAGAACACCCTTGGTGTTCTTTCTTTTAGTGTAATAGTATTAGCTGCTATTATATCTATTTTTTCTTATCTTTTTGCAACAGATAAGACTGAAGATGCAAATAGACAAGATTTAACAATAGCTTATGCTCCTATAGGTTATAAACAACTTACAATCGAAATTCCATTACCAAACTATTCTGATAAAATTAATTTTTCTGATTACTTATTCGGAGAAAAGATCAATTCAGAACAAATTAGTATCTCATCCTATAAAACTGAAGGTGATTTTATAATTTACACACCATATTTAGGAGATGGAATTAGTGGAGAACCTATTACAATAAACTCTTCTGCTTGGACTAAATATGGGATAAAGAAAGATGAAATTGAAAAGAAATTTATATTTACTAAAACATACCTTTTAGGTACAGATTCTTATGGTAGAGATTTCTATTCTCGATTGATTATTGGAACTAGAATTTCTTTTTTAATTGGTTTTATTGCTGTTTTTATTTCATTACTTGTTGGCATTACCTTAGGCGCTTTGGCTGGTTATTACAAAGGAAAGACAGATAATTTTATTATGTGGATAATTAATGTTGTATGGTCAATTCCTACATTATTATTAGTTATTGCAATTACATTAGCGATTGGAAAAGGATTTTGGCAAATTTTTATTGCAGTTGGTCTTACAATGTGGGTAGAAGTTGCCAGAGTAGTTCGTGGCCAATTTTTATCTTACAGAGAAAAAGAATTTGTTGAAGCAGCAAAAGCTCTTGGTTTTTCTGATGCCAGAATTATATTCAATCAAATATTACCAAATGTTGTTGCTCCTATTATAGTAATATCTGCTGCAAACTTTGCTTCTGCAATATTAATAGAAAGTGGATTAAGTTTTCTTGGAATCGGAGCTCAGCCTCCTACTCCATCATGGGGTAATATTATAAAAGAACATTACAATCACATCATATTAGGTAAACAACATCTAGCAATTTTACCAGGATTAGCAATTATGCTACTAGTTCTTGGATTTAATATTTTCGGAAATGTTTTAAGAGATATCATGGATATAAAAAATTAAGATTATTAAATTATTAGGGCAATCACTTCGTGTCTGTCGTGCTTTTGTTACAATCTTTTTAGATTGATCATTGATAAATGTTGAAAATTCGTACAATCTAAAAAGGATTTCCACTACAATCGCTATTGCAAAAAATTATTAAAATAATATATATAAAAAAAAACCTGAATCTCACGATTCAGGTTTTTTTTTATATATATTATTTATGATGAGGTTTTAAAGAATCTATTGACGGTACTTTTAAAGGATAAGTTCCTGTAAGACCAGCTAATTTAAAGGATGTATAAATTACCTTATTTTGTTTATTTCCTAATGCAATTACTGTAAATTGATTATTTACATCGTGTACAAAAACTGTATTATTACCATGCCACCAACCATTATGATATAATAGTTTTTTACCATCTTCATACTCTAACATACGCATTCCAAGTCCATAATTTTTATATCCCTTTTGTTCATAACTATAACCTGTAAAAATTTCATCTTTTATTTTCTTTGGTAAAAAATCATCAGAATACATAGCTATATCTAATTTAAACAAATCTCTTGGAGTTGAATAAATATTTTTATCTCCATAAGTTCTATCAAAATCATCCCAAGCCCATTCATATCCATTATATTTGTATGATTTAGCTATAGAATCTTTATCTTTATCATAATCAAAAACAAATGTATTTTTCATCTCAAGAGGATCAAAAATCATATACTTCATTGCTTTTCCATATGGCATTTTCATTACTTTCTCTATAATTAAAGCTAGAAAAGCAAAATTTGTATTTGAATAATAAAAACCTTTATCTGCAGGACGAATTTGTTTTACTTTATATTCTCTAAAAACATCTAAAACACCTTGATTAGAAATTGGTTTTTCTCCATTAAGCATTACTTTTTTATTATTCCATAAAACGTTTGCATAATTAGGTAAACCACTTCTATGACTCAACAAATTTCTTACAGTAATATCATCATAAGGAAAACCTTCTAAAATTGTATTTACTTTTTGATCTAAATTTATTTTATTTCTTTCTATTAATTTCATAATAGCCATAGAAGTAAAAACCTTAGATATAGATGCTATATGTAAAGGAGTATTTTGATCTATTTCTCTTTTGTGGCTTGCATCAGCCATCCCTTGATATTTTTCAAAAATTATTTTTCCATTCTTTGCAACCAAGAAACCTCCACTTACTTTTCCTTTTACCCAAAAATCATCATAAAACTTTGATACACCTTCTTTGTAATGATTAATTTCTTGAGCAGATGACTTCATTGGTTTAAATTCTGCATTCCAATCAAGTGAATCATATCGTAAAGCATTAGGATCTTTTTTTCTTGTTTTCTCTTTGGCTTTTGTTTCGTTTTTCTTACTACAACTACCTAAAACAAGTAAAGTAGAAGTAAGAATAACTGCTAAATATTTCATTTATTAGTTAGTCTTTTTTTATTGTTGGACTAAAATAGATATTTATTTAAAAAAATGATTTAAACATTCTTTAATATTATGTTTTTTTTATGATTTATCTGAAAGTTGAGATTTAAATTCTCCTAAAATAACACTTGTGGCAACAGCAACATTTAAACTTTCAGTTGCCCCATTTTTACCAAAAAAGGGAATACTCAATTTATTTGTTGTCAATTTTTCTATTCCAATAGAGATTCCATTAGCTTCGTTTCCCATAACAAGAATTCCTTCTTGTGGTAATTTATTTTCATAAATTGATTGACCTTCCATGAAGGTTCCAAAAATATTTCCTTCATAATTTTTTAAAAAAGATTCTAAATCTACATAATGAATTTTCACACGAGAAAATGACCCCATGGTAGACATGATCACTTTAGGATTATATATATCTACAGATTCTTTTGTACATAATATATTTTCTACCCCAAACCAATCAGCCAATCGTATAATAGTTCCTAAATTACCAGGATCTCTAATATCATCAAGAGCTATCGTTAATCCTTTCAAATTTATTTCTTCCTTATTTTTAGGTAATTCACAAAGAGCTAAACCTACATTAGGAGTAGATAAATAGCTGATTTTCTTTAAATCTTTATCATCTATAAAAGTTTTTTTTAAACCTTTTTCATTTGGCCATAAATCTTCTGTAAGAAATAATTCTTTAATATTTATAGAACTTTTTATAACTTCCCCAATATTTTTAACACCTTCTACGACAAACAAATCATATTTTTGTCTATATTTTTTAGAACCGAGAGATGTTATTATTTTAATAACATTATTTGATAACATATTTTATGCAAAAAAGAATAACAACAAATATAACAATTATCTCTTGTTTAGGCTTACTTTTTTATAGCTGTAGTACAACCAAAAAAGTTCCTAAAGGAGAATACTCCTTTACGGGAAATAAATTTATTTATGATAAAGAGGAAACAGATATAAAGAAAAAAATTAAAATTATTGATAAAGACTTAAGTGATTATGTAAGACAAAAACCAGCTGGAAAATTTTTAGGTTTTTTCCCATTATGGCAATGGGTCTACAACTTATCTCCAGAAAAATTTGACACTACATTTCAAGAATACTATCGTATTGATGCTTCTCAACGTAATCAAAAACTATTAGATAGTTTATTAACAAAAAATAAATTAGATCAATATGTTGGTAAAAGTTTATGGTTACAAAGATTTTATTACAACCAAGGAGAAGCTCCTGTATTATTAGATGAAAAACAATCAGAATTTTCTGCTAAGAATTTAAATAGATTGTTTCATGATAAGGGATATTTTGATTCTAAAGTTAATGTTTCTTATAAAAAAGATTCTATTTCAAAAAAAGCTGAAACTCTGTACAATATAAAACTTGGGGATCCATCTTACATAGAAAATTTTACACAAAATATATCTGATGCGAAAATTGAAGAATATTTAAATTCTCCAATGGTTAATCAACCTTTAATTCATTCTGGTGATCAATATACTTTTGGAAAATTTGAAGAAGAACGAGATAGAGTTGTTGATGTTTTAAAAAATAGAGGATATTATGATTTTAATGATTCTGGAGAGGATTTATATTTTGAAGCTGATACAACTAAAAGTGATAAACGTTTAGATATTACAATGTTCATTGATAAATATATTCAAGACAGTATAAAAAAAGATAGCGTTGTTCCTTTTACTCAATACCGATTTGGTAAAATAAATATTTATGCTGATTCTAGAGGTCAAGCAGATGATGAAACTAAATTAATAAAAGAAGAATATGATGATTATAATATATTCTTTACAGAAAAACCTAAATACAAACCAAGATATTTTACAGATGCTTTCGTTATAAGACCTGGAGGTTTATACCGTCAAAGACAAGAAATACAAACAAAAAGAAATATTTTCAAAAAAGATAATATTAATTTACATAGTTTCAAAATTACAAAACAAGATTCTATTTTAAATGTTGATGTATTTTTTACTCAAAAAAAGAAATATGATTTAAATTTATTTGTTGAAAGTTATGCTTCACGCTACATGAACTTTGCGATATCTCCTGGGGTTACATTAACTTCTAGAAATTTATTTAAAGGAGGTGAAAATCTTGAAACAACATTAAAATCAACATTAGGTTCTGTAAATAAAGATTTTTCTTTAAATAGTTATTTTTTAAATGCTTATGAAATTTCGTTAGAAACAAAATTAAAATTTCCATACTTATTAACACCAATAAACTTAGATAGAATTTTACCTAAGCGTTTTTCTGCCGAATCTGCAATTCGTACAAATATAAGTACTCAAAAAAATGTAGGTTTAGATAAAACAACTTATGGCTTTGGTTTTGATATGGATATTTCCAGTGCAGAATTTCAACATAAAGTTTCCCTTTTTAATACAGAGTTTATAAATAATGGAAAAAGAGATCGTTATTATGATATTTTCACAAAAGATAATCAAACAAAAAATTTAGTTAAAGATTTATATTATCAATTTGATCCTAATGCACCTCATTATGCAACAGATGATGAATTAACAGATGCTATTATAGCAAACAAATTATTTCAAAATTCACTTAGTGGTGAAAATGCAAAATTATTTGTAGATTTTGAAAATATGCTTTATAGAAAAGCCAATATATCTCAAAATGTTGTAATCAATTCATTTATATACCAATTTACATATAATCAAGAAAATTCTTTCAGACCAAAAAACAACCCTTGGTTTGTACAAACAAGAATTGAGTTAGCTGGTAATTTATTACATGCTTTAGATAAAGCTTTTGGATTTGCTCATTCTGAAGATGCTAGCGGGAAAAAAGTTGGAAATATTTTTGGAATTCCTTATTCTCAATTTGTTAAAATTGACTTAGATGTAAGAAGAAAATTCAAAATAGATTCTCATTCTAGTTTTGCAGCAAGATTTTTATTTGGTATTGTACAACCTTATGGTAATTCTGATGTTGCTCCTTTTGTCCGTAGTTACTCTGCCGGAGGTGCCAATGATGTTCGTGGTTGGGCTCCACTAACTTTAGGACCAGGAAGTAAACCTCGTATAAATTCAAACACGCAAAGTTTAGAATTTGATAATCTTAAATTACTTTTCAATACAGAATATCGTTTTAATATGTTTGGTAGTTTAGAAGGTGCTTATTTTATTGATGCGGGAAATATATGGGGAACAGATCCTAAAAGACAAGAAACATTATTTAAATTCAAAAAGTTTTATAAAGAATTTGGTATAGGTTCTGGTGTAGGTTTTAGATATCACATAGGAACATTTGCAATTGTACGCTTTGACTTTGGTTATAAGATATATGACCCTTCATATGAAGAAGGAAAGCGTTGGCAATTTGATAACTTCAATATTCTGAAACCAAGATTACATTTCGGAATTAACTATCCATTCTAAAAAAAGAAGTATATTTGTTTTTACAAAATTCTAAGATAATGAGCAGAAAATTTCCAGCCGGTGTTGCTACCGGTTCATTAGTTCAAGAAATTATTAATGATGCAAAAGCAAATCATTACGCATTACCAGCGTGTAATGTTATAGGGTCTGACACAATAAATGCAGCAATGGAAGCTGCTGTGGAAGTAAATTCTCCAGTTATTATTCAATTTTCTAATGGAGGTGCTGCTTTTAATGCTGGTAAAAGTTTAAAAGGTGAAAATCAATTAGCTCAAATAAAAGGAGCTATAGCTGGTGCAAAACATATTCATACATTAGCAGAATCTTATGGTGCTACTGTAATTTTACACACAGACCACTGTGCTAAAAAATTATTACCTTGGATAGATGGTATTATGGATGCGAATGAAGAGCATTTCAATAAATTTGGAAAAACTTTATTTAGTTCTCATATGTTAGATTTATCTGAAGAACCATTAGAAGAAAATGTTGAAACTTGTAAAAGATATTTAGAAAGAATGTCTAAAGTAGGAATGACATTAGAAATGGAATTAGGTATCACAGGTGGTGAAGAAGATGGTGTAGATAATACAGATGTAGACAATTCTTTATTATATACACAACCTGAAGAAGTTGCATATGTATACGAGAACTTAAAATCTATTTCTGATAATTTTTGGATTGCAGCAGCATTTGGTAATGTACATGGAGTATACAAACCAGGAAATGTAAAATTAACTCCAAAAATTTTAGATAATTCTCAAAAATACATCAATGAAAAATATGGAGTAGACAATGCTGTAAACTTCGTTTTCCATGGTGGTTCTGGTTCTACATTAGAAGAGATTAGAGAAGCTATTAATTATGGTGTTATTAAAATGAATATCGATACTGACTTACAGTATGCATTTATGGAAGGTATTCGTAAATATTTTGATCAAAATGCAGCTTATTTACAAGGTCAAATCGGTAATCCAGAAGGTCCAGAATCTCCAAACAAAAAATACTACGATCCTCGTGTATGGTTAAGAGCAGGAGAAGTTTCTTTCAAAGAAAGATTAATTCAATCTTTCCACGATTTAAATAATGTAAATACTTTAGGATAATTACAATTTATCCTTTTTAAATAAAAATAGAGAATATGCCTTGGTTTATTAGAAGCAAGAAAAATATTACAACACCTACAGAGTCTAAAAAGGACGTAAAAAAAGGTTTGTGGTACAAAACACCATCAGGTAAAATTATTGAAACTGAAGAGCTAAAAGCAAATATGTATGTAAGTCCAGAGGATGATCATCATGTGCAAATTGGTTCTCAAGAATATTTCGAAATCTTATTTGATGAAGGTAAATACAAAGAGCTAGATGCCAAAGTTGAAAGTAAGGATCCTTTAAATTGGAAAGATACTAAACCTTATAAAGATCGTTTAAAAGAAATTAAAAAGAAAACAGGTCTTACAGATTCTGTTCGTAATGCGACTGGAAAAATACACGGTAGAGACATTACTATTTCTTGTATGGATTTTAAATTTATCGGAGGTTCGTTAGGATCTGTAATGGGAGAAAAAATTGCTCGTGCAATAGATTATTCTATCAAACATAAAACACCATTTGTTATTATTTCTCAGTCTGGTGGTGCTCGTATGATGGAAGCTGCTATTTCATTAATGCAGTTAGCAAAAGTTGAAGCTAAATTAGTTCAACTAGCAGAACATCACATTCCATATATTACTATTCTTACTAATCCATCTTTTGGAGGTATTACTGCTTCTTTTGGATCTATAGGAGATGTAATCATGGCAGAACCAGGTGCATTAATTGGGTTTGCTGGTCCTCGTGTAATCAAAGAAACTATTGGTAGAGATTTACCAGAAGGATTCCAAACTTCTGAATTTTTATTAGAAAAAGGATTCGTTGATATGATTGTTCATCGTAAAAAAATGAAAGATAAAATTAAAGATGTGGCAGATATGTTGATGCCTATCAATTAATTATAATGAGTGCAAATATATAAGTGAAATTTCTTTCAAAAATAATTTGGAATATTCGAATTTGATTTTATATATTTGCACTCCAATCGCGAGAATAGCTCAGCTGGTAGAGCACGACCTTGCCAAGGTCGGGGTCGCG
>DLJQ01000014.1:41802-244959 GCA_002484335.1 Flavobacteriales bacterium UBA7612
TTAATTTGATTTTTACAATTTTTACGCGGGAATAGCTCAATTGGTAGAGCGTCAGCCTTCCAAGCTGAATGTTGCGAGTTCGAGTCTCGTTTCCCGCTCACAAAAAAGCCGAAGAAAATTTTCTTCGGCTTTTTTTATTTTAACTCTTGTTCGGCTAATATTTTTTTATATTTTTTCCCCTCTATAAATTTTTTCTCAGCCCAAATTGTTCCACCTGGAATAACTCCAGCAAAAAAGAAAATTAAAAAAATTGTCATACTCCAATTATATTTCTCTTTTACCAAATAAAGTATTATTACATATAAAACGAATAAACCTCCATGTATTCTACCTGCATAAGGAATCCAAGATGGATCATTAAAAATATATTTTAAAGGCATTGCTATAAAAAACAAAATAATTGCAGATACAGCTTCTAAATAACCAATAATCTTAAAAAATTTCAACATTTCTTTTAAATTTGAAACAAAAATAATTTTTAAATATTAGACTTCAACTATACTTATCATTAATTAAAAATACTTTAAATAAATTTTACACGTTATTAGAACCTATGACACGTTTTTGGAACTATATACTATTATTCCTTATTTTTCTAAATATATCCGTTTTTAGCCAAGAAAAAACGTATCAATTCTATCGTTACGATATTGAAACAAATACTTACATTAAAGATTTTGATAAAACATCTTTTCAATCAACTTTAGATTCTTTACAGAAAATAGGTTATTATACACTTACATTAGATTCTATTATTGACCATAAAGTATATTTAAATAAAGGGAAATTATATCAAACGATTTGGATAAAAAATAATGAATTATTTGAAAGTAAAAATGATTATTTCCCTACAAATAATTTAGATTCTATTTTAAATAAATTATCTACCTTAACAACGAACGAAGGTTACCCTTTTGCGCAAATAAATTTAATTTCTAATGGTTATAAAGAAAACGAACCTAAAATAGAATTACAATTAAACAAAGGCCAATTAAGAAAAATAGATGGTGTTAAATTAGTTGGTTATGAAAGTTTATCAAAAGGTTTTATACGCCATGCATTGAATATAAAAAAAGGAGAAATATACAATGAAGATAAATTAAATAACATTTCATCTATCCTTCAACAAACAAGATTCGTTTCTGAAATGCAAACTCCACAAACTTTATTCAAAAAAGATTCTACAATTCTCTATCTCTATACTAAAAAAAATAATTCTAATTTTTTTGATGGAATTCTAGGTTTTGGTACAGATGATAATGGAGATTTTAAATTAAATGGAAATGTACAACTTTCATTGAACAATGTTTTTAACAATTTTGAAGAAATAAAGCTAAATTGGATTGGTACAGCAAACAAAAACACTTCTCTTGATATTGATGTAAAAATTCCTTACTTATTTAAATCTGCAATTGGGTCGCAAACTAATTTTAAACTATTTAAACAAGATTCAGTTTTTGTAAACATTAATTTCTCTGAACGATTATTTTATAATATAAATATGAATTCAACCATTGGAATTAATGGACTTATTCAGTCTTCTAATTTTTTACTGGATGATGATTCTACTTTAAAATCTAATTATGATGATTATTCAAAAGCAGGAATAGGATTAAGCTATAACTACTTTCAACAACATCCTTTTTTATTAATGGAAGGAAAATCATTATTTCATATTATGGTCAATTCAATTCGAAAAAAAGAAAAGAATTTTTCTTGGACAGAAGAAATAGACAATAAAACAACAAATCAAATTGAAATTGGATTGAATACTTTTAGATTATTCGAACTGCATCCTAAACATTTTATAAAAGTTTCTGGACAATTCTATGGTCTACTTACAAAAGACAATTATTTCTCCGAAAATGAACTCTATCGCATTGGAGGTTTTAAAAGCTTTAGAGGTTTTAATGAACAGAGTATTGTAGCTAATATGTATGGTTTTGCAAGTGTAGATTACAGGTTTGTTCCTAGCGAAGCATTTTATATTGGTTTATTTTCTGATTATGGATTTATAGAAAATAAACGTTCAGACATAAATACGTCTTTATTAAGTATTGGTACAGGTATTTCTTTCTTGACTAAAATGGGAATTTTTAATTTAAGCTATGCAGTTGGTAAAACTGATACTACATCTTTTGACTTCAAAGAATCTAAAATACATTTCGGTATACTTAGTAAATTTTAATAAACAAAACCTTTTGTACACACTTTCCAATTACAAATATTTTATAATTGTATTCTAGTTAAAGTAAAATCAATTATAAAAGAATTTTACTTTCAACCGTTTTTGCTTTTTTTATTTAATTTATAAAATTGTAAGCCTCAAGAAAGTCATTGTTTATTACAATATCATTTCAAGGAACAAAAACAACTTTATAATAGTTATTTTTTGTTACCTACTTTCACACTCCTCATGGAAACTCAAATAAAAAAACCGCAAAAAGAATATTATATCCTTATGCGGTTTTTTGAAAATATTAATAAAAATTTGACTCTATTTTTTAATGCCCAGCACTAATAACTTTACCTGCTCCTTTCTTAATAAAAAATAAGATAAAAGGAATACATATAAGAAATAAAACTCCTAAGTACAAAAATACATCCATATATGTAAGTACGGTTGCTTGTTTTGTTACTTGTAAGTCTAGTAATTCGTAAGCTTTATTTAATGCATCATTGGGTGCAAATCCTTTACTTATAAAACTCATCTTCATTTGTTGAATATAAGTTTGAACCTCAAATTTGGCACTATCAAGATGTGTAACTAAATTTAAACGATGGCCAACTGTCCAACGAGAAATAAAAGTTGTAATAATAGCAATACCAAAAGATCCTCCTAACTGACGCATCATTCCTGTAAATGCAGCTCCTTCTCCAATTTGCTGTCCTTTTAAACTAGATAGAGATAAAGTTGTAATTGGTACAAATAATAATCCTAACCCTACTCCACGAACAACTAACGGCCAAAAGAAATGTTCTGAACCTGTATCTGGTGTTAATATAGTATATGACCAAAAACTATAACAAAAGAAAATAAAGAATCCTCCCGCAACTAAATATTTAGGCTCTACTCCTTTTTGTAATAACGTAGCAATAATAGGCATCATAAATGCTGTCATTAAAGATGATGGGATTAATAATAATCCTGCATCTGTAGCTGTCCAACCAAGAATAGATTGTGTATAAATTGGAATAACAAATGTTGATCCATATAAACCAAAACCTAGAATAAAAGATAAAATCGTTCCTATTGCAAGGTTGTTATCCTTTAAAACTTTTAAGTTTACAATTGGATGTTCAAAAACCAATTCTCTCCAAATAAATAATATGAACCCGAAGAAACTTGTGATTGTTAATACCAAGATTGTTTCATCTGCAAACCAATCATCTTGTTGACCATGTTCTAATACATATTGTAAAGAACCTACTGCAATTGCTAATAAGATTATTCCTAAAAAATCTACTTGATTTAATTTAGATTTTTCTGCATATTTTGGACTTTTAACAAATGAAATTGTTAATAATGTTGCTATAATACCAATTGGAATATTGATATAGAATATATATGGCCAAGACCAATTATCTACTATATATCCTCCTAATGGAGGACCTAATGTAGGACCTACAATAACACCCATACCATATATAGCTTGTGCTAAACCTCTTTTTTCTGGAGGATAACTTTCTGTTATAATTGTTTGAGAAGTTACCAATAATGCTCCACCACCAAGACCTTGAATGAAACGGAAAAGTATAATTTCCCACATTGTTGTTGCATTTCCACAAAGAAAAGAAGCAGCTGTAAAGATGATGATTGATGTTGCAAAATAATTTTTACGTCCAAATTGTTGTGATAACCAACTTGTCATTGGAACAACAATTACATTGGCTATTGCGTATGCTGTTACAACCCACGCAATATCTGTTAAAGACACACCTAAACTACCTTTCATATCATTCATCGCTACGTTAACAATTGTCGTATCTACAATTTCTAACAAAGCACACATAATAGCAGTTATTGTGATAATTACACGTCTTGAACCATATTCAATTAAATTATTATCTTCCATAATATATTTTTTGAATAGGTTTTATTACTTCTCAGTAGTATTCGATTTTAATAAAATATCAGCTTCAACATTCATACCTGGACGAATCAATTTCAACATTTCATCTTTTTCGTCTGTAAATTCTATTTTAATTGGTAAACGCTGAACTGTTTTTACGAAGTTACCAGAAGCATTATCTGGAGGTAATAAAGCAAATTTAGCACCTGTAGCAGGAGATAATGAAGTCACTTTAGCCTTAAACTCATGATGAGGATAAGCATCAACTTTTATAATCGCTTCTTGACCAACTCTAATTTTTTCTAATTGAGTTTCTTTGTAATTCGCCGTCACATAAATTTGTTTAGTATTTACAATATTAAATAAAGATTGACCTGCTTGTACTAATTGACCTGGTTGTAAATTAATTTTAGATAATTGTCCATCTTCAGCAGCAATTACGTATGTATAAGATAAGTATAATTCGGCATTCTCAATATTTGTTTTATATTGATTAATTGCTGCTTCTGCAACTTTTATTTGAGCTTTAGAAACGTCTGATTGAGCTTTAGAAGTATTTACTTGTTTAGATGTAGCTTGTGCTTGTTTAGCTGTTGCAGCCAATTGTGCATTTGCAACTTGTAATTGTCTTTCAGCAGTTTCTTTAGCAGCTAAAGCCTGTTCATATTGTTGTTTTGTGATAGACTGATTTTGAAATAATTTATTGTATCTATCATAATCATTTTTAGTTCTCCAAACTTGTACTTTTGCAGCTTCTACGTTTGCTTTTGCTGTTTCTATTGTTGTCGTCGCAGCAACTGCACCAGCCTCAGAAACTCCAATTGTAACACCAGCAGTATTTACATTAGCATGAGCAACACTTAATTGCCCTTCTGCTTGTTGTAATGCAGCTTTAGATTCTTGCAATTTCAAAACAAATTCTGATTGATCCAATACAACCAGTGTATCACCTTTGTGAACCATTTGATTGTCTTGAACTAATATTTTTTCTATATATCCACTAACTTTTGGTATAACAGGAGTTATTTTAGAATCAACTTGTGCATCATCTGTAACTTCATGAGCTAAACCATGTAAATATTTATAAACCCCGTAACCTCCTCCTAAGATTACTAAAGCTCCTAAAATAATAATAAACTTAGTATTTAATTTTTTCTTTGGTTGTTTATTTTCTTCCATTTCGGTATGTCTTATTGTACGTTATCTAATAAAATTCCTGTTGTATAATAATATTCGTAGATAGCTAACTGCTCATCTGCATCTCCTACTACTTGATTTATTTTCGCTTGTAATTGTTGAACATCAGCCTCTAACAAATCGTTAGTATCAGCTAAACCATTTTCATTTTTATCTTTTACAATTCTAAAATTTTCATTTGCTTGCTCTACAGCTTCGTTAAAAACAAGATTTTTCTTTTTCGCTAAATCATATTTCTGAAAAGCTTCATTCATTTCAACTTTAGCTTTGTCTACAGTGGTTTGTTTCTGAAGTTCATTTTCTAATTTTTCAGCTTTAGCAACATCAACATCAGCTTTGTTTTTGTATAAAGAAGATAAATCGTATTTTAAACCAACTCCTACATTAGTAGCATTTGTTACTGTAGCAATTTTATCTAAATTCATTGACATATAACCACCAGAAAGTGATATTTGAGGATAATATTTAGATTTTGCAATCTTAATTTGATTATCAGCTATTTTATCTTTCAAATCATAGCTTTTTACATCATTTCTATTTTGATAATCTTGAGAATTATTAGCAATATCTTGTAATTCTTTTACATTATCAACATGAATAACTTGATTTTCATCCTGACCTGTAAGAATATTTAATCGATAATTTATATTTCTATATTGTGTTTCAGCTTCATCTATAGCAACTTGTACATTAGATGCTTGCAATTTAACTCTCAATAAATCGTTTCTAGGTATAATTCCATTGTCCAAGAAATTTTGAAAATCTTTTACACGCTGTTTAGCTCTAACTAAATTTTCGTTCAAAACTTCGATAGAACGTTGAGTTTTGTATAATCCAAAATATAAATTAATGGCTTCCCAAACTACATTTTCTTTTGTTGCATTAATTTGTAAATTAGATAAATCAACCATTAATTCACTATTTCTAATAGCATTTCTGATTTTAAAACCAGCAAAAACAGGAACTGATACATTTGCCTGACCAACTATTAATTGATTAGGAACTATTGTATTTCCTGTAGTACTTTGAGTAGGGATTTTAAGATCTACATTTGGTTTAAAAATATGCAAATATTGTCCACTAATCGAAATGTCTGGTAAACGATTGTTTTTTGCACTTTGTACTTTATACTCATTTGTCCCTTTAGAAGCTTCAGCAACTTTTACAGATTTACTGTTCTGTAAACTTTGTTGAATAATTTCTTCTAATGAAACATTTTTGTCTTGAGCATGACCTAAAGTTGCAATAACTAAACAAATCGGTAGGAAAATTTTATTTTTCATCGTATTGTATAATTGCTTTTAAAGAATCTATTAAAAAGGGATAATATTCTTCATGAATACGTTCAGAGAACTCTTCATGTGTTGATAATCCCCATAGTTTTAAATATGTTTTTTCGTTTAATATAAAATAGGAAGTACTCCCTATTACAACCATTATAACTGCTTCTGCAGGAGCTTTACGCTTAAATTCACCATCTTGAAATCCCTTATCAATAATTTCATTAATATAAGATAAGTTTTTCATTTTCAAGTCATTTACTTTATGATCTACTTCTAAAATAGAATCTCGTTTAGAATATTCTCTGACCATAATTCGATGAAATTCTGAATTACTTAAAATTCTATCTAAAAATTTCTTTAAGATTTCTCTTAATTTATCAAATGAACTTATAGATGGATTTTTAGATATTTGTTCTAATTCTGCATTAAATACAGATATACGCCAACTAAATAAACACTCAACTAATTTATTTTTGGAACCAAAATAATAACTAATCATAGCTATATTTATATTGGCCTCTTTTGCTATTTCTCTAATACTTGCTGCATCAATTCCTCGGCGTCCAAAGACTTTCTCAGCAGCTCGTATTATTTGCATTTTTTTTTCTGAAAATTCCATAAGAAAAAAATTGATCGTGCAAAGTTAAACAAACGTTTAATTAAATGATATATTTTTAAGTATTTATTTTTATAATATTTTATAATTTATTGAATAACTTTCATTTATGAAAGAAAACTTACTACACTACCTTTGGCTATTTAGATTATATTCTACTAGTAATTTAAAAACATATCATAACAATGAATATTTAGAAATAGTTAATTCTGGAAAAATAAATTATAATTCTGGTCCTGACTTTTTAGAATCAGAAATTGTAATAGGAAACAAATTATGGATTGGTTCAGTTGAAATCCATATTAATTCATCAGATTGGAATAAACATAAGCATTCTAATGATCTAGCATATAAAAATGTTATTCTGCATGTTGTATGGAATCATGATTGCGAAATAAATATTTTAAGAGAAAGAAACGTTCCTACATTTATTTTAAAAGATTATGTGAAACCTGAAATAATTTCTAACTACAAAACTATTTTAACAACCGAAATAGATAAAATTCATTGCAAACCTTTCTTAAGGAATATGAATTTAAAACAATTTACATTTTGGTTTGAAAAAATATTAATTGAACGTTTCGAAGAAAAAACTAAAATAGTTTTAGAAATATTAAAAAATAACCACAATAACTGGGAAGAAACATTATTTAGAAGTTTAGCAAAAAATTTTGGCTTATCAGTTAATATTGATGCATTTGAAATTTGGAGTAAATCTTTTCAATTTAAAATTGTACAAAAAATACAATTTGATCCAATCAAAGTTGAAGCTTTATTTTTTGGACAAGCTGGTTTTCTTGATGAAAATTATAGTAATCAATATTATAATACACTACAGAAAGAATATACATTCTTGAAAAAAAAATTCCAATTAAATCAAATTCCAAATGAAACATTTCGTTTTTCTAAAATGCGTCCAATTGGATTTCCTACCATTCGTATAATACAATTAGCTGCTTTATATTATACTTATAATAATTTATTTTCGAGAATACTATCAATTAATAATTTGAACTCATTTTATAAGCTTTTTGAAAATATTTACATAAATCCATTTTGGGATAATCATTACACATTTAAAAAAGAATCAAATTCTATATCAAAAAAGATCTCAAAAGATAAAATAAACAATATTATCATTAATACAATTATTCCTATTCGCTTTGCTTATGAATGTAGTTTTGGAGAAGCTAATGTCGAATTTTTCTTAGAATTATTAGAAAATATAAAACCAGAAAAAAATTCAATCCTTGATGAATTTGAAGAAATTGGATTTGAAAATAAATCTGCAAAATCGTCACAAGAATTAATTCAATTAAAAAAAAGATATTGTACAGAAAAAAAATGTTTAAATTGCGCTATTGGAAATCAAATTTTAAAATAATAATGAAAGATAAAATCAGAAATTTTACTGAAAACGAATGGTTTAATGTAATCTCTAGATTTGCAGATAAATTAGGCGTTCGTGTAGTAAAATTACGTCTAATATTTATCTATTTATCTTTTGCTACATTTGGTCTTACATTTATAGGATATTTTATAATGCTTTTCTTCTTTTGGGTAAAAGATTGTCTCGTTGTAAAAAGAAAATCAGTCTTCGATTTATAAATATTTAATTATAAATACTTAAAACCTATACTTTATATTTTTATTTATAATTTACTAATTATTTGACAGTTAGTTATAAATTATTAATAAGAATATAGATATGAAATATTTAAAAAAACATTTTTTCCATATAACTAAATCACAACGTATAGGTTTATATATATCTATTATTTTAATCCTTTTATTTGAAATAATTCAGAATATCTCATTTGAAAAAAATGATTTTACATTAACTGAAACTGATAAATTATTTTTAAAAGAATATGCTATAATTTCTAAGGCTAAAAATAATTTTTCTAATAAAAATACTTTACAATTAAAAGATTCTATTTCTCCATTTAATCCAAATGATTTGACAAAAGAAGAATGGATTCAACTTGGTTTTTCTGATAAGCAAGCTGATATTATTTTAAAGTATAAAAAAATAGTTGGAGGAGAATTTATATCTAAGGAAGAATTTAGTAAATGCTATGTTATTGATGATGAAAAATATCAAAAACTAGCACCTTATTTATTACTTCCATCAAAAGATGAATCAAGTAAAGATATAAATACATCTTCCATCACTTATAAAAATTTTAATCCAAATGACATAACTCAACAAGGATGGGAAAAATTAGGCTTTAGTGCTAAACAAGCCGAAATAGTTATGAAATACAAACAAATTTTAGGTGGAAAATTTACAAGTAAAGAACAACTTAAAAAATGCTTTGTAATATCTGATGAAAAATATTTGGAAATGAAACCTTATATTTTGTTACCAGAAAAAACAAAACAAGACGAAAAATTCTCGACAAAACAAACTAAAGCTAAAATAAATTATTCCTCTTTTAATCCAAATTTATATACTGAAAAAGATTGGCAAAAGATAGGATTTACATCCAAACAAGCAGAAACAATTATAAAGTATAAAAAAATATTGGGTGGAAAATTCACAAACAAAGATCAATTACGCAAATGTTATGTAATTTCTGATGAAAAATATATAGAATTAGAACCTTATATCACATTTAATACTAATAATGAGCAAATTGAACAAAAATCAAAAACAAAAGAAAATGAAAATGTTGTTTCAAAAACTGATATAAAAAATAAATTTAATCCAAACGATTTAACAAAAGAAGAATGGATAAAGCTAGGTTTTACAGAAAAACAAGCGAATACAATTCTTAATTTCAAAAAATCATTAGGTGGAGAGTTCAAAGATGCTCAAACATTAAAAAGATGCTATGCTATAAGCGAAGAAAAATTTAAAGAAATAGAACCATATTTATATTTCAAATAAAAATATAGTTTTTTTTAGTTAGGTTAGGTTAAAATAAACGCGCTCTAGAATTTTTCTAGGCGCGTTTATTGATTCTATATTATTAAGAATACTAAAATTAGTAATTAAATAAATCTTCTAATGTTAATTCTTTTACTTCACCTAATTTCTGTACAGAAGGCCAATCAAGATTAGATTTATCACCAACTAAGCCAACATTATATTTTTGTCCTTTAATATGTTTATTAAAGAAATCATTTAACTGATCCAAAGTTAATGTTGAAGTTTGTGCATAAATATCTTTATTGATATCATAATCTAAACCTCTATCTTGTAATGATAACCAATAAAAGAAAATATTAGATTTTGTATAACGTTTTGTAGCAATTTGTTTTAATGCTGCTTGTTTAGAATTTTCGAACTGATTAGGCGCTTTTGGCATGTTATTCATCAATTCATTCATTGCTTCTACAGCTTGTGGTAATTTATTTGCTTGTGTGCCTATACTTGCTCTTACGTAATTGTATAAATCTTTTTTATTCGCATTAGAATAACTTGATCGTGCAGAATAAGCCAATGACTTAGATTCACGAATTTCTTGAAAAACAATAGAAGATAATCCTCCTCCAAAATACTCATTAAAAATTCCTGATGGTGTTAATAAACTTGTATCGTATTTGGTATCGCGTGCAATGAAGTTTATTTCTGCTTGTACCATTTCGTAAGGTGCAAAATATACTTTACCATCTGTTATTGGTTGTGGAAAATCTTTTTTAGAAGTATACGTTAAATTTTTACCTAAATTATGGTTCTTTTCTATTGCTTTTTTAGTTGCAGTAACATCATTCCCGTAATAGAATATTTGATGTTTATAATTAAAAAAGTTTTTAATTATTTGAGTTAATTCAGTTGGATTAATATTCTTTAACTCCGTTTCTGATAAAATATCTCTAAATCGATTATTCTCTCCATATTGTGCATACATATTTAATGCGTACGAAATTGCATTCTTATTCTTTTTAGAATTTTCTCTCGATTTTAAAATTGTATTCACATACTCTTGGTAAGAAGCTTTATCTGCAACTGCATCATTAATTAAATGCTCAAATAATTTTATCCCTGCATCCAAGTTTTTTTGTAAACCAGTTAAATAAACATATGTTCTATCTGCTCCTGTATTAACACCAAACTCTACTCCTATTTTATAAAATTCTTTTTTAAGATTTTCTGGAGAATATTTAGAAGTACCTAAATAATCTAAATAGTTAATTGCTAATCCTAATTTACTGTCATTATCAGATCCTATATCAGAAATATAATAAACAGAACTAAGATCATTTGTTTTGTTATCGATCGAAGTAAATTTTACATTTTTAACTTTACTTTCTTTCAGTTCTTTTTTGAAATCAACAAAAACAGGAGCAATTTCTTTCACTTCCAATTTCATGAAATCTTTATAAAACTGAGATTCAGCATCACGGTTTAATTGAATTGGTGTAATTCCAGGATTAGAAACACGAACTAAATCTTTATTTTCTCCTTGTCTTTTATAAACAATTACATAATTATCATTGTAATGTTTTTTAGCAAAATCAATTAATTCTTGTTTTGTAATTCGACCTATTTCATCATATTGATCTACAACCTCAGCCCAAGGAACATCATTAATATATGATTTGTATAAATTAGCTGCTAACGCTCTTGGGTTATCCCAACTTTGTAAACGAGATTTTTTTAAATCGTTTACAACAGCTTCAATCATCCAATCATCAAAATTCCCTTGTTTGATATTGTCTATTTGTGCTAAAATTAAATCTCTTACTTCTTCCAAGCTTTGACCCTGTTTTGGAACTCCAGAGAAAGAATGCATTCCGTAATCACGGAAAAATGAAGCTCCACTACTCGCTCTTAAAGCTTTTTGTTGCTGATTGATATTCAAATCAATTAAACCAGCTGTAGAATTACTTAAAATATAGTCTATTAATGTTACATATTTTGCATCAGAACTATTTGCTCCATCAAAACGATAAGCAAACTGTACACGTTCCGAAGATGGACTTGCAACTTCTTTTACAACGATACTTTTTATTGGTTCTTCTTTCGCAACATATTGTTGTGGTTGAGGTTTTGTTTTGTAGCTACCAAAGTATTTATCAATTAATGGAACAGCTGTATCAAAATCAAAATCACCAATTAACATTACTGCCATATTATTTGGCACATAATATTTATCAAAATAATTATGAATAGCAACCATCGAAGGATTCTTTAAATGCTCTGATGTTCCTATTGTTGTTTGTGTTCCGTAATGAGATTGAGGATAAAGATTCTGCATCAATTTATAATAAACTAAACGTGCATCGTTATCTTGCGCTCTATTAAACTCCTCGTAAACGGCTTCTAATTCTGTATGAAATAATCTTAATACTAATTCATTAAATCGTTCAGATTCTACTTTCAACCATTTTTCTAATTCGTTGTTCGGAATATTATTGTGGTAGATTGTTTCTTCTACAGATGTATGAGCATTTGTTCCTGAAGCACCCAACGACGAGATTAATTTATCGTATTCATTTGCTACTGCATATTTTGATGCTTCTTGAGAAACCTCATCTATCTTTTTATAAATAGCAACTTTTTTAGCAGGATCAGTTTCTGCTTTATGTTGCTCATATAAATTAGATATTTCTTGAATTAAAGGTTTCTCTTTGTTCCAATCTTGTGTTCCTATTTTAGAAGTTCCCTTAAAAACCATGTGTTCTAAGTAATGTGCCAAACCAGTATTATCTTCTGGATCGTTATTAGAACCTGTTTTTACAGCGATATGAGTTTGAATTCTTGGTTCGTCTTTTAATTGAGCTAAATAAATTTTCAACCCATTTTTCAACGTATATATTCGTGTGTTCGAAGGATCATTTTCTACTATTTCGTAAGTATATCCTTTATTATCAGTTTTTTTCACTGTTTGTAGTTGTGCATAAGTTAGTACGGAATTAAATAAAATTCCGCATAAAAAAATAGATTTCCTCATATGTTACTTTTTATAAACAGCTTAAAGTTAAGAATTATAATCAATTATATTCTTACATATGAGTATGATGTACTATTAATTTTAAATAATAAATGAATTACAAAGATATAAAAGAGTTAATATATACTATCACTTTATTGGTAAAATGGGATATAGGATAAGTTTATAAAAATTATTTTTTCGATAAGTTGAATTTTTTTTTATCTCGTAACATATTCATGATACTATGAAATGATCGTATCATGAATTAGATTAAAAAATAAACCTCCTTAAAATAGTTTTTAAAGAGGTTTATTTTATAATAGTAAGTTTTTGTATATAAAATTATGAGTTGTGCAACAATTAGAGATGATAGTAGCTGGGTTAATTACTTTTATTTATAAATTTTAATCTTTGAATATTATTTAGGTGTTTTTCTCGTATTATAGAACTCTCACCATTTTCAACTGCTTGTTTAAGAAAATTAGCAATATCCCATTGGTTTCCATATCGTACAAGTTTTTGTTTTTCTAGTATATTGTTAAACCATTCCATAACGCTATTGGATTTAGTTAAATATGTTCCATGGGGTAAATTAATAGGATTTTTTAATGTACAATTACCGAAAAAGACAATCAATGAATAAATTGGAATATCATCAAAATTATATACCCTTCTTAAATCTTCTATATGTTTTTTATTCTGTAAAATAGGGTTATAAAACTTATATTTCTGTTTTCCATATGCTAATAATTGTGTCCAATTTACCTGATTCTCACTTCCAAAAATCCAACCGCTATATTCTTTCACTTCGAAAACTATAATTCCAACTTTTGTAGCAACGACTATATCTATTTGAGAATATTGTTCATTTCCATTATTCAAATATAAATCGTGGAAAATTGCAGTTGATTTGATTCCTGATTTCAAGATTCTTAAAACCATTTTTCGTTCGGAAGAAGTTCCTCTGTCTAAACTTGTAACTGTTTTAAGTAATTTTCTATTTTCAATTTCATTATAAATTAAAAAAACAACTATAAATAATAGAATGATGATAGGGATAATAAAGTACAAATTCATTTATTTAGATTCTAACATGGTGTCAAAAACATGTCACTAATGATTTCAAGCTTTGAGAAGGATTGAATAAAAAGTTCAATTAAGTGCTACAGTTAGCAAAACCATTTTTTATTTGCTAATTTACTCTTTTTAAACAAATAAAATATAGTTTTTGTGTAAATACCTAAATATTATCAATTTAGAATTTAACCCCGCATTTAAAATGTTACCTACAGGCTTTTTTTATTCTCTATAAATAAAATCTGATCCAGGGTTCTCACAAGCATTTATCAATCTTTCATAATTGTCCATTATTTTGTAAAAATCATGTTTTTCAAATTTTCCCCTTTTAAATGAATGTCTTGAATTATTAATTTCTTCAAGGGAATACTCTGAAATAAATTTTAGCTCATAAAACTGTTTTATTTGTCCATTATCACAGTTTGCAAGCACTTCATTTTCAATTGTGTTTACAAATGCTATAATCATATTAAATTTTAATTTATAAATTGATAGATTAGTTAAATTCCTCGCTTCATCTGCATGAATAAAATTTTCACTTTTATTTTCAAAATATGTTTTTGGAGGTTTAGTTTCTTTAATTATTTTAATAAGTTTTTTTAGTTTTGCTTTGCTTTTTGATTTATCAATTTGTTTATCGACATTCCACTTAATATAAATTGCTAAAATTCCTAAAGTAAATGCTAAAAATGGACCAATTAAAGCTCCATAATTTTTCAAAATTTCTCTCATAATTTACTAAACCGTTTTTATTGAAAAAAGCTTGCACACAACTTATTTATTCCCGCAAATATAAACTACTTTTTCAATAATTTACCAAAACACTATATTACTTTTTAACAAACTGTTTCAAAGCAATAGCAACTTTTGCACCATCCATTGCAGCAGAAATAATTCCACCAGCATAACCTGCACCTTCGGCACAAGGAAATAAACCAGCAACTTGTACATGTTGTAAAGTTTCATCATTTCTTGGAATACGAACAGGCGATGAAGTTCTAGATTCTGTCGCAACAACATTGGCATTTTCTGTAAAGTAACCATTCATCTTTTTTCCAAAAGTTTGAAAACCTTGTTTCAGAGATTGGTGAACTTCTTTTGGTAAAATATCACTCAATAATCCAGAATTTAATCCTGGCAGATACGAACAATCGTTCAATGAATTAGACAACTTACCCGAAACAAAATCTGTCATACGTTGTGCAGGCGCTTTTAATTTTCCTCCGCCAACTTGCCATGCTTTTTGTTCTACCATTTGTTGAAACTTCATTCCAGCCAATGGTCCAGTAAAACCATATTTAGCAAAATCTTTTTCATCTACCGTTACAACCATTCCAGAGTTAGCAAAGAAACCATCTCTTCTAGAAGGTGACCAACCATTTACAACCAATTCTCCTTCGTCTGTAGATGCTGGAGCAATAATTCCTCCTGGACACATACAGAATGAGAAAACACCACGACCAGCTTCTTGTGAAACCAATGAATAAGATGCTGGAGGTAACAATTCATTTCTTTCTGTACCAATAGGACAATGATATTGTGCAGCGTCAATCAAACTTTGATGATGTTCTACACGAACTCCCAATGCAAATGGTTTTGCTTCAATGAATATTTTTTTATCATCCAATAATCTAAAAATATCACGAGCCGAATGTCCAGTTGCAAGAATAAGTGCATTCGTATTTATTTTTTTATCGTGATTAATCTCGATTTGTTTTATTTTATTGTCCTCAATAATTATATCCGTCAATTTTGTATCAAACCAAACTTCTCCTCCACATTCTATGATTGTTTCTCGCATTTTTGCGATAATTCCAGGAAGTTTGTTTGTACCGATATGTGGATGTGCTTCTTGTAAGATACGTTCTGTTGCACCAAAATGAACAAACCATTGTAAAGACTTTAATATATTTCCTCGTTTGGTAGAACGAGTATATAATTTTCCATCAGAATATGTACCTGCTCCACCTTCTCCAAAACAATAATTAGATTCAGGATTCACAATACCATCTTTATTCATCGCGGCTAAATCTCGTCTTCTGTCACGTACATTTTTACCACGTTCTATAATGATTGGTTTTAATCCTTGTTCTATTAATTCTAAGGCTGCAAAAAGTCCAGCAGGACCAGCACCAGCTATATATACTTCGTGTTTATTTTCTACATTTTGCAGATTAGGATTAAACTCGAAAGCATCATAAAATTCTTCGTTTACAAAAACATTTACTTGTAATTGTGTTACAATATTTCGGCTTCTTGCGTCTAAGGAACGACGAACAATTTGATAAGCGTTTATGTTTTCTGATTTTGTTTTTGCTGCGCTTGCTAAACGTTGTTTTAAAACTTTTTCGTTTGCTGCTTCTGCAGGAGAAATGCGTATAGTTACATTTTGAGGCATAATTATTGTCTAAAAAAATAGACTACAAAATTACGCTTATATTTTTTTATTTTATCAGAAGTTGAATACTTTTTAAATGATTGATGATGTTAAGCTTTGATGATTAGTGGTTTTGAAAACGTAAGTTAACCTAATTTATAATTAGTCGTTATTCATTATATTATTCGCAAAAAGGATTGAAGTGGAAATCCTTTGCTGATTGAATGCATTTCAACTTCAGCTCAATGACCAATCAGCAAAGATTGTAACGAGAAAGCCTGTTCCGAAGGATTTGCCCAAAGAAAAATAGAAAAATGAAAAAATTATTGCGTTTGTTTTTGAGCAGCTTTTTGAGGCATAATTATTGTTTTAAAAAAATAGATTACAAAATTAAATGGAAGGTATAAATTGATACTACTCTGAATTAATTTTGTTGATAAAATATAAAAATAAGAAAATGAAAAAAGTACTTTTAACCTTAGGAATAGGTGCAATGATTAGCTCTTGTGCTACAAATCAAAAAAATAGTAACACAATTAATTTAGATGATGTAAAAACAGAAAAAACAATTCATCTAAACAATGGAGAGGAAGTTGATTTTACTATAACAACAAATCCAACAACTGGTTATGATTGGACTACAACAGTTCCTAATGACTGTAATGTTGCAATTGTAAATGAAGCTATAACTTCTGATAATAAAACTGGAGCAATGGGAGCTCCATCTAAAAAAACATATAAAATAAAAGCCAATAAGAATGGTGAATGCACAATCCGTTTCGATTATAAAAGAAGTTGGGAAGATGCAGTAGAAAATACTAAACAAATAAAATTCATTGTAAAATAAATAAAAAATGCATCTCATAAGAGATGCATTTTTACTATTAAATAGAAAGATTAATAAATTATAATCCTAATTTTTTAAGCGTTTGTTTTTGAACACCATTTTTATGTAATAAAATGTTAGTTGTTTTGTATTGTACAAAAGCTTTTGTTACATAAAGATATCCTTCGTAATCATTTGTTAATCCCCAAGAATTCTTAACGATATAATATTCTTTACCGTTTTGATCTTTTGCTAAACCAACAATGTGCATTCCATGATCATCTGTTGTTTGGTAATCATCAAAAGCTGCTTGACGCATATCTTCTGTAATCACTTTTTCTGGTTTTGGACCATTGAACATATCAGCTTTTTGTTCTGGCGTCATGTCAGCAAAATCAACTTCTGGTACATAAGCAACACCATTTTTCCAGCTAAATCCTTTTTCAGATACATCTGTTGCCCAAGCTACAGTAAATCCATTTTTCAATGCATAGTCAATATTATCTGTAAGCTCTGTCATTGGAACATTGTAAAAAGATTCGTAAGCCCAGTTATCAGGAACAGCTAAAACAAATGGTTTGTAGTAAGCATGATCTTTGAAAGATGTTATAGCTACATAATCTTGAGGTTTAATTCCTGTAACTTGATCTGCAAAAGTACGTGGAGTATATTTTTTACCGTTGTAAGTAAACTCGCTTGGGTAAGCACCTAAATAGCTATCTAATACAGCAGTATAAGCTTTTTCCCAGTTTGGAGTTAATGTTCCGTTTGGATTAGAAACTACAGCTTTTAAAACTCCTTCTTGGATTGCTGCCATTTCACCAAATTTATTATTTTTTGTTCCGTAGTTTAACCCTGTGTAAACTTCTGTAGGAACAGCTCCGTAATTTTTGATTGTGTTGATAACGTCAAAAAATGATCCTCCATCTCCTAAAGTTGTTGCACCATGCATACGTACATATTGTTTCCCTTTTTCTACGTAAGTATTTCTTGCATTAAAAATTGGAGACAAAGCTACTGGTTGTTTACCCATTCTTGCCATTTCCGACTCAAAGAAAGAATTCCCTGAATATGACCAACAAGTACCAGATGAACCTTGGTTTTTTATAGGTGTATTTGTTAGATTAATAACTTCTGTAAATTTGAAAGCTTCTTTACTGTTATTACTAACATTTTTATTAAGTGAGTTAACTAGGTTGTCTTGTGCTGATGCCAATTGTACACCTCCAAATAAGATTGAAGCTGCGAAAATTGGATAAAAAATTTTACGCATTTTGTATTGTATTTTATTAGAGTACTGAATATGTCGCTAATTTCATGAAAATGTTATACAAAAACCCTATTATTTTTATTTTTTTTCAAAAAAAAATTGATATTTATCTGTTAAACAACTTTTTAAAAAGGGGTATATGTTCAATTAAAATATTTTTCTAAAGATAAAACACAACATTACTGTTGCTTCTCGCTCGAGTTGTTATCTCAAAGTACCCAACAAAAACAACTTTACAAGATTGTTATTATTGGCTAAATCAGGTCTGTGAAAACATTTTTTTTACAGATTACTACAAGCTCTTTTATTTAGTTATCCATATTAAGAAATTATATCTAAAAATTAATCTGCAGCGGAAAGCGAAGTAAAAAGATTGAGAGCGGAAAGGGCGTCTCGTAGGGATTGGCCTAAAAATAAAAAAAGCCATTCAGAGTCAGATTTCCGAATGGCTTTTTGAGATAAAAAATATAAACTATATAATGGTCGATTTACCTATCAAAATATTTTCTAAATTAATATATGATTGTTGGTCATGCTCGCTCAATAATATTTTTATGACATAGTTTGCTACAACTGATGTTGAATAATCACTTGTTTCGTCTAAATCTGATGTTACAATAAGGTTATTAATTGCATTTTCTACTGCATCTTCTATAGCCTTTGCTCCTTCTTCTAATCCTAAATAGCGAAGCATCATTGCTGCACTGAGAATAGATGCCATTGGGTTTGCAATTCCTTTTCCTTTGGCTTGTGGATAAGAACCATGAATAGGTTCGAATAATGCATTTTCTGTTCCTACGGATGAAGATGGTAACAGACCGATACTTCCTCCGATTACACTTCCTTCGTCTGATATAATATCTCCAAACATGTTTTCTGTAAGGATAACATCAAATTGTTTTGGATTGATGATTAATTGCATTGCAGCATTATCTACAAAAAGGAAATCTAATTCTACATCTGGATATTGTTTGCTAATTTCCATTGCAACTTTTCTCCATAAACGTGAAGTATCTAATACGTTTGCTTTATCTACTAATGTTACTTTTTTACGACGTTTTAATGCTTCTTGAAATGCTAAATGTGTAATTTGTTCGATGTCTTCTTTTTTGTAAGTGCATGTATCGTATGCATAAGAATAATCGTCTGCTGTGAATTTTTCTCCGAAATAAATTCCGTTGATTAATTCACGAAAAATAACCATATCTGTTCCTTCGATATGCGATTTCTTTAGAGGACTTTTCCCTAATAATGACTCATATGCTTTGATTGGTCTGATATTAGCAAATAAACCAAGCTCTTTTCTTAATTTTAGTAATCCTTGTTCTGGTCGAACTTTCGCATTGGGATCATTATCATATTTTGGATCTCCAATAGAACCAAATAAAACAGCGTCGGCATCTTTACATAGCTGTAATGTACTTTCTGGTAAAGGATTTCCTGTTTCGTCAATTGCAATTGCACCTATCAATCCTTCTTCGAATACAAAACTATAGTTAAAAACTTGTTCTACTACTTTTAGAATTTTCACAGATTCTAAAATGATTTCTGGTCCAATTCCATCACCAGAAAGCACAGCTATTTTATGCGTTTTCATTTTGTAAAGATTTATGTTGTTTTTGTTCGTATTGTTCTATTTTATCTTTTTGACTAATTAAAAAATCGATATCATCATATCCGTTTAATAAACAAATCTTTTTATAAGAATCTACATCAAAGGTTAATTGAATATCTTTGATTTTTAATGTTTGATTTTCTAAATCTACTTCAAGTTCTATTTCTGGGTTTTCGTCTATGTTTTGAAAAATAGTATTTAATACCTCATCTTCTACAACAATTGGTAAAATACCATTATTTAGTGCATTTCCTTTGAAAATATCTGCAAAGTAGCTACTAATAACAACATCGAAACCATAGTCCTTAATTGCCCAAGCTGCATGCTCTCGGCTACTACCACAACCAAAATTTTTACCTGCAACTAAGATTTTTCCTTTAAATTTTGAATCATTTAATGGAAAACTCTCTATCTGCTGATTATCTTGGTTATATCGCCAATCTCTGAATAGATTATCTCCAAATCCTTCTCTACTAATTGCTTTTAGGAAACGAGCTGGGATAATTTGGTCTGTATCTATGTTTTCTATTTTGATAGGAACAGCTGATGATTTTATATGATTGATAGAATCCATTTCTTTTTAATTTTGATTAATGTCTACAATTTTACCATGAACTGCTGCTGCAGCTGCCAAAAGTGGACTTGCTAATAATGTTCTAGAATTTGGACCTTGTCTTCCTTCAAAATTTCTATTTGACGTAGAAACGCAATATTTACCTTCTGGAACTTTATCTTCATTCATTGCTAAACAAGCTGAACAACCAGGTTCTCTTAATTTGAATCCTGCTTCTTCGAAAATTTTATCTAAACCTTCTTCTATTGCTTGTTTTTCGACTTGTTTTGAACCTGGAACAATCCAAGCAACAACGTTTTCATTACGTTGCTTACCTTTTACATAATTGGCTACTGTACGCAAATCTTCTATTCTTGCATTGGTACAACTTCCTATAAAAACATAATCTATCGGATAATTGATAATTGATTGATTATCTTTGAATCCCATATATTTTAATGATTTTTCGAAAGAATCTTTTTCATTTTCACTTAAAGAATCTTTAGATGGAATTACATCATTAACTGCAATTCCCATTCCTGGATTTGTTCCGAAGGTAATCATTGGTTGAATATCAGCAGCATCAAACTCTACTTCTTTATCAAAAACAGCACCTTCATCTGTTGGTAATGTTTTCCAATAAGCAACTTTTTGTTCCCATTCTTCTCCTTTTGGTGCGAATTCTCTCCCTTTTAGATAATCGAATGTTGTTTGATCTGGAGCTATCATTCCTCCACGAGCTCCCATTTCTATAGACATGTTACAAACTGTCATCCTTCCTTCCATCGACATATTTTCGAAAACATCACCAGCATATTCACAGAAATATCCAGTTCCAGAATTTGTTCCGATTTTTGAAATGATATATAAGATAACATCTTTTGGTTGAACATTCGGATTTAATTTTCCATTTACTGTAACACGCATAGATTTCGGCTTGTTCATCAACAAACATTGACTTGCAAAAACTTGAGCAACTTGGCTAGTTCCAATTCCAAAAGCTATTGCCCCGAAGGCTCCATGAGTAGACGTATGACTATCTCCACAAACCAAACTCATTCCTGGTTGTGTAATTCCTAATTCTGGAGAAATAATATGAATAATACCTTGATATGGATGTCCTAATCCATAAAAAGATATATTATTTTTTTTACAATTAATTGCCAATTGTTCTAATTGTTGTTTAGACAATGGTTCTGTAATCGGTTTATCTTGGTCGATTGTTGGCACATTGTGATCTGCTGTTGCTACAATTTGATTTGGTCTAAAAACTGGTATATTTCTAGCTTCTAATTCAGCAAATGCTTGTGGACTTGTCACCTCATGAATAAGGTGTTTATCTATGTAAATTACTTGTGGCCCATTTTCTACTTGGCTCACTACATGTGCATCCCACACTTTGTCGAATAATGTTTTCATGCAAATTTTGTTTCTACTGTTTGATTAAATTGATACATTAATCTTTCTAAATCTTCTTTGACGACTTCTTTTTTTGCATCAGCAACTTCTAAAAATTGTTCATACAAAACATCTAATTCATTTTTAGTTACCTCAAAACCAATATTTTTTAAACGATAAGCTAAAGCTGAACGTCCACTACGAGCTGTTAATATAATAGATGATTCGTTTACACCAACCTCAGCAGGATCTATAATTTCGTAAGTTTCTCTATTCTTAATAACACCGTCTTGATGAATACCAGAACTATGTGCAAATGCATTAGAACCTACAATTGCTTTATTTGGCTGAACAATCATTCCCATCGTTTCTGATGTAAACTGACTTAATTCTGTTAACATTCTTGTATCAATATCTGTATATAAATTAAGTTCTTTATGTTGTTTAAAAACCATTACAATTTCTTCTAATGCTGTATTCCCTGCACGTTCTCCGATACCGTTAATCGTACATTCTATTTGTCTAGCACCATTAATAGCTCCTGCTACTGCATTTGCTGTCGCTAAACCTAAATCGTTATGATTATGACAAGAAATAATAACATTTTCTATTCCAGGAACGTTATCTTTTAAATATTTTATCTTATTTCCATATTCATATGGTAAACAATATCCTGTAGTATCTGGAATATTAAGTACTGTAGCACCAGCTTTTATAACTTCTTCACAAACTTTTGCTAAATAAGCATTATCTGTTCTACCTGCATCTTCAGCATAAAATTCTACATCATCTACAAAAGATTTGGCATAAGCAACAGCTTCTACAGCACGTTCTATTATTGCTTCTTTGTTAGAGTTAAATTTGTGAATAATATGAGAATCAGAAGTACCAATCCCTGTATGAATTCTTGGCTTTACTGCATATTGCAATGCTCTAGCAGCAGCCTCTATATCTTTTTTGTTTGCGCGAGTTAATCCACATACAGTTGCATTTTTCACTAATTTTGAGATCGCATTTACTGCATCAAAATCACCTGGACTCGAAATTGGAAAACCAGCTTCAATAACATCAACTCCTAAATCATCTAATTTAGCAGCAATTTCCAGTTTTTGTTTCTTATTTAGTTTACAACCTGGCACTTGTTCTCCATCTCTTAATGTTGTATCAAAAATTTGAATCTTTTCTGCACTCATACCAATTCTTTTGTTTGTATTTGTAATGTGAAATTAATTTTTTGTTAACTTTAGTCTTTGAAATAATATACTTTTATTACAATTCATAAACAAGTTAATTTTAATATAAGTTATTCATTTAAAGAATTTTAAACCTTTTTAAATTACAATGTCTAATTACAATAAAGATTCTCTTTTTAGCCTAATAAAATCTTTAAATCGTTCAGAAAAACGACAATTTAAAGTTTATGTAAACCGTTTACAGATTAATGCTGATGCTAAATTTTTATTATTATTTGATACATTGGATAAATTGGAGGAATATGATGAAACTGTCATTTTAAAAAAGAAAATTACTACTAAACAACAGTTATCAAATTTAAAAGCACACCTCTATAAACAAATACTAATTAGTTTACGAATGAGCCCTTCTCAACAGAATAATCGAATGCAGATTAGGGAACAATTTGATTTTGCCACAATTTTATATCAAAAAGGACTATATAAACAAAGTTTAAAAATTCTAGATAAAGCAAAATTTCAAGCTTATGAATTAGAAGAAAAAGCTATTGCTTATGATATATTAGAATTAGAAAAAATAATTGAATCTCAATTTATCACTCGAAGTATTTCTGGTAGAGCTGATCAATTAATAGAAGAATCGGAAGAATTAAGTTTACAAAATTTACAAACCAATAGATTATCAAATTTATCTTTAAAATTATATAGTCTTCTATTGGAAAATGGATATGCAAAAAATGAAGAAGAGATAAATAAAATAAAAAAATTATTTATTGAACAAACAAAAGATATTAATCTTAACGATCTTAAATTCAAAGAGAAATTATGGTTTTACAAGGCTAATGTTTGGCTTGCTATGCTAATACAGGATTCTGATTATGCTTTTGAATACTCAAAAAAATGGGTTGAATTATTTTATGAGAAAAAAGAAAGAATTCAACAACATCCTGTTTGGTTTTTAAAAGGTCATACTTATTTATTAAAAATATTATACTTAAAGAAAAACTCGGAAGAATTTAAATTTTGGTATGATCAATTAGAAAAATCATCTGCTTATTTTCCTTCTACTGATAATGTGGAAGCATTATGGTTTATAACAAAATTTAATAGTAAATTAAATTATTTCTTCATCAATCCAAAAGAAAATATAAGCCCTTTTCTTATAAAGGATATACTTAGAGAAATAAAATTACATCAACGAAAAATAGATAACCATCATATATTAATATTATATCTAAAAATAGCTGCCTATCATTTTTTAAATAAAGATTGGGAAAATTCTTTCGAGTACTGTCAAAAAATTGTCAATAGTGATTTCTATATTCAAGAAGATTTACATTTTTATACCTATGTTCTAATTATGATGAATTTATATGATTCTGGAAACGATCTTGAACTTGATTCTTATTCTTATAAAACACATCAGTTTTGTAAAAAAATGAAGAATAATAATAGTATAACTAGAAAAATTAGTTTATTCTTTATTGAATTAAATGATTTATATCCACAAGAAAAAATAAAAGCTTTTCGTGATTTAGATAAATTTTTAATTGAAGCTGAATCTGATGAATTATTAAGAAGAAATACCAACTATATTAATCTTCGCCGTTGGATAAAAGATAAAATTTAATTTCAGATATAATAATGTTACATTATATCTATTCAATTAATTCTATATGCATCAAGATTATACTGTTGGAGAAAACAAAGCTAATCAAGGAGTTCGATTTTTAAATTTTATTATTGATTCTATTTTTATAGTTATTAGTATAATTATTATATTTTCTATAATATCTCTTTTTATTTATTTTATAAATCCTGAAAGTAAAATTTTCAATGAAATTGAAAATATACATCCTTTATTAGATCGTATTTTGACATCAAGTGCTTACTTTCTTATTTATTTTGGAATTGAAGCTATTACAAAAGGTAGATCAATTGGAAAATATATTACTGGAACCAAAGTTGTAATGATAGATGGTACAAATCCAACAATAAAAGACTATTTTTCAAGAAATATATCAAGAATAATACCTTTTGATGCTTTTTCTTTTTTAGGTGGAAATGACTGGCATGATAAAATATCAAAGACAACAGTTGTTAATAAAAAAGCTTTTGAAGAAAGTTTAAAAACAAATAGTACCATTGATGAAATAGGTCACTAATAAAATATAATTGCATAAATTACTTTTTATTCATTAAAAAGTAGTTGTTAAAAATATTTAATGTAAAATATCATTGTTTTTTTTAAATATTATTTCGTAAAAAAGACTATTTATTGATACCTTTGTAAGCAAAAATATATTTTTGAAAAATGGAAAAGCAACCTCAAGAGGTCGTATTGGTTGGTGCTGGTATCATGAGTGCAACACTAAGTATACTTCTTAAAAAAATTGATCCAAATATTAAAATTTCTGTTTTCGAAAAATTAGATAAGATTGGATTTGAAAGTTCTGATGCTTTCAATAATGCAGGAACTGGACACTCTGCTTTTTGTGAGTTAAATTATACTCCAATGGGTAAGGATGGTATTGTTAATATTGACAAAGCTGTTGGTATCGCTAAAAAGTTTGAAACATCTAAAGAATTTTGGTCTTATTTAGTCGAAAATAATTATGTTTCTTCTCCAGAAAAATTTTTACGTCCAACACCACATATGTCTTTTGTATGGGGAGATGAAGATGTAAACTTTTTGAAAAAACGTTACGAGAAATTATCTCAACATCCTTTATTTAAAGATATGGAATATTCTGAGGATATTTCTAAAATAAAAGAATGGGCTCCATTAATTGTTGATGGTAGAAAGGGTAATGAAAAAGTTGCAGCAACGCACATGAACCTTGGTACTGATGTTAATTTTGGAGAATTAACAAGACAAATATTTAAAGGGTTACAAAATAAAAAAGAAATCACACTAGAAACTGAACACGAAGTTAAAGATTTAACTCGTTTAAGTAATGGTAAATGGGCTATAAAAGTTAAAGATTTAAAATCTGGAACTAATAAAGCTGTAAATGCAGACTTTGTATTTATTGGTGCTGGTGGTGGAGCAATTTTATTACTTCAAAAAACTGGTATTCCAGAATCTAAAAAATATGGTGGTTTCCCTGTAGGTGGACAATGGTTAATTTGCCAAAACGAAGATGTCATAAAAAAACACCATGCTAAAGTTTATGGAAAAGCTAAAATTGGAGCGCCTCCAATGTCTGTTCCTCATTTAGACACTCGTGTTATTGACGGTAAACAATCATTATTATTTGGTCCTTTTGCTACATTTTCAACAAAATTTTTGAAACAAGGATCTCATACAGATTTATTTAAATCTGTAAACTTTGGTAATGTAGGTTTTTTACTTAATTGTGGTTTACATAATATTGATTTAACTAAATATTTAATCAGTCAAGTACTATTATCTAAAGAGAAAAAGGTAGAATCTTTACAAGAATACTACCCAGAAGCTAAATTAGAAGATTGGTTTGAACAAAGTGCTGGACAACGTGTACAAGTTATTGAAGAAGAAAACGGAAAAGGAACTCTAAAATTCGGTACAGAAATAGTAACATCGCAAGATGGTTCTATGTCTGCTTTATTAGGAGCTTCTCCTGGTGCATCTACTTCTGTAAGTGCCATGTTAGATTTACTTAAACAATGTTTCCCTAATCTAATGAAAAATAATTGGGATCCATTGATAAAAGAAATGATTCCATCTCATGGAGAAGATTTAGGAAATGCTGAATTAGCTGAAGCTTCTAGAGCAAGAACTACTGAAGTCCTTAAGATTTTTAAATAAAATAAAATAAATAAAAAAATCGTCTTAATTATAAGACGATTTTTTTTATTTCGAAGTTGTTTTAAACTTTATAATAAATTATGTTTACTTTTTGGGCAATTGCTTCGCACCGTGCTTTATGCTATATCTTTTATAAACAATAAAATTTATTTTTTTAGAAGAATTGTTTATAAAAGGATGCCGCGTCAATCACTATTGCAAATTCGTGATTAAAGTTTATTAACTGCCGCCAAAATAATTTCTGGTTGCATTACCATTCCTTGTATATGCTCACCCGAAAATTCAATAAACTTTTTTGGTTCAGTAGCATTCTCAAAAATAATTTGACCATGTTCAAAAGGTACAGTAGAATCTCCCTTACTATAAATAAAAAGCTTTGGTATGTTATTCAAATATTTCACATCTTCTTTTGCAGAATAAGGAGATTGCATATACATTTCTATTTGTTCTTTTTTGTCTGGAGCAAAACGAACTGCTATATCTGTAAACGAAGACATTCCTCCCTCTATAATAAGACCTGCTATTTTTGACTGATTCTGTTTTGCTAAATGCGTTGCTATTTGCGATCCTAGAGAAGCTCCATAAAAATATATTTTAGTATTCTTAATATCTTTTCTTCCTAACAAATAATTGATAAATATTTGCCCATCAAAAGCTACATTAAGATGACTTGGCTTTCCTGTAGATTTTCCATATCCTCTAAAATCAATCATTACTACTTGAAATCCATCTTCTACCAATGGTTTTACAATATATTGGTAAGTAGATATATTTCCACTTGTTCCATGAAAAAATACAATTGTTTTATTTTTTTTATTATTACTTGGTTTTAGTATAACACCAGTTATTGTATCATTATCAACCTTTAAGCTAATATTCTCTGTATTTTTAAAATCAAGCTTTTTCATTTCTTTTTTGGGCTGATAAAATTTATCTTCAATATTAGTAAATTGAGCATTTAGATAAGTTGAAAAAAGTACAAGAATGAAAAAGATAGTTATGTTTGTTTTCATAAGTATATTATTTATTTTTTATGGGATAAAATTATACGTGTATTTTTTTTTCGACAAGCAAAAGTTACTCAACTGAGAAAATATATAGCTGAAATGTATTATTTAACGATTAAAAATATATTTTAAAAAATTATATTATAGTAAACTGAATAGATAAGAAAAAGAGGTTAAAATTTGTTTTCTATATATTATTCTAAATAATCTCTTCTCTGTATTTGCAAAAAGGATTGAAGTGGAAATCCTTTTTTTGATTGGATATATTTCGACATAATCATTGCATTTCGAATTGATCATTGAGGCTTTCGAAATGAAATAGCCAATCAAAAAAAGATTGGGAACGTGAAAGCCTGTTCCGTAGGGTTTACCTAAATATTTATAACCAAGAAATTCATTATTTATTCTTCTTAGTTTATTGGTAACTCTATCTTAAATCCTATACCACGAACAGATTCAAATTTTATACGTTCGTCTTCTTTAAAATATTTTCGCAAACGAGTCATAAATACATCTAGGCTACGACCAAGAAAATAATCATTTTCGCCCCATATTGTTTTTAGGATCTCTTTCCTATAAACTAGTTGATTGTTATGTTGAATAAAATAACTCAATAACTCTGCTTCTTTTTCTGTTAATTGGAAAAGTTTTTCTTTGTGTTTTAAACTAAAATGTGAATGATTAAATAAATAATCTCCTATAGCTATTTCTACTTGTGGAAATGTATAATTTCTTTTTAAAATATTTTTGATCCTTAATAATAGTTCTTCAGGATCACAAGGTTTTGTTATATAATCGTCTGCTCCTATTTTTAATCCTAAAACACGGTCGAAACTTTGGGCTTTTGCTGTTAAAAATAAATATGGTATACTTAATTTATCTTTTAGTTGATTTATTAAAGTAAATCCATCTATTTCTGGCATCATAACATCAACAATTAGTAGTTTTGTGTTCTGTAGCTGATGTAGATTATCTAAGAATTTTTGAGGATGATTAAACCAAATTACCTCATAATTAGAATACTCTAGATATTGTTGTAAGACCAAACCTAAATCTTGATCGTCTTCAATTAGAATTAGTTTATTTTTCATTTGGTAGTTCTATTAAAAAATTAACTCCATTTTCTTTATTATTATCTAGACGGATAATACCATTGTACTTATTCGTCGTAGTTTTTACGATATATAAACCAATACCTAAACCGTTTACATTGATATTTATTTCGCGATTTACTCTATAATATTTGTAAAAAACAAATGGAATATCCTTTTCGGGAATACCTATTCCATTATCTGAAAAAAGAAGTTTTATAATATTATTGAATTCAAAGTTTAACTGAATTTTAGTTGCTCCGTATTTTATTGAATTCTCTATCAAATTTTGAACTATTAGTCGGAAATCGTAACTATTTAAACTATTATTTTGTTGAAAATCTAAGTTAAGAATTATTAAAACTTCGGGATGTTGTTGTTTTATTTCTTTAAATAAATCATCGATAATTTTCTTATTTACTAATTGTTCTTCTTCTATATTTTTTTCAAAAATAGATTCAATCGTATTTTCTAAACGAGATAACTGACGATTGATAATTTTCTTTTTTTCTGTTTCTTGTATAGTTTGAATAGCAAATTTTATTGTTGTAATCGGAGTATTTAATTCATGAGCAATAGAATCTATAGTAAGATGCAATTGTTTTATTTTGTTTTCTTGTTTTTCTAAGTTTTGTATACTTTTCCAATATAAATAAACAATGATTGATACTATTAATAGACTTACAATGATAAGAGGAATAATTTTTTTAAATAATAAAAATTTGATATTCAATAATTCAAAGTCTACTCTTGATTCTACTTTATATTTATAATGTTGCTTATTATTTATACTCAGGTTAGTATTTTTTTCTTCTACAATATTATCCGTAGTCCAAACACTTTGATTAACATTTATAGGATTAGTTATTTTATTTTTTGATTCATATACTATCAAAGAATTATTCAGAATAAGTTCTTTTTTATTAATATCATCATAAAGAGAATAAATTTCGGAACGAATTGCTATTTCGAAATTATTTTCTTTTGTATAACTATTTACTAAAGAATCTATTTTAGGCTTTAAACTTGTGAAACTAAAATTGGTTTTATTTTCCTGATTAGACTGCGGTTTTATTAATTGTTTATGTAAATTATATTTAAAATATTGTAATAATTGCTCTTTACTTGTATCATTTTCTTCATCCATTTCATCCATTATTTTGGTTGTAATTTCTTTTGATGAAGCAATTAAATCTTTTTCAATTAATCTGTAGGAATTATAAATATAATAAACCTGTAAAATTATTAGAACTAATAGGACTAGTGGAAATAAAAATGAATAATATTTTTTCTTAATTCTCATATTCAAAAATAACATGTTTTTCTCAATGAAATATTCATTAACCCATCGTTAACCGTTCATTAAACAATTCCAAAAAAGAATAAAATGAGATTTGTTGAAAATAACATATCATGAGAAAGTTAGTCTATTTGTTTTTATTCATCCCTCATTTTGTTTTTACACAAACTATTCTAGGTAAATTAATAAATGAGAAACTACAACCTATTTCTTCTAATTTTATAGAAATTGAAACTTCTAAAAATGAAACTTTAATTATAAATACTGATGAAGAAGGGAAATTTGAATTTGACTTAAATAAAGCCAAATCTTTTATTTTATCTGTAAAAGAACTTGGTTTTCTTCCTTTTGAAAAAAATTATAAATATGATAGTATACAACAATTAGAAATAATTTTGAAAAAAAATACTACTGTAAATTTAGAGACAGTTTCTATTTCTGCACTAAAACCAATGTTGAAAAGAAAAATTGATGGACTAGAATTTACTGTAGAGAATACTCCTCTACAAAATCTTAGTGCATGGGATATTTTGAAAAATACACCTACTGTTCTTATGAAAAATGATCAATTAAGTATTCGTGGAAATAGTCAGATTATTGTTATGATAAACGATAAAAAAACATTGATGACACAAGACCAACTAAAGCAATTGTTGGAAAATACAAATGGTGACTTAGTATCTTCTATAGAAGTAATTACTAATCCTCCAGCTAAATATGAGGCATCGGGAAGTGCAATTATAAATATAAAAATGAAAAAAAATACTTTATCTGGTTATAAAGGTCAATTGTATACTCGTTATCATCAATCCATTTACTCGAAAGGAATGATTGGAACATCACATACTTATAATAAAAATAAATGGCAATTAACTGGAAGCTATTATTTTGTGAATGGAAAATATATTCGAAAAAACTTAGATGTTGTTACTTATGAAAATGAACAAACTAAGTGGGAAAGTGATATGATAAGAAGAACTATTGCAAAAGAGCAACATATATATAATTTTGCTACGCAATATTCTATTGATAGTTTACAAAATATTCAGTTTGGTTTTAATGGTTATAATAATCCCGCATCTGTTGGTAATTATATTGTTCCTACAACTATTTATAATCTTATAAACAATAATCCCGAATCCAACTACACTACGGAAAATAATAGAAAAGAATATTCTAATAGTTTTAATTCATATTTTATTTATGATAAAAAATTTAATAAAAACAGTCTTACATGGACAAATAATTTTAGCATTAGACATTATAAAGAAAATCAAGGTGTTTTGACTCAACTAAATTTTAAAGATAAACCTTATAATGAAAATGAATTTAAGACAAATAGTGGACAAGATGTAAAATTATACTCTACTCAATTTGATTATACTTTGAGTGATGATAATTATGGTATAGAAGCTGGAACAAAATACAGCTACGTTACCAATGATAATGATATGAATTTTTATGAAAGAGTTAATCAAAATCTTATTTATCAACCTGAAAAAAGTAATACTTTCGATTATAAAGAACAAATCTTAGCATTTTATGTTTCTGGAAATTACAAATGGAAAAAATGGGAAGTAAAGGCTGGTTTAAGATCTGAAGCTACATGGATAAATACAATATCTGATAATCCTGAAAATAAAAATAACCGAATAAATTCTAATCTTTTTCCAACATTTTATCTCAATCATACAATTAATGATAAACAACAATTGGGTTTTAATTATGGAAAACGAATTAGTAGACCTAATTATAATTTCTTGAATCCATCGAAATCTTATTATAATCTTTTTTCTTACTTCCAAGGAGATGCCAATTTAAAATCGACTTTTATAGATAATTTCAGCTTAAATTATACAGTTAGTGATTGGAATTTTGAAACATATTATAGGTATGAAAAAGATCCTGCAATGGAGATTTCTTATCAGGATAACAGTAATAATATTGTTATTTATAATTTTACAAATATTAAAAATGGAAAGGCTTTTGGAGGAAATATTTCAAAGAATTTTAATTTGAAATCATGGTTAAAATTTAATTTTTTCATGATGGGAGAGTATAACCAAAACTATTATTTTGGTAAAAATATAGCAAATGAAAATCAATTATATAAAAATGATGTTTTCTTTTACAATACGAATATTAGTACCCAAATAGATTTTAACAAACAAAAAACATTTAATTTATTTATTGGTTATCAATATAATTCAAAAAGTATACAAGGTTCTTTTGATATAAGCTCATCTCAAAATACTTATTTAATAATTAATAAAAAGTTCTATGATAAAAAATTTGAAATAGGTGTTACCTTTAATGATATCTTCAAGACTGATCGTAATACTCTTTCTACAAAATATTCTAATCAAAATCAATATTTCAAAGATTATAGAGATACACAATATTTCCTTATAAATATGAAATATAACTTCGGAAATCAGAAATTAAAAGAAACAAAACAAGGAAACAAAACAGCAGAACAGAATAGAATTTAAATATTCATCATTATTTTTATACATATATTTTGATTTTATCTAATAATAAAGAGTTTTATTACAGATAAAATAAATTTCAACAGTATTTTTAAAATTAACTTTTTATTAAATATTAATTAAATTAATTTTAACTTAATGTTATGAAAAAAAAATCAATATATATTTATTTCTTCTATTTATTATTTCTTGTAACAATCAGAAAAGCTTAAAGAGCGAACAAAAAATAAATGAACAAAAAATGTTTAGCCACAAAGTTACGATTCAAGATTTAGAAAGGTCAACTCCTATTACAATAAAAACAGATAACGGATATCAAGATGTATATAATGTTATTATTTATACTAGTTCTCCTTCTGATTTAGTTACTAATGGTATTTCTGTACAATCCACAACTAGTAAGTTTGTAACAGCTCTTATAAAAAAAGAAGATTTAGAAAAAATATATAAAATAAAATCTGTAAAATCCATATCACTTCCTGATATAGATTTATTACATTAAAAAAATAAATTAACACACATAATAAATTAACACATGATTAGAAATCTACAAAAACTAACTAATTTAAAAGTAATTAAATCTAATTCTCTACCAATCCTAGGGACATTGTTATTACTATCAGGATCATATCTTTCTGCTCAACTTAAAATTGATCCAAGATTTGAAAATCTTCTTAAAGAAAGAAAAAATAATGTTCTAAAAAAAACTAGTAATAGTTTAACAAACGATGAAGTATTACCTATCACTTCTTTAATATCTCCAAATGGTACAGTAAAAGAATACTATCAAGCCATTATTTATACTAAAGATCCTGAACAACTAAAAAAAGATGGATATTTAGTACAATCTGTTTCTGAAGATTTCGTTACTGCATTATTATCTGAAAATGATTTTAATCGTTTAAGAGATAATCAATATATATCAACTGTTAAATATCCACAAATAGATTATTTAAATAATCAATCCAATGTAATTGAATCTGGAGCAGCATTATTACAAAATGGTGTTTTGAATGGAACAAATTACACAGGAAAAGATATATTAGTTGGTATTTTTGATACAGGTATTGATTTCACTCATCCTGACTTTATTGATCCTATTACAAAACAATCTCGCATTTTAAGTATTTGGGATCAAACCCTAACACCTATTGCTGGAGAAAATTCTCCAAATCTATATAAAACTGCTAATAGAGGAGTAGAATATACTCAAGCACATATTAATGATGAAATAGATGGAACTCCTACAGGATATATAAGAGAGAAAGATACTCATGGGCATGGTACACATGTAGCAGGAACTGCTGCTGGTAATGGTTCTGGCTTAGAAGGAACTCCACATAAAGGTATGGCTCCCGAAGCAACGTTAGTTATCGTAAAAGGTGGAAATGATGGCTTTCCTACAACAAATACGATTGAAGCATTGGATTACTTTAAAAAAGTTGCTGACGAACAAGGTAAACCAATTGTTGTAAATATGAGTATTGGTGGACAAGCAAGTCCTCATGATGGAAAATCTGCTCATGAAATTAAAGTAAATGATTTTACTACATCTGGTCCTGGACGTGTTGTTGTAATTTCCGCTGGAAATGAAGGTAGCGGAAATATACACCAAAGAATTAATTTAGCTCCAAATGAAAAAAAATCAATAAAAATACAAATAGGAGAAAATAACCTAGATTATACTTCTTCATTGTTCAGCTTTTTAGCATTTACTAAAGGAGATAAAAATACATCTGCTATTAATGTAAAATTAACTGCTCCAACTGGAGATGTTTTCACTCAAAATGCAGGTAGTGGTGGTACATACTATTTAAAAAATCAAACTGGAGATGAATATCAAGAATTAACTATATATAACTATGTTGATAGTAGTTTAGGAAAAAGATTTATTCAATTAGCTACAGAAAGATTAGATTTAACTGATACAAAAGGTATATATGATTTAGAAATTGAGAATATTTCTAATAATAATATAACTCTTGATGGATGGCTATATACTACAAATTATAATTTAGCAGACATATATTTTCCTGAAGGAGATAACAATTATACTATAGGTTCTCCTGGTACGGCAGACGAAGCTATTACAGTTGCAAATTATGTTGGTAATGTTGCTTTTGCTGTAAATAGTGGTGTTCCTGCTAATAATGGAACTTATAGTTCAAGTGTTATACAAACAGAAACTCTAAATTCTTCTAGTTCTAAAGGACCAAGAGCAGATGAAGCTCGTAAACCTGATATTGCTGCTGGGGGTACTTTTGTTATTTCTGCTAAAACAAAAGATAATATAGATCCATACATTATAGATGGAAAATATTATTCTCAAATGACAGGAACTAGCATGTCTTCGCCTGCTGTAGCGGGAGCAACAGCTCTATTATTACAAGCTAATAATCAATTAACTGCAAAAGACGTAAAACAACGTTTAATAGAGAATGTAAACAAAGATAATTTTACAACTAATAATTATACAAACGAATTTGGGTATGGAAAATTAAACATTTACAAAGCTGTAGGTGCAGAAGTAAATAAATTGAACAATAATACTTCTTGTCCTATTAGTGTAAACTACACTTTAGCAAACGATGTTCTTGCTTATAAATGGGGATTTCCTACTGAAAGAAATCCAGTGAATAATGGTACTAATAATGTTAACTATGAAAAGGCAAACGTTGGAGTAAAATTAACAGCTACTGCAACTGGTAAACTTGGAAATATTACTTTTTTACTAGGTAATTACAATACTAATACCACTGCAACTATTCCATTAACTATAGAAATTAGAAAAGTAAATAATGAAGGAAAACCAGGTGATTTAATAACTACTAAAGTTATTAATAATATAAAGACATTAGAACAATCTGGTTGGAATAACTTAAGTTTTATAGACGAAGATATTAACGTTATATCTGGACAGGAATTTTTTGTTATTTTAAAAACTACAAATACTAATTTAGTCCTTGGTTCAGACAACATAAATGTCTCTCAAAAAACTTATTTGTCAAGAGATAATGGAACAACATTCACTGTAAATAACCAATACAATGCTAAAGTAAGAGCACTAGTTTATGAGAATTTACCCGCAATAAAACAATTAGCAACAACTTCTAAAGAAGCCACTCAATCTGTAGAATTAGGATATAATCATTTTATTAATGGATGTGAACTTATTACAAGAGTAGAAGCAAACGGAGTTATACCGATTTCTGGTAATACAACTGCTAAAGTTTGGATTGATTCTGAAGCTAAGAACTTTGTACAAAGAAGAATTGAAATTAATGCAAGTAATAATAATTCAACTTCAACAGGTAAAGTAACATTATATTACACTCAAAATGATTTTGATATCTATAATAAAAATTCTATAGTAAAATTACCTACTTCTCCAACAGATGACACAAATAAAGATAATTTAATTATTTATTATTATGCTGGAAAGAGTAAAGATAATACTGGATTATCTTCTTCATATGAAAATACTCCTATTAGTACAAAACTAGAAGCAAGTAATGTTATTTGGAATGACACTTATAAATATTGGGAAATTACGGTAGATGCGGTTGGTTTTGGAGGATATTTATTATCTACAGACTCTACATTATCTAACATAGATAATACTTTAAACCAATTAACAGTTTATCCAAATCCTATAATAAACGATTTATCTGTTAATTTACCATCTAATATTAATAATGCTCAAATAAATATTATTAATATAACTGGTCAAACTGTTTTAAAAACAGATGTTAAACAAAATTACAATAAAATTAATTTAAGTAACTTACCTAAAGGTGTATATATTATTGAAATAAAAACAACTAATGGTACTGTAACTAAAAAAATTATCAAAAATTAATTATAAATAAAAAAGGTTAAGAAGAGTTCTTCTTAACCTTTTAATTTTTTCTTCATTTCTAGATTTTTAATCTTCGCTTTTTAATACTTCGTACTCAACTTGCATCACACCTGTATTAGTATGACCAATTTCATCGAAAGCAGCTTGACTTAAATCTAAAACTCTAGACTTTACATATGGTCCTCTATCATTTATTTCTACAACAACAGATTTCCCATTTCTAATATTTGTAACTTTTACTTTAGTCCCAAATGGTAAAGACTTATGTGCAGCAGTAAGTTCATGTTTATCATACTTTTCCCCACTTGCTGTTTGTCGTCCATGGAATTTTCCTCCATACCAAGAAACAACTCCTGTAGAAATTTTATGAGCACTATTCTCTATAAAATCATCTACTTCTTTCTCATTTGATAATGTATCATTTTTAATTGTATCATTATCAACTACACTTCCTGTTCTTTTCTCTGAAGCTGTTATGATAGTTGTTCTATCTTTCTCAGATTCTTTAAAAATTTTACCATCAGCATTCGCTATTGGAAAAATCATTAACATCGCTATAAAAGCTGTAATGCTTTTCGTCATCCTTTAGATATTTCTGATTACTTTGCAAATTTAAGGTTATCAACCACTTGTTATCTAAAACAATTCTAATTAATGGTAAATTACAAAATCTTACATCTTGAAACATCTATTTTAAGTGGCTCAGAGAGAAATGTTAATTAAAAGTTAAAATAAAAGGTGTTTATTAATTATTTTAACTTTTGAGAACAATTCAATGTTAAGAACTTGATTATCAAATATTTAAAAATATAACGTTAAATAAAAAAAAGATAAAATATTAAATATTTTACCTTTTCTTAATATTTGAAATATAAAATTGAGAAATTATAAGCTTGATAAAATCTCTTTTACCTTTATTGATATTAATTTTCCTTCTGCTTTACCAGCAAGTTTTGAAGAAGCTGCTCCCATTACTTTACCCATGTCTTTAGCAGATGTAGCTCCAACCTCAGTGATTATTTCTTTTAAAGCAACTGTCAATTCTTCTTCAGATAATTGAACAGGTAAAAACTGTTGAATAACCTCAGCTTGAGCTAATTCTTTTTCAGCTAATTCAGGACGATTATTAGTTTCAAATTGCTCAGCTGCCTCTTTACGCTGTTTTACTAATTTTTGTAACAAAGCTATTTCTTGATCTTCTGATAATTCTCCATTAGCTCCAGATGTTTTTGCTAATAATAATTCAGACTTTACAGCTCTAAGAGCTTCAAGAGCAATTGTGTTTTTAGCTTTCATAGCTTCTTTCAATTGCCCCATTATTTGAGATTCTAAATTCATTTGTTTTACTTTTATACTACAAATTTATAACAAAAAAAGGCTCATTGCAAAAGCAATGAACCTTTTATATAATAAGAATATTTAAATTAAGAATAACTTACAATTAATCTACATTATCATGTAAAAAATTATTTGGACGAATTTGTGTTTCGTTATTTCTATTTGTTCCTACTGAAAAATCTGACGATTGATTATCTGTACGATCAGATAAATTAAGTCCTTGTCTCTTATATGCAGGAATAGCTTCAAATTCATCAACTTGAGAATTAGTCATCGTATTATTAAATTTAAAATTAAACTGTTTTAAACGACTTCTTCTTTCTTCAATTACATTATTTAATTCTTCATCTGTAGATTGCTCTATTGGTTTACTAAAAGGATCTAAAGTAACTTGAGTTGCTTGTTCTTGTTGATAAGCAAAATTAGTAGAGTTAGAATCATTAACATTAGATGAATCTAGATGATTAAAAGTTTCATTTGATGACTGAAAACTTTCATAGCTATTTTGTGGATAACTATTTGTTGATTCAGAAGATACACTATTTGAATAAGAATTATAACTATTATTATTCTGACTTTGATTATTCAATTCTTGCTGTGGTCGATTAAAATCAGATTTTAATCGTGGTTCAAAATCATTATAAGTATTATTATTTTCTCTAATCGGTTCTTCTTCAACATCATCTAAAACATAACGCTTTGGTGAATTATAATCATTCTCTTGAATTGTTTGATTAAATGATTGTTGTTGAAAACTTTGATTAATATCGGCTTGACGATAATTATTCTTTGGCTCTTCAGGTTTTTGAATTTGCTGAGAAGCTTGTTCTGAATTATTATTTGTTGCTGGACGACCAAAGTTTAATGTCATTGGTTTAACACGATTCACAAATGGTTGATCTACTGATAAAGTTTTATTTATAGGTTGATCCTCTTCTAATGTATGAACAATTTTTTGCTCTTCTTTACCTGTATAAGTCTGATCTTCTGTGGGAAAACCTGTTGCAACAACAGTTACAGAAATAGAATCACCTAATTCTAAATCTTCACCTATACCCATAATAATATTAGCACTATTACCAGCTTCTTGTTGAATATAATCATTGATTATACCAATTTCATCCATAGTAATTTCATTATTACCTGATAAAATTAATAACAATACATTTCTAGCACCTGTAATTTTATTATTGTTTAATAATGGAGAATCTAAGGCTGAAGAAATAGCATCTTTTGCTTTATTTTCTCCACTTCCTTTTGCAGAACCCATAATTGCAGTTCCTGAATTTTTAAGAACTGTACGAGCATCTCGTAAGTCAATATTCATTGCATAATGTTGTGTAATAACTTCTGCAATACCTTTTGCGGCAGTAGTTAAAACCTCATCTGCTTTAGAAAAGCCATTTTTAAAACCTAAATTACCATATAATTCACGTAATTTATCATTATTGATAACGATTAGTGAATCTACATTTTTACGCAATTTTTCGATACCTTTTTCAGCTTGTTCCAACCTCATTCTTCCTTCAAAAAAGAATGGCGCTGTTACAATACCTACAGTCAAAATATCCATTTCTTTTGCTATTCCTGCAATTACTGGGGCTGCACCTGTACCAGTACCACCTCCCATTCCTGCAGTAATAAAAACCATTTTAGTACCTTCATCTAAAACTGCTTTTACATCTTCAGCACTTTCAATTGCAGATTGTTCACCAACTTCAGGATTTGCACCTGCTCCTAATCCTTCTGTAATAGCTTGTCCTAATTGTATTCTAGTAGAAACTGGACTATTTGATAATGCTTGAGAGTCCGTATTACAAATTACAAATTCTACACCTGCAATTCCTTGTTCGAACATATAGTTTACAGCATTACTACCACCTCCTCCAACTCCAATCACTTTGATTGCTTGAGATCTACTTTTTGGTAAGTTGAATACAATATCTCCTGTTAACGTATCACTCATATCCTTATTTTTAAATTGGTTCTTAATTTATTTTATTCTTATTCTTATTCAGTTTCGTTTATCATTTGAATGAACTTATCTGTCCATTTAGAAAAAAAACTTTTCTTTTCTGGCTTAGATTTCGTTTCTACTTTTTGACCTATTTCTTGATCTAGTAAATCATCTACTATATCTTCTCTCTTAGGTCTTCTTATAATTTTTTCTTCAATCTTTACTTCAGCTATTTCTTCTAATTTAACTTCTTTAGCCTTTTCTTTATGAATTCCTATTTCTAATTCTTCTTGATTATTTAAATTATTAATAACAGGTTTTTCAAAGATTTCTCGTTGATAATTATAACTCAATTCTAACTCTTCTAATCCCTTCATCAATAATCCTACCGATGTTGCATATTCTGGCCCACTAATTTCTTCTGCTTTAGCACCTACTATATGTTCATTAGAATATCCTATCCTTACATCCATCCCCGTAACGTATTCAGTTAGTTGACGTATGTGTTTTAATTTTGATCCTCCTCCTGTTAAAACAATACCAGCAATTAATTTTTTATTTTGATCTTCGCAACCATAATTTTTTAATTCTAAGTAAACTTGTTCTAATATTTCTTGAACACGAGCGTGAATTATTTGAGACAATCTTTTTAAAGAAATTTCTTTTGCTTCTCTCCCTTTTAAACCTGGAATTGAAACAATTTCAGTTTCTTTATTTTCTCCTGGCCATGCTGAACCAAATTTTTCTTTTAACGCTTCTGCCTGTTTTCCTATAATGGAACAACCAACTTTTATATCTTCAGTAATTACATTTCCTCCGAAAGGAATTACTGAAGTATGACGAATAATATTATCTTTAAAAATTGCAATATCAGTTGTACCTCCACCTATATCAATTAATGCAACACCAGCTTCTTTTTCTTCCTCACTTAAAGCTGCACTAGAAGATGCTATAGGTTCTAAAGTAATACTTGCCAGACGTAATCCTGCTGCTTTTACACAACGAGCAATATTTCTAATAGAGGATACTTGACCAACTACAACATGAAAATTAGCTTCAAGACGACTACCATACATCCCGATAGGCTCTCTAATTTCTCCTTCGTTATCTACCTTAAATTCCTGAGGAAGAACATGAATTATTTCTTCACCAGGTAACATAACCAATTTATAAACTTGATTGGTTAACAATTTCAAATCGTTGTCATCAATTACATCTTCAGAATTCGTTCTTGTAATGTAATCGCTATGTTGTAAACTACGAATGTGTTGTCCAGCAATACCTACAGTCACATCTGTTATTTTTATTCCAGAATTTTTCTCTGCTTTATCTATTGCTTCTTTAATAGAATTTATAGTCTGAGTTATATTATTTACTACTCCTCTATGTACACCCAAACTTTTAGCTTGACCATATCCTAAAATTTCTATTTTTCCATTCTCATTTTTTCTACCGACAAGTGCTACAATCTTTGTAGTCCCTATGTCTAAGCCAACTGCAATTTTGCTATTGTTTTCCATTTTTTATACGTTTGGTTGCTACAACTTGGTTTACAAATTTTAAGCTTAATTTTTCATAATCTTCTGTTCCAATATAATCAATGTATTGATTATAAAATAAATCTAGATTATGTAATTTTTGATCAAAATTATTCAAAGTACCTAACTCAATATAATAATTACCTGAATTAACAAGTAAATCATAGGAGCGTTGCCCTTTTTTTTCTATCGCTATAATATGATTTTTTAGTAAATCATCCTCTTTAAGAGCTATTACGAACTTACTTAAATCCTCATATTCATTTGGTTTTACATCTCCAGAGATCAAAATGACATTTGCTGAACTTAGTTTTGACAAAGGCATTTTTTCTCCATTATTAGTTAAATAAAATTCATTTTTTGGAGTTTTTACTCTAGCTACTGCTTTATTAGCAACAATATCTAATCGTATTACACCATTAATATTTTTATTTACTTGAACTGAGTCTACAAAAGGATTTTCTGAAACTCTTTGTTCTATTTCCTTAACATTTACGTCTTTTAATTTTTGACTTAAAATATCTTTTCCTCCTTTATTGATAATTTCTCTTATTGCTTCATCATTAATAAAATAATTATCTACAGGTTGAACAAACGCAACATCTAGTTTACTCACTTTACGCGAAGCATTGTGAATTATGGTAAAACTAATTAATCCAATTAGTAACATAACTCCTAAAATCACTTTTATGATTTTCAATTTACGCTTCACTTAACCATTTTTTTATAGGTTTAACAATTGTATCAATATTCCCCGCTCCAACAGTTAATAAGACATCAAAATCTTGTTTCTTTATCTCATTTAAACTATTGTCTAATGAAGATACTAATTTTTCTTGTAAATCTACCTTTTCTAACAAGAAATTTGAAGTTATACCCTCGATTGGAAGCTCTCTAGCTGGATAAATATCTAAAAGTATTAAGCTATCTAATTTTGATAAACTTTTTGCAAAGTCATCTGCAAAATCTCTTGTTCTTGTAAACAAATGTGGTTGAAAAACTCCTAAAACTTTTTTACCTGGATATAATTCTCTAACTGAACGAATTGCAGCATCTAATTCTGTTGGATGATGCGCATAATCATCAATATAAATTTTATCATTTATTTCAAAGCGATTAAATCTTCTTTTCACTCCAATAAAAGTAGATAAAGCTTCTCTTATTTTTTCATGAGGAACTCCCATATAATCAGCCACAGCTAATGCTCCAACTGCATTTTCCATATTATGATATCCTGGTAATAAAATACCTACATCTTTCAACGAACCATTTGGCGTTTTTACATCAAAAACATAATGCCCTTCAATAATTCTTACATTATATGCGTTGTAATCGGCGTCTGCATCAACTCCATACGTGTAAGCATTATTAAATTCTAAACCTTTTCTAACAAATAATTTTTCTTCAACAATTGCTCCGAATTCTTGAAAAGATTTTTTAACCTCATCTCTTTCACCATAAATATCTAAATGATCTGCATCATCAGATGTAATAATAGCTAATTTTGGAGATAATTTTAAAAAAGAACGGTCAAATTCATCAGCTTCAGCGACTGTATATTTTGAACCGTTAAGAATGATATTAGAATCATAATTTTCTGCTATTCCACCTAAAAAAGCAGTACACTCTACATTGGCTACTTTTAATATATGTCCCAAAATAGAAGATGTTGTTGTTTTTCCATGTGTTCCAGCAACTCCAATATTGTATGTATGTCTAGTAATTTCACCTAAAACTTCAGAACGCTTCATTACTTTGAAATCATTTGTAAGAAAATAATTTAACTCTAAATGATCTTTTGGTACTGCTGGAGTATAAATTACCAGCGTATTTTCTTTTGTTATTCCATCAGGAATAAGATCAATATTATCTTCAAAATGAATATTAATCCCTTCTAAAATTAATTGAGATGTAAGTTCTGTTTGTGTCTTGTCATAACCAACAACATTCTTACCTAGGGATAAAAAGAATCTTTCTAAAGCACTCATTCCGATTCCTCCAGCACCGATAAAATAATAATATGTTTTATCTAAAATATTCATTATAATAAATTCAATAATATATCAACAATCTCTTTAGTAGCATTAGGTTTTCCTAATAACTTTATATTATGAGATAATTTTTTCTTTAATTCTTCATTGTTCGCTAAGGCAATTACATCTTTTATTAAAACTTGTTTTGCTTCGCTATTTTTTATTAAAATTGCGGCTTCTTTATAAACTAAAGATTGAGCATTTTTTGTTTGATGATCCTCTGCAGCTGTTGGCAATGGAATTAAAATTGTTGGTTTACCTACAATACATAATTCAGAAATAGCCATTGCACCAGCACGAGAAACAATAATATCCGATGCAGCATAAGCATCTTTCATATTATAAATAAATTCAGTTATATGAATTGTCGGATATTTATTTCCTACACTATTTATAATTTTTTGAAAATCTAATTTCCCTGTCTGCCAAATTAATTGAACACCACTTGCAACTAACTCATCTAAATTTTCTAACCAAGCATCATTTATAGCTCTTGCTCCTTGTGATCCTCCAACAGATAAAATTGTTGGTTTATTTGGATCTAATCCAAAAGCAGAAATAGCCTCAGACTTTGATTCTAAATTTTGAAAAATTTCACCTCTTATGGGATTTCCTGTATAATGTACTTTTTCTTGAGAAAACTGTGATATTCCCTCATAGGCTGTACATATAGCAGCAGCTTTATTTTTCAAAATTTTATTTGTAATTCCTGGAAAAGAATTTTGTTCTTGTAATAAAATTGGAACATTATTATTTCCTGCAATCCACAACATTGGTCCACTAGCATAACCACCTGTACCAACAGCTAAATCTGGTTGAAATTCTTTATAAATTTCTTTAGCTAGATTTAGACTTTTTATTAATTTGAAAGGAAATTTAAAATTTGCTTTCATATTACTTCTATCAAATCCAGCAATTGGTAACCCTTTGATAGGATAACCAACTTTAGGAACTTTTTCCATTTCCATTTTCCCTTCTGCTCCTACAAACAAAATTTGTGCATCTGGCAAACGTCTTTTAATTTCGTCTGCAATTGCAATGGCTGGATATATATGTCCACCTGTTCCTCCGCCACTAATTAAAACTTTAGGCGATGTCTTCGATGTATTCTTCACTTAATAATTTTCTATCTTGTTCTAATTCTTCTTTCGATTTTATTTGTGTACTTACACTCAAAATAATTCCGAATGATATACATGTCATCCAAATAGATGTTCCTCCGTAACTAATCATAGGTAACGGTTGCCCAGTAACTGGTATTAAATTTACTGCAACAGCCATATTAACCATTGCTTGTATAATAATTGGTAAACCGACTGCAAATACCAATAATGTGCCAAAAATTGTATGAATTTTTGAAGCTATAATGCAAATTCTAATCAGAATAAGTAAAAATATACCTATCAACATTATTGCTCCTATTGCACCATATTCTTCTACAATAATTGCAAAGATAAAATCTGATGATGACTGAGGTAAAGTTTGTTTAAAAACACTTTTACCTGGTCCAGACATTTCATTTAATCCTCTTGCTATTGCTGCTTTAGCATGCAACACTTGATAACTTTCTAAACCAGAATCATCATTAAATTTTTCTATCCTAGACATCCATGTATGAACACGAGAATTAGTAACAATATCTGGTTTATTTAATGCTAACCAAACGAAACATCCAACTAATAATGTTCCAATTCCTGCTATTGTAAATAAATATTTAAGAGGAAATCCTCCTATAATTAATAAAATACCACACATTAATGCTAACATAATTGCAGTAGAACCATTTGATGGTAAAATTAATCCTACAATCACTATAATAGGTAAAAACAAAGGAATAGCTGTGCTTTTCCAAGTATATTCTTTATCTCTATTTTTTGTTAAGTAACGAGCTATATAAATAAGTAATGCTTGAGATGCTATCATAGAAGGCTGTATCCCTATTCCTGTTCCTGGAATTGTTAACCATCTAGCCGCATTAGCACCTCCAATAGTTTGACCTTGTACTAAAGTAATCATCAAAACTCCTGAAAGTAATATAACAGCACTTAATGCTAGAAGTCCAAACCAACGATAATCAACTCTTTGTAATCCATATATAATAAATAAACCTACAATAAGAATTATTGCATGTTTACCTAAATGTCCAAAAATAGTACCTGAACCTACTGTATACACCAAGTTCGAACTTGCTGAATAAACAGGTAAAAATGAAAATAATGCTAACAATAATATGAAAGCCCAAAGTGGTTTATCTCCTTTGAAATATTTTTCTACTATATTCGACATTTTATTTTATTATTATAAATTATAATTTTCTCACAGCATCTTTAAACTGATCCCCTCTGTCTTCGTAACTTTTAAACAAATCAAAACTAGCACAAGCTGGTGATAATAAAACTATATCTCCTTTTGTTGCTAACTCATATGATTTATTTACACAATCAATCATCGTATTTGTATCAATAATTGTGCTTACGTAAGGATTAAAAAAATCAATTAATTTAGAATTATCAGCTCCTAAGCAGACAATTGCTTTAACTTTTTCTTTTACAAAAGGAAGAATTTCATTGTAATCATTTCCTTTATCTTTTCCTCCTACAATCCAAACAACAGGTTTTTCCATACTTTCTAAAGCAAAATATGTCGCATTTACATTTGTTGCTTTAGAATCATTTATAAAGTCAATTCCTCTTATTGTAAGAACAGGCTCTAAACGATGCTCAACTGATTTGAAATCAGATAAACTTTGTTTTAAGCTTTTGTTACTAATATTAATAACCTTTGCTGCAACTGCAGCAGCTAATGAATTAGAAATATTATGTTTTCCTATTAATCCTAATTCGTTTACAATCATTGTAAAATCACCATCCGAATCATTTACACGAAATAATTCATTATTAGCGTATGCCTCATTACTTGCATCCATCATTGTGAACGGTTTTCGATGAGCATGAATAGTGATATCATCAATCATATCCATTGTTTTTGGATCATCTAGATTGTAGATAAAATAATCATTTTCATCTTGGTTTTCAGTAATTCTGAATTTAGATTTAGCATACAAATCAAATTGATATTCGTATTGATCTAAATGATCTGGTGTAATGTTTAAAAGAATAGCAATATATGGTTTAAAAGTTTTTTTGATATCATCTAACTGAAAACTACTAATTTCTAATACATAAAAATCATAATTATCTTCAGCTACAGATTTAGCAAAACTTTTTCCTATATTACCACCTAATCCAACATTTAATCCAGCTTGCTTAAGGATATGAAATAATAAACTTGTTGTTGTTGTTTTTCCATTAGATCCTGTTATTGCAATAATCTTTGCTTCTGTATAACGTGAAGCAAATTCAATCTCAGAAATAATTGAAATCCCTTTTGATTCTAATTTCTGAATTAGAGCTGCTTTTTTTGGAATACCTGGACTTTTCATTACTTCATCAGCATTCAGAATTAGTTCTTCTGTATGTTGACCTTCTTCATAATCAATCCCGTTTTCCTCTAAAAGTTTTTTATAATTATCTTTTATTAATCCCATATCAGAAAGAAAAACATCAAAGTTTTTTTTCTTTGCTAGGATAGCTGTTCCTACACCACTTTCACCTCCACCTAAAATGACTATTCTTTTCATTTTATCTAATTTTTAAAGTAATAATTGTTATTACTGCTAAAATAATTCCGATGATAATTGCTCTTACCACAATTTTACTTTCATGATAACCAAGCTTTTGATAGTGATGATGTAATGGAGACATTAAGAAAATCCTTCTTCCTTCTCCATATTTTTTCTTTGTATACTTAAAATAAGAAACTTGTAACATTACTGATAAACTCTCTGCAAAGAAAATTCCACAAAGAATTGGTAACAATAATTCTTTTCTTACAATTATTGCTAAAACAGCGATTAAACCTCCTATTGTCAAACTACCTGTATCTCCCATAAAAACTTGGGCAGGATATGTATTATACCAGATAAATCCTATTAATCCTCCAAGAAAAGCTCCACAAAAAATTAGAACCTCTTCTGATCTTGGAATAAACATTATATTTAAATAATCTGCAAACATTATATTACCAGAAACAAAAACAAAAACAGCAATTGCAGCCATAATTACAGCAGAACTACCAGCTGCTAAACCATCAATTCCATCTGTTAAGTTTGCTCCATTTGATACAGCAGTTGTAATAAAAATTACTGCAAAAATAAAAACAACAGCAACAGCCCATGTAGGTCTATTTTGTGCATCTATCCAAAATAAAATATCTGAATAGTTAAATTCATTACCTTTTACAAATGGCATTGTTGTATCTAATGTCTTTTCTTCTGATCCAAACTTCGCAGGACGATATTCTGTTGCTTCTTTTGTTAATGAAGTACTTTTAACTTTTGCATCTTGATGTTTTACAGTAACTGTAGGACTAAAGTATAACATAGAACCTACTACAATTCCTAGTCCTATTTGACCTAATACTTTAAATTTACCTTTAAGACCTTCTTTATTTTTTTTAAAAACTTTAATATAATCATCTAAAAAACCTATAGCTCCTAGCCAAATTGTAGAAATTAATAAAATAATTATATAAATATTATCTAAACGAGCAAAAAGTAATGTTGGGATAAGTGTTGCTATAATTATAATTATACCACCCATTGTTGGAGTTCCTGCTTTTTCTTTTTGTCCTTTTAATCCTAAATCACGAACAATCTCCCCCATTTGCTTATTTCGTAGAAAATTGATTATTTTTCTACCAAAAAACAAACTAATAAACATAGCTAATAGAATTGCCATTCCAGAACGAAATGATGTATATTGGAACATTCGAGCTCCTGGAATATGTAATTTTTCTAAATAATCAAATAAATAGTATAGCATAGATTATTTGTTTAATATTTTACTTAATTCTGTTGCAGTTTCTACATCAGAAAAATGATTTTTAACTCCTTTAATATCTTGATATGTCTCATGCCCTTTCCCGGCAATTAAGATAATATCTTTTGGTTCGGCCATTTTTAAAGCTGTTTTTATAGCTTCTTTACGATCAGTAATTTTTAGTGTACGATTATAAAATTGAGGTTTAACACCAACCTCCATCTCTTTTAAAATTTCTTCAGGATCTTCAGTTCTAGGATTATCTGATGTAAAAATTGCTAAATTCGATTTTTCGCTTGCTATATCAGCCATTTCTGGTCGTTTAGTTCTATCTCTATCACCACCACAGCCAACAACAGTTATTAATTTTTCATTTTTAGTTCTTATTCCTTCAATCGTTTTTAATACATTTTCTAACGCATCTGGTGTATGTGCATAATCAACTATAACAATTATACCTGAATTAGTTTGAAAAGTTTGAAAACGTCCATCAACATTTCCTAAAGTACTAAGAGCTGTTAAAACTTCTAACTCATCTTGACCTAAAATTGAAGCAATTCCAAAAACTAATAATAAATTATATGCATTGAATTCTCCTATCAAAGAAGTCCAAAATTCTTTATTATTAAATTGTAATTGCATTCCATCAAATCGATGTTCTAAAATTTTTGCTTTAAAATCTGCATCTGTTTTTAACGCATACATTTTTTTAGAAGCGATTGTATTTTGAAGCATTACACTTCCATTTTTATCATCCGCATTAGATATAGCAGTTGATGTTTTTGGTAAATCATCAAAAAATTTCTTTTTTGCTGCAATATAATTTGAAAATGTTTTGTGATAGTCTAAGTGATCATGTGTAATATTTGTAAATCCAGCAACTTCGAAATGTAAACCAGCTATACGATTTTGATGTATACCATGAGATGAAACTTCCATAAAAGCATACTCACAACCTCTATCTACAGCCTCTCTAAACATTTTATTAAGTGTTAAAATATCTGGAGTTGTATGTGTTGATGGAATTTCTTCTCCATCAATAATTATTTTTATTGTAGAAACTAAAGCACAAGCATAACCTAATTTTGTAAATAACTCATACAACAATGTTGTTGTAGTTGTTTTTCCATTTGTACCTGTAACTCCAACTAATTTTAAATCTTTCGTAGGATTACCATAGAAATTTGATGCCAAAATACCTAATGCAATTGTAGAATTTTCTACTTTAACATAAGTTATTTCATTATTCAATTCTTGGGGTAATTGCTCACAAATAATAACTTTAGCACCTAAAGTTATTGCCTTATTTATAAACTGATGTCCATCTATTGTAGCACCATTAACTGCTACAAAAACATTATCATTTTGTACTTTTCTTGAATCAAATTGAATTTCATTAACAGTTAATTTTGTACTATTAATAACTTTTACGATGGGAACCTTATATAATAAATCTACTAAATCTCTCATCCTTCCAACGTTAAATAAATCGTTTCACCTTTCTTAAATTTTGTTCCCATAGGAATAGATTGTTTTATAACCCTTCCTACACCAGTATATTGTACATCTAATCCTAAATTCTCTAATACCTGAACAGCTTCTGATCCAACATGACCTGTAACATTTGGTATTATATTTTTAGATTGATTCACATTTATTATATCTTCTTTCTTAAATTCTTTTAATGTATTTTTTTTAACTAAATTATTAGGTAAAGGAATTGGGGTTTTAGAATAAACCCAATCAGCTATTTTTTTGAATACAGGAGCAGTAACACTACCACCATAAAAGCCTTTTGCTGTATTAGGTTTATGAACTACAACAATACAAGAATACTTAGGGTTTTCTGCAGGAAAATACCCAGCAAAAGAAGCTCTATATTGCATTCCTTTACCATCTTTTTTCCAGTAATCTACACGAGCAGTACCTGTTTTCCCTGCAATATCATAATTACTATTACTTATAATTCGCCCAGTACCTTGTTCTACTGCACCACGCAACATCTCTTGCATTTGTTTTATATTCTCTAAAGATGTTAATTTTTCGACTAAAACAACAGGTTCAAAGTTTTTATCTGGCTCACCTTTTTTAGTTATTTTATCCATAAACAAAGGCTTTAACATTTTACCATTATTAGCAATTGCATTATAAAATGTAACCATTTGAATTGGTGTAACTCTTAATCCATAACCATATCCCATAACAGGTAGAGTTATATTACTCCATACTTTATCTCCTGGACGATGCATTATTGGAGCACCTTCTCCTAAGATATCAATTCCTAATGGAGAAGTCATATGCCAAGCATCTAACTTTTTGAAAAATGCCTTTGGATTCTCTCCATAATATTTATTGATAATTTTTGCAGTACCAATATTTGATGATTTTTTTATAACCCCATCAACAGTTAAAGTTCCATAACCATGAGTATCATTAATTGTTCTACCGTAAAATTTGTAACTTCCATTACCTGTTTCTACGGTTGTATTCTTATCTATAAATCCATCATCCATAGTAGCTAATAAAGACACTGCTTTGAATGTTGACCCTGGTTCAGCAGCCTCCCCTACAGCATAATTATAATCATCTATATAAGTACCATCTTTTTTTCTAGCTAAATTTACTATTGCACGTATTTTCCCAGTTTTTACTTCCATTACAACTACAGAACCATGTTGAGCTTCAAATTCCGAAAGTTGTTTATATAAAGCATCATAAGCAACCATCTGCAAATCTGCATCTATTGTTGTGTAAACTGAAGAACCTGCCTGAGGTTCTTGTTCCCAACTCTTCATTGGTTTCCATTTACCTCTACCCATAAATTGTTCCCAACGACGACCTTCTATTCCACTCAACAAATCAGAATAAGCCCCTTCTAATCCTACTTTACCTCTTCTGTCATCATAACCAATTGTACGAACACCTATATCTTCTACAATTAATTCTCTTTTAGATTCTGTTTCATGTATAAAACCTCCTCTATTTTGACCTTTATTAAAAATTGGAAATTTCTTTAAACGCTGGTAACCTTCATAATCAAGATCCTTAACCAACATCATGTAGCGATTTTTCTTTTTTCGCTCTGTAGAGAACTTTTTATAAAAATATGAAGATGGTTTAGAAAACATATTTGATAGAGAATCTGCTAAACCATGAATTTCTTTATCAAATAAGTCATCTTTAATAACTGAAAGATCTACATATACATTATGTTTTGTTACGGTAGTAGCCATCAAAGCTCCATTAGAAGCATATAAATTACCTCTTTCAGCAGGAACTGTATCTAATCTAAAATTATTTTTCTCAGCAAACCTTTCTAAATCAACTCCTTCTATAATATTTATACGAAACATACAAACAATAATAAAGACAGCCCAAACTGCAAGCAATCCGGCAAATACCCATCCTTTTATAACAATATTATTTTTATTTTTCGTTGATGCTATCATATACTTTATCTACTATATAATATGGTTGTTTATCTGGTATTTTTAATCCATAAACAGCTGTACGTTGTAATATTTGCGTTTCTAATTGTAATCGCATTAAATCACGATGTTTATCTGTATATTGAGATTTTAAATCTTCTACTTTATCTTGCAATTCTGCTATACGAACAACTTTACGATCTATTAAATGAGAACTTGAAATACTTAAAAAAGCCAAACCTACTAAAAACAACATAAACTTCCAGTTTTGTTCTGAACCTGTTTTAATTAAAAACTCTCCTCTTAACAAGCCTGTAAAAGTCTTTTTTTCTGGTAATATTTTTTTCTTTTTAGCCATGATTAATTCAAATTTTAATCTTCGTTTCGCACCGCTATTCTCATTTTAGCACTTCGTGCTCTTGGATTCACATTAATTTCTTCTTGTGTAGGCACAATTACTTTCGATTGAAGTGGTTTAAATGGTGCAGACCAATTACCAAACACATCTCTTTCTGGCTCTCCTTCAAACATTCCATTCTTCATAAATCGCTTTGTTAAGCGATCTTCTAAAGAATGATAAGATATGATAACCAACCTACCTCCTGGCTTTATAACTTCAGCAGATTGTGATAACATATCTTTCAAGGCTGCCATCTCATCATTCACTTCAATTCTTAATGCCTGAAACATTTGAGCAAAAAATTTATTTTCTTTCATTTTAGGAATAAAGGAAAATATTTGTTTCAACTCTTCTATTGTCTCTATTTGTTTATCTGCACGTGCCTTTACAACTTCTCTTGCTAATCTATAAGAACCTTGTAGTTCTCCAAAATCATAAAACACACGAGCTAAATCTTCTTCTTCATACTCATTAATAATAGTTTTAGCAGAAAGTTTAGCATTTTGATTCATTCTCATATCCAACTCTCCATCAAAACGAGTAGAAAAACCGCGTTCAGGAGTATCAAACTGATGAGAAGAAACTCCTAGATCACCTAAAACACCGTCAACTTGTTTTACCCCTCTTATTCTTAAATTATTTTTTAAGAATCTAAAGTTTTGCTCAATTAACTCAAATCGATTATCATCAATTTTATTATTAACTGCATCTATATCTTGATCGAAAGAAAATAATTTTCCTTCTTCATCTATTCTATTTATTATTTCACGAGAGTGACCTCCTCCACCAAATGTACAATCCACATAAACTCCAGAAGGATTAATAATTAATGCATCTACACTTTCTTTTAATAACACTGGATTATGATATTCACTCATCTTCTCCTATTTTTCCCATTACATCTTCTGCTAAAGTTGCAAAATCAAAATCTTCGATATTTACAACTTCTTCATATTTATCTTTATCCCAAATTTCTATCATATTAACTGAAGAGTTTAAAACTACTTCTTTATTAATACCAGCAAATTTTACTAAATCTTTAGAAATTTGTATTCTTCCGTTAGAATCTATCTCTACAAGTTTTAATCCTGCAGTAAAAATTCGAATAAAATCATTGTTCTTCTTCACAAATCGATTCAATTTATTCAAATCATTCATTACTTTTTCCCATTCTTTAATAGGATGAAGTTCTAAACAATTCTGAAACACAGAACGTTTTAATACAAATCCATCTTCCAAATAATCAGCCATTTGCTTCTTCAAACTTACTGGTATTGGCAATCTAGACTTTGTATCCACTTTACATTCATATGTTCCAATTAGTGAATTCACAACAGATTTTTTTCAAAAATAAAAAAATATTACCACTAAATACCATTTTTTACCACTTTTATTTATTTTTTTATTAACAATTTGAATTTCAGTATCAATTAGTTAAGTCAATAATACCTTAACATAGAGTTTAACAAAGTTCTTTTAAGGTTCAAAAGCAATTAAAAACATTTTATATAGCCCTTAAAAATAAATTCTTTTAACACTCTATTAAAGTTTTTTAGATAAAGTACCAATAGAAAATAATTATTAATTAAATTTGTCGACTTAATATCGAGTAAATGTTTTTTAGCTTAAAAAAGAAAGATAAGTTCTCTTACATAGAAGAAGGAGAAGGTCAACCAATAGTTTTACTTCATGGACTTATGGGGGAACTTAGTAATTTCAGTGCTCTTACAGATTATTACGCCAAAAGAGGTTATAAGGTATTCGCACCAGAATTACCATTATATTCTTTATCTGTAATTAATACCAATATTAAAAATATAGCCAAACATGTCGCTAACTTTATAGCAGAAATCGTAAAAGAACCAGCTATTTTAGTAGGAAACTCATTAGGAGGGCACATAGGATTAATGGTTAGTTGTAGACATCCAGAATATGTAAAAGCATTATGCTTAACTGGAAGTTCTGGCTTGTATGAAAAATCTTTTGGAGAAACATATCCTAAAAGAGGAAATTACGAATACGTGGAAAGAAAGACACGAGAAGTCTTTTATGACCCAAATATAGCATCTAAAGAAATTGTTGACGATGTTTTCAATACAGTTAATGATAGAAATAAAGCTATAAAAACTTTATACATCGCAAGAGATGCTATGAAGTCAAACATGAAAGATGATTTAAAAAATATAAAAATACCTGTTTGCTTAATTTGGGGAAAACAAGACAATGTTACACCTCCAGAAGTCGCGATAGAATTTGAAGAAGAACTTCCTGATGCTTCACTTTTTTGGGTAGATAAATGTGGACACGCTCCTATGATGGAACATCCCGATTTATTTAACGACATTTTACATAAATGGCTGATTCAAAAACAACTTGAACCTACCAAAAAAGTTTAGAATATGATAAAAAAAGCTGAGTTCGTAAAAAGTTCTCAAAAATATAAAGACTGCCCTCCGCCAAATAAGCCTGAATACGCTTTTATTGGAAGATCAAATGTTGGTAAATCATCATTAATTAATATGATTGCTGATAAAAAAACGTTAGCAAAAACGTCTGCTACACCAGGAAAGACACAATTAATTAATACATTTGAAATGGATGACATTTGGTATTTAGCTGATTTACCTGGATATGGATTTGCTAAAGCTCCAAAAGGAGTTCGAGGAGGATTTAATAAAATGATATATGATTATATTGAATTCAGAGAAAATCTAGTCAATGTATTTTTATTAATTGATTCACGTCATGAACCCCAGAGAATTGATTTACAATTTATGGAATGGTTAGGAAATAAACAAATTCCATTTTCCATTGTATTTACAAAACTTGACAAATTAACAAGTACTGAAATGCAAAAGAAATTAAATCATTACAAAACTGAGTTATTAAAAACTTGGGAAGAATTACCTCAGATTTTTGTGAGTTCATCTACTAGTAGAGTTGGTAAGTTAGAAATAACAAACTACATAGATAGTTTAAATGAACAATTAAAAGATAAATTCAACAATAAATATTAAAAAAAGAGANNTCTCTTTTTTTAATATTTATTATTTCTTCTTTTTATCAATTTCATCTAAATTATTAGTCAAATCTTTCAAACACGGTTCAACTAGTTTTTCTAATCTCGATTTTAATTCTGGAGTAGGATTCTTCATTTGCATCATTTCAGCATAAGTAAACTCACCTATCATCTTTTCAGAAGAACAAGAACAATATTTTTTAACTAATTCTTTTTTAGACTCAGACATACCTTCTTGTATTGCTACCTTCTCACAATAACTTATTGTTTCATTCTTTAGAACCGTATTATTTTTATCTGGTTTTGAATTACAAGAAATAATTAGAGTAATTACTGTAAGCAACAATACAATTTTTTTCATCTTTATCTATTTAATTAATTATTTTGTCTAATATAAATGATTTATTTTAAAAAAGATTCAATAGCTTCATTATAACCTGGTAACCCTTTACCTGTAATCATTTTCAAGCAGCTTTCTCCTGTTATACTAATTTTTCTAAAATCTTCTCTTGCATAAATATCTGAAATATGTACTTCAATTACTTTTGTTGTAATTGACTTTATAGCATCAGAAATTGCATAAGAATAATGAGAGTAAGCACCTGCATTAAGAATAATTCCATCATACTTAAAACCTATTTCATGAAGTTTATCAATTATATCACCTTCATGATTTGATTGATAATAATGCAATGACAGATCAGGATATTGATGTTGTAATTTTACAAAAAAATCTTCAAAGGTTTCTCTTCCATAAATTTCTGGTTCACGGATACCTAATAAATTTAAATTAGGTCCGTTGATTATTTGTATTTGTTTCATTTTTATATTTTTATTTAAGTTTTATTCCATTGGCATAAGATTTGATCTAATAGAATTAACCAACTGAATATCATATAAACAATCAATCTTATTCAACACTATCAAAACCTTTTAAATCTCAATTATTAAAATATAATTGAGATTTTTTAATACCCATATTTACCTTTCCACTTCTGACTTAATGCCTGTTTATCTTGAAATTCTCTTTTATTATCTCCTGGTTCATAAAAAACAGATCCTACCAAATCATCAGGTAAAAATTCTTGTTCAACAAAATTTCCAGGAAAATCATGAGAATATTTATATTCTTTACCATAATCTAACTCTTTCATCAACTTAGTTGGAGCATTTCTTAAACTTAAAGGAACTGGTAAATCTCCTGTCTGTTTAACTATTTGTTGTGCTTTACCTATAGCTATATAAGTCGCATTACTCTTTGGTGAATTAGCTAAATAAATAGCACATTGACTAAGTAATATTCTAGATTCTGGATATCCAACTACAGAAACAGCCTGAAAAGTATTATTTGCTAATATCATTGCTGTTGGATTTGCATTACCAATATCTTCTGAAGCAGAAATTAATAATCTTCTGGCTATAAATTTCAAATCTTCACCTCCTTCAATCATCCTAGCTAACCAATAAACAGCTCCATTAGGATCCGAACCTCGAATAGATTTTATAAATGCAGATATAATATCATAGTGTTGCTCTCCTGATTTATCATAAGCAGCTAAATTTTGTTGAATACGTTCATGAACAATCTCATTATTAATAATAATTTTTTCAGAAAATGAAAAACTATTAATAACCAACTCTAAACCATTAAGCAATTTTCTCGCATCTCCTCCTGAATACCTCAACAAAGCATCTGTTTCATATAATTCTATATCTAATTTAGATAAAACAACATCGTTTTTTATTGCTCTATTTATCAAATCAATTAAATCTGTTTTATCTAAATGTTTTAGAACATAGACTTGAGCCCTTGAAAGTAAAGCTGGAACAACTTCAAAACTAGGATTTTCCGTAGTAGCTCCTATAAGAGTAACAAGACCTTTTTCTACTGCACCCAATAAACTATCTTGTTGTGATTTATTAAACCGATGTATTTCATCAATAAATAAAATAGGATTTTTGTTCCCTGAAAATAAATTCTGACTTTTAGCTTTTTCAATAACTTCTCTTACTTCTTTTACACCAGAATTTATCGCACTTAATGTATAAAAAGGACGATCTGTAAGTTCTGATATCAATTGAGCTAAAGTTGTTTTTCCTGTACCTGGAGGTCCCCAAAAAATCATAGAAGCTATCATATCATGCTGCAACATCATTTTTATAGGTCCATTATCCCCTACTAAATGTTTTTGATTAATATAATCTTCCAGAGTTTTTGGACGCATTCTTTCTGCTAAAGGAGCATTCATAAAAAAATCTATTTAATTTCAAAGTTAACGAAATATAATAATTATAGTCCAATACAATTTCTTTCTTTTCGTATTTTATCTATTCTATTTGGAATTATAAAAAATAAAAAAAAGAGCTTTATTCAGCTCTTTTTTTACCATGATTTTTTTTAGCGTGTAATTCTTTTAATTTTGCTTTTTGCTCTGGAGTAAAAACACTATCAATTTCATTAAATTCTTTTTTACGCAACTCAACCATTCTACGCTTAAGCTCTAATTTTTCATCTTTATAACTATCCTCAATCTGCTTTATTTTTAAAACTTGCGCATCTGACAAATTTAAATCCGTTTTTAATTTTTGTAATTTTTGTTCTCTAGAAGCTTCATCATTTTTATCTTGAGCAGATACATTAATTGAAACAAAAATAGAAGCAAAAAGAAAAATAAATCTATAATATTTCTTATTCATAATTATATATTTTTTATACTCTACTTTCTTTGACTTAATTAATATAAAAAGGTTTAAAAAGTTATTTGTTAAAATTATTATTGAATTAATTTTTCAAATACTTGTAACGCTTATTGTTTTAATTCGACATATGAAATATAAATATTTTTATTCCAATTTTAAACCTTTCAAAAAGACTTTTGTCAAATAGAATAGTAAATAATAGAAACTACTAAAAAACGTAAAATTAAACAAATGAGGTTAAGAAGTTTATTTGCTTTTATTTTTATATGTATTTGTGCAAATATGAATGCACAAGAACTTTTGAAAATAAAAGGAAAAGTTTTAACAAGTGATAAAAAGCCTGTAGAATATACTACTATATCACTAGAAAGTAAAGAAGATGGAGTTGTAGCAGAGGAATCAACTGATGCAAATGGAGTGTTTAATATTCAAGCTAAAGCTGGAAGTTACATTTTAGTAATAGAACCTTTAGGATATGATATAATCGAAAAGCAAATTAATATCACATCAACAACTACTGATTTAGGCATTTTTACAGCAAAGACAGACCAAACTGTATCTTTAGATGCTGCAGTTATTACTGCTGAAAAACCTATATACAAAGTAGAATTAGATAAAAAAGTATATGACATGGCTAATGATCCATTGTCACAAGGACAAACTTTATCTGATGCTCTTGCAAATGTACCTTCAGTATCTGTTGATGCAGAAGGAAATGTTTCTTTAAGAGGAAATGACAATGTCAAATTTTTAGTTGATGGAAAGCCTTCTGGAATGTTAGGTGTTTCTGATATCGCAGAAGCATTAAAAAATATCCCAGCAGAGAATGTTGAACGTATTGAGTTAGTAACAAACCCTTCAGCTAGATACGAAGCCTCTGGATCAGCTGGTATTATAAATATTGTCCTAAAAAAGGGAACAAATACAGGATTCAATGGATCTGTTTCTGTTAATGGTGGTTTTCCAAAAACAGCAGGTACAAATGTTAACTTAAATTACAAAACAAAGAAATATAACATTTATACAACTTTAGGTACTCGTTATTCAAATAACCAAGGTAATGGAGAATCATTATTAACAAACTTCTCTAATGGAATTGTAAAAGATTACCGTAAATCAAGCACAGAACGAGATCGTATTAGAAGAAATTATAATGCTAGATTAGGAGGTGAATATTATTTAGATGACAAAAATACTTTAGGAGGTTCTGTTGGATATAGATACAATAACGGAAATAATATTAGTAATGTACGATACAACTATCTTGATTCTGACTTTATATTAACAGATAATAATGAACGTATTCAGAAAACTAAAGAACTAGAAACTAACTTTGATGCTGATGTCAATTACAAACATGAGTTTGATAAAAATGGCCATGAATTATCTATTGCTGGTAGATATTTTTATGAGAAAGAAGATGAAAATGGTAACATATTAGGATTAAATAAACTTAACGAAACAACAGACAACCAAAGAACTTACAGTTTAGAAAAACAAAATACAGCAGTTTTTACTGCAGATTACGTTAAACCTATTGGCGAAAAAGGAAAATTTGAACTTGGAACTCGTATTGATTTAAACAATACAAAAACAAACAGTGGAAACAATAATATTAATTCAGATGGATCTGAAACTCCAAATAGTGCTTTTTTAGCTGATATAAATAATCAACAAAATGTTTATGCTGCTTATGCTCAATTTGGTAATTCTATCGGTGAAAAATTTCAATATTTTGCTGGTCTTAGAATGGAAAGTTCTGATATGAAAATTGACAATTATAATACTGGTCAAACTATTTCTAAAAAATATACTGATTTATTCCCTACATTAACTCTTAATTATAAGTTTACTGATAAGAATGAAATGCAGTTAAGCTATTCCAGAAGAGTTCGCAGACCTATGGGATTCATGTTAATGCCATTCTTCTCTAGCTTAAATGTATTAGATTTAAGAAAAGGAAATCCTGATTTAAATCCGACATATACTAATTCTTTAGAATTATCTTATATTACTACTGTAGGTAAATTAATGATTACACCTTCGTTATTTTATCAAAAAACGACTAAAGTAATAAATGATTTTCAATCATATAATTGGATTAAAACAGAATCTGGAAATGATTACAATAAAGCATTTGAAACAATGCCTGTTAATGCTGGTAACGAAGACAGATATGGTATTGACGTAACTTCTACATACAAGCCTTTTAAATGGTGGAATTTAATGTTCAATGTAAATTTATTTGGTTATAATAGAACAGGAAGCTATTCTACTACTATAGATAACTACTTAAATCCTGATACAGGTGCCACAGAAACAAAAACAATGAGCCAAAGTTTTAAAGGTGACGGATTCAGTTCAAGAGGGAGACTATCTTCTAGCTTCATATTACCTTCTGATTTGAAAGTACAATTCGCAGGTAACTATATGGGAGGAATGAAAACAGCACAACAAAAAACAAAAGATAACCTTTCTATGGATTTTTCTTTATCAAAAGACTTGTTAAATAAGAAAGCATCTTTAACATTAAATATTCGTGATGTATTCAACTCAAGAAAGCGTCAAATGACTAATTATTATGACGATTCTCAAAATTATGAAAGCATGCGTTGGATGAAGCGCTCTATTAATTTATCATTTACTTACAGATTCAAAAATACTGGTGGACATGATAAAAATAAACAGCAACCAGAAAATGGTGAAGGAATGGAACAACAAGGTCAAGAAATGTAATTAACTTGGAACAATTAGTTAAAATAAAAAAAGCGAGATANNTATCTCGCTTTTTTTATTTTATTATATTAATGTTTTATATCATCAATATCATTTGGATTATGTTTATACTTAAATATTATAGCAAATAGTATTGTAACCACTAAAGCATAACCTGAAAATATAAACCATGAATGCCTCCAACCTTCTAATTGAGCAGATAAATCTGTTTGACTAAATACATAATGATTTACTATATATTGAGCAATTAGCATTCCTACTGTAGCTCCAAAACCATTAGTCATCATCATAAAAACCCCTTGAGCAGAAGAACGAATTTTTTCATTTGTTTCTTTATCTACATATAAAGAACCTGATACATTAAAGAAATCAAATGCAATTCCATAAACAATCATGGATAATATAAACATCCAAACTCCAGAACCAGGATCTCCTAATCCAAATAATCCAAATCTTAATACCCAACCTATCATTGCCATCAACATTACTATTTTAATTCCAAAACGTTTTAGAAAAAACGGAATCAATAAAATACATAATGTTTCTGATACTTGTGATAAAGAAATTAATGCATTTGCATTACTAGCTCCCCAAGAATTTGCATACTGAGGAACATCTTTAAAAGTTGTAATAAAAGGATTTGCATAACCATTTGTAATCTGTAAAGAAACACCTAAAAGCATTGAGAAGATAAAAAATACTGCCATTTTTTTATCTTTGAATAAAGCAAAAGCTTTTAATCCAAATGCATCAGATATTGTTTGTTTTTCTGATGATTTACTTATAGGGCAATTTGGAAGTACTAAACTATACAAGAATAATACTACTCCTAAAATACCAGAAACAAAAAATTGGAAATAATTTGACTGAAAGCTTACAAATCCTGAATCACTAGAAAAATTAAAAGTGAAAGCTCCATCTTTAAAACCTGAAAAATTCACAAATAACATAGCAAAAATAAAACCTACAGTTCCAAATGTTCTTATTGGAGGGAAGGCCTTTATGGTATCCAAGTTATTCTGTTTTAAAATAGTGTAAGCTGTTGAATTAGAAAGTGCAATTGTAGGCATAAAAAATGCTACACTAAACGAGTATAATGTAAAAATAATCGTAAAATCAACATTATCACCAGCAGTATAACCGTAATATCCTGTTGCAAACATAAAAATTGCTGCAAATAAATGATTCAATCCTAATAAACGTTGAACTGGAATCCATCTATCAGCAACTATACCCATAATGGCAGGCATAAAAATCGATACAATACCTTGCATCGCATAAAAAAGACCAATTTTAGGGCCTAAGCCAACTGATCCTAAGTAATTCCCCATAGAAGTGAGGTATGCTCCCCATACCGCAAATTCAAGGAAACTCATGATTGTAAGTCTAAACTTTACAGACATAATTATATGAAATAGTTATTAGTTTTCCATGTTATCTATCTGATCACGTAAGCGAGCGGCTAATTCGTAATCCTCATTTTGTACAGCTTTATCCATTTCAGATTGTAAATCTTCTTTAGACCAACCTTCAAATTCATTTGTATCAGACAAATCATTTTCAATTCCTGCTAGAATATCCAGATCATCTTCAAAATTATTGGCTGCACGACGCATGTTTTCTTCTTCCTCGAAAACATCTAAATGAATTCCAGCTTTCTCAACAACATGTTCATAGGCATATATAGGGGCATTAAAACGGACTGCTAAAGCAATAGCATCAGAAGTTCTTGAGTCTATTTCAGCATGACGACCTTCATCATTAGAAAAAACAATGTTTGAATAAAAAACACCATCCTCTAATTTATAAATATAAATAGATTCTACAGTTAAGTCAAATTCTTTTCCTAAAGAAAGAAATAAATCGTGTGTTAAAGGACGTGGAGGATTAATATCTTTTTCCAAAGCAAGTGCTATAGCCTGTGCCTCAAAACTTCCTATAATAATTGGTAATTTTCTTCCTCCTACATTTTCTTCAAGAATCAAAGCATAAGCTCCTGTTTGAGTCTGACTGTAAGAAATCCCTTTAATATTTAATCTTATTAAATTGTCCATTTGGGTGTAAATCTATGAAAAACTGATGAATAATTAATCTTTTTTTAACAAATAAAAAATCCGAATCATATGATAGACTCGGATTTATAATATAATAGTTTTTACAAATAAAAATTACCCTTTAAACTTTTTTAACTCTTCAGTAAGTTTAGGAACAACATCAAAAGCATCACCAACAATTCCATAATCAGCTGATTTAAAGAATGGAGCTTCAGGATCATTATTAATAACTACAATTGTTTTAGAACCATTAACACCAGCTAAATGTTGAATTGCACCAGAAATACCGATTGCAATATATAATTTAGGTGCAATTGCTTTACCTGTTTGCCCTACATGCTCTGCATGTGGTCTCCAACCAACATCAGCAACTGGTTTTGATGAAGCTGTAGCAGCCCCTAAAACATTTGCTAAATCTTCAATAATTCCCCAATTTTCAGGACCTTTCATCCCTCTACCTGCAGAAACCACTATATCAGCTTCTTTTAGATCTATTTTATTTGATGAAGCCAAATCAGTTGAAATAACTTTTACTTTTACATCTGAACCTGTAACAGAAATTGAAGCTACTTCTTCTGTACCTGAAACTTGACTTTCCTTAATGCCAAAAGAATTTTGTAAAATAGTAATAACTATTTTACCTGTTACAGAAACTGTTTCTATTCCTTTTCCAGAAAATGATTTTCTTGCTACAGTAAATGGACTTACCGAGGATGGAGCCTTTTCAACATTAGTCACTAAAGATGCTCCTGTTTTATAAGCTAATACAGGCGCTATTGTAGCTCCTTCATTTGTTGAAGGTAATATAATTATATCTCCTTGAGCAACTTCAGCTAAAGCTTTAGCATAAGAATTAGCATCAAATTTATTTAAAACATCATTTTGTATTTTTAATACTTTTGATGCTCCATATTTATATAATTCGTCTGCAGGTGAGTCTCCAAATACTATTGCAGTAACAGTATCTCCAGATAAATCTGCAGTTACTTTTGCATATGAAACAGCTTCTAAACCTGCTTTTTTATATTTTCCTTCGTGTGATTCTGCGAATACAAAAATTGCCATAATAATTTCTTTTTTAGTGATTGTTTTTAGATAACTTTAGCTTCCTCATGTAATAATCTTACTAATTCAGCAACATTATCTTTATCAATTAATGTTACATTACCTCTTTCAACTGGTTTTTCAAAACCAACAATTTCTACTTTTGATTCAGTAGACTCAGAAGCAACTACATTAATTTGTTTTGTGCGAGCTTGCATTATTCCTCTCATATTTGGGATTCTTATCGCAGACTCTTCTACTAAACCTTTTTGACCTGCAATAACAACTGGTAATGCCACTTCAATTATCTCTTTACCTCCATCTATTTCACGAACCACTTTAGCTGTAGAACCTTCCAGTTCTAAACCTATACTTGCGTTAACAAAGGCATAATCTAAAATTGCAGCAATAAAACCAGGAACAGCTCCTCCATTATAATCAATAGATTCCTTTCCTGCTAAAATCAAGTCATACCCCCCTTCTTTAACAATTTTTGCTATTTGAGTAGCAACAAAAAAATCATCTTTTGCTTCACTATCCACTCTTATTCCATCATTAGCTCCAATTGCTAATGCTTTACGCATCACAGGATCAACAGAAGCGTCTCCAACTGTAACAATCGTTACAGTTGCTCCTAATTTTTCTTGTAAATCTATTGCCTTATTTAAAGAAATCTCATCATGTGGATTGATAACAAACTGTACTCCAGTCTTATCAAATAATTTTCCATCAGCTGTAAAATTAATTTTAGCAGTAGTATCTGGTACACTACTAATACAAACTAATATCTTCATAATTTTGTGTGTTTTTTTCTTGTATTGTAAAAATAAATAAAAAAAATTACTATGCAAGCATAATAATGTTAATTCTTAACAACTTCTTTATTTTTAGTTCTTAATTGCTTCTTATATACTGATGTAGAAATAATTACACTCAATTCATATAAGATCCAAAGAGGAATTGTAACTAGAATCATACTATAAACATCATTAGGAGTTATCGCTGCAGCAATAACTAAAACAACAATAAAAGCATGTTTTCTATACTCTTTTAAGAATTTAGGTTTTAAGATACCTATTGCTGTTAAAAAATAAACAAATATTGGCATCAAAAACATTATCCCCATAGATAATAATAGCTGAACAAATAAATCAATATAACTAGGTAACGTCCATGTATTACCTACACCAAAAGGATCATATGTAAACAAAAACTGTGTACATAAAGGTAACAACATAAAATAACTAAATGATACACCTATTAAAAAAAAGAATATGATTGATAATATAGTTAACCCTGCATATTTTCTCTCTGATTCTTTTAAAGCTGGATTAATAAATCTCCATAATTCATATATAATATATGGCATAGCTAAAATAACTCCACATATAATAATTGCAAAGAATTGTGATGTAATTTGACCCGAAGGATTAAGGTTTGTTAATTCTTTAGATATATCAAATGATTCTGTATATATTTTACCATAACCAGTCCATTCTCCAAAATTATTAAATAAATTAAATGTCGGAAAAGTCGATTTTAATGGAGCCATAATTACAAATTCAACTAATTCTTCCCAATAATAAGTAGCAATAAGAGATGTAACTATAATTGCTATAATTGCTCTAGTAAGATGCCCTCTCAATTCTCCAACATGAGCCAAAAAGGACATATTTGTTTTTTTACTTCCCATAATCTACTCTATTCCTTCATTTAAAATTGAGTGAATATCCAAAATTCCATAATAGTTGTTATTTTCATCAACAACAACTAATTGCCCTATACTATTTTGTCGAAGAATAGTCAAAGCTTCTCTTGCTTTTTCAGATTTATTAATTGTTTTAGGATTCATAGAAGCTATATCTTTTGCTAATAAATGTTGAAAATTATCATTATTTAATAACATACGACGTAAATCTCCATCAGTAATTACTCCTACTATTTTATTATCATCCATTACAACTGTAATTCCGTGCCTACCTGATGTTAACGAATTTATAACATCGGTTATAGATGAATTTGGTGATACAAAAGGTTTTCTTTCTGAATCTACAATATTTTCAACTGTCCAAAGAAGTCTTTTTCCTAAAGCTCCTCCTGGATGATATTTAGCAAAATCATCTTGTGTAAACATTCTCATTTTCATAAGTGTAACTGCAATCGCATCTCCCATTACCAATTGAGAAGTTGTAGATGTTGTTGGAGCTAAATTAACTGGACAAGCCTCTTTGTCTATATTAATATCTAAAACGATATCTGAAGCCTTTGCTAATTCAGACTTTAAATTAGATGTTAATGCAATTAATACAGATGAATATTGTTTAAGAATCGGTGCTAAATAAGTAATCTCTGGTGTATTTCCACTTTTTGATATACATAAAACAATATCCTCTGGTTGAACCAATCCTAAATCACCATGTATTGCCTCAGTTGCATGAAGAAATTGACTTGGTGTACCTGTAGAATTTAATGTTGCCACTATCTTATTTGCTATATGAGCACTTTTTCCAACACCTACAATAACTAATTTTCCTTTAGAATTGTAAATTGCATTTACTGCTTCTACAAATGCCTCATTAATACGAGATGAAATCTCTTGTAACGCTTGAATTTCTTCCTGAAAAACGTTTTGTGCTATTTTTATTAATTCTGAATTTCCCACAATAAAATTTATATTGTCTATATTTAAAATAATTCGTAATTTTACTCTCCTTTTTTATTATCACTCAATTATATAAAAATTGTGCGTATATTTAAGAGGTATCAAATATAGGAACTATTTATTTATATTATTAATTTTAGTCTTTTGCGTAGATGGAAGCCACTTCGAAAAACTTAACATCTTACCTTAAAAAATATTTTGGTTTTGACCAATTTAAAGGACAGCAGCATGAAATCATTACAAGTTTATTAAACAATGAAGATGTATTTGTTTTAATGCCTACTGGAGGAGGTAAGTCTTTATGTTATCAATTACCGGCATTAATGTCTGATGGAGTAGCGATTATTGTTTCACCTCTAATCGCTCTAATGAAAAATCAAGTAGATGCAATACGTGGTATTTCAGAAAATAATGGAATTGCGCATGTATTAAATTCATCTTTAAATAAGTCTGAAACCAAAACGGTGATGACAGATATTAAAGATGGTGTTACAAAATTGTTATACGTTGCACCTGAATCTTTAACAAAAGAGGAATATATTGATTTTTTCAAGTCAGTGAAAATTTCTTTTTTTGCTATTGATGAAGCGCATTGTATATCTGAATGGGGTCATGATTTTAGACCAGAGTATCGTAATCTGAAATCTATCATAAACAAAATTGGAGACGCTCCTATTATTGCATTAACAGCTACTGCTACTCCAAAAGTACAAGAAGATATTCAAAAAACTTTAGGTATGCAAAGTGCTAAAGTTTTTAAAGATTCTTTTAATCGTACAAACTTGTTTTATGAAATACGTCCTAAAGTAGATCAGGATAAACAGATTATAAAATTCATCAAGCAAAATGATGGAAAATCTGGTGTTATTTACTGCTTGAGTAGAAAAAAGGTTGAAGAAATCACTCAACTTTTACAAGTTAATGGAATTAATGCTATTCCATACCATGCTGGATTAGATGCAAAAACACGCAGTAAACATCAAGATATGTTTTTGATGGAAGATGCAAGTGTTGTTGTGGCTACAATTGCATTTGGAATGGGAATAGATAAACCTGACGTTCGTTTTGTTATTCATTACGACATGCCAAAATCTCTAGAAAGTTACTATCAAGAAACTGGACGAGCTGGACGTGATGGTGGTGAAGGAATTTGTCTTGCTTTTTACGATTATAAAGATATTGAAAAGCTCGAAAAATTCTTAGCTAGTAAGCCTGTAGCAGAACGAGAAGTGGGAATGCAATTATTATCAGAAGTTGTTGCTTATGCCGAAACATCTATGTCTCGTAGAAAATTTTTACTCCATTATTTTGGAGAAGAGTTTGACGAAAAAAATGGAAATGGTGCTAACATGGATGACAACATGCGAAATCCTAAAAAAATGATTGAAGCTAAAGATGATGCTATAATCGCTTTAGATGTTATCATTAAAACAAAGCAAAAGTTAAAATTAAATGATGTTGTTAATGTGATTGTTGGTAAAGAAACGTCTATTACAAAATCTCATAATTTAAATTTAGAAGAATTTTTTGGTATTGGTAAAACTAAAGAAGATTACTATTGGAAATCTATTTTAAGACAATTAATTGTACGCAGTTTTCTAGAAAAAGAAATAGAATCTTATGGTGTTTTAAAAATAACTAAAGAAGGTAAAGAATTTATTACAAATCCTGTATCATTTGAAATTGCTCAGGATATTGACTTTAAAAAATTCTTATCAGAAGGAGCATTTGACAAACAAGAAACATCTTCTACTCCTATTGCTTTTGATGATGCATTATTAAAGCAATTAAAAGATTTAAGAAAAAAAATTGCAAAAAAACATCAAATACCTCCATTTGCTGTTTTTCAAGATTCTAGTCTTGATGATATGACAATGCAATATCCTACAAGTATAAAAGAACTAACAAATGTTTATGGTGTAGGTGAAGGTAAAGCTCAAAAATTTGGTAAGGATTTTGTAGAATTTATAGCTCAATATGTAAAGGATAACGATATTATTCGTCCTGAAGACATGGTCATAAAACAAGTTGCAGACAAAGCAAGCCATAAAGTTTATATTATTCAATCAACAGATAGAAAATTAAATCTAGAGGATGTTGCAGCAGCTAAAAAAATGTCAATGAGTGATTTACTTTCAGAAATGGAAAGTATCGTTTATCAAGGAACTAAATTAAATATAAATTATTATATCGATGAAGTTTTAGATGATGACCAACAAGAAGAAATATATGAATTCTTGATGGAATCGGAATCAGATTCGATGTCTGCTTTACTTGAAGAATTTGGAGATGATTATGATGACGAAGAATTACGTCTTATGAGAATAAAATTCATTAGCGAAGTAGCAAATTAAACTAAATAAAAAAACCACTTTACAGCCCGAAGTATTATTATCTTTGGGCTGTATTATTAAATAAATCACATGAATAACAAAGCAATCTTAATGATTTTAGATGGTTGGGGAATTGGACCTAATCCATCTGTTTCTGCTATAGCACAAGCAAATACTCCATTTATAGATAATTGTTTCAAAAAATTTCCTAATTCGACATTAGACACTTTCGGTTTAGCCGTAGGTTTACCTGAAGGACAAATGGGAAATTCTGAAGTTGGACACATGAATTTAGGAGCAGGACGTGTAGTTTTCCAAAATCTTGTTCGTATAAATATGGCTGCAGAAAATGGAACTTTACAAAATGAACCAATTTTAAAAGATGCTTTTAAATATGCATTAGAAAATAATAAAAAAGTACATTTCATTGGATTAGTTTCTAATGGAGGTGTTCATTCTCATATCAAACATTTAGAAGGATTATTAGATGCTGCTAAAAGCTCTGGATTAGATAAAAATGTATTTGTTCATGCTTTTACAGACGGACGTGATACTGATCCTAAATCTGGAGAAAAATTTATTGCTCAGTTATCAAACCACATGGCAAATTCTACTGGAGAAATTGCTTCTATTGTTGGTCGTTATTATGCAATGGATCGTGATAAACGTTGGGAACGTGTAAAATTAGCATACGATGCAATGGTAAATGCAGTTGGTACAACAACTACAGATCCATTAGCTGCTATACAAAATTCATACAACGAAAATGTTACGGATGAATTTATCAAGCCAATTATTGTTACGGATGAAAATGGTCAACCAAAAGCAAAGATTGAAAATGATGATGTTGTAATTTGTTTCAATTTCCGTACTGATAGAGGACGAGAAATTACTGAAGTATTAAATCAACATGATTTTCCTGAGTATGAAATGCACAAATTAAATTTAAAGTATATTACTTTAACTGAATATGATGCTACATACACTGGAGTAGCTGTAATTTTTGATGAAAAAAATATTGTAAATACCCTAGGTGAAGTTATTGCAAATGCAGGCCGTAAACAAATTCGTATCGCAGAAACAGAAAAATACCCCCATGTAACTTTCTTTTTCAATGGCGGACGTGAAACTCCATTTGAAGGTGAAAATCGTATTCTTTGTGCTTCTCCAAGAGATGTTGCTACATACGACTTAAAACCTGAAATGGCAGCTTATGATATCACGAATGCTATTTTACCAGAAATAGAAAAAGAATCTGCAGATTTTATTTGTTTAAATTTTGCAAATACAGATATGGTTGGACATACTGGTGTTATGGAAGCTGCTATAAAAGCTGCTGAAGTTGTAGATTCATGTGCAGAAAAAATTGTTAACCTTGCTATAGAACATGGCTATAACGTTGTTATTTTAGCTGACCATGGAAATTCAGATTTCATGCAAAACGAAGATGGTTCTCCTAATACACAACATACAACAAATCCAGTACCTTTTATATTAGCACAAAAAAATATTGAATGGAATGTTTCTCATGGAAAATTAGGAGATATTGCTCCGACAATTTTAACACTAATGGGAATTGAAATTCCAACAGAAATGACTGGAGATATAATTATTCAAAAAAAATAACCTAACCACCAATTACTATAATGTTAAATAAAATTATTGCTGTAGATTTTGACGGAACTATTGTGGATGATAAATATCCTGAAATAGGTAAAGCAAAAATTTTTGCTTTTGAAACTATGCGTCAATTACAATCTGAAGGATATAGGCTTATTTTATGGACTTACCGAAGCGGAAAGTACCTAGATGAAGCTATTGAATTTTGTAAAAAAAATGGAATAGAATTCTATGCAATCAACAATAGTTTTGAAGAAGAAAATTTTGACAAAACAAAACAAAGTAGAAAAATAAATGCCGATATTTTTGTCGACGACAGAAATTTAGGTGGTTTCCCTGGATGGAGTGACGTTTATCAAATCATTACTAAAAAAATTGAATTGAGCGTTGATGCAAATGGAGAAAAAAAACCTACTAAGAAAAAGAAAAGAGGATTTTTCGGATTATGATACATTTAAAAAATAAAGAAGAATTAGAGTTAATGTACCAAAGTGCTCAATTAGTTTCTAAAACACTGGGTATGTTGGCAAGTGAAATAAAACCAGGAATAACTACAAATCATTTGGATAAGTTAGGGGGCGAATACATTAGAGATCACGGAGGATATCCTGCATTTTTAGGAATGTACGATTTTCCTAAAAACTTATGTATTTCACCAAATCAAGAAGTTGTTCATGGTATTCCTAACGATAAACCATTGCAAGAAGGAGATATTCTTTCTGTCGATTGCGGTGTTTACATGAATGATTTTTACGGAGATCATGCTTATACTTTCGCTGTTGGTGAAATAGATGCAGAAACTGAAAAACTTTTAAGAATTACAAAAGAATCTCTATATAAAGGAATAGAGCAAATGAAAAAAGGTAATCGTATAGGAGATATTGGTTTTGCTATTCAACAATACTGTGAGAAAGAAGGTTATGGTATCGTGCGTGAATTAGTTGGACACGGTCTTGGAAGAAAAATGCATGAAGATCCTCAAGTTCCTAATTATGGTCGTCGTGGTTCTGGAAAAAAGATTGAAGAAGGAATGGTTTTAGCTATTGAACCTATGGTTAACCTTGGAACAGAAAAAGTATTTTTTCATTCTGACGGATGGACTGTAACAACAAGAGATGAGAAAAATTCTGCTCATTTCGAGCATGATGTTTGTGTTGTAGATGGTGAACCAAAATTACTTTCAACATTCCAATACATCTATGATGCTTTAGGTATTACATCCGACGAAGAAAAACCTTTTTTATTTAAACCGTAATAAAAACTTTTTGTGAAAAAGCTTTTAAAAAAAATAATGAATATCCTACCTCGTCCATTATTAATACAAGGTAGTTATATCATACGACCAATTTTAGTATGGTTTATGAAAGGAAATAGATTTGTAGATCCTATCGATGGACAAGGATATTACAGTCTTTTACCTTATGGATACGAAAAACAAAGAGATAATGTTCTTTCCCCAAGTACATTTTCATTGGAACGCCACCGTTTAATGTGGTTGTATCTTAAAAACAAAACATCTTTCTTTACAGAGAAAGCAAAAGTTTTACATGTTGCTCCTGAACAATCTTTTGTGAAGCGTTTTCGTGACATGAAAAATTTGGAATATGTAACATGTGATATCGAATCTCCTTTGGCTGATGTTAAAGCAGATTTATGTGATTTACCATTTGGTGATGATACTTTTGATATCATATTTTGTAACCATGTTTTAGAACATATTGAAGATGATCACAAAGCAATGAGTGAACTATTTCGTGTTATGAAACCTGGAGGATGGGGAATTTTTCAAGTTCCTATCTCATATCAAAGAGAAGTCACTTATGAAGATCCTACAGTTACAACAAAAGAAGAACGTAAAGAAAAATTTGGTCAATATGACCATGTTCGTGTTTACGGTTTAGATTATTACAATCGACTAGAAAAAGTTGGTTTTATTGTAGAAAAAGTAGACTATACAAAGGAAATATCTCCAGAAGATGTAAAGAAATTCTGCCTAGAAAAAGGTGAAATTTTACCACTTGTTAGAAAACCGATCCAATAATTCAGTTAATTATTCTAAAAAGGGAAAATAAAAAAATAAAAAAGAGTTCGATGAATCGAACTCTTTTTTTATGAATTGAATTATAGATATATAATTTATTTTTGGGCAATCACTTCGTGCCACGCTTTCCATTTCAATCTTTTCTAATTGGTAATTCAGCTGAAATCGAAATGCATCCAATTAGAAAAGGATATACATTGCAATCGTTATTGCATACAAAGCTTGTAATAATCCGTAACAAAAGAAAAACACAAACCTGATTTATACAACAAAAGCAACCTTTTATAGAAGTTGCTTTTGTTATATACTTTGAGATAACTACTCGGGAAAAAAGTAACATTATATGTTACGTCTTATTCCAAAAATATATATCATCTATTTTGCAAATCGTTTCTTACGAAGCCAAAATCCAATCCCTCCCAATATAATAATAATAGCACTTGGGACAAGAATATTTATCATTTGCCAAGTAGATTTTTCTTGTAAAACGACTGTTTCACTAAGCAATGGAATTTCTAATTTACGGTTTCTTAAAGCTAGAAAATCTGCATCTCCCAATAAATAATCCATTGCGTTCATAGCAAACGTTTGGTTTGCATACGTTTTTGGTTTACCATCAGGATTATCTGGACGAACAGAAAATTTATTTTCACCTAATTGCATTGGTACTCCTCGCCAAAGAGAATTTTTTAAAACATCACCATCAGAAATTACAATCATTTTTCCATCAGTTGTTTTTGCTTTAAAGTTTGGAAATTCTTTTCGCTCATATCGCATTGAATATGCTGAATTAAAATTACCTTCTAGCAGAACAGCCATAGGAATTTTCCCCATTTTGTATTCTTCTGTATCGTTAATATCAACTTCATTCAGCTCAATAAAATTTAATGCTGGTTTAAGAGTTGTTTGAGGAGATGTACTCAACAATACCGTTTGCTTTACATTCGGATTCTTTAATAATTCTATTGGGTTTGCAAACTGAAATAAAACAGGATCTATTGAGCTTGTAATAGGATTTTCTTCTCCTTTTACACCCAATTCAAAATAAGGCCAAGTATAATAATTATAACTTGTATTTCCAGCAGTTTCTCCATCTGCCAAAACAATTTGAGCTCCGTTTAAATCTTTTATAACAGCAGGATGAATACGAACTCCGTAGTTAAATAAAAAGTCATTTATCTTTAAATCTCTTGGGAAGGCAACAATTTTTCCACTACGGAAAATAGAATCCATATCTGCATCAACCGTTTCTAAAGCCATCATTAGTTTACCACCATTCATTACATATTGGTCTAAAACTAATTTATCCATATCTGTGAAAGGTAAAGTAGGTTTTGCATCAATTAAGGCATCAAATCGCTTTAAACTATCTAAATCTGATGGTTGCAATGTAAAAGATTTATTTGCAATTGGGTTTAGATAAATTTCTACATCATATTTTTCAGACAAAGCACGACCAAGACCTTGTATATTAGCTTCTGGCAATTCATCATGATGAACAATAAAACCAATTCTTTTACGATTGAAATTGGTTGCTTTTTGTATTTTTTCTGCAAATAAATACTCTAACTTTTCTGTAGAAGCAATTGCTAATTCATCAAAAGAAATAGATGGATCATTAACCAATACTTCCATGAAAGTAGATTTACCTCCGTAAGTTATTTTTGCATAAGGATAAACATTTAATACTCCTTTATCTGTTTTAATAGGAACAGGAGCTAACTTATTTTCTTGTAATTCTGCTTGACCTAAATCTATAGGATCAACAAAAGAGTAAGAAATATTATTATTCTTTTCTCGAAGTTCATCCAATAAAAACTGAATTTCGTTCTTTAATATTCTATAATCCCCTGTTAAATCTCCCCCAAGTAAAACTTCTATTTTCAAAGGTTGTTTTACGTTTTCTACTAATTTTTCTGTTGTCGATGTTAGTGTAAAACGTTTGTCTTTTGTCATATCAATTCGTGTATAAACAAATTGACTAATAATAAAAATAGCTATTAACGTTATGAAAATAATAAGGCTTGATTTATTTAATTTCTTCATGACTCTATTTTTTATTTTCAAGATTAATAATAGTTAATTGATTTAAAATTGCAATCAATACTATAAAATAAAGTAAATCACGAGTATCTATAATTCCTTTTAGAAACTGATTATAATGTATGTAACTTCCTATTTTTTGAACATAAAAATCTAATGATCCTAATAAACTATAAGAAGCTAAACCTTCGAAACCATAATAAAATATAAAACAGCAAAACACAGCGAGAACATAGGCCAATACTTGATTTTTAGTTATCGACGATGTAAATAATCCAATTGCTGCAAATAAACTCCCTAAAAAAAATAAACCAATATAGCCTGATAGAATTGTACTATAATCCAATTCTTGTTCTGGTATTAAAAATTCTTGTAGAGTTATTGTGAATAAAAATGTTGATAGTAAACAAAAAATAATAACTGATAATACGGCAAAGTATTTTCCTAAAACTATTTGGTTATTTTTTATTGGCAAAGTAAATAACCATAATAATGTTCCGTTCGCTTGCTCCTCTGCAATTAATTTCATTGTAAGAGCAGGAATTAAGAATAAAAATATCCAAGGAGCAATAAAGAAAAAGCTACTCAAAGAAGCATTTCCAGTATTGAATACATTATATTGATTATCAAAAAACCAAAGGAATAACACTGAAACGATAACAAACGTGAGTGCTGATAAATAAGCTGTAAAACCAAGATAAAAATTGGAAAATTCTCTTTTAAAGATTGTCCACATATTATTTTTTATTATTTCTATTTATTAAACGAACAATCAGCATAAGTATTACACCAGAACCAAAGAAACTTACTATAGACCAATACCAATCTTTTGCAAAATCTGTTTTTTGTATAACAGCAAATACAATTGTAAATAAAAGAATTGTAGCAACTTCATTCATCATTCGTAATTGCACTGAAGTATATTTATAAATATTTTTTTGTATCTGTTTTAATGTTCGCCAACACCAAAAATGATAAATAAATAAAACACTTACCATTCCTAGTTTACTCTTCATCCAAGGGAGCTGTAATAATGCTGGATTTTTCATTAACATATTTATCCCCATTGTAACTAAAATAACAAGAGCTGGAGCAGTAATTACATTCCATAATTTTTTTTCCATATAAGTATATTGCTCTTGTAAAATTGTTTTTTTAGGCTCGTCCATTTTTTGTGTTTCGGTATGATAAATCATCAACCTAACAATATAAAATAGACCAGCAAAGTAACTAACTACAAAAATTATGTGTATTGCTTTATATATTAAATAATTGTATGTCATTTTATTTGTAATTGTTTTTTGTCCTACTTTTTTCTAGCGTTAATTTTCAAATTCAATTGTAATTGTATCTCCTTTTTTCAATCCCATCAATTTATTTGCTCCTCCTGAAATAACTGGATTACTTTTATAAAGTGTAACTTCTAAAAAATTTGCAGAGTTAAATAAACATAAAGTTCTACCAAAAGCTTGAACTTCTTTACTAAAATCTTGAACAACTTCGTTATAGTGTTCATAAATAATATTAATATCCGTTATTGAGAAATCTTTTTGACGTAATAATATTTTATACTTTCTATCTTTTGCTATTTCCTCAAAAAATAATCTAGAAATATTTGTCACAACATTCCCAAAATGATCAATATAAATAACATTACCTATAATAAATTTGTCATCTCTGTAAATTGGTTTTAGCTCATTCAATTGTCTTAATTCATTCCTTTTATTCCCTAAAATAGAAGGAAGTCCTCCTCTAGCTAAGTGACAAGCAATAGGTACAAAACAATTTTTCATAGGAAACAAACTTTCCATTCCTTCTGGATAAGCAGTTACTTCATAAATTTCTTCTGCTTCATTATTTTGACAAATCAATGATAAAATTCCATTATCAGCACAAACAAAATAATGTCCATTTATAAAAGCACAAATTGGTTTTTGAAAAGGAGTACTAAGAGCATTTACACCTATAATATGAATTGTTCCTTTAGGAAATTCATCATAAGAGTTACGAATTACATAAGCTGCTTCTGATAAATCGTAAGGATTGACATTGTGAGAAATATCAACAATTGTAACATCGGCCAATTCTTTTAGAATTGCGCCTTTTACGCTAGAAACAAAGTAATCTTTGAGACCAAAATCCGATGTTAATGTAATAATTGCCATTATTCTGTAATAATTAGCAAATATATTGTTTATTTTTGTGTATGTGAACCAAAAATACAAACACATTTGACAGAAATTAATATAGAACTAGCAGAAATTAGTGCTCAAGATTTTTACGGTGCTAATAATGAACATCTGAAAAGAATAAAGGAGTATTATCCTAAATTAAAAATTATTGCTAGAGGAAGGCAATTGACAGTATTTGGTAATGAGGAAGTTCTGAAAGTTTTTGAACAAAAAATCCAGAAAATAATTTATCATATTCATAAGTTTAATCATCTTTCTGATAGAGAATTGGAAATAATTATGACTGAAGATAATAATGAAATGCTTCAAATGAAAAAAGAAGATACAATTATTGTTCATGGTGTGAATGGTAAAATAATAAAACCTCAAACCCCAAATCAGCATAAACTTGTCCAAACTGTTTATGATAAAGATATGGTTTTTGCAATTGGACCTGCTGGTACAGGAAAAACATATACTGCGGTGGCTTTAGCTGTACAAGCATTAAAAAACAAAGAAGTACGTAGAATCATTATGACTCGTCCTGCTGTTGAGGCTGGAGAAAATCTTGGTTTTCTTCCAGGAGACATGAAGGACAAATTAGATCCGTATTTACAACCTTTGTACGATGCCTTGAGAGATATGATTCCTTTTGAAAAATTATCTACTTATACAGAAAAAGGTGTTATTGAAGTTGCTCCTTTAGCTTTTATGAGAGGTAGAACATTAGATAATGCTTTTGTAATTTTGGATGAAGCTCAAAATACAACTTATGCTCAAATGAAAATGTTTTTAACAAGAATGGGTAAACATTCTAAATTCATCATTACAGGAGATCCTGATCAAGTTGATTTGCCACCAAAACAAAAATCTGGTTTACGAGAAGCTTTAACAATTTTAAGTGGTGTAAAAGATATTGGGATGATTTATTTGGATGATAAAGATGTTGTTCGACATAAAATTGTTCGAGAAATATTAAAAGCTTATAAAACAAGCGAAGATAAAGAACGTAAAAAAATTGATATAAAGTAACAAAAAAATAGCTGAATTAACATGAATTCAGCTATTTTCAACTATTCTATTGATTTATTTTCATCATGTCTATCCTCTACTGATTTATCTTCAGAAGATCCAGCTTTCCAATAAGAAAAAGCATAAAGTTCTTCTTTCGTCCAATCTAGTTCTTTACGAAAATAGTTACGTAAATCTTTTACGGTAGAAAATTCTGCAGCAACATACGCAAATTTTGTACATACATTTGGAATAGTGATAGAACGTACTTTTTGAGATAATTCACTTCCTAATTCTGGATGCTCGTTAGTTAGCCAAATTATTTCGAAATTTTTTGGCTTTATCAATTCTAAATCATTTTCATTAGTTGGTTTTTCTATAATAGCTATACCCTTAGCTTGTTCAGGTAAATCTTCTAAAATACAACTTATGACAGGTATTGCAGTTGCATCTGCAACAAAAAAATACCAATCAGATTCTGGATATAAAGGTGTATCAAACAATTTCATTGCAATACCTAATTCATCGCCTTCTTTAGAGTTTATAGCCCATCTAGAGGCAGGGCCATTATCTCCATGATTTACAAAATCAATTATCATATGATTTTTTTCTAAATCAATTCCTCTATGAGTATATGTTCTAATAAAAGGGCGTAATTCTTCAGCAGGCTGTTCCCATTGCCTTGTCTCTAAATTAAGTTCAGGTAAATGAACTTTATCTACACCATTTGGAGGAATAAAAATTTTATTATTTACACCTAATTTACAAATTTTATACGCACTTATATCATTAGAATGTAATGTTACACGAATAAGATATGGCGTTATATATTCTTTTTTAACAAGTTTAAAAACCTGTTTTTCAATTAAATTATTCTTCATATAAAATTTATTTTATTTATAACCAATAATATTATTTCAAAAATATTTATATTATTTAGAATTATTACAAATAATACGAATTACTTTCAATACTTTTGTATTATTGTAATAATTTTATTGATATGTCTTTTAGAGAAATTGTAATTGATGCAAAAAGTAATGAAAATTTAAATTTTGTTGATGGAAGCTTACAGATTATAGAAACTGATGGTTTATCTATAGATTACGCACGCTTAGAATATTCTTCTATTCAAAAAAAAGAATTAAAGAAAAAAGAAGAGCATATCGAATTATTTTTCATGTTACAAGGTGCTCATAAGTATTATACATCAAACCAAACAATTGTTAATACAAATACAGGTAAATATGGTTTTTTTTACTTACCAGAAATTGATGGTAATTTTGATTTTGTTCCTTACGAAAAACGCTATCATTCTCTTGGTATAGAATTTTCATTAAAATATCTTGAAGATTTATTTAAAAATGATTTAGAAATTTTAGGAAAATTTGGACAATCACTTTATTCTAAAGATCAATCTTTTTTTGCTGATAACATTACTATCCCTCAAAATATAAAATGGGTAATCAATGAAATTTTACAAAATCCCTATGATGGTGTTTTAAAAAAAATATACCTAGAAAGTAAAATAAATGAACTTCTTTTACTTGTTTTAACTTCCAAAAAAGAGGAGATTTCAGAAAAAATATGCTCAGATATATTTAATAAAAATGATATTGAAAAACTATATTACATAAGAGAAATCATTTCTAAAAACATTGAAAACCCACATTCTCTAAAAAGTTTATCGCGTATTTCTGGTTTAAATGAATTTAAATTAAAAAAAGGATTCAAAGAATTATTTAACTGTACTGTCTTCCAATATATTTTTCAAGAAAAAATGGAACTAGGAAGAAAAATGATTTTAGAAACCCAACAAAGTATAACAGAAATAGCAACTAATGTTGGCTATAAAAATGCTACACACTTTACCTCAGCTTTTAAAAAACATTACAATATTCTTCCTAGTCAGTTGAGAAAATAGATTTAGTTTTTCTTGTATATTTCGTTATATAAATTCTCTAATGTAGAGAAATGTCTTGGTCCATAATCTAAAAAATCATCATAATTAACAGTTATAATTCTTTTATTTTTTATTGCTGATACATCTTTTATTAAAGGATCATTATACATTACTTTTTTTACTTCCTCTTCTGGAACAAAAGAACGATCTGCATTTATATTTATAATAATATCAGGATTTACACTTACCAAATGCTCAAATGTATTATCATTAGAAAATCCTTGTATAGCAGGTTTTAAATTTAATTTACTGATTAGATCATATTGTAAACCATCTGATACAACTGGAACGCTATATCTTTTTTTATTAATATCCATTGAATATATAGCCAACACAGTATAAGGTTTCTCTACATTTTTTACGCTTTTGACTTGTTCTAAAATATTATCATATTTTTTCTTTAGTTGATCAGCATAAGTATTTGCTTTATCTTCAACATTAAGAATTTTCCCTAAATTTTTCACATCCTCTATAATTGTTAATAAAGTAGGTGAATTATGATTAATACTTGCTCTTTGAGAATAAACAGGAATTCCTAATTGATTGTAACTATCTATAGTTCCTTGAAAAGCTTCATTAAGTCCTCTACCTGATCCAATAAAAATATCTGGTTGATAACTTGCTATAACTTCTTTATTGGTTTTCATTTTATCACCAATAACCTTCAATTGACTCAGTTCATTTTTCCACTTTCCATTTGGTTTATTATCCAATTGTAGTATTCCTACAATTTTATCTTTCAAACCTAATTCTAATAAGATTTCTGTACAAGAAAGATTATTTACGACAATACGTTCTGGAACTTTATCTAGTTTTTGAGGAAATACTTTTCCATCCATATCATATGAATCAAACTCTTGATGAAAATTAGTTTGAGTTGTAGGCGTTTCAATTTTTTCTTTTTTGTTACATGCAGAAAACAATATAACTCCTAAAGAGAAAGTAATTATATAACTTATTTTTTTCATTTTTTACTATTTTAATAATAACTAATACATATATTTTGTGTCGTAGGATGACGAAAAACTTCACAGTCTACTTCGTACACATCTTGAATAATTTCTTTTGTTAAAACCTCATCAATTGAACCATGATAAACTATTCTACCTTTCTTTATAAAATAAATATAATCACAATATTTAGCTGCTAAAGACAAATCATGTAATGCTGTAAGTACTGTAACATTCATATTTTTTATTGTTGAAAGAACTTCCATTTGATATTTTATATCTAAATGATTACTTGGTTCATCCAATATCATAACATCAGCCTCCTGAGCGATAGCTCTAGCTAAAGCTAATCGTTGTTTTTCTCCTCCAGATAAAGCTGTAATTTTTTTATCTTTTAAAGAAATTAAACCTGTTTTTTCTAATGCATTAAGAACAATTTCTTTATCATAATCAGTATCTTTTTGTAAATACTTTTTATGAGGAATTCTTGCTGTTTGTACAACTTCTTCTACAGTAAAATCAAATGCAAATAATTGAAATTGACTAACAACAGATAATTGTTTTGCAAGCTCTTTTGAAGAAAATGATTTTATTGGTTGATTATCAATACTAATTTCTCCTTTAATCGGTTTCAAAACACGATAAACCGATTTTAATAATGTTGATTTACCACTTCCGTTTGGACCAAGTAAAGCAACAAATTGTTTAGATTTTACATGAAGATCAATTGATTGAAGAATATTAATTCCAGCTAAATCAACTTTTAATTGATCAATTTGTATTTCCATCTGAAATTAATTAGAATATGAATAATTTTTCTTAATCATAATGTATGCAAAAAATATTGCTCCTATTAATGATGTAAATATTCCTATAGGGAATTCTTTGAATCCCATTAATGAACGAGAAACAGTATCAGCTATCATCATAAATATTGCACCTAATAAACATGAAATAGGTATTAAGTATTTATGATTTGATCCAAAAATAGCTCTTCCTATATGTGGAACAATTAATCCTACAAAACCAATAATACCAGTTTTAGAAACAAGAAAACCTACAATTAAGGAAACAATAATAATATAAATTGTTCTTAATAAATGTACATTCAACCCTAATGTTATTGCAATTTCATCTCCTTGTAAAAAAGCATTTAACTGTCTGTATTGTGACCAAAAAAATATAAAACTTAAGAAAACCAAAACCAATGGCATTGTAAGATCATTCCATTGTATAGAGCTTAATGATCCCATTGTCCAAAAAGATATACGAGTAATTGTATCTTGATTTCCTAAAAGTGCAACTAAAAAATTTGCAATTGCTTGGAATGCTGCATTAACAATCATACCAGATAAAATTAATTTTGTAGTTGATATTTTGGATTTATAAGATGATAGAAATAATACAGATAATGAAGCTATTAAAGCACCTAAAAATGCTGATAATTCTATTGCTAAATTATTATTAAAAAAAGGAATCCAAGTTCCAACCATTATAAATACAACAGCTCCTAAATATCCTCCAGATGAAACTCCTATTATAAAAGGATCTGCCAAAGGATTTTGCACCATAGCTTGCATTACTACTCCACATAAAGACAACCCCACTCCAACAATCATTGCCATAAATATTCTAGGAAATCGCAGTTGCCAAAGAATATTCATTTGTACATCACTTATTGTTTGTTCATTGTTTATTAACTTTAACCAAAGCAACTCATATACTTTTTCATAAGGAATTTTTACAGCCCCCAAACTGACTGAAAAACCGAAAACCAACAATAAAATTATTCCTAAAATAGCACACCAAATAGGAAATTTCAATCTTTTCAAAAACATTTTTTCTATCTTCTACAAAGTAAAATTTACATTTAAATATTTCACTTTTACAACTTGCAAGCAAAGGTATTAATCCAATTCACTTATTTTTATTTGGCCTAAATAATAATCCTTTTAACGTCACTTATAATCCTTTTAACGTCAGTGATGGATTTACAATGTGTCTACTTTTGCTGAGTGAAATTCAATATAAAATTTTACGATTATTAATCTAATTAACACAGATAAAAGTAATGAACAAGTTTTTTTTACTTGCTGTTGTTTTTGCTTCTTCCCCACTTTATAGTCAAGAAGACTCTCTTAAATTATATCAATTAGGAGAAGTCATTTTAGAAAAAACTAATCTTAGTGAAAAAGTTAGCAAGCAACCAATAAGAGCTAATGTCTTAGACATGAAAAATCTAAGAGATCAATCTTCTTCTGTTATCGATCTTATGAATCGTACAACTGGAGTAAGAGTAAAACAGGATGGAGGTTTAGGCACACGAGCAAATATTATTCTAAATGGATTTCAAGGAAATTCTATTAAATATTTTAGAGATGGTATTCCTATGGATTATTTAGGAAATGCTTTCAACTTTTCTATTGTTCCTCCAAATAGTATTGATAGAATAGAAATATATAAAGGTATTGTCCCTGTAGAATTAGGAGCAGATGCACTAGGAGGAGCTGTAAATATTGTAACAAGAGTTCCCGAAAAATCTAATTCAGCAGATTTATCTTATCAAATTGGTTCATTTAACACGCATAGATTTACGGCTAATTTATATAATAGGAATGATAAAAATGGTTGGTACAATGGTCTTAATTTTTTCTATAATTATTCAGATAATGACTACAAAGTTGATGTTCCTGTAAATGATTCTGAAACCGCAAATTCTAAAATAGAAACGCATCGCTTATTTCATAATAAATTTAATAATGCATTTGGTGAAGTATACACAGGTTTAAGAAATAAAACTTGGGCAGATGATATTCGTTTTACTGTAACTGCATTTACATTAAGCAAGGATCGTAATTATGGATTAACAATGAATTATCCTTTCGGAGCTGTAACAACAGAAATGTATTCTATTATTCCTACTTTACGCTATCAAAAGAAATTTTTGAACGACCGATTAAAATTTGATCAATTTTTCGTTTACAATAATTTACATACAAAATTTACTGACGTTGCAAAAGGGTATTATGATTGGTATGGTCAATTTCATGAAGTAGCTGCGAGAAACGGAGAATCAACAATGAATGGTAGTTTACAGAAATTAAAATTTTCAAATTTTGTTTCTAGAACAAATCTTAATTATGCATTAAATGATTATTCATCTTTAGAGTTAAATTCAACTTATTCGTCAACCAATCGTACTGGATCTGATCCTTATGGAGATAAATTTCCTGTTTCTGGCTTAGACTTATTATCTGCAAAAAATAAATATAGAAAATGGGTTTTAGGATTAGGATATAGAATAAATCTTCTTGACGGAAAATTAGTAAATGATTTAGCCGCTAAATATTATACACTGAATACTGAAGGAGTTGAAGCTTCTAGAGTTTCTGATACTGAAGGTCGTCGTAAAAAAAGCATCAATAAATGGGGAGCTTCTGAAGCTTTAAAATATCAATTCAACCAAAATTTATTTGCTCGTCTTTCTGGAGAAGTTGCTGTAAGATTACCTGAACAAGAAGAATTTTTTGGAGATGGAAATTTCATCAATAGTAATTTTTCTTTAAATCCAGAAAAAAGTTATAATGTAAATCTTGGCGTTAACTACAGCAAAAAAAATAAGTTTTCTTATGAAGCTAACTTATTTTTTAGAAGAACACAAGATATGATTTTATTAGTAAGTACTGGAATTTATGGAAACTATCTAAATGTAAGTAAAGTACAAGGGCTAGGAGTTGAAATGGATGCTTCATACCATTTTTTACCTTGGTTAGAAATTAAAGGAAATTTCACTTACCAAGATTTCAGGTTAGTAGATCAAAAAGATCCTACTTACGAAGGTTCTCGCTTAAGAAACACCCCTTATTTCTTTGCTAATTTAAGCGCATATACTCACTTTAAAAATGTTATCAAAAAGGGAGATCAATTTAGTTTTTATTGGAATTATGGATTCGTAAGAGAATACTACTTAGACTACATTCCTAAAGCGTATGAACCAAAAGGTTTTTTAGGATTAACTGGTTCTCCAAAAATAAATGTTGATGCTTACACTATTCCTAGTCAAAACTTACACTCTGCTGGTTTTACTTGGAAACCATCAAAAACATTAGGATTTGGGGTAGAAGCTCGAAATATTTTTAATTCAAAAATATATGACAACTATCGTATACAAAATGAAGGATTTAATATCCATTTTAAAATAAATGTATCATTATAAAATAATATAAACTATAAATATGAAAACAAATAAATTTCTGAAATTAGGTAAAATTTCAGCTTTCGTTTTAGCTGGATTATTAACACTTTCATCATGTTCAAGTTCTGATGATGATGGTGGTTCTACAACAGTTCCTGAAACAAAAACGAACGACTATGTAATTCTTACTGGAGATTTAAGTGTTAGTCCTTATGTTGGATATCTTTCTGCATTTTCAGCTTTACCAGAAGGCGATTTTTCGAATATAAAAGAAGGTTCTCTTTCTGTAAAAGCAAACGGAATTAAATATTACGGTAAATGGATTTTTCAACGTTTACAATTAGGTAGAGTTCAATCTACTGATGATGGTATTTTACGTTATTCTTTAGATGCTAATGGAAATTTAATTCAAGATGGAGAAATTAAAGGAATGTCTTCTAATTTCTATGTTCATAATGAAACAACAGGATTCTATGCTGATACAGATAGAGGATTAATGAAGTTACAAATTTTCAATCCTTCTACAATGCAACGTACAGGAGAAATTGACTTAACATCTCTTTCTACAACAGAATATGGTCCATACCAAGCTGTAGGAACTCATTTCATTGCTACAAAAAATGGAAAACTATATGCTGATATTGTATATGGATCTCTAGCTGGAAAAGGAAGTTTTTCTATCGATGATCCAAGAGGATTTGTTGATATTGCTGTAATTGATATCGCTACTTTAAAATACGAAAAAACTATTCGTGACACAAGAATCAACTACGTAGGATACCCAGGAAATGCTAATCAAATGTGGGCAATGGGTGATGACGGTGCATTATACATTTGTTCTCATGGGTTTGGAAAAACAGGAGGTACAAATACATCTGCAATTGTTCGTATAAAAGCTGACGAAACAGATTTTGATAAAAACTGGATTATTAAAGCAAGTGATTATTCTACAAATTCTTCTATAAGTACTGTTGCTGTAAAAGATGGTAAACTTTATACTTCTTGGGGATCAAAAGCACTTACATTTACTGGTTTAACAGGAGATGCTATTTATGATTATTACTCATTTGACAAAGAAAATATAGCAGCTGGACCACAAAAAATTGCAAATATCCCTTCTACAACTTACTCATTCCAAAATGCTCAAAATATTACTACAATAGATAACAAAGTATATTTTAGAGTAGTTAATGGAAATGGTAATAATGGATACTATGTTTTAGACGGAACTAATTCTGCTAAACAAGCTTTCAACATTACATCTGGAGGTATAGTTTGGGGATTAGCTAAGCTAAAACAAAACTAATTTTTTATTCAAAAAAATTATCTTAATTAATTGTATCGGTGTATACCAAAAGTGTACACCGATTTTATTATTTTAAAAATTATAAAATATGAAACAAACAAAAACGCTATGGTTGATTATTTCACCTATTAGAAATAAAATCAATTGGGCCATGTTTCTTTCTAGTGTTTCTTCTTTTTCTATTGTACTTAATTTAGTTTTTCTTAGCTATTTAATTGATGCTCTTTTTTCTAATAACAGAGAAAATATTTTATATTATTTCTTAGGTATGCTACTTTGTACAACTTTTGGGTATTTCTTTCGATTAAAAGCATTTGATGTTTCTCATTATGCTGCATTCAAATTAGAAGCTCTTTTAAGAAAAAAAATCGCAAAACATTTAGCTATTCTACCTTTGGGGTATATTACCGAGCATGGTTCTGGAGCATTAACAAAAGTATTAAACGAAGATGTTCGTCAACTACATGGCTTTGCTGCAGATAGTACACCATTATATGCCAGAACTTATGCATTTCCAGTTTTTACTTTAATTGCTCTTTTCTGGTTCGATTATCGTATTGCTTTAATATGTCTAGCTATTTTAATTATAGGACTTAGCTTACTTACTTTCATTATGAAAAATAGTGCTGAAGTTTCTAGAGAATTCAATAAAGGACGAGAAGCTATTAATGCTTCTGTTATAGAATATGTACAAGCAATGCCAGTTGTTAGAGTATTTGATGGAGGAAAAACTTCTTTTTCTAAATTTGATACTGCATTAAAAAACTTTTTAGGTATTATTACAAAATGGTATAAGCAAAATGGTTTAGGAGCTAAATTATCTATGCTTATCTTAAACCCTTTACCTACATTTATTATTCTCCTTATTGTTGGGACATATTGGTATACAAATAATCAAATTAGTTTTTTAGGACTAGTGTCTACTTTGTTATTAGGAACTGGAATGATGGAATCTATACTTCCATATAGAACTTTAATGAATATTATTCTTCGCTCTGAAATTAGTGCAAAAAGAATTGATGAATTATTAAACGTGGAGCCATTAACAGAAACAACAAAAGAAAACATCTTACCGCAAGATGCAAGTATAACTTTCGAAAATGTTTCTTTTACATATTCTGGAAGAGAAGAAAAAGCTTTAGATACTATTAATTTTACAGTTCTTCCAAAAACATTTACTGCAATTACAGGATCTTCTGGAGCAGGAAAATCAACAATAGCTAGATTAATCCCCCGTTTTTGGGACATACAAGAAGGCGTAATAAAAATTGGACAAAAAGATATTCGTGATTTAAAATCTGATGTACTACTTAATCATCTTTCATTTGTTTTTCAAGATAGCTTCATTTTTTCTGATACAATTGCAAATAACATTAAAATGGGCAATAATACTGCAACAATGGATGAAGTTATTGCAGCAGCAAAATCAGCTCAAATACATGATGAAATAATGAGTTTACCTCTTGGATATGATACTTTTTTACAAGAAAGAGCAAATAATTTTTCAGGTGGTCAAAAACAACGATTAGCAATTGCTCGAGCTATTTTAAGAGATAAACCTATTCTTGTTTTAGATGAAGCAACATCATTTTCTGATACCGAAAATGAATATCAATTAATGAAAGCTTTCAAAAATTTAATGAAAGATAAAACTGTTATTATGATTGCTCATAGATTAGAAACGATTAAAAATGCTGATCAAATTGTTGTAGTAGAAAAAGGAAAAATTATAGAAAAAGGAAATCATCAAGATTTGATTGATATAAACGGGAAATATACTGCAATGTGGGAATCTTATCAACAAGCTAGAAATTGGCATATCAAAGCTTCTCATTCATCATAAAAATTAAAAATCATGTTAAATATTCTTCCAGATATAAAAATTTTTATACAAATACTTAACGCAATTGGTCCATTAAAAACACGACTTAAAAAATCGTTAGTATTCATTGCATTATCATCTATTACTCAAGGATTCGCCTATACATGTTTTTTTCCTCTATTTATTTCATTAGGAAAAAAAGATTTCGAAAATGCGATGCAATGGGTTTTCATTGCGTTTATATTTGTTATTATCAGTTCTATTTTAAGATGGATTGGTCAAAATTATGATTACAATGGTTATTCATCATTGGCTCAGTATGAATTAAGAAAAAAACTAGGGAATAAATTCAGAGAAATTCCATTAGAAGAACTAAATAAAAAACGTTCAGGTCAATGGGGAGCTATTATCAGTAATAATGTTGACGAATTAACTCTTTTTATTCTTACCATTGGTTCTGTCCTAATGTACGGAGTTTTAACTCCATTAACTGTTAGTATAACTGCTTTATTTTTTGATTGGAAAATTGCATTAGTTATGTTAATCATTTTTCCTTCTATCATACCTTTTTACAGATGGAGAAAACCTGCATTTGACAGAGGAATGAAATATCTAAATGAAGTTCATGCTGAATTAAATTCAGAATCGATAGAATACATACAAGGATTAGGTATTTTGAAAGCAACGAATGAGGCTGATAAAATTATTGAACGATTAAGTAAAACAATTGATAAAGTAGAACAAGTTCAAGCTTATGGTCATGGAAAAGGAGCTAAACCAAACTTATTAATTGCTTCTATCCTAGAAACAGGAATTTTACTGACATTAGGAATAGGAATTTGTTTAGTACTTTTTGATAATAGCGAAGCTATGATTATGATTGCTATTATGATTATTGTAATTCGTTTTTCTGAACTGATTTCTAGTTTTGTTCCTATGACAATGTTTTTTAGCCTAATTGAAGATGGAGTAAAAAAAATGAATGAAATGTTTGCTATAAAATCTTTACCAGAACCAGAAATAGCAACTATAAGTCATAATAATGATATTACATTTTCTAATGTAAATTTCAATTATAATGGAACTGAGCAATTAGCTCTAAATAATATAAATCTTCATATTCCAGAAAAATCTATTGTTGCTTTTGTTGGTCCTTCTGGCTCGGGAAAAACTACCATAACTAGAATGGTTATGCGTTATGCAGATGTCACACAAGGTAATATAACCATTGGTGGACAAAACATTAAAGAGTATAAAACAAAAGACTTATTGAATAAAATTTCGGTTGTTTTTCAAGAAGTTTACTTATTTGATGATACTATCGAAAATAACATTCGAATGGCTAAAACTAATGCCACAAAAGAAGAAATTATAGAAGTTGCTAAAAGAGCTCAATGTCATGATTTTATTATGCAATTACCAAAAGGTTATGATACACATTTAGGAGAAATGGGTAATAGTCTATCTGGCGGCGAAAAACAACGTATCTCTATTGCTAGAGCTTTATTAAAAGATAGTCCTATCATTATTTTAGATGAACCAACCTCATCATTAGACTCTTTAAGTGAATTGGCTATTCAAAAAGCAATTGATGAATTGGTAAAGGAGAAAATTGTTTTAGTTATAGCCCATCGTTTATCAACAATTATAGGTGCTGATAAAATTTGTGTGATGGAAAATGGAAAAATCATTGAAGAAGGAAAACATCAAGATTTATTGAATAAAAAAGAAAAATATTTCCAACTTTGGAATGCAGAAAGTAAATTAGAAGAATTAAAATAATTTTTATAAAAAAGGTCGAAATAAATTTCGACCTTTTTTATACTATAATATATTATTCTTCATGTACTCTTTTTCTAGACATTTGTTGCCCATCAGTTGAATTTAATTGAAAAAAGATATAACTGGATAAAACAGTCAAAATTCCCATTGTTAAAAAAGCATAACGAAAAGCTTCTATTTGCTCTCCATTATTTATACTATCCATTTGTCTAAATACCCCTAAAATAAGTGCAGCAACAGAAATTCCAAAAGTTAATGATAATTGTTGTGTTACAGAAAGTAAACTATTCCCTTCACTAGAAGTTCTTTCATCCAAATCTGCTAAAGATAAAGTATTCATTGCAGTAAATTGAATTGAACTAAAGAAACCATTTAATATCATCAATGGAATGATATAATAAATTGAAGTATCTGCTCTCATCAAATAAAACATACAAATCACTAAACCTAGAACAATTGTATTCCAAATTAAAGTTTTTCTGTAACCAAATTTACTAACTATAGGAACAGCAAAAGACTTTGCCAACATATTACTTATAGCAGCAGGAATCATCATCAAACCAGCAACAACTGCAGAATGCCCATAACCAACTTGTAATAATAATGGTGTAAGAAAAGGCATTCCTCCTATTCCCAATCTTGTAATCAGATTCCCTATAATCCCTATTTTAAGAGTTCTTATTTTAAATAAGTTCAAATCAATTAATGGATGCTGTTTTTTTCTAGCGTGATAAATATAAAGTGCTATAAGAAAAATTGAAATAACAGCAAGTGCAATTACCATTTGGTAGCCAATTACTCTAGAAGATACCAATTCCATTAATAATGTAAGAAAAGTAACTCCTCCACTAAATAATATCATTCCTCTAATATCAAATTTAAAAACAGGGTGTTTAAAATCTGGTATAGCAAATGTTGTCATCCATAGAGCTATAATTCCAAAAGGAATATTAACCAAAAATATCCAATGCCAAGAAAGTGCATCAACAAGAAAACCACCTAAACTAGGGCCTAAAAGTGGACCTATTAATCCTGGTATTGTAATAAAATTTATAACTTTTAATAATTCTCTTTTAGGGTAGGCATACAATATTGCTAGTCGAGCCACAGGAACCATCATAGATCCTCCTATTGCTTGTATTACTCGGGATATAACTAAAAAAGGTAATGTAGTTGCAAATGCACAAAGAACAGAACCTAATGTAAAAGTAAAAATGGCAATTTGGAATATTTTTTTAGTTCCATATTTATCAGATAACCAACCACTAACTGGAATTAATAATGCAACAGTTAATGTATAAGCAACAATTATAGATTGTATTTCCAAAGGAGATTTACCTAAATCTTTTGCTATTGTTGGTAATGATGTATTAAGAATTGTTCCATCCAATGCCTGCATAAAAAAAGCCATTGCAGCTAGCCATGGCAAATATTTTAACATTTTTGCATTTGATGCTTCGTCTATTGTATTACTCATAATTTTTCGGATCTCTATATTCTAGACCTTTTTTATATTTATCAAATTTCGTAAAAAAGATTAAATTAGAGACATGTTTTTAAATATTCATACACATCATTTATCTAGCTCTAATGATACAATAGAGTTATATAACCAATATCCGTTGCATTGGAATCACAATAATAATCTCTTCTCTATTGGAATTCATCCAATCTATATTAAAGAAGAATTAATTGATGAAGAACTAAAAATCATCAAACAAAAAATTTCTACAGAAAATTGTTTAGCAATTGGAGAAATTGGTTTAGATAAATTGTGTGCTATTGATTTCGACTTACAAATTACTGTTTTTAAACAACAATTACAAATTGCAGAGGAACATAAAATTCCTGTAATCATACATTCTGTACGTTCTTATCAAGAAATTTTACATATTCGTAAAAGCATGAAAATAACAATTCCATTTATTTTTCATGGATTTAATAAAAACGAACAGATTCTTCATCAAATTTTACAACAAAATTGTTATGTATCTTTTGGAAAAAATCTTCTTAAAAACAAAAACTTACAAACTATATTTGCAAACCTTTTTCCAAATAATTTTTTCATAGAAAATGATGCAAGTGAAATTTCTATTCAAGATATTTATACTTTTGCATCAGATATAAGAAAGGTATCAATCAAAGAATTACAACTTCAACAAGCTGATAATTGGAAAAATGTTTTAGGCTATGAAGTTCAATCACAATAAAAAATAATTTAAATGGCAGTTTGGCAAGAAAGAGCTGAATTATTATTCAAAAAAGAAGGTTTAGATAAACTAAAAAATTCCAATGTTCTTATCGTTGGTTTAGGCGGTGTAGGATCATTTGCAGCAGAATTTATTGCTCGTGCTGGTGTAGGAAAAATGACAATTGTTGATGGAGATACTGTAGATATTTCTAATATCAACAGACAATTACCTGCATTACATTCTACCATTGGTCAGCATAAAGTTGATGTTGTTGGTGATCGATTAATGGATATTAATCCTGAATTAGAATTAACTCGCATCAACGAATTTTTATCCCCAGAACGTACTTTCGAAATTGTAACCAATGAATATGATTATGTCATGGATTGTATTGATTCTGTATCTCCAAAAATCAATCTTATTGTTGCTGCAAAACGTAAAAAAGTAAAAATTATCAGTAACATGGGTGCTGGAGGAAAAATGCTTGCTTCTAAAGTTTTTGTAAAAGATATTTCGAAAACAGAAGTTTGTCCATTAGCAAGACAAATAAGAAAACGTCTGAAAAAAGAAAAAATAAACAAAGGTGTAAAAGCTGTTTTTTCTACAGAAGAAGCCGACGAATCTTCTTTAAAATTAACCGATGGTTCCAATTATAAAAAATCTTTTTATGGAACTAATTCATGGATGCCTGGTTTATTTGGATTACATGCAGCTGAAACCGTTGTACGTTATTTATTAAAAAATGATAAATAATAAAAAGATTTAATTAATTTAGTTGAAAATTAACTCAGAGAATACAATATGAAAATCAATTACGATTATATCACATACGAAGATGTTTTAAGAGCTCGTCAGTATATGTACGAACAAGCATTAGAAAAAAATGCTACCAATTCGCTTCTAAATACAGCCAGAGATTTATTTGGAAACAATAATTTCGAAATGTGTATAAAAGTTTGCGAAGGTTTGTTAGATGCCAAAGATCCTAAACAATTATACGATGCAAAAAAATTAATTGCATTATCGTATTATAGTTTACAAGATTTCGAAAATGCTGAAAAATCATTTTTCGAATTGGCTGAAAATTCTAATAATTCCGACGATTGGTTCAATGTAGTTATATCATCTACACTAAATAATAACGTAGAACGCAGCCAAGAAGCGTTTGGTATTGCTTTAGAAAAATACACGCAATTTGGTCACCAACGTAACATGCCTTCTGTACAGTTAATGTTGCATTATATGCTTACATTAGAAACTGTAGAGCAATATACTTTGGCTTTGGAACAATGCAAAATGCTAATCCAAGTCTATACTAAATTAAAAAATACAGAAGAAAATTTCTTAAAAACTCGTGGATTAGAAAACATTGATACATTTTTATCAACATCTAAAAACATCCTGAAAAAAGCAAAGAAGAAAGATATTACAACAATCAAAACTGAATTGTTATCTTCTCTTGATGCAAATGGAGTAGAAAAAGTAGAAGCTTTTTTTGCTGAATTTTAATAAGAATACATAACACTCTAAAAAAATCCATTCAATTGAATGGATTTTTTTTATTCACTAGAAAATATATTATTTGGGCAATTCCTGACGAACCTCGCTTTTTATTGCAATCTTTTTACTACACTAAATCGTTTCGTAAAAAGGATTTCCACGTCAATCGCTATTGCAAGTTTTTATCTTAGAACATATTGTCACATTGAGCTTGTCGAAATGTTTTTCTTAAAATTACAGTAAACTAAAACTAGATAAAAAAGGATAAAATCTTCGACAAGCTCAGATTGACATTCGTAATTGATTGATGAAAAAAAGTTTAAATCCTTACTTATTTTTCGGTACAAAATTCTTACAGAATTCCACTCAAAATGAAGGATTTTATTTCTAAGAATTATTATTAGCTGAAATAAAATTATAAAGTTTTTCAGTTAAGATTTTTGCTTCCTCTCTAACATCTTCAAAACTAGTAATTTCATTTACAACTCCTTGAGCAAATTGAACCTTATCTTTAATTGTGCCACTCTTATTAGCATAATTTTTGTTTAAGCCATCTATATTCTTATCTATAAAAGTTCCTACAGCAGAATTTCCTTTAAATTGTTTATTATTTTTAACTTTAATTAAGTTTTTATCTTTTGCTTTATCAATAAATTTCAAGGTTTTTAATAAACTTTCTTTAGTTAATAAGTTTTCTATTTCTTTTACATTTAAACAATAGTATCTATCACCTAAATTTTCTTTTAATTGTTGTATTCTTTTATATTTTTCAGAACCTGCTTTGGCATTATCATTATCTGAAATCAAAAATAATTTACCACACAATTTTTTTACATCAATCGATTTTTCTTCTTTGTCTAAAAAACTCCAATGTGTAATATTATTCCCTCCATATTCCACAAAAGAATAATGCACATCTTCAAAGTATTTTTCAACTTTATCACTTTCTTGATAGAGTTCTAAATATTTTCTAATATAAATTCTATCGGTAATTCCTTCTACCCAAATAGTACAATTTGTGAGAAAAACTGAAGAATTTTTAACACCTAAATGTTCCAATAATGTAATATCTGGATTATCTATATTATCAATATAAAATTGTCCATCATCCTTAGAAAACTTATAAACAGATATTTTTTGATAATCCAATGTCATATCTAAAAAATGATTGGAATGTGTGGTAAAAAAATATTGGAAGTCTTTAAATCCTTTAGTTTTCAATAATGTTTCGATCAAAATACGTTGAAATCCTGGATGTAAATAAACATCTGGCTCCTCTATATAAACTTTTAAGTTCTTTCCTTTATTAAAAAATAATGGATATGTTAAAATAATAATTGCTTGTACGCCTTCACCTAGATTATAAATTGGTCTATCTTCATCATCTCCTTCAATATGTATATAAACATCTTTCTCTTCTAATCTTGGAATAATTGTGATTTCTTTATTTTGAAAAAATGTTTCACTCAAGAAGCTTTCAAAATCTTTTACTAATTTTCGCTGTTCATGATTTCCTAATAAAAGTTTCTGAACATCATCATACAATGATAATCCAGTATAAATAGATTTAGTAGATTCTTCTTTATTAAATTCTGTTTTTGACTCTTTAAAATAATCTCTGATAGTCCTCTCATAATAAAAATCTTCTCTTGTGAACTCTCCATTTTGATAATTTATACTTCTTAATCCACGAAGAATTGGAATGTAAATAGAATTTTGTATATACATTCTCTTTTTAGAATTTTCTAATAAATTTATTAACTCTTTAGTCTTTGTAACTATTGTGTCTTTTATATTAACAAGTTCTCTTGAGTTTATTTTTGAATTTGTTATCTTTACTTTAACATGGTTTTTTAAACTATTATCACCAATTCCTTGTAAATCCTTACAATTATTTATTAAATCATTTATTGTCTTTAAATCATTAAATTCTTCTGAACACAAGATTTCTAAATTTATAACACTTTCATAATCATATATTTTTAATTCATTAAAAAGAGAATCTAACTTCAAATCATATTGATTCATATTTATAGATTCCTTATCAAATAAGTGCTCTTTTGTTATAAACAAATCTCTCAGAAATCGACTTTTACCAGAATTATTCGGTCCAATAAATATGTTTATACGAGATAAATTATCAAGATTATTATCTTCTTCATTCGTAATGTATTCTTTTGTTATATCAGTTTTTAATTGTAAAGATTTGAACATAAATTTCTCTAAGTATTTCTACTAAATTACAATATTCTATAAAACAAAAAAAAGCCTCGCAATGCGAGGCTTTAAAACTTATAACTTAAAACGTATTACTTGTTTCTGTATTCATTCCATGTTTTAATTTTCAAATCATCGATAGATAATTGAGTAAATGCATTAATGAAAGCCGCAGCTAAACGTGCATTTGTAATTAATGGAATATTGAAATCTACCGCTGTACGACGAATTTGATAATCGTTATCTAATTCCGCTTTTGTTAAGTTTTTCGGAATGTTAATAACCATATCAAATTTATGGTCGTGTAGATATGTTTTTACATTTGGTTCTTTATTATCACTTGGCCAATAAACTAATGTAGAATAAACATCATTTTCTGTAAAGAATTTGTGTGTTCCTTCTGTCGCATAAATTTTATAACCTTTTGCGATTAATTGTTTTGCTGATCCTAATAATGCAACTTTAGATTCAATTGGTCCTCCAGAAATTAATATTGTTTTTTCTGGAATTTTGTATCCTACAGATAACATTGATTTTAACAATGCTTCTTCTGCTGTATCTCCAATACAACCAACTTCTCCTGTAGATGACATATCTACTGATAATACTGGATCTGCTCCTTGTAAACGTGTAAATGAGAATTGAGATGCTTTAACCCCAACATAATCTAAATCGTAAACGATTTCTGAGTTTCCTTTTTCAACTTCTAATCCTAAAAGAACTTTTGTTGCTTTTTCGATTAAGTTGTTTCCAGATACTTTTGATACAAATGGGAATGAACGAGATGCACGAATATTTGTTTCGATTACACGAACTGTATTGTTCTTTGATAAGAACTGAATGTTCATTGGTCCACTAATCTCGAATTTCTTTGCAATTTTAGCAGCTACTTTACGCATCTGACGAATTGTTTCGATATATACTTTTTGTGGTGGATAATACATTGTAGCATCACCTGAGTGTACACCTGCAAATTCTACGTGTTCTGAAATTGCATAATCTACAATTTCTCCATTTTGACAAACTGCATCTAATTCGATTTCTTTTGCTCCTTGTACAAATTCTGAAACAACAACTGGATAATCTGGTGAAACTTCTTTTGCTAATTTCAAGAATGCATCTAACTCATGTGTGTTAGAAACAACATTCATCGCTGCTCCTGAAAGTACATAAGATGGACGAATAAGAACTGGGAAACCTACCTCGTCAACAAATTTGTGAATTGCTTCTAAAGAAGAAAGCTCTTTCCAACGTGGTTGATCGATTCCTAATTCATCTAATATCTCTGAGAATTTATGACGGTTTTCTGCATCATCAATTTTTAAAGGAGAAGTTCCTAAAATTGGCATGTTTTGGTCATACAATTTCATTGCTAAGTTATTTGGAATTTGTCCTCCTGTAGAAATAATTGTTCCGTGAGGATTTTCGAATTCCAAGATATCCATAACACGCTCAAAAGATAATTCTTCGAAATATAATCTGTCCGAAGTATCATAATCTGTAGAAACTGTTTCTGGGTTGTAATTGATGATGATTGTTTTGTAACCATTTTTACCAGCAGTTTGTGCTGCATTAACTCCACACCAGTCAAACTCTACAGAAGAACCAATACGGTAAACTCCAGAACCTAAAATACAAACTGCTTTTTCTGTTTCTGGTGTTAAATCGTTTTCTGTTCCGTGATATGTTGTATATAAATAATTTGTTTGTGCTGGGAATTCTGCCGCTAATGTATCAATTTGTTTGATAACTGGTTTTATTCCGAAGTTTTTACGTAATTCACGAACTGTTAATTCATTTCTATGAACTCCACTTTCTCCTTTTACTAAAACAGCTATTTGTTGATCAGAGAAACCTAATTTCTTTGCTCTTCCAATTAAATCAGCATCAATCTGTTCGAATCTTTCTAAAGTTTCAAATTCTTTTGAAGTATTAAAAATACGCTCTAAACGCTGTAAGAACCATAAATCAATTTTTGTTAAATCATGAATTTTCTCGATAGAATATCCCGCTTTGAATGCTTCTGTTACTGCGTATAAACGTTCGTCATTTGGTTCTGCTAACCAAGTGTCTAATGATTCTCCTTCTGGAATTGTAAATCCATTTGCTACAAACCCTCTGTGACCAATGTCTAACATACGAACACCTTTCTGAATTGCTTCTTCGAAAGAACGTCCAACTGCCATAACTTCTCCCACAGATTTCATCGCAGAACCAATGTTTCTACGTACACCGTAAAATTTATTTAAATCCCAACGAGGTAATTTAACCACACAATAATCTAACGCTGGTTCGAACATTGCAGAAGTTGTTTTTGTAACGCTGTTTTTTAATTCATCTAATGTATAACCTAATGCTAATTTAGCAGCTACAAAAGCTAATGGATAACCTGTTGCTTTTGATGCTAAGGCAGATGAACGAGATAAACGAGCATTTACTTCGATAACACGGTATTCTTCTGAAACTGTATCAAAAGCGTACTGAATGTTACATTCTCCAATTACTCCTAAGTGGCGAATTGTACGAATAGCAACTTCACGTAATTTATGATATTCTGAGTTTGATAATGTTTGTGATGGAGCAACTACAATAGATTCTCCTGTATGTACACCAATTGGATCGAAGTTTTCCATATTACAAACTGTAATACAGTTATCTGCTGAATCACGAACTACTTCGTATTCTACTTCTTTCCAACCTTTTAATGATTCCTCTACTAATACTTGGTTAGAGTAAGTGAAGGCTTTTTCTACTAATTCTAATAATTCTTCATCATTATTAGCAAAACCAGAACCTAAACCTCCTAAGGCATAAGCTGCACGAATAATTAATGGAAAACCAATTCTTTTACCAGCTTCCATTGCATCTGCAACTGTTTCTACAGCTTCTGAACGAGCTGTTAAAACACCTATTTCATCTAATTTTTCGATAAAAATATCACGATCTTCAGTCGACTCAATTACAGAAATTGGTGTTCCTAAAACGCGAACGTTGTATTTATCGAATATGTTATTTTTATTTAATTCAACCGCACAGTTTAATGCAGTTTGCCCACCAAAGGCAACCATTATTCCGTCTGGTTTTTCTTTTTGAATTACTTTTTCAACAAAATAAGGTGTTACAGGTAAGAAATAAATTTCGTCTGCAATTCCTTCTGATGTTTGTACTGTTGCAATATTTGGATTAATTAATACAGTTTGTATTCCTTCCTCTTTTAAAGCTTTTAATGCTTGTGAACCAGAATAATCGAATTCTCCAGCTTCTCCAATTTTTAAAGCTCCTGATCCTAATACTAATACTTTTTTAATATCTTTTAACATCGTTATTCTGATTATGCGTTTTTATATTTTTTTACTTCTGATATAAATTCATCAAATAAATACTCTGTATCTACTGGACCTCCCATTGCTTCTGGGTGAAATTGAACAGTAAATATAGGTTTTGACTCGTGACGAATTCCTTCACACGTTCCATCATTTAAATTTGTAAAGAAAGTTTTGAAACCTTCTGGTAATTTAGAATCATCTACTGCAAAACCATGATTTTGAGAAGTGATAAAACATTTTTTTGTACCTACTAATTGTACTGGTTGGTTGTGTGAACGGTGACCATATTTTAACTTGAATGTTGAAGCACCAGCTGCTAAACTAACTAACTGATTTCCTAAACAGATTCCGAAAATAGGTTTATCTTCTTGTAAAGATTTTTTAAGATTCTCTATTGTTACATCACACATTTCTGGATCACCAGGTCCGTTTGAAATAAATAATCCATCATATTCTAATGTTGAATAATCATAATTCCAAGGCACTCGAATCACTTCTACTCCACGTTTAACGAAACAACGAATAATGTTATTTTTAACTCCACAATCAATTAAAACGATTTTTATGTCAGCTCCTTCATTGTATCGTTTTACTTCTTTGATAGATACCTCATCAACTAAATTTACAACGTTAGGATCATAAAAATCTATTTTCTCATCAGCTTCAATTTTTGCCAATGTAGAACCTTCTTCACGTAATTTTTTTGTTATAGCACGAGTATCTACTCCGTAAACACCAGGAATATTATGAGCTTTTAACCAATCTCCTAATTTTTGAATAGCATTCCAATGTGAATAATCATCAGAATAATAAGATACTACTAATCCTGTTACTTGAATTTTATTTGATTCTACCCATGCTTCAATTTCATCAACTAAAGCGTTATCATCTGGAACTCCATAATTTCCTACAATTGGAAAAGTCATTACCATTATTTGCCCTTTATAAGAAGGGTCTGTCAAACTCTCATTGTAACCTACCATTGCTGTATTGAAAACTATTTCTCCAGCAGCAGAAGTATAAGCCCCAAAAGATTTACCTTCAATTTCCAATCCGTCCTGAAAGACGATTTTTACATTCTTATCCATTGATGATGATGTTTATTTCTGTTTGTAATGCGTTGATGAATTTATCTACGTATGTTTTTGTTATTGTTAAAGGAGGTAACAAACGGATAACATTTGTTCCTGCATAACCTACAAATATGTTATGTTTTGTTAATAAGTTGTTTTTAAGTTCCCCTATAGGAAAATCAAATTCAATTCCTACCATAGATCCTCTTCCACGAACTTCTTTTATTTTAGGAAATTTATTAAGTTGTATACCTATATATTCTCCTATTTCTTGTGCATTTTGAATTAAGTTTTCTTGGTCAATAACATCTAAAACTGCTACTGCAGCTGCACAAGCTAAATGATTCCCTCCGAAAGTTGTTCCTAATAACCCATAAGAAGCTTTGAATTCTGGAGAAATTAAAACTCCTCCAATTGGAAATCCATTTCCCATTCCTTTTGCCATTGTGATTAAATCAGCTTTAATATCAGAATGTTGGTGTGCAAAGAATTTACCTGAACGTCCATAACCACATTGTACTTCGTCAGCAATAAGAACTACTCCGTTATCTGTACAAACCTTTCTCAATTCCTGAATAAATTCATCTGTAGGTAAAATGATTCCCCCTACACCTTGAATTGGCTCATAAATAATAGCTGCAACATCTCCTCCTGCGATTATTTTTTTAATTTGATCAATGTTATAATCTACAAAAGATACTTTATGATGTGCATTAAATGGTGCAACAATTTTTGGATTATCTGTTAATGCAACTGAACCTGAGGTTCTCCCGTGAAAAGCTCCATTAAAAGCAATTACGCGGTCTTTTCCTGTATGAAAAGAAGCTAATTTTACTGCATTTTCGTTTGCTTCTGCACCTGAGTTACATAAGAATAATGTATAATCTTCATAACCTGAAATTCTACCTAACTTCTCAGCCAATTCCTGTTGAATTGGAATTTGTACTGAGTTTGAGTAAAATCCTATATTATTGATTTGTTCTGTAATTTTTTCTACATAATATGGATGTGAGTGACCAATTGATATCACTGCATGACCACCATAAAGGTCTAAATATTCTTTTCCGTTTTCGTCCCAAAGAATACAATCTTTAGCTTTTACCGGAGTTACATTCATTAATGGATATACGTCGAATAGTTTCATTTTTTTTTTAGTTTTACGTTTAACGGTTTACGCTAAACGATTATTAATTGTTTTTATAAAAGCTAATAACATTGCTTTTATTTTTTCAACTTTATCTTCAAGTTTTAAAAATGATTCGTTTGTTATTAATTTTAAATCTTTCGATAGGATTAATAAGTAAAGTGTTTCATTTGTAGAACCTAAAGCGATATGAAGAAAACGTAAAAAATCTTTATCAGAATTTCTTCCACAACCTTCTGCTATATTGTTTGGAATTGATAAACAAGCTCTTCTTAACTGTGATGTTAGATTAAACATTTCAGATTTAGGAAATTCAGATGTTATCTCATAAACTTTTAATGTTAATTGATGAGACTCACTCCAAACTTTTATATTTCTAAAATCTTGCATATCGTTTACCGTTAGACTTTAAACATTAAACTTAAAACGCTACCGTTTTCAAGCTAAGTCCAAGTTTTTCATCCCAACCGAACATTAAATTCATATTTTCTACAGCTTGTCCAGAAGCACCTTTAGTCAAATTATCAATAATAGATGTAATTAATATAACATCATCTTGTTTCTGCACATGTAATAAACATTTATTTGTGTTTACAACTTGCTTTAATGCAATTGGAGTATCTGATACGTGAGTAAAAGGTTCATCTTTATAATAATCATTGAAGATTTGTTTTGCCTCATCTTCAGATAAATCAGACTTTACATAAACACCAGCTAAAATTCCTCGAGCAAAATCTCCTCGCATTGGTAAAAAATAAACTTTATTGTTAAAGTCCTTTTCTAATTGATGAAGAGTTTGATAAATTTCACCTTCGTGTTGATGAGAAAATTCTTTATAAAAAGATACATTATTATTTCTCCAACTAAAATGTGTAGATGCAGATAAACTTTGTCCAGCTCCTGTAGAACCTGTTACAGCATTAATATGTATATCATTTTTTATCTCATTTTTTTCAGCCAATGGTAATAATGCTAATTGAATTGCTGTTGCAAAACATCCTGGATTAGCAATATTTTTTGCTGACTTTATATCTTCTCTGTTTACTTCTGGTAACCCATAAGTAAATGTTCTATCTTCGAAGATATGATCTGCATTTAAACGAAAATCATTGCTTAAATCAATAATCTTTGTTTTAGTAGCATACTTATTATTCTTTAAAAAATCAGCAGATTTTCCGTGACCTAAGCACAAAAAAACGACATCTGAATTTTCGTCTATTTTATCCGAAAATACGATGTCTGTTTCACCTAATAAATCATCATGTACTTTAGTAACGGGGTTACCTGCATTCGACGTACTGTATACTGACGAGACATTTACTTTCGGATGATGAATCAATATCCTCAGTAGCTCTCCAGCAGTATAGCCTGCGCCTCCTACAATACTTATATTAATTTTGTCTACCATTTTATGTTTTGTGTGCTTATTTATCTATTTTTTTAACCAAAATAAAGTGGAATCAATTTAATGAATCCACTTTAACTAAATCAATTAATCAAAACTATGAACAATCTTTAATTGATTACCAAATATCTTAATGAAACCTTTTGCGTCTCTACTATCCCATGCATCATTTTCTTCTCCATAAATAGCTACTTTAGACTGCATCATATCATAAGGTGATTCAATTCCAATCATAGAAAAATGATAAGGATTTAATTGTATTTTCACTTTTCCAGTAACATGATTTTGAGAAGATTCTAAAAAGGCTTCTATATCTCTCATTACTGGATCTAAATATTGTGCTTCGTGTAATAATGTACCATACCAGTTTGACAATGAATCTTTATGTAACAATTGCCATCTCGTTAAGGTATGTTTCTCTAATAAATGATGTGCTTTAATTAAAAGATAAGCAGCAGGTGCTTCAAAACCTACTCTACCTTTTATTCCCAAAATTGTATCTCCGATATGAATATCACGACCAATTGCGTACTCACCTCCTATTTCATTTAATTTTTGAATTAAAGCAACTGGAGATAGTTTTTCACCATCTAAAGCTACAGGAATTCCTTTCTCAAATTCTACTTCAATTACAGATGGTTCAGTTCTTGATAATTGTGTAGGATAAGCTTCTTCTGGTAAAGCTTCATTAGAAGTTAATGTTTCTACACCTCCAACAGAAGTTCCCCAAATACCTCTATTAATTGAATATTTTGCTTTTTCCCAACTATAATTAACTCCATTTGCCTGTAAATATTCAACTTCTTGCTGACGAGATAATTTTTCATCACGAATAGGAGTAATAATTTTTGAATTTGGAGAAATAATTGCAAATGCAACATCAAAACGAATTTGATCATTTCCTGCTCCTGTAGATCCATGAACAATGTATTCTGCTTCTACTTCTTTAGCATATTCTGCGATTGCTATAGATTGAAACATACGCTCTGCACTTACAGATAAAGGATATGTGTTATTTTTTAAAACATTACCATAGATTAAATAACGTACACAATCATTATAATATTTATCTGTAATATCTATTGTTACATGTTTAGAAGAACCTAATTCATAAGCTCTAGTTTCTATATCTTTTAATTCTTCTTGAGAAAATCCACCAGTATTTACAATTACTGTATGTACTTCCATTTCTTGTTCTTTTGTTAAATTAACTAAACAGTATGATGTATCCAGACCTCCACTGTAAGCTAAAACTGCTTTGTTGCTCATTTGTTCTATTTGTTTATATTGGGAATAATTCTTCTTAACTCTTCTGTAACTTCTTCTCTAGTACAGTTTTCTTTCATTATTATCAGTACTGTATCGTCTCCAGCTATTGTCCCTAAAATAGTTTTAAAATATGTATTATCTATTTCGAATGCAATTCGATTCGCATAACCTGGTTTAGTTTTTATTACTCCAATATTTTGAGAAAAAACTAAAGATACTTTTTCGTTATGCGTAACAATTGTTGAAGGAACATTAGACTCTGTTAAGCGATAAATGTACTGTCCCGAACTATTAGGAACTTTTGAAACTTTCAATTCGCGTAAATCTCTCGATAAAGTTGCTTGAGTAACCGAGATTTCTAAATCAATTAATTTCTTTAATAATTCATCTTGATTGCTTATTTCCTGATCAGTTATTAAATCTCTGATAATTTGAAATCTGTATTTTTTATTACTCATTTTGAATATTTATTCGATATTTTATGCAAATATACTCATTTTAGACAAAAAAAAACCTTAGTTCGTATATTTATTCAATATTTTTTTTATCGTTACTTTCTGTTGTTTTAGTTGTATAATCATCATCAAGGTTGTCATATACTAAACCTGTACATATACATCGCTCTCGATCGTTTTCCATTAGGATATGATAGTTTTTACAACTTTTACAACCATTCCAAAATTCATCTGATTGTGTTAGTTCAGAAAAAGTGACTGGTTTATATCCTAATTTAGTATTCATTCGCATTACAGCTAAAGATGTTGTAATACTAAAGATTTTAGATTTAGGAAATTTTGTACGAGATAATTCAAAAACTGCATGTTTTATTTCTCTACCAATTCCAGAACTCCTCAAATCTGTACGAACAATTAAACCTGAATTGACTACGAATTTTTCTTCTTCGTAAGTTTCTATATAGCTAAAGCCTGCTACTTGATCTTCATCATCAAAAGCAATCACTGCATTTCCATTGCGCATTTTACGTTCAAGATAAACAGGATTTCGTTTAGCAATTCCCGTCTTTCTCATACGGGCGGACTCTTCATACCATTCGCACAACAATTCTGTGTACATGGCATCATCTGCATTTGCTATTCTAACATACATAATTTAAGGGAAAATTGATTAATTGAGAAAAAATATAAAAAGATGAAAATTTTTCATCACACATAAAAAATTTATGAGAAAAGACTTTTTTGCTTTCATTTAGAAAGCGACTCTCATAATCGAGAAGAATAGTTTCAGTAATTTCTTCCATTAATCAATAAGATATTCAGTTATTATACTGAGATGCAAAGTTAAATACTTTATTTTTGTCATACCAAAAAAATCAAACAATTTTTTTATATTTATTAACATGCTGAAAATATTTAAAATAGGAGGAGGAATTATTGATAACCAACAAGAATTAGAACAGTTCTTAAAAACGTTTTCAACAATAGAAGGTCCAAAAGTACTTATTCATGGAGGTGGAAAAGGTGCTTCAAAAATGTTAAATCAACTTGGGATTGAACCTAAAATGGTTGATGGAAGAAGAATTACTGACAAAGCAACTCTAGAAGTTGTTACAGGTTTATATGCTGGAAACATTAATAAAAATATTGTTTCTACATTACAAAAATTCGGTTGTAATGCACTTGGTTTATCTGGAGCAGATGGAAATGCAATACGAGGATCTAAAAGGCCTGTAAAAGTAATTGATTATGGTTTTGTTGGTGATTTAACTGAAAACAGTATTAATACAAAATTATTCCAATTATTGATTGACCAAGGTATAACTCCTGTTGTTTGTGCGATAACGCACGATGGAAATGGTTTATTATTAAACACTAATGCTGATACAATTACTTCTACAATCGCTGTTGCATTAGCTACTAAAAATGAAATTGAGTTAAATTTTGTTTTTGATAAAATTGGAGTTTTAAAAGATATTAATGATGATTCTACATTAATTCCTAAAATTAACGAAAATTTATATTTGCAATTAAAAGAAGAAGGTGTAATTTTCGAAGGAATGATTCCCAAATTAGATAATTCATTCAATGTTATTAAATCGGGTGTTAAAAATGTATGTTTAGTACACGCCCAAAACATTAATTCAGATATTAAAACAATATTATGTTAGAATTAGCTATTCTAAAAAAGAAAGCTGTCGATTTATTATGTCAATTAATCGAAACACAATCTTTTTCTGGAGAAGAAGATAAAACTGCTGATATCATTTTCAATTTTTTAACTGATCATGGTGCTACAGCTCATCGTCAAAATAACAATGTATGGAGTATTCATCCTGGTTTTGATGAAAATAAAAAGACTATTTTACTAAATTCTCATCATGATACAGTAAAATTTGGCTCTTCATGGACTTATGATGCTCTAAAGGCTACTATTGAAGGTGATAAATTAGTTGGACTAGGAAGTAATGATGCAGGAGCATCTGCAGTTAGTTTACTTGCTACCTATATTAATTTTCTTAATGAAGATTTACCTTTCAATTTAATTGTAGCAATTACAGCTGAAGAAGAAAGTTCTGGAGAATTAAATGTTGCAAGTATTCTTCCTAACCTACCTAAAATAGATTTAGGAATTGTTGGAGAACCTACACAAATGGATATGGCTATTGCTGAAAGAGGATTAGTTGTAATGGACGTAACTGTAAAAGGAAAAACAGGACATGCTGCACGTAATGAAGGAATAAATGCAATTAGTGAAGCCGTAGAAGTTATCAATTGGTTTCATACATATCAATTCCAAAAAATTTCTGATATGTTAGGCCCAGTAAAAATGACTGTTACACAAATAAACGCAGGTAAACAACATAATGTAGTACCTGATGAATGTAATTTAGTTGTTGACTGTCGTGTAAACGAACTTTATTCTAATCAAGAAGTTGTAGATATTATCAAAGATAACTTACCAAAAGTAGATATTATAGCAAGATCTCTTCGATTAAACTCTTCTCGTATATCAGAAAATCATCCTATTGTTCAGAAAGGAATTGAATTAGGTTGTATGACTTATGGATCACCTACAATGTCTGATCAAGCAATGATGAATTTTGAAACTGTAAAAATGGGACCTGGAGACTCTGCTCGTTCTCATACACCTGATGAATATATTTATTTATCAGAAATAGAACATGGTATTGAAAGATACATTAGTTTATTAAATGGATTTTCATTTTAATATTCAATTATAAAAAAACAAAAATCTCAGTAAAAAATTTACTGAGATTTTTATTATTTAGAATTTTAGATAAAAAAAAGAGGTTGAAAAATTCAACCTCTTTTTTTTATATACTTTTATCGATTACTCAATAGCCATTTTTACAGGAATACTAAAGTTTAATTTAGCTGGTCTACCATCCTCTGTTTGTGCAGGCTTGATAGTTTTTCCTCTTTTTTGTTGTCTATCTGTAATACGTTGTAAAGCTTTTTTTGCTTCTGGACCTAATTTAGCATCACCCATTGGAGAAATACTAATAATACGTCCATTTGTATCAATTTGGAAACTTAATTTAGCAACTACAACACCTGATAATCCTTCACCAGCTGCGTCGTTAGCAAAATCTTGTAACTCATCACCGATATCAGCACCTAACTTTTTAGATAAACAATCTGTTGCTTGTTGTTTACCTTTCGCAGCATCTTTTTCACAACCAGGATATACAGCCATTACAGCAGCAGTACGAGCAGTAACTGTTGCAGGTGCTGCATCTCCTTTATCTTCTGTTTTTGGAGCTTGCGTTGTATTTTTAGGAGCTTCTTTATTTAAGTTAACTGGTCCTCCTCCTGTTTGACCAGTAGACTCTTTACCTTCTCTTTTTTCGAAAGATAAATCTTTACCTACCAACTCTTCCTTTGGAGGAATAGTTTCCTCTTTTTTAGGTTGTTCTTTAGGTTCTGGCATTACGAATTTCTCCTGTGCCGTTTCCTCTTGGTAATGATTTTCTTGTTGTTCTGGTTCTGGCTCTGGTTCTGGCTCTACCACTTCCTCCTCTTCTGGTGGTGGTTCTGGTAAAGATAAATCTTCAAGCTGAACATCAACAACAACGTCGTTATTCTTTTTGCTAGAGAACAATCCTGTCCCTGATGCAAAAACGACGAAAGCTAATATTACAATTACTACAAATCCACGAATGAAAGCTTTCAATAACGTACTTTTCTCAGACATTCTCAAGTCATAAGCTCCGTACGCTTTATTTCTACCTTCAAATACAATTTCGTCTAAGGATTTTAGTTTTTTGTTATTTTCTGACATTTTATTCTTTTAAATTTAACAATTAAACTAATTATTTACCTACTTTTTCGTCGTACGCTTTTTGTTCAAAAGGTACAATCTGAACGATACCGTATCGTGTAGACTTTGTAATTTCCATTTCATCTAACACATTTACTAAATTATCATAACTTGCATCATCCATTGGTTTGATAATTACAGTAAATTTCTCTTTATCAGGAGCTCCTGCTGCAGCTTTAGTTATAATTTCACGTAAAGCTGAGTAATCAGTCTCATTTAAGTTTCCAGCATTTAAATTTTTCGCCTCTTCTTGGTACCAAAACAATTTGTTATCCTTCGCAACAATAACTGTAATCGAATTCTTAGTTTTTACCTCTGTAGGAGGTACAACATCTTTTGGTATTTTTGGAGGCATATTCAAGTTCATTACGTTTGGTTTGATCGAAGTCGCTGCAAACATAAAGAATGTAATTAATAAGAAACCTAAATCAACCAAAGGAGCCATGTCGACTTTCGTCGAATTCTTTTTGGAGCGGACTTTTTTCCCGCCACCGTCATCGTGACTTTCTATTTGTGCCATTTTGTAATTTCTTAATAATTATTCTTGAGATGTAATTAACTGGAACTTATTCATATTCTTTTCTTGCAATTGAGCAATCAATGTTTTGAATTGTTTATATTCAGATTTTTGATCACCTTTTATCGCTAAGAAAAGATTAGGGTTCGCTTCTTGAGCTTCAAATACCCAATCAATCAATTCTTGATTTTTGTTAGGTATTGTATCTAATGGAATACCAGGATTGTACTTTTTTTGATTATCCGGAGATTGATTCAAAAAGCTTCTCATATCCTTCATTGGAACTCCAAATTCTACAATGCTTTTGAAAGCATTCTTTTCAGCATCTGTAAATTTAACACCATATTTATCACCCATTCTCTCTAATGCAGGAACACGATCTTTTTCGTCTAAAGCGAATAAGAATTGTCCTTTATTATCGATTTTTATAATCATCATGTTTTCTTCTGCCATTTTTTGGTTAGAAACTGATGTTGGTGTAACAACTGGCACTACTTCAGGGTCTCTAAAGTTAGATGTCAAGATAAAGAAAGATAACAAAAGCCAAGCCATGTCAGACATAGCTGTTAAGTCCATCGAAGGACCTCTTCTTTTTGGTTTTACTCTTGCCATTTTCTCTGTGTTATATTAATATTCTAAATTATTTGTTTTTATAAAGCATCCTTATACTATAATTCTAAGGCTTTTTATTCAGAAAATATTAATTGTGAGCAGAGAAAGATTGTTGAATACTCATTCCTACTTCGTCAATTTTGAAAGTTAAATCATCAATTTTAGAAGTTAAGAAAGAATACATAATGATAGCGAATGCAGAAGCACCAATACCCATACCTGTATTAATTAAGGCCTCAGCAATACCTACTGATAATGCAGCAGAATCAACAGATCCTCCACCTTCTCCTAATGCGAAGAAAGACTTAATCATACCTAATACTGTACCCATTAAGGCAATTAAAGTACCTACAGATGCAATAGTAGAAACAATTGTCATGTTTTTCTCTAATGTTGGCATCTCTAAAGTTGTAGCTTCTTCTAATGTTTTACCTAATTGAGCTAATTTTTGTTCTTTATTTAATAAAGTATCGTTTTCTAAAGCTTTGAAAGTTGTTAAACCTTCTTTTACAACATTTCCAATAGCTCCTTGTTGTTTGTCACATAATTCGATTGCTTTGTTAATTTCATTTTTGTTTAATAAAGCACGAACATCGTTTACAAATTTCTCTGCTGATCCTGTTCCTTTAGCTTTGTTTAAAGCAATAATACGGTCGATAGAGAAAACTAACACCATAAAGAAGAAAGACATTAAGAATGGAATAATCACCCCTCCTTTATAAACAATTCCTAAGAAATTTAAAGGATGTCCTTTCGCTGCATCTCCTCCTTCAAAATTACTTGATTGACCAAATAAACCATAGAAAATTCCCATTGCAAGTGCAATTAAAATGATCATAGTGATCACAGGGTTAAGACCTCCCTTTTTAGTTTTAGCTGGTACTGTTACATTCTTTTCCATTTACTAATTCTTTTAAATATTATGATTTTTATTAATGTGGGTGTAAATTAAGTGAAAAAATTTTAATTCTTCTAAATTTTTTATGTTGTTATAGCGTTAATTTTCTAGATTATTTAAAATCAGTCTACTTTTTTATGAATTTAACAATAAAAAAATCTACTAAAACGCTAGAGTTAACAATAAAATAATTAATTTTTATCAAAAACCGCCTCTTCACAAAATTTTAACCTATGCAAATTTATCCAATATTTATACATATCCATATTTTTTTTAAAAAATTAAATTATTATTTTGAATTTTGTACTTCATTTTATAACAAAATCTATGAAAGTTTGTATTGCCGAAAAGCCTAGTGTAGCAAAAGATATAGCAAAAGTTATTGGTGCCAATCAAAAACATGATGGCTATTACGAAGGTAATGGATTTCAAGTAACTTGGACTTTTGGACATTTATGTACTTTGAAAGAGCCACAAGATTATACATCTGAATGGAAAAATTGGGATTTAAACTATCTTCCTATGATCCCTAGCAGTTTTGGAATTAAATTAATTGAGGATAAAGGAGTTTCTAAACAATTCAAAATTATTGAAAAATTAGTTACTGGTACAGATGTAGAAGAAATTATAAATTGTGGTGATGCAGGCCAAGAAGGAGAATTAATACAACGTTGGGTACTTCTTAAAGCTCGAACTAAAGCTCCTATGAAACGTTTATGGATTTCTTCACTTACAGAAGAAGCTATAAAAGAAGGATTTGATAACTTAAAAGAAGGTGATAAATATTTTAATCTTTTTTCTGCAGGGCAAGCTCGTGCAATTGGTGACTGGTTATTAGGAATGAATGCTACACGACTTTTTACAAAAAAATTCGCTCCACCAAAAACTGTTCTATCTATAGGAAGAGTACAAACTCCAACCCTAGCAATGATTGTACAACGCCAAAAAGAAATAAATGCTTTTGTGGTTGATGAATATTGGGAATTAAAAACAATTTTTAAAGAAGTTGAATTTAATGCAACAATTCCTCGTTTAAAAACAGAAGAAAAAGCAAAACAAGGTCTTGATTTTATAAAAGATAGAGATTTTGAAATTATTGATTTTGAAGTAAAAGAAGGAAAAGAAAAAAATCCAAGGTTATTTGATTTAACAGCTCTACAAGTTGAGGCGAATAAAAAATATGCTTACTCTGCTGAGAATACATTAAAATTTGTACAGAGTTTATATGAGAAAAAATTTGTTACTTATCCAAGAGTAGATACAACTTATTTATCTGAGGATATATATCCCAAAGTGATTGGTATTTTAAATAAGCTTTCAGCTTATCAAGAGTTAGTTCGCCCTTTATTAGCAGAACCAATTCCTATGTCGAAAACGGTTTTTGATAATACAAAAGTAACAGATCACCATGCTATAATTCCGACAGAAATATTCCCACAAGGTTTATCAAACGAGGAAAAACGTGTTTATGACTTAATTGCTCGTCGTTTTATTGCTGTATTCTATCCTGAATGTAAAGTTGCTAATACAACTGTAGAAGGTAAAGTGGAAAACACAAACAAAGATGGTATTCTATCTGCTATCAACTTTAAGGCTACAGGAAAACAAATCTTAGAAATGGGATGGAGAGAAGTTTATGCAAAAGATAAAAAAGATGATAAAAGTGAGGAAAAAATAATGCCAATTTTCGAAATTGGAGAAAAAGGTCCTCACGAACCATTTATTCATAAAGGAAAAACAACTCCACCCAAACATTACACTGAAGCCACTTTACTAAGAGGAATGGAAACTGCAGGTAAACAAGTAGATGATGAAGAAATGCGTGAAATAATGAAAGAAAATGGTATCGGAAGACCATCTACGCGTGCCAATATCATAGAAACTTTATTTCGACGAAAATACATAGAAAAGAAAAAACGAAATATAATTGCCACTCAAACTGGTATAGATTTAATAGATACTATTCAAAATGAGTTATTAAAATCACCTGAATTAACTGGTGTTTGGGAAAGAAAACTTCGTTTGATAGAAAAAGGAGAGTACGAACTAGAACAATTTAAACAAGAATTGATTGAGATGGTTTGTAAATTAACACATGAAGTAAAAACAAGTTATTTCAGACCAATTTCTTCTCATAATCAACAACTAGAAGTAGAAAAACCAAAGAAAGAACGTAAACCAAAAGAAGATATTAATATTGAAGATGCTACTTGTCCTAAATGTAAAGTTCATAAATTAGTGAAAGGTAAAACAGCTTATGGTTGTTCAAACTTTAAGGAATGTGGATTTAAAATTCCTTTTAATTTTATGAATAAAAAATTTACGGATAAGCAACTATTGGATTTACTAACAAAGCAAAAAACTGGAAAAATGACTGGTTTTATTGATTCAGAAACAAATACTAAAAAATCTGGAAAAGTAGTTCTTGATTTAAATTTTGAATTAGAATTAGAAGAATAATTTGGGCAATCGAGCGAGTTTTCCTCTGTATCTTTTACAACTTATTCAATTTGTATAACTGAAAAAATAAGTTATAAAAGGATGCCGCTTCAACCTCTATCGCTAAATATCATAAAAAAAGCAATAACGATAATAATGAAAATCCTTTTATAAAAAAATCTATGGACTTAAATTATTATTTTTTTATAAAAGATTGTAATGAATAGCGTGCCCCGATAGGGATTACCAAAAAAAATAAAAATTTATGAATATTTATTCAAAATATCATTAAGTATAAATTTCATTTTATCTTTTAACTTTTGAGGTTTTACAACTGTAACAGAACGGCTCATTGCCAAAAGTTCACTTATAAAATCATCTGTTAAAAAAACTTCTAATGAGATTAATATTTCATTATCAATTGTTTTCGTCATCTCTTGAGATTCATGCAAGGGTAAAGATTCTAAATATGCTGCTTGTGTTTTAGTAACAGATAAAATAATTTTTTCTGGTTTTCCTTCAGAAGGAACTATGATTCCGTATGAATATTTATACTTATCATTATAATCAAATTCTAGTTCAGTGTTAATTTTTTCTTTCATAATTAACACATGATTCATTCTTTCTAAGCCAAAATTTTTAACAATTCCTTTGTCTTCAGCAATTAAATACCACCTATTATTGAACTCTCTTATAGCCAAAGGAGATACTTTTCTTATAGTTTCTAAGTCTTCTCCGAATTTCAAATAATGAAATTCTATCTGTTTTTTACGTTGAATTGCTTGTACAATATCAGGTAAAAATTCAGCTCGTTTTGACTTTCTTTTTTCAAGATAAACAATCGATTCTAATGAATTTGTAAGTTTAAGCGCAGAAAAACTATTAATTTCTTCTAATGTTTTAAGAAATAAATCAGAACTATAATCATCTTGAATAATATAATAGCCTTTTTGACTTCTACTGTAAACAATATCAATCCCTAGAATATTACGTATTTCTTTTAAATCCCTTTGCAATGTTCGTTTAGAAAAATTAAATTCTAATGTATCATCTTGCAATTGTAAAACTTCAAATTCTCTTTCCAAAAACTTTTCTAATTCCTCATAAGAACAATATTTCTGCTGAGAAAGTTTTCGAACTATATTAAAATAACGTGCTATATATCCCTGTTTTGACATTGTTATATAAAGTATAAAAAAACTTTTGTAAATATAAAACAAAAAAAAGGGTAATATCTTAAAATCAGATATTACCCTTACCATTATAAATAATGATTTAAATTTATTGTACACTAGCAGCTGGCTGTACAGTATCTTGAACAACAGGAGCTGGAGCGTCTACTTGTGCTGCTTCAATAAAGTTTGAAATTTTATCAATAATTTCTGCATTAGATGTAGGATCATTTTTAACTTTTAAACTTAAAAAGATAGATGGTGCAGCATTATCTTGGATATACTTAGAATCTGTTTGATAAACTCCATCATTCTTAATAGCAGTTGAATTTAAATTTTCTGCTAATTCACTAGCTACTTTATAAGTTTCTTCAAAAGCTACATTTTGTTTAGATACAACAGCAGCAACTTTATTTGTGTTATCATCAGAACTATCAAAATTTAAAGTCATAATTAATTCTGGTTTCAAACTATCAATAATTGATTTTTTTTCTTCTTCTTGTAATCCTTTTGTCAAGTCTTTCCATAGAAGAACATTTACATTCTCTTTATTAAGAGTTTCTAACTTAGATTTTAATTCGGTTGCAATATTTGTTCCTTGAGAACCAATATTATCAACAATATCAAGAATTACAACTTTTGGTGCATCTAAACTAACCGAATAAGAAGTCTCTACTGGTAATTCATTTTTCGTTGTAAAAGAAAAAGAAAGCACTCCTATTGCTAAAACCCCTAATGTCTGCTTTAATTTTTTCATAATAATTGTGTTTTGTTTAATTAAATATTCTTTGTACTATAAACTTTGCAGACACCGTTCCGAAATTTCTTAATAAATCTTAATAAATGTTATAATTATCTTAATAAAAAAATCCAAGAATTAAAATTCTTGGATTTTTTATTTCTTTTTAGTATTATTGTAATTACTTACATGCAGCGATTATTTGAACGAAATCATCATATTTTAATGATGCTCCACCAACAAGACCTCCGTCAATATCTGGTTGAGAAAAAATTTCATCAGCATTTGCTGCATTTACACTTCCTCCATATAAAATACTAGTATTATTAGCAACTTCAACACCAAATTCATCATTTAAAACTTTTCGAATGAATGCATGAATTTCTTGTGCTTGTTCTGGTGTAGCAGTTTTTCCTGTACCAATTGCCCAAACTGGTTCATAAGCAATTACTAATCGAGATAAATCTTCTTTATTTTGATAAGATAAAGCATTTAAAACTTGAGATTTTACTACAGCAAAATGATCTCCAGCTTCACGTTCTTCTAATTTTTCACCAACACAAAAAATTGGATTAATTTGGTGTTTGAAAGCTTGTTTTAATTTTTCTGCTATAATTGTATCTGATTCTCCTTGATAATCTCTACGTTCTGAGTGACCAACAATAGCAAAATCTAAACCTATACTATCTAATTGTTCTGCAGATACATCTCCAGTGTATGCACCTTTTTCATGAGCTGACACATCTTGAGATGCTATTTTTAAATATTGCTCATCAACAGCTTCTAATAATGTTTGTAAATAAATAAAAGAAGGAGCTATAATAACTTCTGCAGTTGGCTGATTATCTGCAATCCAAGCATTAAGATTTGTACCTAATTGAATTGCTTCTTCATAATTCAAATTCATTTTCCAGTTACCTGCTACTATTTTATTGCGCATATTCTATTCTTTTTGATTTTGTATATTTTATTTAAAAGTCTAAGATAAATATTATTTTTCAGAATACATTTATCTTCTTATTTTATTCTAACGCGTGGATCCAATACTCCATATAATATATCTACTATAATATTAATTACAATAAACATTACTGCGATTACTAAAACTGCCCCCATAACAATTGGTAAATCCAAGGTATTTAAAGCATTTACAATTTCTTTTCCTAAACCATTCCAACCAAAAACAAATTCTACAAATACAGAACCTGCTAACATTGATGCAAACCAACCTGATATAGCAGTAATAACTGGATTTAATGCATTACGAAGAGCATGTTTTGTTATAACAGTTTTTCTTGATAAACCTTTAGCAAAAGCTGTTCGTATATAATCTTGATTTAAAACTTCTAATAAAGAATTTCTTGTTAATTGAGTAAAAACAGCAAGTGGACGAGAACCAAGTGTTATTGCTGGTAAAATCAAATTTTTCAGCATAAGATGTTTTCCTTCACCTAGATCATCAACCTCATACAAGCTACCAATCATTGTAAGACCTGTTACATTATGTAATAAGAAAGCAAAAATATAAGCTATTATTATTGCTGAAAAAAACGAAGGAATACTCATTCCGAAACTTGTTATCACCAATAATAAACGATCTACCCAAGTATCTTTTAATAAAGCAGACAGAATCCCTAATAAAATACCAAATACAGATGCTATAACTATAGAAGCAACTGCTAATACAATTGTATTAGGTAGAGTTTCAGCAATAATAGAAGAAACTGTTTTCCCTTGTTTTTGAAATGACTGACGTAAATAAGGTGTTTTCAAGACCATTTCATTTGTTCCTAATTTCAATAAACCTATATAATTGTACTTACCTGAACTTAAAGATGTATAAGTAGTTTCATTTTCTATATTATGAAAAGAAATAGGAGAAAGATCATTTATATAATATGCATATTGCTTCCATAATGGTTGATCTAACCCTAAATTTTTTCTTATTTGTGCCAATTGTACAGGATCTTCTTTTTGATCTAACATCATTCGAGCTGGATCACCTGGTAAGACTGAAAAAAGAAAAAAAACGACAGTCACAACTCCAAAAAGAGTTAAAAAACCGTAAAATATTTTATTTAAAATGTAACTCGTCACGGATTAAAATAATTCTTTTATTTGATTGATTGAAGGAAAATCATTGTAATGATATTTTGCTTTTACAGTTCCTTTATTTAGTACAATAATTCCTGGATTAGAACGAGTAATTGTTTTCATGGTTGTTTGATCCATAAATGCATTTTTTATAGCTAGACCTTCTACAGGATTATTTGCAACAGCAACAACTAAAAAATCTGTAGTTTTTGCATCATTGATTAATTTATTCATTTTAGCTATCTTCTCTTTATCTAATTTATCTGCAAAAGGAATAACTAAAACAATCACTTTTGGATCATTTAATATTTGTGAAGTTTTATCTTCTCCATCAAAATCAAATCCAAAATCATGAATTGGAGGTTCATAACCTTTTTGTTCTACAACTGTTTTGGTTTTATCTTCTTCTATTTGCCAAGGAGTTCCCTCTTTATACCACTTATCATCAGAAATGTATTGTGTATCATCAATCTCAACAACTTTACCATCTTGCTTATTCTTTAAAGTATAAATCGTTTTGTAAGTTGTTGGTTTCAATCCTAATTCCTCAGGAGTTTTCATTCCTTCAATTAAATTTTTTCCAACTGCATAAGCACGGAAATCTATAATCGGATTATGATAAATTCCTAAATAAGCTATATATAAAGAACCTACAATTGCTATAAAATTAATTACATAATTTACTTTTTGAGATAGTATTGGTTGAATATATTTTTGTCCTAAAACTAAAATTAAAATTAAGACCAATAAAACAAGGTCTTTATAGAAAGATGTCCAAGGTTCTAATTTCAGTGCATCACCAAAACACCCACAATCTGTTACTTTATTATAATATGCAGAATAAAAAGTTAAGAAAGTAAAAAATACAATTGTTACTAATAAGGCTATTGTTGTAAATCTTTTCCAAACTCCTAAAAGTAAAAATACTCCTAATACAATTTCGAAGATTGAGAAAAATGTTGCTAATGGTAAACTTAAACTTTCTAAAAAATGAATATTAAGAACATTAGGAGAAAAGTACTCTTCTAATTTATAACTTAATCCAACTGGATCTACATTTTTTACAAATCCTGAAATAATAAAAATTACTCCAACTATTATTCTAGCTAATTGTACAATATATTTCATGTTAATTTATTTTCTTTAATTAATATCATTGAGAAAATTGAATAATTAATCATATCTAAATAATTTGCATCTAAACCTTCAGAAACAATTGTTTTCCCTTTATTGTCTTCGATACTCTTTGTTCTTAAAACTTTTTGATAAATTAAATCTGTGATAGAACTAATTCTCATTTCTCTCCAGGCTTCTCCATAATCATGATTCTTTTTTAACATCAAATCGTAAGCTATTGTTGCATATTTATCGTAATACTCAATAGCTTGTTCATCTGTTAAATCTGGCTGATCTGCAAAACCTAATTCAAGTTGAATAAGTCCCATTATTGCATAATTTACAATTGCAATAAATTCTCCTTCCTCATCTTCGTCAACCATTCTTTCAGTTGCTTCTTGCAATGTACGAATACGACTAATTTTGATATAAATTTGATCTGTTAAAGAAGGTAATCTTAATACACGCCAAGCAGGACCATAATCTTTTAGCTTCTTAATATATAATTCTCTACAAATAGAGATAATTTCTTTGAATTGAATTGAGGTATTTTTCATAATTTCGTTTCGATTTCAAAAATAATTGAAATTACTTAAAGAACTTCTAAGATATGACAATTAATTGTAATGGACGTTTAATTGATTTGAACGAACCAAAAATTATGGGGATTTTAAATACTACTCCCGATTCTTTTTTTGATGGAGGAAGTAATGAATCGATCAATTTAGTTTTAGAAAAAATTGATAAATATTTAAATGATGGTGCAGATATTATAGATATCGGTGGATATTCTACAAAACCAAATGCAAAAGTTATATCTGAACAAGAAGAAATAGATAGAACTATTCCTTTTATAGAAGCAATTGTAAAAAATCATCCTGATATTATTTTATCTATAGATACTTTTAGAGGAAACGTAGCTAAAAAAGCAATAAATGCAGGTGCATCAATTATAAATGATGTTTCTGGTTGGGAATTAGATGATAATATGTTTGATGTTATAAAAGAATTAAATGTTCCTTATATATTAATGCATATGAAAGGAAATCCTGAAACAATGCAGGAAAAAACATCATACAATGATATCACATTAGAAGTGAATGAATATTTTTCTCAGAAAATAGAAAAATTAAAAGCTGCTAAAGTAAATGATATTATTTTAGATCCTGGTTTTGGATTTGCAAAAAATTTAGAACAAAATTATGAGCTATTCAGTAAAATGGAAGCTCTAGGTTTTAATCAATTTCCTCTGTTAGTTGGTATTTCTAGAAAATCTATGATTTATAAACTTTTTAATACAACAGCACAAGAAGCGCTTAATGGAACATCAGTACTCAATATGGTTGCATTACAAAAAGGTGCTAAAATACTTCGAGTACATGATGTAAAAGAAGCAAAAGAAACATTAAAAATATATAATGCTCTGAAGGGTAAATTTTAAAAGATGTCAAAAAAAAATAATCCAAAACAATATTTTACTATTGATTTAGTAAAATTAATTATGGCAATTTTTGTTATTGCTATTCATACTCATCCATTTGAAAATATTAAACCTGGTGTTTTTATGACAATATATAATACTGTTGTCTCATGTGCTGTTCCTTTCTTTTTTATTTCTTCAGGGTTTTTAATTTTTGAAAAAACAAATAAATCTGAAGAAATAAAAAATTTATCAACTTATTTAAAAAAAATAATCAAACTTTATATAATTTGGACTCTTATTTATTTACCATTAACAATTTATGGTTTAATTAATAATGACCGTTCATCTATCAGTGATATTTTTGAATTTATAAGAGGTTTTTTTATTATTGGTGAAAATTATAACTCTTGGATGTTATGGTATTTACTTTCTATGATATATAGTTTAGTATTAATAATTATCTTACTAAAAAATAAATTTAATTTAAAAAATATTTATATACTATCAGTTTTGTTATTTATAATTGCAGAAATAATAACAATTTATACACAAAAAATAGATTTAACACCAGTTTTCATCCAAAAACCTTTAGAATATTTCAAATTCATTTTTATCAATGGACGTCTTTTCATAGGTATGTTTTATATTATGACAGGAGCTATAATATCTAAATATAAAAAAAAATATTTTACTTTTATTTATATAGGATTAATCTTGTTGATTGCAAATCTTTTAATTAATGAACTATTTTCATATACATATATAGCTATCTTTTCCATTATTATATTCTTAATTACTTTAACAATTAATTTTAAAGAAAGTTTAATATTCAAAAAATTACGTGAAGCAAGCACTATTTTTTATTTTACTCATATGATATTTTACTCAATTTATACTATTATAATTCTTAAAAAACCTGATCATTACGGGTTTGATTCGTTTATCATCAGTTTTATATGTTGTATACTAATATCTATTGTACTTATTAAAATGAAAAAACATAAAAACTTTAAATGGTTAAAAGTTATAATAAATTAAAAAATTACATCCATTGATTTCTATCTAAACTTCTATATTGAATCGCTTCACTTATATGTTTAGATAGAATTTTTTCTGATCCTTCTAAATCAGCAATTGTTCTACCGACACGAATAATTCTATCATAAGCCCGAGCTGAAAGGTTTAATTTTTCCATCACAATTTTTATTAAATTCTTAGAAGAATCATCTAAAAAACAATAGGCATCAAGTTCTTTTGGTCCCATTTGCGAATTATAATGAACTTTAGAATCTTGAAATCTTTTAGTTTGAATATCCCTTGCTTTTATAACCCTATCTCTTATCACTTTACTTTTTTCTCCTCTTCTTTCTTGTGATAAATCATCAAAGGGAACAGGATTTACTTCTATATGTAAATCTATTCTATCTAATAAAGGTCCAGAAATTTTATTCAAATACCTTTGCATTTCCGAAGATGTAGAAGTATTATTAGGATCATCCATAAAATAACCACTTGGACTAGGATTCATAGAAGCAACCAACATAAAACTTGCAGGATAATTTACCGTAAATTTTGCTCGAGATATTGTTACTTCTCTATCCTCCAGAGGTTGTCTCATCACTTCCAAAACAGAACGTTTAAACTCTGGTAATTCATCAAGAAATAAAACTCCGTTATGGGAAAGTGAAATTTCACCTGGTTGAGGATATGATCCTCCTCCAACCAATGCGACATCAGAAATAGTCGAATGAGGATTTATAAATGGCCTAATTGTTATTAATGACTGATTTGCTAATTTGCCAGCTACACTATGTATTTTTGTAGTTTCTAAAGCTTCATCAATTGTTAATGGAGGTAAAATAGAAGCTATTCTTTTAGCTAACATTGTTTTTCCACTACCAGGAGGACCAATTAAGATAATATTATGTCCACCAGCAGCAGCAATTTCCATTGCTCTTTTTACATTTTCTTGTCCTTTTACATCTGCAAAATCAAATGGATAATTTTCCATCTGATCAAAAAATGATTGATTAAGATTTACTTGATGAGGTTCTAAAAGGATATCTCCATTAAAAAAATCAATTATTTCTTTAATATTATCTATTCCAAAAACTTTTATTCCTTGTACAACAGATGCTTCATCTGCATTTTGTTGTGGTAGAATAACACCTTTAAAACCTTCTTCTTTTGCTTTAATAGTAATTGGTAAAGCACCTTTTATTGGACGTAAACTTCCATCCAATGATAACTCACCCATCATTACATACTTATCTAAATCAACAAAATTAACTTGTTCAGATGCAGCTAAAATTCCAATAGCAATGGGTAAATCATAAGCAGAACCTTCTTTTTGTAAATCAGCAGGTGCCATATTTATAGTTATTTTTTTACCTGGTAATTTTAAGTTAGAATTTTTAAGTGCTGCATTAATCCTAAAATTACTTTCTTTTATCGCACTATCAGGCAAGCCAACTAAATGATAACCTACACCTTGATCTATATTTACTTCTACTGTTATTGTTTGAGCAGAAACTCCAAAAATAGCACTTGCAAAAATTTTAACCAACATAACTATATTTTTCGTAAATTTACTTCCTTTTTCTATTGTATAAAATAGCCGAAGGAACTTAAGTGTTTAATAACTAATTAAATAACACAGATTGTGTGATTTTATATGAAAAAAGAAAAATTCTCATTCGAGTTTACTAGCTACGACAATAAAGCTGAACTTGAAAACAATCAAAGACAAGTATTAGAACAAGCAGATAAAATTTCTCAAAATGCCTATGCTCCTTATTCTAATTTTAAAGTTGGTGCAGCTGTACAATTAGAAAATGGTGAAATATTTTCTAGCTCTAACCAAGAAAATGCAGCTTACCCTGTTGGTTCTTGTGCAGAAAGAGGTTTATTAGCTTATGTAAATGCTAATTTCCCAGATATTAAAATAACTAAACTAGCTGTTTCTACTCCAAATATTAACTATCCATTACCTCCATGTGGAATGTGTCGTCAATACATTTTAGAAATGGAAAAAAAACAAAATTCTTCTATTGAACTATTGTTAGCAGGGAATGAAAGTGAAGTTTTTGTGTTAAATTCTGCCAAAGATTTACTTCCATTACATTTTACTGATGAATTTTTAGGTTAGCAATTTTGTACACTAAATAGATTAGTTTAAATTTGTTCCAACGGAATTGTGCAATTATGGAAAAATTAACGCAAGAAACGTACCTACAATGGTATCGTGATATGAACTTTTGGCGTCGCTTTGAGGACAAGTGTCGTTCATTATATTTAAAACAAAAAATTAGAGGTTTCTTACACCTTTACAATGGTCAAGAAGCTTTACCAGCAGGATTTTTACATGCAATGAAATCTGGTGATAAAGTTATTACTGCTTACCGTTGTCACGTTTGGCCAATCGCAATGGGTGAAGATCCAAAAAGATTAATGGCTGAAATTACTGGAAAATCTGATGGTACATCTCATGGTTTAGGTGGATCTATGCACTTTTTCAGTAAAGAACATGGTTTCTATGGAGGTCACGGTATCGTTGGTGGACAAATTCCATTAGGTGCTGGTATGGCATTTGGAGACAAATATAACGACAAAGATCATGTTACAATTTGTTTAATGGGAGATGGTGCAACTCGCCAAGGAACATTACACGAAACTTTTAACATGGCTATGAACTGGAAATTACCTGTAGTATTTGTTTGTGAAAACAATGGATACGCAATGGGTACTTCTGTTTCTCGTACTGCAAATCACGAGGATATTTGGAAATTAGGTTTAGGTTATGAAATGCCATGTATGCCAGTTGATGGAATGGATCCTGTAAAAGTAGCTGAAGCTGCTTACGAAGCAATCGAGCGTGCTCGTCGTGGAGATGGACCTACATTCTTAGATATTCGTACTTATCGCTATAGAGGACACTCTATGTCTGATGCTGAACCTTACCGTACTAAAGAAGAAGTTGAAGAGTACAAAAATGAAGATCCTATCTTAAATGTAAAATCTCATATATTATCTAATAAATGGGCTACAGAAGAAGAATTAGATACAATTATTGAAGAAGCTAAAAATCGTGTTGAAGAATGCGTTGATTTTGCTGAAAATTCTCCTTTCCCTGATAGTGACGTATTATACAAATACAATTATTCAGAACCTGATTATCCATTCTTAGATAAAATAGAAAATAACTAGAACAATGGCAGAAATTATTACAATGCCTCGCTTAAGCGATACAATGGAAGAAGGTACTGTTGTAAAATGGCATAAAAATGTTGGTGATAAAGTTTCTGAAGGTGATATCCTTGCTGAAATTGAAACTGATAAAGCAATCCAAGAATTTGAATCTGAAATTGATGGTGTTTTATTATACCAAGGTGTTCAAGAAGGTGTTTCAACTAAAGTTGATGAAATTTTAGCTATTATTGGTAAAGAAGGTGAAGATATTTCTGATTTAATCGGAGGTGGAAAACCAGCTTCTAAGCAAGAAACTAAAGAAGCTTCTGTTGAAGAACCTAAAAAAACTGAAGAACAACCAGCTGCAGAAATTCCTGACAATGTAGAAGTTATTTCTATGCCTCGTCTTTCTGATACAATGGAAGAAGGTACAGTTGTTGTTTGGCACAAAAATGTTGGTGATAAAGTTGCTGAAGGTGACATTCTTGCTGAAATTGAAACTGATAAAGCTGTACAAGAATTCGAATCAGAATTTGACGGTGTTTTATTATATCAAGGTGTTAAAGCTAACGAGCCTGCTCCAGTAGATTCTATTCTTGCTATTATTGGTGAGGAAGGTACAGATGTTTCTGGAATTGTTTCTAACGGAGGAAAAGTTAGCGCTCCTAAAGCTGAAGTAAAAGAAGAAAAAGCTGCAAGTGCAGAAAAAGCTACTGAAACTAAAGCTGAAGAAACTTCTTCTAACGAACGTATTTTTGCTTCTCCTTTAGCTAAAACAATCGCTAAAGACAAAGGAATAAACTTAGCTGAAGTAAAAGGTTCTGGAGATAACGGTCGTATCATCAAAAAAGATATCGAAAATTATCAACCAGCTGCTAAATCAGTAGAAACAAAAACTGCTGCTAAACCAGCTCAAGTATTTGCTTCTGGTGAAGACGTTGTAATTCCTAACTCTCAAATGAGAAAAGTAATTGCTAAACGTTTAGCTGAATCTAAATTTACAGCTCCACATTATTACTTAAATGTAGAGTTAGATATGGATAACGCTATTGAAGCTCGTAAACAATTAAATGCTGTTCCTAACACAAAAGTATCATTCAATGATATCGTTGTAAAAGCAGTTGCTATGGCTTTACGTAAGCACCCAGCAGTTAACTCTACTTGGACAGATACAGAAATTATTCAACACGGAGACATCAATATTGGTGTTGCAGTTGCTGTAGAAGATGGTTTATTAGTTCCTGTTGTTAAAAACACAGATCAAAAATCATTCACTCAAATTTCTGCTGAAGTAAGAGATTACGCAGGTCGTGCAAGAGATAGAAAATTAAAAGCAGACGAAATGGAAAAATCTACTTTTTCTGTTTCTAATTTAGGTATGTTTGGAATTGAATCATTTACATCAATTATCAATCAACCAAATTCTTGTATTTTATCTGTAGGTGCTATCATCGAAAAACCAGTTGTTAAAAATGGACAAATAGTTGTTGGTAATACAATGAAATTATCATTAGCTTGTGACCATAGAACTGTAGATGGTGCTACTGGTGCTCAGTTTTTACAAACGTTAAAAACATACATCGAAAACCCTGTTACAATGTTAGTTTAATCGACTAATTAAATAACATATAATATAAAAACCGTTTCTTTATGAAACGGTTTTTTTTTGAATAAAACGCAACATATAATGTTACTTTCTTCCCGAATTGTTATGTAAAAGTACCTAGTAAACACATCTTATACAAGATGTATTTACTAGCTAATCATTGCCTCGAAAAACACTTATTTTCAGGATTAGTACAATTTCTTTGATGATACTTTTGATTATTTTTTAACTGCAATAGCAATTGAAATGAAAATCCTTTGCTAGTTAATTTATTTTATAATTATTTACCCATTTCTTACTAGCAAAGATTGGGAATGGAAAGTGCGGACCGAAGGTATTGCCCAAATCATCTACATAGTAACTTTTAAGCGACTATACATAAAAGAATAAACAACTAGTTAGTTTTACTTATTATTCGTTTTTAGTTGGAATATAATCTGTAAAACCACAAATAAAAAAAGGTTGCTTAAATAATAAGCAACCTTTTAATTTTTATAATTTTTGAAATTTTATTTCAATTTCTTTTTAACTTCTACAGTTTCGTAAGCTTCAATAATATCACCTACTTGAATGTCGTTAAAGTTTTTAATGTTAAGACCACATTCGTAACCTTTGTTTACTTCTTTAACATCGTCTTTAAAACGTTTTAATGAAGCTAATTCACCTTCGTGAATAACAACACCATCACGAATAATACGGATTTTAGATTGTCTGTAAACTTTACCATCAATCACCATACATCCAGCAATCGTTCCTACTTTCGTTACTTTGAATGTTTCACGAACTTCGATATTACCAGTTACTTGCTCTTTCAACTCTGGAGATAACATACCTTCCATTGCTTCTTTGATTTCTTCGATAGCAGCATAGATAATAGAATAAGTTCTAATTTCTACTTCTTCTCTCTCAGCAATCTCACGAGCAGAAACTCCTGGACGAACATTAAATCCGATAATAATAGCATCTGAAGCAGAAGCTAATAATACGTCAGATTCTGTAATTTGTCCAACACCTTTGTGTAAGATATTAACAATAATCTCTTCTGTAGATAATTTTTGTAATGAATCTGTTAATGCTTCAACAGAACCATCCACATCTCCTTTCAAGATAATATTTAACTCTTTGAAATCTCCTAATGCAATACGACGTCCAATCTCATCAAGTGTAATATGTTTTTGAGTACGGATTGTTTGCTCACGTTGTAATTGATCTCTACGAGATGCAATTTGTTTCGCTTCACGCTCGTCTTCATAAACTTTAAATTTATCACCTGCTGTTGGTGCTCCTGCTAAACCTAAAATTGTAACTGGAGTAGATGGACCTGCAACTTTTACATTGTTACCACGCTCATCTAACATTGCACGAACTTTACCATGGTGAGATCCTGCTAATACATAATCTCCGATTTGTAATGTTCCTGTTTGAACTATGATTGTAGAAACATATCCACGTCCTTTATCTAATGCAGCCTCTACAACTGTACCAGATGCTTTACGTTTTGGATTTGCTTTAAGATCTAATACTTCTGCTTCTAATAAAACTTTTTCTAATAAATCTTCAACATTTAATCCAGATTTAGCTGAGATTTCTTGTGATTGGTAAGTACCTCCCCAATCTTCAACTAATAAGTTCATTTGAGCTAATTGCTCTTTTACTTTTTCTGGATTAGCTCCTGGTTTATCAATTTTATTGATTGCAAATACCATTGGTACACCTGCTGCTTGAGCGTGAGAAATTGCCTCTCTTGTTTGCGGCATGATTTGATCATCAGCTGCAATTACAATAATAGCAATATCTGTAACTTGAGCACCACGAGCACGCATTGCTGTAAAGGCCTCGTGACCTGGTGTATCTAAGAATGCTACACGTTTACCACTAGGTAATGTTACGTTATAAGCACCGATATGTTGAGTAATCCCTCCAGATTCACCAGCAATTACGTTTGCTTTACGAATATAATCTAGTAAAGATGTTTTACCATGATCTACGTGTCCCATAACAGTAACGATAGGTGCACGAGTTTCTAAATCTTCTTCGTTATCAATTTCTTCTTCTTCAGTAGAAATTTCTTCTTCTGCATTTGCAAAAACTGCTTCGAATCCAAAATCATCAGCTACTAATTGAATAGTATCAGCTTCTAAACGTTGGTTCATAGTAACCATGATACCTAAAGACATACATGCTGAAATTACTTCTGTAACAGAAACATCCATTAATGAAGCTAATTCATTTACAGTAACAAATTCTGTTACGTGTAAAGTTTTGTCCATGTCCATCGCTTCTTGCTCCATTTCGGCAAATTCACGACGTTCTTTACGTTTATCTCTTCTATGTTTAGCTCCTTTAGATCCTTTACCTTTATTAGTAAGTTTATCTAAAGTATCCTTAATTTGTTTTTTTACATCTTCATCAGAAAGTTCTGCTTGTGGAACTCTAGGTCCACGATTATTACCTCCTCTGAAATTACCTCCTGAACGGTTTCCACCTTGTCCTCCTGGGCGGTTTCCACCTTGTCCTCCTGGACGATTTCCACCTTGCCCTGCTGGACGATTGTTTCCTCCTTGTCCTCCTTGGCGATTATTTCCACCAGCTTGTCCTTGGCGGTTATTATTGCCTGTTTGATTAGTATTACCTCCTTGACGATTATTGTTATTAGTTTTATCGCCAGTTTTAGCTACATCTTCAGGTTTAACATTTTTTTGGATTCGCTTACGTTTTTTCTTATCAGCAGCATTTGCGTTTCCTCCTCTCTGATTTCCTTTTTTATCATCAGGTTTTTTCTTATCAAATTTTGATAAGTCAATTTTAGCACCTGTAAAATTAGGACCATCTAATTTTGTATAAACTGTCTCAATTTTCTGAGCTTCAGTTGATACTTCTTCTATTTCTTCTTTCTTCACTTCAGGCTTCGCTTCCGATTTTATTTCAGGCTTTTTAACCTCTTCCACCTTTTTAGGTTCTTCTTTCTTCACCTCTTTTTTAACTTCCGCCTTCGGTGCTTCCGCCTTTTTAGGTTCTGCTTGCTCCTGTTTAGGGGCTGGAGAATCTTGCTTTTTAGGTTTACCCGTATTATTTATTTTATCAAGATCAATAACTTTTATCACCTTAGGTCCTTTTACTTCTGGTGTAGAAGTAGTTGTTTCCTTTGGTTTTTCTTCTGTTTTTTGAACAGGAGTCTCTTGTTTCTTAACCTCTTCTTTTTTTACTTCTTCCTTCGCTTGGATTTTTTCTTCCTTTGCTTTAGGCTTCAAAGCATCTAAATCTATTTTACCAATAGTTTTAGGACCTTCCAATTCTACTTTAGTTGTTTTTACAACTTCAACTTTTTCGACAACAGGCTTTTCTGAAGCTACTTTTGCATCGGCTTCTTTCTTTTCTGCAGCTTTTATATCTGAAATTTTGTTAATGACAACTTCACCGGAAGCTTGCTTTTGTTTCGCATCAGACCGGAACTCATTAACTAAAATATCATAAGTCGGCACATCGATTTTAGAGTTTGGGTTTTTTACAACTGTTTTACCTTTCGCTTCTAAAAAATCAACAGCTCTATCTATTGATATATTTAATTCTTTTAATACTTTACTTAATCTTATTTCCGGCATATGAAACTTATCTCTTATTTTATAATGTTTGCAAATTTACAAATTGTTTATGAATTGAGAATGAATTAATCTTCAAACTCTTCTTTTAAGATACGAATTACGTCTAAAATTGTTTCCTCTTCTAGGTCTGTTCTCTTAATCAAATCATCAACATCTTGTTCTAAAATACTTTTAGCAGTATCTAATCCTATTGCGCTAAATGCGTCAATTACCCAACCATCGATTTCGTCAGAAAATTCTCTTAATTCTACGTCCTCGTCTTGTGCTCCTTCTCTAAAAATATCAATTTCCATTCCAACTAATTTAGAAGCTAAACGAACGTTATAACCTCCTTTACCAATTGCTTTAGAAACTTCTTCTGGTTCTACATGAACTAAAGCTTTATTCTGTTCTTCATTAATTTCTATTTTAGAAATTTTTGCAGGATTTAAAGCTCTTTGAATATATAAACTTTGATTGTTTGTATAGTTAATTACATCTATATTTTCATTTCTTAACTCACGAACTATAGAATGGATACGAGATCCTTTCATTCCTACACAAGCTCCAACTGGATCTATACGATCATCGTAAGATTCTACAGCTACCTTAGCTTTATCTCCAGGGATTCTAACAACGTTTTTAATTGTTATTAAACCATCTAAAATCTCTGGTATTTCTTGTTCAAATAATCTTTCTAAAAATTTAGGAGAAGTTCTAGATAAAATAATTTGAGGTTTTGCTCCTCTTAATTTTACATCATCTACAACAGCACGTAATGTATCCCCTTTTCTAAAGAAATCTGAAGGAATTTGATTCTCTTTAGGTAAAATCATTTCATTTTGTTCATCATCCATTATAATCACCTGTTTGTGACGTACATAATGAATTTCACCAGAAACTACTTCACCTATTAACCCTTTAAATTTCTCATATAAATTTGAGTTATCGTGCTCCATTACTTTAGAAACCAATGTTTGCCGTAATGTTAATATAGCACGACGTCCCAATGCTTCGATTGGAATTTTTTCAGAAACTTCCTCACCTACTTCGAAATCTGGTTCTATTTTTCTAGCTTCAGATAATTCTATATCTGTTGCATCATCTTCAGAAAAACCGTCTTCTACAACAATTCGGTTATGCCATATTTCTAAGTCTCCTTTATCAGGATTTACAATAATATCAAAGTTATCATCTGTACCATATTTCTTTTTCAAAACACTTTTCAATGTTTCTTCTAAGATTGCCATAAGCGTAATACGGTCGATATTTTTATCGTCTTTAAAATCTCCAAAAGATTCGATTAATGCAAGATTGTCCATTACATTTTAATATTTTAAAAGGTGACTTTTATTATCGCTTTCTTAATGTCAGCGTAATTAATTTTTTCTTCGTGTTCAACTGTAATTTTACCTTTCCCTACTGGTTTTGGTTCGCGAGATTCCCAGAAGATAATTACACCCTCCTCATCTGCTTCTACAATTTCTCCTTCCATTACTTTATCATTTAATGTAACCTCTAAAATACGGCCTACATTTTTTTGATATTGACGAGGTATTGTTAAATTACTACCTACACCAGGAGAGGAAACTTCCAATGCAAAATCACATTCTTCACGATCAAGATTGTGTTCTACGTGGCGGCTAATTCTTACAATTTCTTCGATTGATAAACCTTCATCTCCATCTGCTAAAATAGAAATTTTATTATCTGGAGAGATTTTCCATTCGATAAGAAACAAAGCTGGATTTTCCGCTATTGCTTCTTCTATGAGCTGTTTTACTTTATTTGAATCCATATACAACGAAAAAGAGAGCTATAACCAGCCCTCCTCCATTTATTCTTTTAAATTCTTTGCAAATATAGAACATTTTTTTTTAACGACCTAATTTCTATTAGATAATCTGTTAAAATACATGGTTGTTAATTCAATAACTGATATATAAAAATAGTAATAAATATTAAAGATAAAATAACATCGTAACCTGTTGTTAAAATAAATCCTAGAAAAGAACCTAATGCCGATTTTAAAGCTGAAACAGATTTAATCTTTGTGAACAATAATTCTGCTATAAAAGCACCTAAAAATGGTGCTACGATAAAGCCAAACGGTGGAAAAAAAAATCCAATAATCAATCCTAAAATAGAACCCCAAATACCGTATTTAGTTCCTCCCAATTTTTTGGTCATATAAATAGGTAATAAGTAATCAAATAATATTCCTAATATTACAAAAAATAAAGCTACTAACAATGCTATCCAACTATAGTTTGAATCATTACTAAACTTGAAGACAACTAAGCCTATAAATGACAATAACGAACCTGGCAAAACAGGTAAAATTGTTCCTATTAAACCCAAAATCAGTAAAAACCCACTTAAGATATTCAATAACGTATTTTGATCCATTTTTTAATAAACTTAAATAATCTCTATCTTTACAATAATAATTCCAACTTATGCAAGACAAATCTTTTTACAAAGAAATTTCTGATGGTGTAAAATTCTTTTTTAACCAACAATTTAAAATAGATTTATCAGAAAACCTTTTTACATTTCTAGAAATCATTTCATGGATTGCAATTTTATTTGTTGTTGATTTTATTTTAAGAGCGATTATTATTCCAATTATAAAAAAGATTACCAATTATACAGAAAATGATTGGATTCATTTTTTATATAATAATCGTGTTTTTAAATCAGTTATTCATCTTATTCCAATAAGTTTAGCAATAAACATTAATCCAATCTTATTTAAACAAGGTGTAAATATTCTTTTTCCTATTCAAAAAATAACAGAATTATTATTTTTAATTGTATTCACACAAGTTTTATTCAGAATAATAAATACAATTATAGATGTTTATAATAAAGAAAATAGTTACATAACTGTAGGTGTGAGAACTTTTGGTCAAATGCTAAAATTTATTATTACATTTTTTTCTGTCATTTCAGGAATAATGGTCTTATTTACAGTTAACCCAAATACTATTATAACTGTTTTAGGAGCACTAACTGCTGCTGTTTTATTAATTTTTAGAGATGCGATTTTCGGTTTTGTTTCTGGATTACAAATATCTTATTCAAAAATTGTAAAAGTTGGTGATTGGATTACAATTTCAAAAGGAGATGTAGAAGGATTAGTGAAAGAAATAAATATTAATCTTGTGAAAATTCAGCGTTTTGATAAATCTGTTACAACTGTACCTACAGTGGATTTAGTTTCTTCTCAAGTAACTAATCATATGGCTATGTTAGCAACAGGAACTAGACAAATAAAAAGATCTATCACATTCAATGTTAATTCTTTTAAATTTTGTAATGAAAAAATGTTTAATCATTTCGAAAACATTACCATTATCAGTGAATATATTAAACAAAAACGAGAAGATATTTATAATTTCAATCAAAATATAAACCATCCTGAAATTGATCTTAATGGAGAGAATTTAACAAACATTGGTGTTTTTAGGATATATGTTGAAAATTATTTAAAAAATTTAAAAACAATTTCATCTAGAGATTCTATTATTATAAAACAACTCGCGGTTACTCCAAATGGAATGCCTCTAGAGATAGGTTGCTTTATTAATACGATGAGTAATATTGAATTTGAAAGAATTCAAGCTGATATTTTTGATCATTTATTAACTGCTTGTCGTAAATTTGACTTAGAAATTATGCAAAATATTTCAATTACTGATATAACAAAATAATAATTCATTAGAAATGACAAAATTAAGTGTTAACATAAATAAGATTGCAACAATACGAAATGCAAGAGGAGGAAATACTCCAAATTTAGTAGAAGCTGCAATAAAAATACAAGAATTTGGAGGACAAGGAATAACGATACATCCTCGTCCAGATGAAAGGCATATTCGTTATCAAGATGTTTATGATTTAAAACCTGTTGTTACTACAGAATTTAATATCGAAGGAAAACCTATTGATAGCTTTATAGAATTGGTTCTAAAATCAAACCCTGAACAAGTTACTTTAGTTCCTGATGCTGAAGATGCAATAACTTCTAATGCTGGTTGGGATACAATAAAACATTTTGATTATTTATCTGATGTGATTAAAACATTTAAAGAAGCAGGTATTAGAACTTCTATTTTCTTAGATCCAAATCCTTCTTTGGTAGAAAGTGCCGCGAAAACAGGTGCTGATCGTATAGAATTGTACACAGAAATGTTTGCTTCCGAATACGAAAAAGGAAATAAATCTGCTATAAATCCATACAAAGAGACAGCTTTATTAGCTATAGAAAATGGATTAGCTGTAAATGCAGGACACGATTTAAGTTTAGATAATATAGAATTTTTTATTCGTGAAATTCCTCAAGTTGCTGAAGTTTCAATCGGTCATGCACTTATATCTGAAGCTTTATATTTAGGCTTAGAAAATACAATACAAGCTTATTTACGTAAAATAGAATTAGCTAATTTATAACATGAACATATTACATAGTAAAATTGTTGGTTCTGGAGATAAACATCTACTTGTTTTTCATGGACTATTTGGACAATTAGATAATTGGAATACTTTAGGAAAAGGGTTCGGAGAATATTTTACAACTCATTTAATTGATTTACGCAATCACGGAAGGAGTTTTCATGATGATGATTCTTCTATTGAAGCAATGACAGAAGATATTATTAATTATATGAATGCTCACTCTATTAAAAAAGCTCATCTTTTGGGACATTCTTTAGGAGGACGAATTGTAATTAATTTTGCTATGCTTAATCAAGAAAGGTTAGACCATTTAATTGTTGCAGATATGGCTCCGAAAGCATACCAACCTCATCATAATGCTATTTTTAAAGCTTTAAATTCTGTTGATTTTGATAAAGTTGATTCAAGAAAGGATGTTGAAAATATTTTAAGTGAATATATACCTGAAATTGGAGTTCGTCAGTTTTTATTAAAAAACGTTTATAATGCTGAAAATGGTAAATATGCCTTTCGTTTTAACTTACCTATTTTATATAAATTTTATGATAAAATGATTGGTCATGATTTATTGAAAGGAGAATTTGATGGACCAACTTTGTTTTTAGGAGGAGCAAATTCTAATTATATTTTACCTGAGGATGAAATGATAATTAAAGAACGTTTTCCAAATGCAGAAATCAAGAAAATTGCAAATGCTGGACATTGGATTCATGCAGAAAATCCAAAAGATTTCATGAATGAAATTTTAAATTTCTTATTAAATAAATAAACTGAAAAAGATTAAAATAAAAAAAGTAGCATTAAATTTATAACAATGCTACTTTTTATTTTTTTAAGGTTTATCGAGTGACCAATAAATTGTAGTCTTATCTCTACTATATTCTATAAAATTTATTTTTTTTAATAAATTAATCGAATCAATATTATCTATTAAACAACAAGCTGTAATTTTATCTAGAAAATCATTTGAAAAAGCCCAATCAATTAACATTCTAGAAGCCTCCTCTGCGTAACCTTTTTTTCTTTCTTCTTTTACAATTCCATAACCTATATCACAACTTTTTTCTACAAAATTGAATCCTTTGAAACCAACATCTCCTATTATTTCTCTTGTATCTCTTTTTACAATCATCCAAGATTCAAAACCTGTTGGATAATCAACTTTTGTAAGATTTCTAATTATTTTTGGCAAAGTTTCTACAACATCTTTATCTGGCCAATTAATTCCTCTCACAAGATTTAACTTTACTAAATCTGAAAAATCATTATTTAAAATATTTTTACAAAGCTTTAATGTAAAAGGAATCAATATTAATCTTTCACTTAATAATTCTTTTTTTTCTAAATCTTCTAAATTCATAATTGATGAAATTTTTCAATATTGAAATTTATCGATTCGTCTTGACTCAATTTTTTATCAGAAAAACTAACCAATTCTATTCCTTTAAATGAAAAACGAACTAAATAATCTCTACCTTGGAATTTTGATTCTATCACTTTACCATCAAAAATACCTTCTATACAAATTACAATTTCTTCAGGATAAATAATTATTTTATTTTGAGATTGAATATTTAATTCTTTAGAAGTATCTTTTGATATAACATTTACATATCCAAAAAGTTTAGAAACATATTCCGAATTAGGAAAATTCCTAACTTTTTCTACATGATCAAACTGTATCATTTTTCCTTTTTCTAAAACTAATATTTTATCTGAAGTATAAAAAGCATCATTTAAATCGTGAGTAGTAAAAATAACTGTTATATTATGCTTTTTACACCATTTCATTATTTTTTCTCGAATTGTTAATTTAAGTGTTTGATCGAGATTTGAAAAAGGTTCATCTAATAATAATATCTTAGGTTGTTGTGCCAAGGCTCTTGCAATAGAAACACGTTGTCTTTGCCCACCGCTTAATTTATTCGGAAAAATATGTTTAAAATCCAACAATTCAACAACATCTAAAGCTTCATCAATTTGTTTTTGTTTAAAATCTAAATCAAAATTACTTAGAAATTTTCCAACATTTTCCCCTACAGTAACAAAATCCAATAAGTCATAGTCCTGAGCAACATATTTCATCATTTCATGACCAGGAATTAAATTATAAGCTGGACCTCTCAATTTTTTATCATAGTATAAAATTTCCCCTTGATTAAAATCTAATAATCCATAAATTAACTTTAATAAAGTTGATTTTCCACTTCCACTTTCTCCTATAATACTTATAACTTCTCCTTCTTGCACCGAAAAATTAATAGACTCTACTACTTTTTCTTTAAACTCTGGATAATTATACTCAAGATTTTGAATACTTAGCACTTTTAAAAATTTTTGTTTAATTTTGGATAAAGGTATTTAGAATAATTTAAAATCAATTTAATTAATTGATTTATGTCAATACCCACAATCAATATATAAACTATTTTTGTTGAAAATTAAAAAAACGATATGAAAAAATTATTTTTAGGATTAGCAGTAGTTTCTGCTATCACATTAACGTCTTGTGGAGGAAAAACTGAAACTAAAGAAACTACAGAAGCTAAAGAAGGTGCTACAGCAACTGAAGGAGCAGTAGATTATTCAGTAGATACTACAACTTCTGTTGTTAATTGGAAAGGTGGTAAAACTTTTGACGATATCAAAAAACCAGAAGAAGGTCACTACGGAGATGTTAAATTAAAAGAAGGATCTGTAAAAGTTAATAATGGAGTTTTAGAATCAGGTAAATTTGTTGCTGATTTCGCTTCTTTTGAGTCTAAAGATTTAGATGGTGATAAAGACAGCAAAGGTAAATTAGAAGGACATTTAAAATCTGCTGATTTCTTAGACGTTGAAAAATATCCAACAGCTACATTTGAAATTACAGGAGTTAAAGCTTTAGAAGGTGGTGATTACAACACTGAAATTTCAGGTAATTTAGATTTCCGTGGAACTCCTAAGAATATAACATTTAAAGCTAACGTAACAGTTGGTGCTGATAATGTGACTATTAAATCTGAAGAATTTGGAATTAATCGTAAAGATTTTGGAATTACTTTCCCAGGTGCAGGAGGATCTATAATAAAAGACGAAGTTTTATTACAAGTTGATCTTACAGCTAAACCTTCTACTACAGAAGCAGCTAAATAATCAAAATAAATTAATATTTTAAAACCTCACATTTTTGAATGTGAGGTTTTTTTTTATAAAATCTTATTTATTTTTTTATGATAATTAATTGAACTTAATTATATTCGTATTCATAATTAATTATATACATTAAAAACAAAATGAAAACAATTAAGTTCTTCCATCCGGATGAAACATTTAATTATCAGATTGAAAAATCTTTATGCAAAGTCGTTTTTCAAGGAAATAAAAGATGTTTGTTGGTAGAAATACATTCCAATGATGACCTAGAACATGTAGAAGGAGATTCTTTACAAAATGATTTCCCTCAACTTTCTCTGTTTATAGACGATTTTCCTTTAGATGCTGAATCTATTGAAGATTTAAATGGTAAAACCATTTCTATTCCTTACGGATTTGCTGAGGAAGAAGATGAAGATGGTGAACTAGTAGAAGTTTATTACACTACATTGAATATTTCTGAAGAAGATTATGAAACTGTAAATAATAAACTTTCATTTGATGTAAATGATAAAGGAGTTTTAACTTTAAATTGGAAAGGTGAAGTACAAAATTTCACAGAAGATTCTGATCAAGATATTCCTTTTGAAGTTGAATGTACTTTTGAAGATTTTGAATTTAATGATGACGAATTTGAAGTTGATTTAAAAAAGATATAATAAAAGCTCCTATATAGGAGCTTTTATTTTTTTCTAAAAAACTTCTTAAAAGATTATATTTGTTGATATAATAACTATATATCAATCTAACTAAAAATGAATTTATTAAAACTTCTTCAAAGAGTTACTTACACAGGAAATAAAATATTATATATTGATGGATTAAGATTTTTTGCTGTTGTAAGTGTATTCATTGCTCATTTCTTCGATTATTACAGTGATAATTATCCTGCTTTTGACGAAAAATTTAATATTTCTAAATATAAATACACAAGTGGAGTTGGTGTTTTATTATTTTTTGCAATAAGTGGATTCATTATATCCTTACCATTTATAAAACAATATGTTTATAATGAGAAAAAAGTTAGTATAAAAAATTATTTTATACGAAGATTAACCCGTTTAGAACCCCCTTATATATTATTATTAATTTTATTTTTTTTACTACAAGTTTTTGTATTTCATTCTAAAAGTTTTAGTGAATTATTTCCTCATTTTTTAGCTTCATTATTTTATTCCCATAATTTAATTTATCATGAAATGCCAGTAATAAATCCAGTATTATGGACATTAGAAATAGAAGTACAATTTTATATTATTGCACCTTTAATATTACTTATTTTTAAGACAAATAAATTGATTAGAAGAACTATTCTTCTATTAGTTATTTTCGGCTGGAGTAGCTTTAATTTCATTCCAAATCTAGGATTTAAAAATCTTTTAGATTATCTACCCTATTTTTTACTCGGAATCTTTTGTGCAGATATTTATTTAGATAATAAAATAGAAATCAAAAAACATATAATTTTTGATATTATATGTTTTGCTGCAATTATTATTATTTTTATTAATCCTAATCAGAATATCTTTTTTTTAACAATAATAGCTCTATTAACTCTTTCAAATAAATCTAAATATTTTATAAAACTATTAGAGAGAAAATTATTATATATTATTGGAGGTCTTTGTTATAGTATATATATGCTTCATCAAAAATTGATTTATTTATTAAATGCTTTTTATCCCCCAAATAAAATATTTTTTAATAATTATTATTTAGATTTTAGTATAAAGTTTATAATTACCGCCATTGTTGTACTAGTAATTTCCTCTATATTTTTTATTTTAGTTGAAAGACCTACAATGAAAAAAAATTGGTGGAAATATAAGGACTATAAAAAATTATTTTTTTGAATAAAAAAAAATAGTGTTAGAAATATCTAACACTATTTTTTATAAACTATTTTTTTATTAATCTTTATTCAACATAGAATGTTCTTTCGTATCCTTCATAAATAAATATACAATAAGAGAGAAAGCTATACAACCAGTGATGTACCAATAAAAATAATATTCTACATCATGTTGTTTAGCTAATAAAGCTAAATATTCTGCTGAACCTCCAAAAATACACACTGTTAAAGCATATGGTAAACCAACTCCTAAAGCACGAATTTCAGCTGGAAATAATTCTGCCTTAACTACAGCATTAATAGATGTATAACCAGAAACAATAATTAAAGCCACCATTAAATAAGCAAAAGCCCCCCACATTGTTGTTACATTTGCTAAACCTGTTAATAAAGGTACTGTACATAAAGTACCTAAAATTCCAAATCCTAATAATAATGGACGACGTCCTATTTTATCTGATAATAAACCAAATAAAGGTTGTAAACATGCAAAAATCAATAATGATAAAAATGAAATAAAAGTTGCTTCTTCTTTTGTAAGATTAACTGTATTTACCAAAAATTTTTGCATATATGTTGTATACGTATTAAATGCTAAAGTACCTCCCATAGTAAGTCCTACAACAGTTAAAATAGATTTAGGATATTTTAATAACTGTTTTATTGTTCCATTATTTTCTTTTTTATCAGAACTATCATTATTTTTCTCAAAAGCATCTGTTTCATGTAAATTCTTTCTTAAATATAATGCTATAATGGATAATATTGCACCTATAACAAAAGGTATTCTCCAACCCCAAGACAAAAGTTGTTCTTCTGTTAAAAGTAATTTTTGTAATATTAGTAAAATTCCTAATGCAATTAACTGTCCTCCAATTAAAGTTACATATTGAAATGAAGAATAAAAACCTCGTCTATCAGCAGTAGCCATTTCAGATAAATAAGTTGCAGAAACCCCATACTCTCCACCAACACTAAGACCTTGTAATAAACGAGCAATTAATAATAAAGCAGGAGCTAAAACTCCTATTGTTTCGTAAGTAGGAGTCAATGCTATAAGTAATGACCCAAAAGACATTAATAAGACAGATAATGTCATAGCTCTTTTACGACCAATTTTATCTGCTATTGTTCCAAATAACCATCCTCCAATTGGACGCATTAAGAAACCTACAGCAAAAATACCTGCGGTATTTAACAACTGCGCAGTTCTATCTCCTGTTGGGAAAAATGATGAAGAAAAGTAAATTGCAAAAGCTGCATAAGCATACCAATCATACCATTCTACAAGATTCCCAATAGATCCTCCAATAATAGCTTTTACCCTATCTTTTACAGTTAATTCACTATCTAACTTCTGAGTGTTGTGTGACATATTTATTTATTTTTATTTTTATAAAGCAATTTGTAAAGTCAAAAGATGTTCTCCTCTTCTCGTAAAAACTTCTTTTGTATCTTTCGTATATAATGGACGTGATGAATATTGATAAGCTATTTTTGCATTTTGAGATAGAATAAATAAGTTTGCTCCTATATCATAATAATTCCCTACTTGATTTAATGCCTCAAAATCTTTTAATGAATACGATGCAAAAGGTTGAATTTTTATTTTATCACTAAATTTAGGTAAAACAAACCCTGCTTGAGTATACCATATTTTACCAGTTCCTAATAAGAATTTTGAATTACCAAATCCCTCCAAAGCCGTTTGCCCTGTATAACTAGCATCAGCTGTTCCAGGATTCATTATACCTGTTGTTCTTAAGTAATTTGGTCCAAAATTATATCGATAAAATACCGAATAAAAACTTATCGCCATTTCTTTATTTTTAGGTCCAATTGGCATATCCAAAAAAGCATCGGCACCAAAAATAAATTCATTATAAGACTTATACACATCCTTTTCAGGTTGTGCTAGAGTTGCCTCGTTAGTCGAATAAAAACCTGCACCTATATTAAATACTTTTTTTGAACCTAAATAAGTACCTGCAAAAAATGAAGTTGTTGTATTTTCTTTTTCAAAAAATTGATACATTCCATAAGCTGCATAAGATAATTTCCCTGATTTATTGTTATCTACTATTTTTCCTACATCTGGTTTATTATTTGTTGCAAAAGGTTTATTTACAGCAACACGATAATTAAATTTATTAACTTCACCATGCACAAATACACCGAATTGTCTAGAAAATTGATCTGAAACTTCTATATTAGGAAAATTAAATACTGGTAAATCTGCAGTTAATAATTTTGTTGTACTAGCGTTTGTCATTCTACTAACTCCTGACCAACCATGCAAACCTGCACCTATATATAAATGGTTTTTATTATCTTTTTTAGTAATTTCATTTTTTCTAGGAATTATAGCAAGTTCATTGTAAGCGTCCATAAAAAATATCTGAGGTTTTTTACCTTGCCCATTCGCTCCTGTTCCTGTTCCTCCCCCACTTATAAATGATTGATTATTGATCCCAAATTGTACAACAATAGAATAATAATTAGATAATTGTGCTGATACAGAAAATCTCATTCTTCTTAATCCTGCATCATAAGTATTTTTTTGAGGTACATCATTAACTGATGTTCCAGGATTATTCTCTATACTTCTTAACCAAACCTGACTAGATAATCCAAATTTGATATTTTTACTTCCAGATTCATCTAGATTTAATTTAATTTCACCTAATGAATTTTTGAATTTTGGACCTTCGTTTGTTTTTTCCTCTACTTTTATTTTTTTTTCTATTGAATCTTGAGCAGAAAGAGCTCCTGATAAAATAAAAGTAGTTAGTAAAAAATAATTTCTCATTTGTTGTTTTGTTTTGATGTGTATGATATACACTACAAAATAACAAATCAATTTTGAAGTAATTTTGAAGTTTTACTAAAGAAATACTGAATTTTATATTTATCTGTATATAAATTAATTAAGCATTCAAAAGATTAAATTCTAATAGTAAATTGATGCAAATTTGAAGAAAAAGTATACTTAATTTCAAGATCATAAACATTTAATATTTTCTTTACTAAAGCTAAACCAAGCCCTATAGATTGTGTATTATGTTTACCTTTATTAAATCTTTTAAAAATAGTATCATTTGTAAATTCTTGTTCGTACCCCGTATTTCTTATAATAAATCTAGAAGAAGTAAGACCAATATAAATACTTCCATTTTTATAATTATGTCTATTCGCATTACTAACTAAATTTGATATAACTATATGAGCTAAAAGAGGATTAATATTAATGTAAATATCTTGTGATAAATCTAATGTAACCTTTACATCATTCATTAATATTAAATCTTCTTGTTCAGAAATTACATTTTCTATCAATTCTGTAAAATTTATTAGATCTTCTGAATTTTGATGATCTTCCAAGCTCATTAAAAGAATAAGAGATCTATTAATAGCCGAAATTCTATTCAAACTATCATACATTTCACTTAAAGATGTCATTTGAAACTCACTAATATCTTCATTAAGCATCAACTCTATTTTAGCTTTTATATTTGCAATTGGAGTTTGCAATTCATGTGACAAATTCTGAGAAAATTCTTTTAATGCATTATAATGTCCTATTGATTGCTTAGAAGTCCTTATAAAAAATTCATTTAATTGATTAAGTTCTCTAATTTCTGTTTTGGCTGTTTTTAATTCTTGATTTTCTCGAACATCAAAATGTTCCATTTCATTTAATAAATGATAAAATGGAGTATATAAATTACGAGCAATCAATTCTCCAAAAAATATAATTGATATAATTACAAAAATAAATATCCAAGCAATAACCATTACAATACCTATGAAAAATTTATTATCTATAATAATTAATCCTATCTGTGCCTGAATTTGATAATGAGAATTTTTTACATAAGGATAAGTAGTCACAGTAATGTGATTCACCATTGTTTGTAACTTTGCATCCCATTCGTAAACATCTTCTTTTATTACTTTCTTTGTTAATTCTTTTTGAGAATCGCCTAAAATTTTGATTGTAATGTCTGGATGCTCATCTTCTATTAATTCTATTGGAACTCCTTCAGCAATTTTTTTTTCAACAACATTACTTAGCTTTTCTAATTTACCTATTGCTGATTGGGTTGTAGCTCGTTCTACAGCAAAATAAAATATAAAAAAACCAAATGCCATTGAACAAAAAACGACAAGTGTAAAATATTGAGTAATTTTTTTACTTAACCTCATCTAATTATCAGACCATTTATAACCTAAACCATATATAGTTTTCACATAATCATTACCTCCAGATTCAGATATTTTTCTTCGAAGATTTTTCAAATGTTGATATATAAAATCAACATTATCCAAATTATATGTATAATCTCCCCATAAATGTATTGCTATAGCTTGTCTAGAAAGAACTCGATTTTTATTATTAATAAAATAGATTAATAAATTAATTTCTTTTTTTGTTAAATTAATTATTGTTTCTCCTATTTTACATTCCATAGAATGCATATTAATCATAATTTCATTAAATACTAATAATTCTTCTGCTGTATCTATATTTCCTCTACGCATAACAGCTTTTATACGAGAATGAAGTTCTGGTAAAGGAAAAGGTTTTGTAATATAATCATCTGCACCACTATCTAAACCTAGAATTTTATAATCCAATGAATTTTGAGCTGAAATAATAATCACTTTTGTTGAAGTATATAAAGATTTTATTTCATTTAGTAATGTAATTCCTGTACCATCTGGAAGAGTAATATCAAGTAAAACACAATCATACTCAAACATCGAAAGCATATCTCTCGCTTGTGATAAATTAGGAGCCCATTCACAAATATAATTTTCTTGCTGAAGAAAATTAATAATATTACTCGCTAATTCTTTATGATCTTCAACTAATATAATCTTCATTTATCAACAAATTAGGCCTTAAAGATAATAATTTCATTATAAAAGAAAAAAGCTGCCCTAAAAGGACAGCTTTTTTCTTTTATAATGTAAGTTAAAGATTAGTTACCTCCTTCTTCCATTTTCTTTTTCAATGCTGCTAATTCATCTATATCTCCTAAAGTAGAAGTTTCGATAGAGTTAGAAGAATTGTTATTGTTATTATTGTTAGATGATTTCTCAGCTTTAACTTCTTCTTCACGGAAAGTAGCTGTATGAGAAACTACAACACGACGGAATTCTTTGTTGAATTCAATAACATTGAAAGTTGTCTCTTCACCTTTTTTGATACGAGAACCATCTTCTTTCTCTAATGTACGAGCTGGAGCGAAAGCTTCAACGTCAGCATCTTCGAATTGAACTGTAGCACCCTTATCAAATACGTCAACAGCAACACCTGTATGAGTTGTACCTACAGCATATTTAGTTTCGTATTTATCCCAAGGATTTTCAGTTAATTGTTTGTGTCCTAAAGATAAACGACGAGCTTCTACGTCTAATTCTAAAACTACAACATCTAAGATATCATCAACTGCACAGAATTCTGATGGGTGTTTGATTTTCTTAGTCCAAGATAAGTCAGAAATATAAATTAAACCATCAACACCTTCTTCTAATTCTACGAATACACCGAAGTTAGTAAAGTTACGAACTTTACCTTTGTGTGTAGAACCTACAGGGTATTTAGTTGTAATATCTGTCCAAGGATCTGGAGTTAATTGTTTGATACCTAAAGACATTTTTCTTTCTTCTCTATCTAAAGTTAAAACTACTGCTTCAACTTCATCACCAACTTTTACGAAATCTTGAGCAGAACGTAAGTGAGTAGACCAAGACATTTCAGAAACGTGGATTAAACCTTCAACACCAGGAGCAACTTCAACAAAAGCACCGTAGTCAGCTAAAACTACTACTTTACCTTTAACTTTGTCACCAACTTTGATGTTTGCATCTAAAGCATCCCATGGATGAGCCTCTAATTGTTTAATACCTAATTGGATACGAGATTTATTTTCGTCGAAATCTAAGATTACAACGTTAATTTTTTGTCCGTCTTCTAAGATCTCAGATGGGTGGTTGATACGAGACCAAGATAAGTCAGTAATGTGGATTAATCCATCAACACCTCCTAAGTCTACGAATACACCGTAAGAAGTAATGTTTTTAACTTCTCCTTCTAATACTTGTCCTTTCTCTAATTGAGCAACGATTTCTTTTTTCTGAACTTCGATATCAGCCTCGATTAACGCTTTGTGAGAAACAACTACGTTTTTAAATTCTGGGTTGATTTTAACAACTTTGAATTCCATAGTTTTTCCTACGAATTGTTCGTAATCACGGATTGGTTTAACATCGATTTGAGAACCTGGTAAGAAAGCTTCGATTCCAAATACGTCAACGATCATACCACCTTTAGTACGAGCTTTGATGTATCCGTTAACGATTTCTTGAGATTCGTGTGCTTTGTTAACAGCATCCCAAGCGTTTAATGTACGTGCTTTTCTATGAGATAAGATTAATTGTCCGTTTTTATCTTCACGTTGATCAACCATTACTTCTACGATATCCCCAACTTTTAAGTCTGAGTTGTAACGGAATTCGTTTAATGAAATAACACCTTCTGATTTGAAGTTGATGTCAACGATAGCTTCTTTATCTGTAATACGTACAACTTGTCCTTTGAATACTTCATTCTCATGTAAGTCTTCTAAAGTTGTATCGTACATTTGCTCTAATTCAGCTTTTTCTTTACGATCTTCTTCGTTTAATCCTGATTCGAAAGATTCCCAATCGAATGATTCTGGAGCTACGTTTGCATTTGCAGTCGTATCAATTGCAGGAGTGTTAACTACAACTTCTTGTACCTCCTCGTTTTGTGTTTCTTTAGACATAATTCTAAAAATTTGTATCTCAATCAACTTTATTTTGGAATCTTTTAAAAAAATGGAAATAAATGAAAGAGAGATGTTTAACTTGTTCGTTAATTGCCAGATTCCTTGCTCATTTTAGCGAGTGCAAATATATAATTATTTTTTTGATTATATGGCATCTTTTTAGCTTTTAATAATATAGGTTAAAATTTATTCTTGTTTAATTATTAGATTTTTATAAATTGAAAAAAATAAATTAAAAAATGGTAACGAATTTTCTTTGCAATAGCGATTGTCGTGGAAATCCTTTTTTCTTCAAAAAAAGATTGAAACAAAAGCGCGACCTGAAAGGATTGCTCTAAAAAAATATTAAATTAGTTAAAGTTTGAGTTAGTTATAAAACTTATTGATAACTTGTTTAAAAGCTGGAGTTACTATGGATAATATAAAAAAGATAAAACGTTTTTCGAAAATTGTAAGTGTTCTAACAAAATACGGATTTGAAGAAATAATTTCTCGAGGAAATAATTTAATTAGTTCTGATGATGATTCTGATTTTTATAATTCTAGCTTTAATGAACGTTTACGTTTAGCGTTAGAAGAATTAGGTCCTACTTATATAAAATTCGGTCAACTATTAAGTAATCGAAAAGATTTAATTCCTGAAGATTTAGCAGATGAGCTAAAAAAATTACAAGATGACGTTCTTGTAGAAGATATTGATATTAAACAAAAATTAGTTGACGAATTTGGAATAGATCCTACTGAACACTTTATATATATAGATGAAAAACCTTTTGCTTCTGCAAGTATATCTCAAGTTTATAAAGCTAAATTATTGTCTGGTGAAGAAGTTATTCTAAAAATTAAACGATCTAATATTCAGAATATTGTAGAATCTGATTTAGCTTTAATTCGTGATATCGTTTACTTTCTTGAAAAAAAATATACTAAATTACAAAAGCTTTTTATATCTGAAATTGAAAAATCATTCGAGAACTCTATAATTAAAGAATTATCATTAACAAATGAATTATTGAATATTGAACGTTTTAGAAAAAATTTTGAAAAAAGTAAAGATGTTTATGTCCCTAAAACCTACTCTGACTATTGTAATAACAATATTTTGTGTATGGAATTTATTAATGGATATAAGGTAAATGATGTAGAAAGTTTGAAAATTTTAAACCTTGATCCTAAAAATGTAGTGCAAAAAGGATTTGAAATTTATTTAAAACAAATTTTAACTGATGGTTTTTTTCATGCAGATCCTCATCCTGGAAATATTTTTATTCTAAGAAATGGTCAAATTGTTTTTATCGATTTTGGTTCTATGGGAATTATAACATTAAATGAAAAAGAAGATTTAGAAAATGTTGTAATTGATTTTGGCCTAAAGAACCCTAAAAGAATTGTTCGTTCCCTAAAAAGAATGGCTATAAAACAATATATAGAGAACGAAAAACAATTGGAACGTGATATAGCGGATGTTTTGGATTACTTAGAATATAATACTGTTGATACAATAGAAGTACAAATTCTTATTAAAAAATTTAACGACATACTACAACGTAATCATGTTTTATTACCTGAATATGTTTATTTACTACTTAGAGGCATTGCTTTAATTGAAGGAATAGGAAAAGAATTACATGCAGATTTAAATATTCAACAATCGATAAGACCATATGCAATAAAACTATCTAAAGAAAAATTTTATCCAAAAAATATCAGAAAAAAAATGCTGAATAATATGAAAGATATTCAGGATTTAATGAATGATTTACCAGAAGATGGTTTAAAATTATTAGAAAAAATAAATAATGATAAATTGACTCTTAATTTTAAAGTTGATGAAATTGAAAATATAAAAAGAGTAACTAAAGATAGTGTTAATAAGCTTGTTTTAGCTATTTTAACTTTAACTTTTGGACTTGGAGCCAGTATGCTAGCGAATACAAAAGTAAGACCAATTTTTCTTGATATGCCTCTACTTTCATGGATAGGTTATTTAATGTCTGTATTTACTGCTATTTGTATTGTTGTTTTAATATTTAGAAAGAAATAAAAGAAGATATATGAAATTTTCATATATCTTCTTTTATTACACAATAATTACCAGTATCCTAGAACCTTCCACCAAAGACCACCAATAACTATCCAAATTATTAAATTAATTATACTTATTATAAATCCTGTTTTCCACCATTCTCCGAGTGTTGTATATCCAGAACCAAATATAATTGGGGCAGTACCTGTTCCATAGTGAGTAATAGACATCATTAATGATGATGAAAATCCTAAAATAAGAGCCCATAACATAGGTGGAGCGTTAAGACTTATTCCTGCTAAGAAAAACGCTCCATACATGGCTGTAATATGCGCCGTTGTACTTGCGAAAAAGTAATGAGAATAAACATATATTAATAATAATATTATTATAGACACAATCCAATTTAATCCTAAATTAGATATACCTGTTCCAACTGTAACTGACAACCATTTCACTAAACCTAATTTTCCTAAAAAACTAGCCATCATTACTAAAGCTGCAAACCATACTATTGTATCCCAAGCTCCTTTATTTTTCAAAATATCATCCCAAGACAGTACACCTGTCAATAATAATATTGCAAGACCTATAAAAGCAGCTGTTGTTGGAAGTACCGCAAATTGCTCTCCAAATATCATTGCAGGAACACCTGCCCAAAGAAATAGTAATATAACGAATGTTGCCATTGTAATTAATTCAGGCAAAGAAATTTTACCCAATTCTTTCAATTTTTCTTTTGCAAATTTAGGAGCATCTGGTGTCTTTTTAATTTCTGGTGGATATAAGTAATATACTACCAAGGGAACAATTATTAAAGAAAATAATGCAGGAACTAAAGCTGCTATAGCCCACATACCCCAAGTCAATTTAAATCCTGAGTCCTCAAATATTAAATTAACAATTAAAGGATTAGGAGCTGTTGCTGTAATAAACATTGCTGATGTTACAGGATTTATATTGTAAGTAACTAACGATAAATATTTCCCAATTTTATTTCTAGAATCATCTTCTGGATTAGAATTAAAACTAGTTGCTATAGAACGCATAATTGGATGTATGATTCCTCCACCTCTTGCTGTATTACTAGGAGTTACAGGTGCTAGAATTGTTTCTGAAAAACCTAAAGCATAAGCTATACCTAATGTTCTTTTTCCAAAAATTGAAACTAAAAAATATCCTATTCTTAATCCCAATCCTGTTTTTATTAAACTAATAGAAATCATTACAGAAACTCCTATCAACCAAATTAAATCATTAGAGAAACCGCTTAAAGAATCTTGTAATGCATCTTTTGCACTTTCTGGATTTGTAACTCCAGTTAATGCTACAAGAGCAATCGCAACTATAGAAATTGCACCAATAGGTAAAGCTTTACCTATAATTGATGCTATTGTACCTACAAACAAAGCTAATAAATGCCATGCGTTTGGATCTACTCCCTTTGGAACAGGGACTACAAACCAGATAATTAAAGTTAAAGCTATCGCTATAACTGCTGGTATTGGTTTTATTGGTGTTAATTGATTTACCATAAAATAAATAATCTAATATCTATTTAATGTGGTCAAATTATAGACCAAAACAGTTAAAAAAAACATAATATAAATCTTGTTTTTAAACTCGAAATTTCTCATTAAAAACAGGCAAAAACCTTTTAATAATGCGTAAATTAGTAAGCTTGTACTAAATTTAATTACTTATGAAAGTACATATGAAAACATAGCTTTTAATTATGAATAATAATTAAAATATCCGCACACTTCACGAATTAAATACATTGTTTTTTATTTATTTTTGAATATTATTCGATTTATTTGTACTTTTGCCTCCAAATGGAAAAAATAGAATTTAATTTAGACGCTATAGACCTTAAAATCATGCGCTTAATGCAAGAAAATGCACGCATTAACAATGCTGACATCGCAAGAGAATTAGGAATGGCACCATCTGGAATATTAGAGAGAGTTAAAAAACTTGAAAACAAGCAAGTAATTTTAGCATATCATGCTAAAATAAATCCTAATGCTGTTGGTCAAAAATTACTTTCCTATATGTTTATAAAAACAACTGACATAATAGGTGATGAAACTGTTGGTTTGCAACTTGCCGAAATTCCTGAAGTCTTAGAAGTTCATGATATTGCAGGAGAAGATGGATACTTGATAAAAGTAAGAACCAGTGACAACGAAGGCTTAGTCGAATTAATGCGAAAATCTCTTAGTAAAATTGGAGGAATAACCTCTACAAGAACAACAATTGTTTTACAAACAATTAAAGAAGAACAAAATATTGTAATACCAGAAAATTAAAAAATAGAATGGAAGGAAACAAACCAAGTAAATGGTTAATTATTTTTGCGTATTTTGTAGTTTACGTAGTTTGGGGTTCTACCTATTTCTTTATAGGTAAAGCTTTAAATAGCTTTAGCCCATTTATTTTAGGCTCGTTTCGTTTTATAGGCGCAAGTTTAATTTTGATGACTTATTGTAAATTAAAAGGGTATAAGTTGTGGGATAAACAAATTGTAAAACAATCTGTTTTTATTGGTATAATGCTATTATTTATTGATATGGCAGGAATTATCTGGACAGAACAATTTCTACCTAGTGGGCTTGTAGCCATAATGGCAGCTTCTGCAGCTATCTGGTTTATTATTTTAGATAAACCTAAATGGAAACAAAATTTTTCTAGTTTATCTACTATCCTAGGAGTTCTGTTAGGATTTATTGGTGTCTTAATGCTATTTTACGAACAAGTAATTGTAGTTGATATTAGTTCAGAACAGCAAACATTAAATATTATTGGTCTTATTATTTTAATTTTTTGCTCTATAGCATGGACATTTGGGTCTCTTTATTCTAAATATATTGTAGAAGCACAAAGAAAAAAGGATATAGAGAAGCCAAAAGAAGATTTAAATATTATGGTCAAAACAGCTTGGCAAATGATTACAGCTGGAGTATTATTTAACACTGTCGCTATTTTTAATGGAGAATATTCTCAATTTAGTTTTGCTAATATAAAAACTGAAGACTGGTTTTATATGGCATATTTAACTACATTTGGCTCTATACTTGCTTTTGGTTCTTATGTTTGGCTTTTACAAGTACGTCCTTCTATAGAAGTTTCTACTTATGCCTATGTAAACCCTATAATAGCCGTTGCTTTAAGTTACTTTTTTTCTGATGATATTGTAACAAGTTTACAAATTTACGGACTAATAGTTATACTCTTTAGTCTTTTACTAATGAATTGGAACTTGTATAAGAATACAAAAGTCATTCAGAAACTTTTAAACTATGTAAATAATAAGCGTATTACTAGCGCTCATTAAATATTATGATTGATTTGAATTAAAAAAGCAGTACAATTATTTGTACTGCTTTTTTTATAATATTGAATTAAATTTCTATAAAATTGTACACTTTACAATTTCTAAACCATATTGTGTTGTATGCGGTTCTTCCTCTGTTCTTGTGATAAGATTCATTTTAACGATTCCCAAATCTTTAATAATTTGAGATCCTATTCCATGATCTTTATCGTCTGGAGGTAGAATACCTGATTTTGATTTTCCTTCAGAATAACTTTTAAAAACTTCGATTTTCTGCTCTACAAATTCAGAATTCTGAATATTATTAATAAAAATAACAACACCTTTTTCTTCTTCATTAATAATATTCATTGTTTTTTCTAACAATGGAGTTTCACCGACCTGTAACGCACTAAATAAATCATAATAGCTATTAGTAGATTTAACTCTTACAGGAACAACATCATCTTTAGTCCACGATCCTTTCTTTAAAGCAAAATGTATTTGATTATTTGTTGTTTGTTGATAAGCAATTAAATCATATTCACCATATTTTGTTTTGGCCGTAAACTCTTCAATTCTTTTAACTAAAAATTCATTTTCTAATCTGTAAGCAATTAAATCCTCTATAGAAATAATTTTTAAATCAAATTTTTTAGCTATTTCTAGAAGTTCTGGTAAGCGAGCCATTTCACCATCTTCCTTCAATATTTCCACAATACAACCTGCTGGGTAACTTCCTGCTAAACGAGCCAAATCAACAGCTGCTTCTGTATGTCCTGTTCTTACTAAAACACCTCCATCTTTTGCTATTAATGGAAAAATATGCCCAGGTTTACCTAAGTCATCTGGATTCGTATCATCATTAATTAAAGCTTGAATTGTTTTTGAACGATCTGATGCAGAAATTCCTGTTGTACACCCATGTCCTTGTAAATCAACTGAAACAGTGAAATTAGTTTCGTAAATCGCAGTATTATGACCAACCATAAGATCCAAACCTAAAGCTTTACACCTTTGCTGAGTTAGTGGCGTACATACAAGTCCTCTACCATGAGTAACCATAAAATTAATAATTTCTGGCGTAGCAAATTCTGCTAAACAAAGAAAATCTCCTTCGTTTTCACGATCTTCATCATCAACCACAATGACTACTTTTCCTTGTTTTAAATCTTCTAAAGCTTCCTCAATTGAATTCAATTGAGATGATCTATTTTCCATTAGTTATAATATTATTGATAACGAGAATGCTCTTCGTTTTTGTTTGTTTTCTTAAATTTATTAAAATATTTTATAATTGGATCTAAATAAAGACTAATATTAAACAGTTCTGAATCTTGATTTGCTTTAAAACAAAATAAAATAGAAAATGGTAAAGATATTATATTAGCTAACCATGCAGCAATACCAGAATTTAATGTTCCATTTTTTGCCATATTTTCTGCAGAAAAATTAATAATAAAATAGATAACAAATATTATAATAGATATAATTACTGGCATTCCAATACCTCCTTTTTTTACTATAGCTCCTAAAGATGAACCAATTAAAAAGAATATAATACAAGTTACTGCATATGAGAAATTTCTTTGGTACTGAATATCTATTTTAGAGTATAATTTTTCACGATTTATTATTTCGTTCTTTGAAAAATCTAAATTTTCTTGATCACGATTTACCATTTGTATAGCTTGATTTAAAACTCTATCCTGATCATCTTTATTCTTTTTATTAAGAGCAAAAACTGTTTTAGTCTTTAAGGAATCAATTGTTTTTATTTTATTGGTATAAAAATAATTTTGATTAAAAACATTTGTTTGATATGTTTTATAATACTTTTTATAATCAATATTTAAAGAGTCGATTAGTTTTCTTAAACCAGCACCATCTAAGAATTTATATGAATTTCCTGGATCTTCCTCTTTTCCACTATTAATTATCTCAGAAATATCAATATAATAATTCAACGTATCAAACTTAGTATATTGATTTTCTTGATTTTTTCTCTGATTAATATTTTTATCCTTTATATTATCTGTATATGCTACTCCGTCATACAGTTCCATTTTAAGATAGTTATTATCATTTTTATCAGGAGCAAGATTACCTTTTTTAGCAATGATAGTCATTGTATTATCAGAAGATGATGAATTTTGATGAACAAATACATCTTCTAATTTTTCAGAGTTTTCACCTGACACCTTATTAATTTTCATTTGGAAGCCAGGTACTGTTTCAATAAAAACTCCTTCCTTCATATTTGCTGTAGGCTTTGTCTGAATAATATTTAAGTAAATAGACCTAGCTTTTCTTGCAGAAAAAGGCATGACTTTATCTCCAAAGAAATAAAGACCAATAGAAAGAAGCATAATTAACACAAACAAAGGTGCAAGAATTCTTGTTAAAGATATTCCAGAAGCTTTCATAGCAGCTAATTCATAACGTTCACCAAAACCTCCCATTGTCATGATAGAACCTAATAAAATAGTTAAAGGTAAAACAAGTTGAACTACATTTATACCTAACCAAAATAATAGCTCCGCTATAGTTATGGAATCTAATCCTTTACCAATTAAATTTTGCATCTGTTGCCAAGCAAATTGTACAATAAAGATGAAAAATAATACACTAAAGATAAAAAAAAATGGACCCAAAAAGGTCTTTATAATATACCAGTCAAGCTTTTTTAACATTGATTATAATTGAGTGATAACATAGCCTTGCGACTTATATTTCTTTTGGTCAAAGTTAAAGTAACTTTTGTGAATAAGTAAATTTTCTACATAATCTTTTACAGTAACAGAAGTAGTTTCTCCATTTTTACCATATTCATTATAGTCATAAATTTGATTATTAGACACGTTAACTCCTAAAACAGAGTATTTTACTGTAGAAGATTTTATTGGCGTCAACTTTATAAACTGTATTGTATTTCCACCTACAGTCTTTTTATTAGACAATGTATAAGTATAACCAGTTTTATAATTATTTAAAATTTTTGTTGGTGTTAAAAAATCATCTGAATTAGAAGTATCAGAAATAGTAATTTCTTTATCATCTTTAGAAATTGTATACAATTTAGTTCCTGTATAAATTTGATTTATATCTCCAACATTCAAATTAAATTTTTGCTTCATAGAAAATACCTCTCCTATATTCGTATTGGTTTTATTATTTAAGCTATGTTTTAAATCAAACTTAATATAATAAGAATTCGCATTAGTATATTTTGCATATACATTATCCAAAATTTGTTTTGCAGTTTGAGCATTTATTGAAATTGCTCCAAACATTAATATAACAAATGTGATAGCTATTTTTTTCATACAACTAACTTTTTAGAGAGGTTTATTATTTAATTCAAATTACTCAACAACTGTTCCAAACTTACGTCATCTTGTACTAATACTTGACGCGCCTTACTACCTTCAAATGGACCGACAATGCCAGCAGCTTCTAACTGATCAATCAATCTACCAGCTCTGTTATAACCTAATTTTAATTTACGTTGTAATAAAGAAGCTGAACCTTGTTGATTCATAACTATTAAACGAGCCGCATCTTCAAAAAGAACATCTCGATCAGATAAATCAATATCAAGAGCAGAATTTCCTTCTTCTCCTACATATTCAGGTAAATGTAAAGCATCTGGATATCCTCTTTGTTCTCCAATAAATTCAGTAATTTTATCAACTTCAGGTGTATCAACAAAAGCACATTGTAAACGAACCAATTCATTACCTGTTGTATACAACATATCTCCCTTCCCTATCAATTGATCTGCTCCTTGAGAATCTAATATAGTTCTAGAATCAATTTTTGATGTAACACGAAATGCAACACGTCCTGGGAAGTTAGCTTTAATAGTTCCTGTAATTACATTAACTGATGGACGCTGAGTTGCAACGATTAAATGAATACCTACAGCACGAGCTAATTGAGCTAAACGAGCAATTGGTAATTCAACTTCTTTTCCAGCTGTCATTATTAAATCTGCAAACTCATCAACGATTAAAACAATATAAGGTAAAAAACGATGACCATGTTCAGGGTTTAATTTTCTAGCTTTAAATTTAGCATTATATTCCTTTATATTACGAACAAAAGCATTTTTAAGTAATTCGTAACGATCATCCATTTCAATACAAAGAGAATTCAATGTATTAATAACCTTAGCATTATCTGTAATAATAGCTTCTTCAGCATCTGGTAATTTTGCTAAATAATGACGTTCTATTTTAGAATATAATGTTAACTCAACTTTTTTAGGATCCACCATTACAAATTTTAATTCTGATGGATGTTTTTTATAAATCAATGAAGCAATTATAGCATTTAAACCTACAGATTTTCCCTGTCCTGTAGCTCCAGCCATCAATAAATGCGGCATTTTTGCTAAATCTGCAACAAATGTTTCATTTGTAATTGTTTTACCAAATGCAATTGGTAATTCCATATCACAATTCTGAAATTTTTGAGAAGCAATAACAGAATGCATAGAAACCATAGAAGGATTACTATTAGGAACCTCTATACCTATTGTCCCTTTACCAGGAATTGGAGCTATAATACGAATACCAAGTGCAGATAAACTAAGAGCTATGTCATCTTCTAAATTTTTAATCTTAGAAATCCTTACTCCTGCTTGTGGAACAATTTCATATAAAGTTACTGTTGGACCAATAGTCGCAGTAATTTGAGATATACCAATACCATAGTTACCTAAAGTATCAATAATTCTATTTTTATTTGTTTCTAATTCTTTTTGATCAATTAACGTATTTCCATTATCATATTTTTTTAATAATGAAATTGGAGGAAATTGATAATTAGGCAAATCTAAACGTTGATCATACTCTCCTTGTTCTTGTACTAATCTATTTGAAGTAGCTTCAAATTCTTCCTCCTCATCTATATGTTGAACTTTTAATTCTAAATTATTTGAATTATCAGAATTAGAATTTTTAGATAATAATAATTCTTCTTCTACTATTTCTTCTTCTAAATCATCAATTACTAAAGGAGTTATATTTAATGGTGTTTCCTCTATGCTTTCTTCTTCTTGAGGTTGGTTGATTGTAAATTCTTGTTGAAAAGCTTCATTTGGAGTTATACCAATTGGCTCATCAATCAATTCAGGATTTTCTTCATTTACTAAAACTAAATCTTCTAATAAATCTTTTTCGTTTTGTTCCTGCTCTTTATTGAATTTATTAATCTTTTCTTGTTCTTCTTTTTCTTTACGCTTTCTTAATTCAATTTCTTCTTTACGAATTCTTTGTTCTTCTTTTTGTATTTTTTTCTCTTCATTTAATCGAGCTCTTTCCTCTAATTTCTCTTGGATAGATTCATAAGTCATCTTAAAATGAATAACACAGTAGATCAATAAACTAACTAAAAGTAAAAGTATCACTCCCCATTTACCTATAAAACTATTTAAAAAATCATTGATTTCAAACCCCATAACACCACAAAGTAAGTGTTGATTAGGGAAGAAACTACCAAAAAAAACTGGTAACCAGATAAGAAAAAATATACTTTGGTATAAAGTTGTAAATGGTTTTATTTTTTTCCAGTTTGTTGCAACTTTCAAACCTAACAGTATAAAAAATATTGGTACAAAAAAAGCTACAATACCTATTCCTTGTAAAATAAAAAACTCAGCAAGCAAAGCTCCAAATTTCCCAAAAATATTTTCGGCATTAACATTTTTATCTAATAAATCTGAGATTTGACTCTGATCCATTATTCCATTAAAAAAATAAGAAACAAAGGATAATGATAATATTAATCCTATAACAAGAAACACTATTCCTATAGTTGTTTTTGCAATTAATTTCCTTGGTGTTTTCGGTTTTTCTTCTGTGTTTTTTATAGCCATTTTAAAGGTCGAGTATAATTAAGACAAAAATAATAAATCTTTAGTTCACGAATCTAACGAAAACTATTTAATTTTTACTAAAATCATAGTCAACCTTTAATTAAATAACTATATGTAGAAATTTTGTTAATTTTCTTTCCAAACAAGTTTTCCTTTATATGCAAAGGCTTTAACAATAGATTTTCTTGCTACTGCTTCTGCTGAACAACTAGCATCTATTAAAACAATATCTGCTACAGATTTTCGTTTTGGAGAAAACGCTTACCAAGGTAAACCATATAATGTTTTATCTAAATGAATATGCATATCCTTAAAAGTTGGTAACATAAGTAAACCTTTAGCATCTATAGCATCTGTCAGTTGAACATCATTTTTATTAATATTTTCTATTTTCTCTTCCTTTATTTCGATAGAAAACAATTCAGTCTTTGTTCCAATAATTCCTGTTTCATCTTTAATAAAACCAGTTTCTAATCGTACATTTTTTAATATGTAATTTTCTTTTATAAAATTTGTATTATGTTCCATCATTATTTCATGATGATTTTTTAAGTAAATATTTCTGTTAATAAATAATATTTCCTTTTACAACTAATGAACTAACATGAGATATTCTAGAAACAGCCTCTGCTGAGCAACTTGCATCAATTAAAATAAAATCTGCATCATCTCCAATATTAGGCCATTGTTGTACTCCATTATCAGCTAAAGGAATTGGTCCCGCTGTGGCTAATCTTAACATTCTTGACAAACCAAATTCAGAAGTCTGACCATATAATTGTGCAGCTAAATTTACCTTTTGTAAAACACTTCCTGTTCCCATTGTATTCCAGTAATCCACAATACTATCATTACCAGTCATTACATTTACATTATATTTTAACAATGTTGGAATTGGCATAATTAATTTACCAAAAGGAATAGTAGAAATGATACCAATTTGTGCATTACTTAATTCCTCTGCTGTAGCTTCTAGATTGTTTTTATCTAAAGTTGCTAAAGCAAATGAATGACTTATAAAAGTTTTTCCTTTTAATACTGGATTTTCATTCACTTTTTTAATTAAATAATCAATAGTATCATGACCAGATTTTCCTGATTCATGCAAATGAATATCAATCCCTTTATTATTATCTAATGCCAATTGAACTGTAGTATCTATCGTCTTTTCTATAGAACCGTCTACATTTGTAGGATCTAATCCACCTATAAAATCTATATCCATTTTAGCAGCTTCTTTCATATATGGAAGTGAATCTGTATAATACAATCCATGTTGAGGAAAAGCTACTAACTCTGCCTCAAAAGAAGCTTTTTTATTCTCTAAAGCTTTTTCTAAATTTTTTAAAGAATCTAATTTAGATGTTGGCTCAATATTTACATGACTTCGTGCAAAACCAGTACCATGTGATTGTAATAATTCTATTAATTTTTCTGCTTTATATGTCGAATTTTTTAACATATCAGGTAAAACTTTTTGTTCTAATTCTATCATACCTTTTATTCCTCCAGCTCTACGAACTGCGCGCCATTTATCAGCATACAAAGTTTTATCTAAATGAATATGCATATCTTTAAATGAAGGTAACATAAGCATTCCCTTAGCATCTATAGCATTTGAATTGGGCTGATTTTTAGTAATTTTTTTTATTCTACCATGATTAATTTCTATCGTAAAAAGCTCTGTCTCTGTCCCTATAATTTCATCATCTTGATATTTAAATCCTGTTTCTAAACGAACATTCTTTAAAATAAAGTTTTTTGTGTTTTTTATATCTATTCCTTCAAACAGAAAATTTGGTGCAGCATTTAAAATATCTGGTAATAAAGAAAAGCCTACCAGACCTAATGCTGAATTTTTAATAAAATCTTTTCGAGATATATTAGAAGTACTCATAGTTCAATTTTTAAAGTACAAAGTACTTAATAGAATGAACATCGAACTAGTATAAAATATGCATATACTTGTAAAATTTATAAATAATTCTTATTTAATTTCGCTCTCTAAATTGAGTTGGGCTTATACCTATTTGAGCTTTAAAAAAATTAGAAAAATATGCATGATCAGCAAAACCTAGTTCAAAGGCAATTTCTTTAATTGATAAATCACCTAATTTCAAAAGTCTTTTTGCTTCAATCGATATTCTTTGTTGAATAAGTTGAGTTGCTGAAACTTTTAAATGTTTTTTACATAGAATATTCAAATAATTAGCTGAAATATGAAGTTGATTTGCATAAAAAACTACTGATTTTTCTCTCTTATAAAATTCATCTATCAACATATTAAACTTTGCTAACCTAGGATTAGATTGATAAACTTTAAATTCTGTAAAAATATTTTCTGCTTCTTTACTAACAATTGCAGCAATAACAGCAGCACGTGCATTTATTAAATGAACTAAAGAATTATTTGACTCTAATTCCTGTTTTATTGCTTCAAATTCATACATTAATTGATTAAATGCTTTATCAGAAAGTTTTATCACAGGATTGTTTTGATAGTTAGTAAAAGAAAATCGAAAAAAAGGAGCAAATTGTTCGAAAAAAGAACGTTCTGCCATTAATTGATAAGCAATGGTGTCACTATTAATATTCCATTTATGCATTTGTCCAGGAAATAAAACATGAATTTCTTTATTCCCAATTAAATAATCTTTAGAATCGATATTATGTACTCCAGAAGCTTGATTAAAAAGTATAATCACAAAAAAATCATGCTTATGAGGTTTTTCTATATGTCTTTCTCCATACAATTCATTAAATAATAATTCTTCTCGCCCAGCAAGCTTCTTATCTCTAAAACTTTGTATACTTATAATGGGAACTGAATCTTGTTGATTAGAATTATTCATTTATAAAATTTATTTAAAAAGAAATATAACTTAAACGATTAATTGATTTTTATTACTTGTGAAATTTATAAAAAAAAAATAGAATCATTAATTCGGAAATGAAAGAATTTTTATTAGAAATTTAAAACTATTATATTTGCATTAGTATGGAAAATTTTGTTGTTTCAGCCAGAAAATATAGACCTCATAACTTCGAAGATGTTGTAGGACAATCGTCTATTACAAACACTTTAGAGCAAGCTATTAAAAATAATCAATTACCTCAAGCATTACTTTTTTGTGGTCCTAGAGGTGTTGGTAAAACAACTTGTGCTAGAATTTTGGCAAGAAAAATCAATGAAGAAAATGGAATTGAAAGTGATCAGGATTTTGCTTTTAATATTTTTGAACTTGATGCTGCATCAAATAATTCTGTTGATGATATAAGAAATTTAATCGATCAAGTTAGAATAGTTCCTCAAATCGGTAAATATCGTGTATATATTATTGACGAGGTACATATGCTTTCAACTGCTGCTTTTAATGCTTTTTTAAAAACATTAGAAGAACCACCAGCTCATGCTATATTTATACTAGCAACAACAGAGAAACATAAAATTATTCCTACTATTTTATCTCGATGTCAAATCTATGATTTTAAAAGAATTAATGTAGAAGACATCAAAAATCATTTAAAAAATGTTGCAGAAAAAGAAAATGTTCTTTTCGAAGATGATGCATTACATTTAATTGCTCAAAAAGCTGATGGAGCATTACGTGACTCTCTCTCTATATTTGATAGAATGGTAACTTTTACAAATAAAAATCTTACCTATTCAGCTGTTGCAGAAAATCTAAATGTTTTAGATTATGATTATTATTTTAAAATGACAGATGCTTGTTTAGAAAATAATATTCCTGAAGCAATGATACAATTCAATGAAATTTTAAATAAAGGTTTTGATGCACATTTATTTATATCAGGGTTTGGAGCTCATTTCAGAGATTTGTTAATGGCTAAAACAGTAAATACAGTTAATCTATTAGAAGTTGGAGAAAAAACTAAAGGAAAATATTTAGAGCATGCTCAAAAATGTTCTGCTCCTTTTTTATTTGATGCAATTGAAATTTGTAACCAAACAGATTTAAATTATAAATCGAGTAAAAATCCAAGATTAACTGTCGAAATTGCTTTGATGCAATTATCTTCATTAACTACTAATAATAGTGGTCTTAAAAAAAAAAATATAGAATAATTCCTCCGCCTTTTTATTTAAAAACGGAAAATAAAACATCTATACAACAAACACAACAAGTTAATAACCCAAATATTTCGAATAATTCTATTCCAACTGAACGAAAAATACCAGAAAGAATAGAAAATAATGAACTTTCTAGAGCTTCTAAACCAATAAAAAGAACAGGAGGATCATCTTTTAGTCTAAAAATGGCTTTACCTGGATCAGTTTTAGAAGAACAGAAAGAAGAAATTCTAAGAAATGATCTTCCTAGAGAAAAATTTACTTTAGAACAAGTTAATGAAAGTTGGAAAAGATTTCTTGATCGCTTAAAAATTGAGCATAATATCCCTACATATAATGCTTTGATGACGACTAAATTAGATATAATTAATGAAAATGAAATTATTTTTGAATTTAGTTCTCATTCATCAAAACAGGAATTTGAAGAATATAAAGATCGAATTCGAAATTCGATGAGAGCTCATCTAAAAAATCATTATTTTACAATTGAAATTAAGTTCTCTGAAAGAGAAGCTGAAAATCATATTTTATCGAAAAAAGAGAAATTTGAAAAATTATCAACTCAAAATCCAGTTTTATTAAAATTAAAAGAAGAATTTGGACTTGATTTGTTTGATTAATCAAAGTTTATCACTAAACTTGTAATAAATTATTATAAATAATGAAAAAAGTTCTTTTAGGGATTTTTGTTGTTGCGTCTTTAACAGCATGTAACAAAGGTAAATCTGTAGATAAATTAGAGAATGATGATCAAAAAGCTTCTTATGCTTTTGGAACTGGGCTTGGAGAGCAAATCAAAGGTCTTGGAGGTCGATTAGTTGAAACTGATAGTATTAATTATGACCAACTTGAAAAAGGTATCCGTGATTATTTAAAAGCTGGAAAAGAAGGTAGAGAATCTTATGCAATTGGTCAACAAGTTGGTCAACAAGTTGAAACAGTTATTAAACAACAACAATTAGATCAAATGGACAAAGATATTATTGTTCAAGGAATCATGGATGTTGTTCGTCATAAAAAATTGTTGATTACACAAGAAGCTGGAATGGGTATTTTAGATACTTATGCTAAGAATCATCAAGAAAACTTGACTAAGAAAAACTCAGAGGAATCTAAAAAATTAATAGAAGAAAAGAAAAAATCTTCTGGAGCTAAATCTACTGCTTCTGGATTAGTTTATGTTGTTGAAAAAGAAGGAACAGGAGCTAAACCAAATGCTAACAGTATTGTAAAAGTTAAATATACAGGTAAATTATTATCTACTGGAAAAGTTTTTGATAGTACTGATAAAAATGCTGAAGCAAAAGATGGTGTAGAATTTCCATTAAACCAAGTTATTCCTGGTTGGTCAGAAGGTTTACAATTAATGTCTAAAGGAGGAAAATATAAATTCTATATTCCTGCTAATTTAGGTTACGGAGAAACTGGTGCTCCAGGTGGACAAATTGGTCCAAATCAAGCATTAGAATTCGAAGTAGAATTAGTAGACTTTAAAGATGCTCCTGCAGGAGGTCAACAACAAGGTGGACAGCAAAGTTTATCTGAAGAGCAAATAAAAGAATTACAAAAACAATTCGAAGCTCAATCAAAACAAGCTAAATAATTTTAAATAAAATTATATCATAAAAAAATCAGTACTATTTATTTAGTACTGATTTTTTTTATGTTACTATTCTATAATTAAATATTATTGATTCTTTAATAAATCTCTAATTTCTGCTAATAACTCTTCCTGTGTAGGTCCAGCAGGAGCTTCCTCTTTCACAGGCTCTTGTTTTTTCAATTTATTAATTCCTTTTATCATTACAAATAAAGCAAAAGCTATGATAATAAATGAAATTAGGGCTGCTAAAAAGCTACCATATTTAATAGCCGTTCCTGGAACTACTAATTCAGATAAATTCTCTGCATTTATAGCTTTCAATGCTGGATTTAGTAATGCTGGAGTTATAATATCTTCTACTAAAGATGTTACAATTTTACCAAATGCACCTCCAATAACAACACCGACTGCAAGATCGATAACATTTCCTTTAACAGCAAATTCTTTAAATTCTTTTAAAAATCCCATAAGTTTTAATTAATTTCAGGTTAATAATAATTTTATTTTTTAGTTCGTAATTATTCTGTTTTTTGAAGATATATATAAATAAAGACCTATCAACATAAAAGGAATACTTAAAATTTGACCATTATTTAATCCTATATTCAAAGCTTGAGCAACAGCTTCTTCTCCTTGATTTTCTTTATAAAATTCTACAATAAATCTTATTAAAAATAATAAAAATAAAAATAATCCAAATAAAGCTCCTAATTGTTTTCTTTTATCTGTTTTATTATAGGCATATAACATTATTATTCCAAGAATAACATATCCTATTGCTTCATAAATTTGAGCTGGGTGACGAGGAACAATCTCTCCATAACCTAAACTTTGTTCATAAAATTTAACAGCCCAAGGCAAATCTGAAGGTTTACCTACAATTTCAGAATTATAAAAATTACCAATTCTTACTGCAGCTCCTCCAAAAGGAACTACAACAGCCATTCTATCTAATAACCATAAAACATTTCTATGAAGGTATTTTCTACTAAATAAATAAGATGTAATGATAACTCCTAAAGCAGCACCATGACTAGCTAATCCACTAAATCCTACAAATTCATAATTTTGTAAAAGTCCAAAAAAAGCTGATTTTCCTTGTGCACTTTGTACGGGTAAAAAAACCTCAATTGGTCGTTCTATAAAAGCTGATGGATCATAAAACAAATATTCTCCTAATCTAGCTCCAGCTATAGCTCCAATAAATGTATAAAGAAATAAAGGATCTAGTAATTCCTTTTTTTGATTTTCTTTTTTGAAAATATTTGACATTAAATACCAGCCTACTACAAAAGCTACTATCCAACAAAGACTATAAATATGCACTTTGAATCCTCCCAATTCAAATAAATAAGGTTGAGGATTCCAATCAATAAATGAGAGTAAATTAATCATTAATTTTTCTTTTTAGGTACAGGATCATATCCGTGTCCTCCCCATGGATGACAACGTAAAATTCTTTTTATTCCAAGATATAAACCTTTAATTAAACCATGTTCTTTTAAAGCTTCTATCATGTAACTAGAACAAGTTGGATGATATCTACAATTACTACCCATCCAAGGAGAAATAGCTAACTGATAAAAACGTACAAATAAAATAAATGGCTTTATCAAAAGATTATTCATCCTACAAAGTTAAACATTCGCCTATATAAAAAAATTAATTTTTAGAATATGTTGTAGGATCCAATGCTTTGTAAGACCAATTTTGTAAAAATTCTAAAACAAGTTTAGGATCATGACCTTTTATTTCCTTGCTTTCTAAATATGCTGAATTTTGCGTATGTACTAAGTTTCCTTTAGAATCTAAGACAACAAAAACAGGAAATCCAAAACGTTCTGGATGCTTTAATTCTGCCAAAGTTTTTTCGTTTTTATTTTTTGGAGAGTAATTAACATGGACAACTTCGTAATTATCATTTAAATAATCTTTTATTTCGGCATTTTCTTTTGTTAATTTATCAAATAAAATACACCAAGGACACCAATTACCTCCAATTTGAATTAAAACGTTTTTTTTCTCTAAAGAAGCTTTTTTTACTGCATTTGAAATATCTGTAGTAGGGTTTGCATCTTCATTATAAATTTTAACCTTAGTTGTTTCTTGACCAAATGCAAAACTTAATGTTATTAACATTAAGCTAAATAAAAATGTTATTTTTTTCATGTAATAGTAAATATTCTATCGAATTTACGAAAAAAATTCACTAATTATCTATTTATAATGCTTTCTTAAACTTAGAATAAGTTTTAAGTACTTTTTCAGAGTAATTTAAAGTTTAAAAATAAATTCATTCTCATCACTTTGTTGAAGTTTACTTTTTTGTAAAAGTTTTAATGTTTCTGGTTGATTCTTATTTGCTTTTGCAGCAATTTTTTCAAGTTTCAACTCATCCTTTCCATAATCAACAATAGCATTTAAAACCTCCGAGCCATATCCTTTGTTCTGAAATTTTCGTTTTAAGCGTATATTTATTACAGGACCAAATTTAGTTTCTCTAAACCCTCCCCAACCTACAAAACGACCACTTTTCTTTTCATGAACTCCCCATAAACCAAAACCATAATCTTGATAATGTTTTATCATATTTTCTATAAAAAAAACTGCTTCATCTTCAGATTTGTAGGGTTTTTCATTAACTATTCTCATTAACTCTTTATCAGAATTCATTTGAAATAGTTCATAAGCGTCAATTTCGAAAAATTCACGCAAAACTAAACTTTTTGTTTCACAAATAACTTTCATTAAAACTTTTTACTTAGCGCAAATTTAGTTCGATTTTCATCAATAAAAAAAAGTCTTATCTAAATATGATAAGACTTTTTTATTATTTTTTAGTTGTTGTTTTCTTAGCGGGAGTTGCAGTAGCTTCAGAAACTTTTTGATTAATTTCTAATGTTAAAATTTGTCTTTTTAAATTAAAAATTTCAGTATCTTTTGCATCTATTTGCTCTTCTAAATCTTTAACTTTCTGAGATAAATCATTTGCTAACTTTTCTTTTTCGCTTAGTTGATTATAAAAAAGTTTAGACTTTTCACCAGAACTATTTAATGCAGAATATAATTCTTGTAAATTAGTATCGTGTTCTTTTTGAGCTTGCTTAATCATTGCTTGAGCATTTGAAAGCGCTGTATCTTTTCTATATAATTCATTTTTTGCTAATTCCATATCTTTTTCAAGATTTTCTATTTTCAAATTAGCTAGAGTTAAATCTTTAGAAGTATTAGATTGATCATCTAATGCTTTGTAATAATTATTTTCTAAATCTTGATATTGCTTTTGAGGCACGCAACTTGTTATTGCAAAAACAGTTAAACAACTAAGTACAATTTTTTTCATTTTTTTAATCTTAAATATCTAATTCAACTAATATAGGGCAATGATCAGAATGCTTTGCATCAGGCAAAATAGCACCTCTTTTCATTTTATTTTCTAAAGAATCACTTACCATATTATAATCAATTCTCCATCCTTTATTATTATTACGTGCATTAGCACGATATGACCACCAAGAATAATTATTTGGTTCTTTTACAAAGTAACGAAAAGAATCAATCATATTACATTCATCCATAAATGATGATATCCATTCTCTTTCAATTGGTAAAAATCCTGAAACTTTTGCATTTCTAATAGGATCATGAATATCTATTGCTTCGTGACATATATTATAGTCTCCGCAAATTACTAAATTAGGATGTGAAATTTTCAATTCTTTAATATAGTTTTTAAAATCTTCACAAAATTGTAATTTAAAATCTAATCGATCTATATTTGTTCCACTAGGTAAATACAAACTTATCACTGAAACTTTATCAAAATCCAATCGAATAACTCTTCCTTCTCTATCTATATAATCTATCCCTGTACCTATTTGTACATGATTAGGTTTTTGTTTAGAAAATATAGCTACACCACTGTATCCTTTTTTCTCTGCTGCATGCCAATAGATATGATAACCTAATTCTTCGAAAGGTTTGGTATCTACTTGTTCTTGCATTGCTTTCGTTTCTTGAATACAAAAAACATCTGGATTTGCTGCACTTAACCAATCTACTAACCCTTTGGTCATTGCTGCTCGTATTCCGTTTACGTTATAACTAATGATTTTCATAAGAAGCGAAATTACTAAATATTTATGATGGATTTATTTTTGTTGAATAAATTAACTTATTTTTTTGTAACTTTTTTATGATTATTACATCTAAGTAATAAAGAACATTTTATGAAATATATTTTAATTCCAATACTTGTTTTCAGCTCATTAGGATTTGCTAGCTGTTCAATCGATTTAAATTCTAAATCATCTTCTTTAGGATCTAGCTACTTAGATAGAGTTACTGCAAGTAATAATGTTATTACTCAAAATAGAACTATAAGTTCTTTTGAGGGGATAGATATTAGTAATGCAATAAATATAACCATTACTGATGGAAATTATAATGGTGAAATTTCTGTGGAAGCACCTGATAATATCATGGATAGAGTTGTTACTGAAGTTTCTGGAGGAATTTTACATGTAAAAATAAAAGGATCTATAAATTTAAAAAATTCATCTATAAAAGTTACATTTCCTCATAAAAAGCTAAGATCTTATTCAATTTCTGGTGCATCAAATGTAAATGTAATTCCAACACAAAAAGTCGAAAAAATAGCTATTGATTTATCAGGAGCTAGCAATCTAAAATTAGATGTTATTTCTAATTCTATTGCAGTAGATAATTCTGGTGCATCAAGTATGAAGATTTCTGGAAATGTACAAGATTTAGCTATTTCAGTTTCAGGTGCATCATCACTTATTGCAAAAGATTTAAAAGCTGCAACTGCAACTGTAGATTGTTCTGGTGCAAGCTCTATAACAGTGTGGGCTGTAAATAAGTTAATTGCAGATAGTTCTGGAGCTAGTTCTATAAAGTATATTGATGAAGAAGGTTTACAAACAAAAGTTGATGTTTCTGGAATGTCATCTATAAAAAAGATTAGTAAATAATTTTAATCATAAAAAAAAGTAAGAGAAATTTCTCTTACTTTTTTTTTATATTATTAGTTATCTATTAAAATTGCCAACCTAATGTCAATAAAAATAAATTACTATTTAATTTTGTATTTACCGCATAAGTATTTGGTAACTGTACATAAGAGTTATTAGAATCTATATAATTACCCCCACCTATTAACTGTTTGTATTTTTGTGTTTGATATTGGTAAGCTGCGTCTAAATAAAAACCTCCAAAATCATAACCTACACCAATACTAGCTCTATTAACATCTCCAACAAAAGCTTTTGATAAATTAGAAGTAGAAACTACATTATTTGTATTTGCTAAATCAATTGAAAAATCTTTAAATGGAGAAGCTACATAATTATAACCTGCTCTTACTTTAAACTTTTCTATACGATATTCAGCTCCTACTCTTACTTCACTAGAATTTTTTACAAAATCATTTATGAAATTATTAGATGGTGTAAATAAACTATTTGGTTTCAATTTAGTGTCATTGTTCATATGATAAGTATAATCAATTCCTAAAGACAAGCTTTTTGCTAAAACAAACCCTAAACTCCCTACAAATCTACCTCCTCTTGTCATATCATAGTCAGAATAGTATAAATTATAAGAACCCACAGTACCATTATTATTAAATGAATTATTAGCTCCAAAATATTCTGTACTCATATTATACCATACAGGTGAATGATAAGCAGCTCCTAAACGTACAGTCTGATCGATTTTATATAAAGCTCCTAAAGAGAATGAAAATCCTTGTCCATTTTCATTAAAAGGAAAACCATCTAAATTATAACCATAATTATTACCATCATTACTATCTCTTTCATAATATTGTTCATAAGAAGAATAGTTAGTCTCATGAAAATTTAATCCTAATCCTAAGTATAATCTATCATCATAACTAGAACCAAAATTTAATGAAAATTTAGATTTATAACCATCTATATTTTTATAATAACCTGCAAATGTTCCATCATATTGTTGAGAAACAGAACTTATATTACGATTATCTCCTATAGTTGATGTATTGTCTATTCTTTGGTTATAGTAAGCTACACCGATTGAAAATCGATTCCAATCAGATCCGGGATTTTCAAAAACAAAATTTCCTCCAAACTGTTGAAAATTAAATTTACTATCTGATTCTTTAAAATTTGTACCAAAAGACGATTTATTATTATAACTAGAAACTCCTGCGGTAATCTGAACATCAGAAGTAATAGCAACACCCAAACCTGCAGGGTTTTGTTCTACAGCATTAATATCGCTACCTAGTGCTCCTACAGCACCTCCTACACCTATATATTTAGCATTACCACTATTTATATCCTGAGAATATAAATTTATTGCATTAGATGGATATTGATAATCATATTTATTCTGTGCAAAAGATAATGTTCCTGCTAAAGCACATATTCCTGTTATTATTTTTTTCATAGTTTATTCTAAAAAAATCTAAATTTACCTTCTACCTCCACGAATAGCTCCTCCTCCCATGCTTCCTCCACGAGATCCACTTCCAAAACTTCCTGTTCCCATACTACTTCCTCTACTTGGAGATGGAGAAGAATAAGAAGGGCGTGAACTAGGCATACTATTATTATAATTACTTGGTTGACCTTGTTGAAAACCTCTAGTTGGGCGTGTATTGTAACCTGAATTAGATTCACGTGCAGGGCGTGTATTGTTGTTAAATTGACCTTGATTTACTGATGGTCTAACTTCACGCGTTGGACGTGTATTATTATTAAATTGACCTTGATTTACTGATGGTCTCGCTTCACGTGTTGGACGTATATTATTATTAATTTGACCTTGATTTACTGATGGTCTCGCTTCACGTGTTGGACGTATATTATTATTAATTTGACCTTGATTCACTGATGGTCTTGAATTATTATTAATAATTCCATTACCACCTCTAGTTGGTCTAATTCCATTAGAAATTTGATTATTTCTACCATTAAATCCTCCAGCAACTGGTCTATTAGAATTGATAGAAGAATTTAAATTATTTCCATATCTATTTCCAGGTTGAGCGTAAGTTCCTCTTGGTCTATTCCAACCATAACCACCATAATATCCAGGATATCCATACCAATTATTCCAACCTCCATAGAATCCAGAGCCATACCAATTATTCCAGCCCCAACCCATAGAAAGGCCAAAACCTCCACCATACCAAGGACTATAGAAAGAATTCCAACCCCAAGGAGAATAGAAAGGGGAATAATTATTCCATATATTAACTTCTACTCCATCATTTCTACCCCAACTAGGAGCATCGTTACTATAAGATAATGTATAATTATTATTACCAAAATAATTATAACCTCCTAACCCATAACTATTAACTTTAACAGTTGTAGAATTATTATTTGAAGAACTATCTTGAGTATTAGAGTTATCAGCGTCATCTTGATAATAAAATTGTTCAGCTCCATTACCATCCGCATCAAAATATGGGCTACCAATTTTTATTTCACCTGGATTATCTTCAGTTTGATTATATTGTTGACGAGCTTCATCATAAGTTTTATCTGTCTTAGGATTATAATAAACACCGTCGCTTTCGTAACCGCTTGGCTGATAAGTCGAACAAGAAGAAATCCCTAATGCAGCTACAAGAATTAGTGTAGTTGCAGAAATTTTATTAGAAATTTGATAAACTTTGTTCATAATTGTAAATTTACGTCGTTTGTAATCTTTAAATTTGCATAAATATTAAGGCAATTTTTATGCCAAGTAAAGATACGAAACTTATCAACAAATATATAAGATTATGGCAAAATTAACAACTCGTACTGAGGATTACTCAAAATGGTACAACGAGCTTGTTGTAAAAGCAAATCTAGCTGAAAACTCGAAAGTTAGAGGTAGTATGGTTATAAAACCATACGGATATGCTATTTGGGAAAAACTACAAGCTGAGCTAGACAAAAGATTTAAAGAAACAGGTCATCAAAATGCTTATTTCCCCTTATTTGTGCCTAAAAGTTTATTTGAAGCTGAGGAAAAAAATGCTGAAGGATTTGCTAAAGAATGTGCAGTTGTAACTCACTACAGATTAAAAAATGATCCTGACAATAAAGGAAAATTAATTGTTGATCCTGATGCAAAATTAGAAGAAGAATTAATAGTTCGACCTACATCTGAAGCAATTATTTGGAGTACATACAAAAATTGGATTCAATCTTATCGTGATTTACCAATTCTAATTAATCAATGGGCTAATGTTGTTCGTTGGGAAATGCGAACTCGTTTATTTTTAAGAACTGCAGAATTCTTATGGCAAGAAGGACACACTGCTCATGAAACAAAAGATGAAGCTTTAAAAGAGGCTCAACAAATGCAAAATGTTTATGCTGATGTTGTTGAAAATTTTATGGCAATACCTGTTGTAAAAGGATATAAAACAGAATCTGAACGTTTTGCCGGAGCAGATGAAACATATACAATAGAAGCACTTATGCAAGATGGAAAAGCATTACAAGCTGGTACATCTCATTTCCTTGGACAAAATTTTGCTAAAGCTTTTGATGTTAAATTTACTAACAAAGAAGGTAAACAAGAATACGTTTGGGCTACATCATGGGGGGTTTCAACCCGTTTAATGGGAGCTTTAATCATGACACACTCTGATGACTTAGGATTAGTTTTACCTCCAAAGTTAGCTCCGATACAAGTAGTTGTTGTTCCTATTTATAAAACAGCTGAACAATTAGAGGAAATTCGACAAGTTGTTGATAAATTTTCAAATGAATTAAAAGCTAAAGGTGTTTCAATTAAATTTGACGATGATGAAAAATCTAAACCAGGATGGAAATTTGCAGAATACGAATTAAAAGGTGTTCCTGTTCGAGTTGCTATTGGCCCTAAAGATTTAGAAAAAGGGCAAGTTGAAGTCGCTAGACGTGACACATTAGAAAAACAATTCATTTCTTTAGATTCCGTTACAACTGAAATTGAAAAATTACTAGAAGATATTCAACAAAATTTATTCACTAAAGCTCTAAATTTTAGAAATGAACATATTACTGAAGTTTCTAATTTCGAAGAATTTAAAACTATTTTGGAAAATAAAGGTGGTTTTATTTCTGCTTTATGGGATGGAACTGAAGAAACTGAAAACGCTATAAAAGATGCTACAAAAGCAACTATACGTTGTATTCCTCAATCTTTTGAATTACCTACTGAAGGTGTAGATATATTTTCTGGAAAACCAGCCAAGTATAAAGTACTATATGCAAAAGCATATTAAAATATTTATTATAATAATTTAATTGAAAAGCTAGGAGACAATGTCTTCTAGTTTTTTTATAATTATTAATAGTATATATAAAAAAAGGTCACCCTTTGGGTGACCTTTATAACTATAAAGAATTAATTATTTCTTTCTAGAAGTTGGTTTAACAACTTTAGTTTCTGTAATTGCAGCGTTTTTTGGTAAAACCTCAACACGTCTGTTTCTTTGGTAACACTCTTCTGTGTTTTCAGTACATAACAAGTTAGATTTTCCTAATCCACGAGCAGTTAAACGAGCTTTATCAACACCTCCTCTTTCAGCTAAGATATTAACTACAGCTTGAGCACGTTTTAAAGATAATTTTTTATTGTAAGCCGCAGAACCTCTTTGATCTGTATGACCATCGATGTAGTACGAATTAGTTTTTAAATCATCTGAATTTAAAATTTGAGCTGCTACACGTACATCTTCGTAAGAAGCTGGAACGATTTTGTCTGAGTTATACTCAAATAAAATGTTTGATAAACGTTTAGAAACTTCTACTTCAGTCCATGGACATCCGTTATTTTCTTTTGGTCCTGGTACAGTTGGACAAGCATCATCTGGATCTGGAATACCATCACCATCTGTATCTGGACAACCTTGGAATTGAGGTAAACCTGGTACATCTGGACAAGCATCATCTTTATCTGGAATACCATCACCATCTCTATCTGGCCAAGGACAACCATTATTTTCTACTGGTCCTGCAACTTCTGGACATTCGTCTAAATTATCTGGAATACCATCACCATCTGTGTCTGGACAACCTTGGAATTCAGCTAAACCTGGTACAGTTGGACAAGCATCATCTGGATCAGGAATACCATCACCGTCTGTATCTGGACATCCGTTGAATTCAGCTAAACCTGGTACATCTGGACAAGCATCTACGTCATCTGGAATACCATCTTTATCTCTATCTGGTCTTCCGAAACGGAAAGTAACTCCTACTGTATGTTGGAAGAAGTTAAAATAATCTTTTCCACCATAAGTTGGTAACCAGTTATAATCAGAAGCTACATTTAAACCGAAGTTTTTAGTTAACCAAAAGTTAATACCTACTCCTAAATTTAAAGCTAAGTGATTTTTTTCTAAATCCTCTTCTTTTTGGAATTGGTATGCATTACCATTGTTATCGTAAGCAGTTAAAGGATTTGTTAAATTAGTGTAATCATATCTGTGGTAGCTAGCACCCCCACGGATATATGGATCAAACCAAGAATCTTCATTTAATAAGTATCCGTTAGCAAATTTATAACGTAAACCTAAACCTGCATTAATGAATAATTCATCTTTAATATTTAATCTTTTATTGTCTATTTCACCAACAGAAGCTGTTAAATCAACATCAAAAGATCTATTTAAGTTACGAATAACAGAAAGTTTAGATAAAGGAGGAACGATGTCCCAATTATCTGTTTTAAAATACTGGTTAAATGGACCAGTAACTGAATTGTAGTCAACTGCGTGAGCACCAACCGAAATTGCCCAAGGATTCTTAGAATTCTGAGCATCTACAAATGAATTACCCGCTAAGAATAATACGACTGCAGATAATAATAGATTAAACTTTTTCATTATCAAATATTTAGCGTTTTAAATATATTTATTTTTATACAATTATAAGACAAATTTAAGAATTCTTTATCATTCTATCCAAATCTCTTTTCAAATCTTTTCCTTTTATAGTGTTTCTTTTGTCAAAAAGTTTCTTTCCTTTTGCCAAATAAATTTTCAATTTTGCTAATCCCTTATTATTAATATATAAAGTTGTCGCAACAATTGTCAATCCTGTTTCTTTTGTTTTACGTTCTAATTTTTTCAATTCAGATCTTTGTAACAAAAGTTTTCTATCTCTTCTAGTCTTATGATTAAAGTATGTACCCCAATCATATTCATCAATAAACATGTTTATTATATAGAGTTCTCCATCTTTGAATTGGCAGAAACTTTCTGTGATAGAAGCCTTTCCCATTCTAATAGATTTGATTTCGGTTCCAAACAATTGTATTCCGGCATCATAAGAATCTAATAATTCATATTCAAACCTAGCACGTTTATTCTTAATTGTAACTTCTTTTTGCACTTTATTTTATTCCAATTTATATTCGTACCTTTGTTGAAGTTTTTAAAAAACAAACATCATACCAAAAATTATGTTAAATGTTTCTAATTTATCGCTTCAATTTGGAAAGCGTGTACTTTTCGACGAAGTTAATATAAAATTTACAAATGGCAACTGTTATGGAATAATTGGTGCAAACGGAGCAGGAAAATCTACTTTCTTAAAAATTTTATCTGGCGAAATTGATCCTACTTCAGGACAAGTTAGCTTAGAAAAAGGGAAACGTATGTCTGTTTTAGAGCAAAATCACTTCAAATATGACGAATATACAGTTCTAGATACAGTTTTACGAGGAAATAAAGTCCTATATGACATCAAAGAACGTATGGATGCTCTTTATGCTAAACCAGATTTTTCTGAAGAAGATGGTATTAAAGCTGGTGAATTAGGTGTTGAATACGAAGAAATGAATGGATGGAATGCTGAATCTGATGCTGGTACATTATTGTCTAACGTTGGTATAGATGCTGATATGCATTATACTTTAATGGGGGATTTAGATAATAAAGCTAAAGTTCGTATTTTGATTGCACAAGCTTTATTTGGTAATCCTGACGTATTAATATTAGATGAGCCTACCAATGAGTTAGATGTTAATACTATTACATGGTTAGAAGATTTCTTAGCGAACTTTGAAAATACTGTAATTGTTGTATCTCACGATCGTCACTTTTTAGATTCTGTATGTACACATATTTGTGATTTAGATTTCTCTAAATTAAATCTTTATTCTGGTAATTATACATTTTGGTACGAGTCTTCTCAATTAGCTTCTAAACAAAGAGCTCAACAAAATAAAAAAGCAGAAGAAAAGAAAAAAGAACTACAAGAATTTATTGCTCGTTTTTCATCTAACGTAGCTAAAGCAAAACAAGCTACAGCTCGTAAAAAAATGATTGATAAGTTAAATATTGAAGATATAAAACCTTCTTCTCGCCGTTACCCAGCTATTATTTGGGAACAATCTCGTGAAGCTGGTGATCAAATATTAGAAGTTAATAATTTATCTGCTTCAGTTGATGGAGAAATCTTATTTAAAGATGCTAATATAAACCTTAAAAAAGGTGATAAAATTGGTATTTTCTCTAGAAACTCTAAAGCAGTTACTCAATTCTTAGAAATTTTATCTGGTAAAGCTGAGCCTGATACTGGTGATTATAATTGGGGTATTACTACTACACAAGCTTATTTGCCTTTAGATAATAATGATTTCTTTAAAGAAGATATTAATTTAGTAGATTGGTTACGTCAATACACTGATTCTGATGAGGAACGTCATGAAGAATTTATGAGAGGATTCTTAGGTAAAATGTTATTCTCTGGTGATGAAGCTCTTAAGAAGTCATCTGTACTTTCTGGAGGTGAAAAAATGCGTTGTATGTTCTCTCGTATGATGTTATTACGTGCCAACGTATTATTATTAGATGAACCTACTGGACACTTAGATTTAGAATCTATTACAGCTTTAAATAATTCGTTAGTTAATTTTAAAGGAACTATTTTAATGGCTTCTCATGACCACGAATTGATCAATACTACTTGTAATAGAATCATTGAATTGACTCCTAATGGAATCATTGATCGTTACATGACTTATGACGAATTCTTAGATGATGCTAAAGTAAAAGAATTAAAAGCTAAATATTATGCTTAATTCTTTTTTTAATAATATAGTAACAAAACAGCCGTAAGATTAATCTTACGGCTGTTTTGTTAATTACTATAAATAAACTTATTATAAAAATATTTTATATAATCTATCTATACGATTGTAACAATAGTAATATCCTTATATTTTTTTAAAAACATTATAAAAGATGTAAAAATTAGGTTATTCAGTTACCAAAAAATATTACTTTTGAGATAGATTACACTTGTATGATTTCAATTCCATCACTATTAATTTACTTAATATTTTTTTTCATTATCTTCTTATTTATAATGATTACATATTTGGTTTATGCTCTAAAATCAGAAAAAAAAATTAATTTATCACAAAAAAAACAACTTGATAACTTATCTATAAAGGTAGATGAATTGAAATTAGAAACCTATGAGGCAAAATTAAATCCACATTTATTCAAAAATATTTTAAATTCTATACAATCTAATGCTTACCAAACTTACTATACTATTGATAAATTAGCGAATGTATTAGATTATATTTTATATGAAAGTAAATCTAACTTTGTAACAATAAAAGATGAAATAGATTTTATAAAAAATTATATAGAAATTAATAAAGTAAAAGTATCTCCTTTGTTTGATTTACAGATTAAAACAAAAATTGACGAACAATCTTTCCTATATAATGAAAAAATAATTGCACCATTAATTTCTATTGATCTAATAGAAAACGCTTTTAAGCATACAGATTTTCAGAAAGATAATTCTTTTATAAAAATAACTATCGAATTGAATACTAATTTTTTTTATATTCAAGTAACTAATAAAATATCTCAAAAAAAATAGTTTACAAAAAGAATCCGGTGGACATGGTAATCAATCATTAGAACATCGCTTAAAAATGATTTATGGAAATCATTTTTCTTTAACTAAAACTACAGAACAAAATATTTTTGTTGCAAAATTAAAAATTAATTTAAATGAATTCTATACTAAAATGCATCCTAATAGATGATGAAATTCTTGGTTTAAAATATCTAAAATTACTTTGTGAAGGAATTGAAGGAATTGAAATAGAGAAAGCTTATGTTGATCCAGAGTTATTTCTTGAAGATTTAAAAAGTAATAAAGTTGATTTTGATTTTTGTATTCTTGATATTGAAATGCCTAAAATAAATGGGTTACAAATTGCTGAATATTTAAAAAATAAACCTTTTATATTCGCTACAGCTTATAAAGAATATGCTACAAATGCCTTTGATTTAGACGCAATAGATTATATACAAAAACCTATTAAAATCGAAAGGTTACAACAAGCTATTAATAAAATAAAAAATTATTTACAACAAAATACTTTCGCAGATAAAACTGTTCAATTAAATTCTGATAAAGGAAAAATTATACTACAGTTTGATCAAATTGTTTATATCACTACCTCATCATTAGAAAGTAGAGATAAAGTTATTTTAATGAAAGATTTATCAGAAATAACTTTAAAAAATATAACCCTAGATAATTTAAGAGATTTACTTCCAGAAAAATATTTTGTACGAATTAATAAAAGAGAAATTGTAAATATAAATTATATACAATATTATCAATCAGAAAATATTACACTTAATATCAATTCAAAAGAAGAAAAAGAAATAATTTTAACATTAAGTGAAGTATATAAACCCAATTTTATTTCAAAAATTTCTATTTGATTACAAAATAAAACCCGTTCATTACATTATTGTTTTTGAGATTATTTTCTTATTTCATTTTTTTTAAAATTTGTATCATAAAATTAAAAAACATGAAGAAGTATAAGAATTCCATATTTTATGTTGTAGTAATTGGTTTTTTTACAGCTTTAATTTACTTAATTGCTAAACATGGTGTCAATCTAGAGATTGGTCGTGATGTCCATCACGCTACTTCAAATAACAGTAGATGGGTAGAATTTTTAAATTCTATGATTTATAATCTAAAACATCCACTAGCTATTCTTCTTGCTCAAATTGTTACTATTATATTAGCTGCTAGACTTTTTGGTTGGGTTTCTAATAAAATTGGGCAACCTGCAGTTATTGGAGAAATGATAGCTGGTATTGTATTAGGTCCATCCTTACTTGGCATGTATTTTCCTGAAATATCTGCCTCTCTATTTCCTGTAGAATCTTTAGGTAACATTCAATTTTTAAGTCAAATTGGTCTAATATTGTTTATGTATACTATTGGAATGGAACTTGATTTAAAAATTTTAAAAAATAAAGCACATGATGCTGTCGTTATAAGTCATGCAAGTATAATACTTCCATTTGCTCTAGGAATGGGACTAGCATACTTTATTTATCGTGAATTTGCGCCTGTTGGAGCTCCATTTTTATCATTTGGTCTTTTTATTGGTATAGCTATGAGTATAACAGCTTTTCCAGTATTAGCAAGAATTGTACAAGAACGAGGAATACATAAAACAAAATTAGGTACTATTGTTATTACTTGTGCAGCTGCAGATGACATTACTGCTTGGTGTATACTTGCTGTTGTTATTGCAATTGTAAAAGCTGGTGACTTTGGTAGTGCATTATTTGTAATTGGTTTAGCTGTATTATATGTTCTATTCATGATAAAAATAGTTCGTCCATTTTTATTTAGAATTTCAACAATATATCCTACTAAATCTACATTAACTAGACCAATAATTGCAATATTCTTTCTAGTACTTATTCTATCTTCTTATGCAACAGAAGTGATTGGTATTCATGCTTTGTTTGGAGCATTTATGGCAGGAGCAATCATGCCTGAAAATATGAAATTCAGAAATGTGTTCATTGAAAAAGTTGAAGATGTTGCTGTTGTCGTATTATTACCTTTATTCTTTGTTTACACTGGTTTACGAACAGAAATAGGATTATTAAACGATCCATATTTATGGAAAATAACAGGATTAATTATTTTAGTTGCTGTTGTAGGTAAATTTGTTGGTAGTGCTCTTGCTGCAAAATTTGTTGGACAAAGTTGGAGAAATAGTGCTATTATTGGTGCATTGATGAACACTAGAGGACTTATGGAACTTATAGTCCTTAACATAGGATATGATCTTGGAGTATTAGATGCAGAAATATTTGCTATGATGGTAATTATGGCATTAGTTACAACTTTTATGACTGGTCCTATACTTGATATTGTAGAAAGAATTTTTAAACATAAAAAAGAAGATGATATTATTGAAATTAGTGATCAATCAAAATATAAAATATTAATCAACTTTAGTATTCCAGAAAAAGGAAAAAGTTTATTAAAAATAGCTAATGCATTTGTAAAAAAGGACAATGAAAATTCTCTAATTACAGGAATGCATATTGTAAAAAGTAATGAAGTTGAACATCATTCTTTCAATGATAGAGAAGATGAATTTTTTGAACCATTAATTGAAGAAGCTGAAAATTTACAACAAGACGTAACTACAATGTTTAAAGTTTCTACAGATATTATCCAAGAGACAGTAGATGTTGCACAAAAAGGAGATTATGATTTAATGTTGATGGGTGTTAGAAACTCAATCTATTCAGGATCATTACTTGGTAACATATTAGGTTTTACTACAAAAATTATAGATCCGGATATTCTTATAGAACAAGTAAAAGGAAAAGAAAATATGTTTGATCATTCCATTTTTGATGAAAGAACAAAACAATTATTAAATAAATCATCTATTCCTGTCGGAATTGTTTTAGAAAAAAATCTAGATAAAATTGATAAAATATTTTTACCTCTATTTGGTAATGATGATGCTGATTTATTGAAATATGCTCAACGATTAATCTCTAATAATGAAGCTCAAATAATTATTGTTGATATTAATGGTTACACTAAACGACATTCTGAAGTTAAAGAAATTATACGAAGTATAGAAAACATAGCTCCTAATCATATTAGTTTATCATATAAACAACAATTAGATAAAGAATTTTTAGATGAAATGGATTTAATGATTGTAAGTATACAGAGTTGGAAAAACCTAATTGAAAGCAAAAGTATTTGGATTTCTAATGTACCTACAACTTTAATTATCTCAGAATAATGAATTAAATTTTATCCATAAAAAAATCCAGCTAATTAGCTGGATTTTTTTTTATATATTTTAGATAGAATTCATCAAATTATTCAAAAAAGGTAAAATGAACATTTCCATATTTTTTATGTTGAATAAAATTTGGATGATCTACAAACGAAATTGATGCTGAGTGTTCTAAAACAAAATTCCCACCTTCTTCTAACCAATTATTTGCAAAAACACTATCTACTATTTTATTATAAGATTCTACTTCCAAATCATAAGGTGGATCTGCAAAAATAAGATCAAATTTACTAATTGGTGTTTTATCTAAATATTTTAATACATCATTTTTTATAGTTGTAATAACATTGTCTAATTTTAATTCTTTAGATGTTTCATCTAGAAACCTTACACAACCATAAAAATTATCAACTGATGTAACTTTTTTTGCTCCACGTGAAGCAAATTCTAATGATATACTTCCAATACCTGAAAATAAATCTAGTACAGAAATTTCATCAAAATACCATTCGTTATTCAAAATATTAAATAATGCTTCTTTAGCAAAATCTGTTGTAGGTCGCACCGGTAAATTGTTAGGTGCTGTAATTCTTTTTCCTTTTAATGTTCCTGAAATAATTCGCATTCGAATAATTTATATAATGTGAAATATTTACCAAGCTGCTTATCATCTTTATTGAACTCAATATTTTTAATATATTTTTTTAACATATCAATATAGTCGTTAAACTCTATATCTAATACATCTCCAAAAATAAATAATGATACAGCATTTGGATTAATATTTAATTGATTTAATGTGTATAAAATATAAAACAGAAAATCTTCTTTCGTTTTAATTTCAAATAAATTATAAAAAATAAATTCTCCATTACTTAAAACACAAATCTCTAATTTTTGATGAACTAAATTCACATATATTTCATCATCTTTTGAATTTATTTTAGCATAATCAATCAAAAATTTACCTGAATGATATAAACGAGCATTTTGCAAATTTTTTAAAGATAATAAAACATCTTTCAAAGGGTAATGAATATTATATACTATTGAAGCTTCAATACTTTGCAATGGACAATCTATAGCAAGTTGAACAGGATGATACATCGACATTGAAAGTAAATCTTCTAATGGATGATGAAAAAATTGATTTGGTACAACATTTATTGCTGTAGATAAAAAACAAAAATGTACGAAATCATATTCTTGTAACAAGGTTAAATTAGATCGTAATTCATGCTCAATCTCAACTTCCGTTTTATTCAAGTTTGTAAAATCAACCGAATAATCAAATACATCCGAATAGGAGATTTTTTCTCCATCGGTTTTCTTTGTTATATAACTAAGCTTGTCATGCGATAATAAAATTGCTAACGAACTAATGGTTGTTTTAGACATACATGTATTTTATCCTTGAATTTTTAACTCACTGATTAATATATAAATCAATCCTAATGATATCAAAAGTAATAAAAATTTATAAGCAATCTTCATATAGAAAATTTATTTCGGTAAAGATAATACATTTATTTTATGGATTAAAAACACATTTAAGTTCAATGTATTCTATTTTTACCGAAATTTGAAAATAAAAAAGACGTGAAAAAAATAGCTGTTATTCCTGCAAGATATTCTGCTACTCGATTCCCTGGTAAGTTAATGCAACAATTAGGAGATAAAACTGTTATTCGAATGACTTATGATAATGTAGTTGCTACAAATCTATTTGATGATGTTTTTGTTGTTACTGATTCGGATATTATTTATAACGAAATAGTATCAAATAATGGAAAAGCAATTATGAGTATTAAAAATCATGAAACTGGTAGTGATAGAATTGCTGAAGCAATAGAAAATATTGACTGTGATATTATTTTGAATGTACAAGGAGACGAACCATTTGTAAACTATAAAGCTTTATCTGATATTCTTTCTTCATTTGATGGTGAAATCGGAAAAACTGTAGATGTTGCAACCTTAAAAGAATCTATTATTAAAGACGAAGATATTAACAATTCTAACTTTGTAAAAGTTGTAACAGATTATAATGATTTTGCTTTATATTTTTCTCGTTCCCCTATTCCATTCTCTCGAGAAATTAATTTTAGCCCAAAATATTTTCGTCATATTGGTATATATGCTTTTAGAAAAGATGCTTTATTACGTTTTTCAAAATTAAGCATGCGTCAAAATGAAACTGCTGAAAAACTAGAACAATTAAGGTATTTAGAATATGGAATGAAAATAAAAGTAATCGAAACGGAATCTATTGGGATTGGGATTGATACACCTGAAGATTTAGAAAAAGCAAAAATTTACTTAAGTAGTATTGCGTAATAATTATTTATTATATATTTGTACCCCTTCTTAATCAAAATTGACATTTTTTAAAACCTCAATATTAGGTTAGTATAATATTTTTTTACCGAAAAATTCCTTTTCGGTATGGATATTGTTATTAGTACAATGAAAATAAGTAAAATGATGACTATGAGCGAATCTTGGAAAGAATACGAAGCAAAAGGATTGATAGAAAAAAGATCTTTTTTAGTGTCAAAAGATGGTCTTGTTAAAAAATTATATACAGGACAAGATAAATATAAAATTTTAGAAGGAGCAATAAATAATGGTTATCGTGCAATTTGGGTAACAAAAGCTGATGGTAAAAGAACAGCTAAATATGTTCATAAAATGATTGCTGAAACATTTTTACCAAATCCTGAAAATAAAGAATACGTAGTTCACTTAGATCATAATAAATTAAATAATACAATAAGTAATTTAGAATGGGCTACTCTGGATGAATGGAAAGAGCACAATAAAGATTTATTCCGAATGATGAAAGGTCGTTCTCGTTTAGATAGTATTCCAAACAGTAAACTAAATGAATCACAAGTTATGCGATTAAAAAAGAAATTATTAGATCCTAATAGAAAAGTTAAAATTGCTACTTTAGCAAAACAATTCAATATATCTCAAGGACAAGTTTACCGTATATTAAGAGGTGAAAACTGGTCACACATTGAGGTGAAAAAAGATTAATATCTATTTTAATTATTGAACTTTAATTAAGTTTTTATATCTTGTTCTTTCAATTTATAACTTAAAAAGTTCACATGTTAAAATTAAAGTTCAGTATTATTATTTTTACATTATTATTCTGTTTTAATACTTATGCACAAAATGCAGAAAGTATAATTGAAACTCATATAAATAAAACAGGAGGAGAAGTAGGTTGGAATAATTTGAATAGTGTTATTTTAAAAGGTGATGCAATAATTAATTTAGGAACTTCATACCCTATTATTATTTATCATCAAAGACCTTACAATAAAAAAGTAGCTTTTCTAATTAATGGAAAAGAAATTTTAAATGAAGGATACGATGGTAAAAATGGATGGACATATAATGAAGCTACCAAAAAAAATATTATTGTACCAGATTATAAACCAGATTCATTTGATTCTGACGTATTAAAATATAATCAAAAAGGATTTAAAGTTTCATATTTAGGAATTGAAACATATAATCAAGACAACAATAAATGCTATAAAGTAGAACTTAAAAAAAATACAAATAGTACAATATATTGTTTCGACAAAGATTCCTATGAAATAGTTATGGAGAAGAATGAAAATGAAACATTGTACTTCTCTAACTTTAAAAGATTTAATGGATTGTCTTTTGCTACAAAAATCATTGGAAAACCAAAAGAAGGTGGAGAATATATTATCAAATTCAATGAAGTGAAAACAAACCCCGCAATTGATAAGAAAAATTTCAAATTTTAATAAAATAAAAAGTGANNTCACTTTTTATTTTATTAAAAACTATATTATAACATTACTTAAGTTTTATACTTTTGTATAACTAAAAATGAATATATAATAATATGTCATTAGATTCTATATTTTACCAAAACAAAAAATATGAAAAAAGTTTCTTTATCCGTTTAATCGAATCAGCAAGAAAAGATTATACAGATTCAATTTCTTTCATAGATGATTTGATATCAAAACTTCAAAATAATACAAATTACCGCGAAATATTCAAAGAAGAATTAAGAAGTAACTTTGGTAATACAAATATTGTTGGTTATTTAGTTGATAGTGGAATCCATCTAGAAGATAGTTTGTTTTCTTTATTTAGAAAAAAAATTATTGATTCTATATTACCTGATATTGAAAATAATAATGAATTAACTTCTATAATTAATGAATTATTTTATAATTCTAAAAATCTTGAAGCTATTAGAATTATCCCTTTAGATAGATGGAGAAAACTTTATGAAACTTTATATCAAGATTTAACAGATGAAGATTCAAAAAAATATACAAACAACATTCAAAGTCAAATACTTCAAGCTATTTCTATATTAACAGTTAGAATTACTGGAGGCTTTTCTGATAAAGAAATGATCCGCTACAGTAACGAAGTAAATTATTTAGATAATCCTTTTTCTAAACTTGCTATGCAGATTAGCAATATTATAGAAAATCCGCAAGTAGGATTTGACTTATTAAAAATAAGAGAAAGTATTTCTGTATGTAGAAATTTACTAAATGATATTCTTACTCAGAAAGATTATAAAGGTATCTCATTTAAAGTTGCTGCTAAAATTAATAGGCTACAGCAACAGCTAAGGAGATTACAAAACATATTAACAAGTTACAATGAATTAAAAACTAATGGATTAATACCTTTTTTATCGTTTTCAACTAAAAAATGGATAGATTTTTATGCTCCTAAAAACTTTATGAGCAATCAATTAAAATCAACAGTTTATTTAATTACATTTTTAGTAACCTATCATAATGGAAAAACAGGAGAAAAATACATTACTCAAACTGCAAAAGAATACAATAAGATGTTTTGGACAGCTTGTGGTGGTGGATTTATAGTTTCTTTTCTTTGTTTCATAAAAACAGGAATTGGAAATATTCATGATACTTCTCCCCTATTCAAAGCTTTTTTCTATAGTATCAATTATGCTGTAGGATTTAGTGTTATTTATTTAACACATATGACACTTGCTACAAAACAGCCTTCTATGACGGCTGCTAGATTAGCACAATCATTAGTACCAACATCTGGTACAGAATTAAGAATAAATGATTTTACAAACTTATTTGCTCAATTATTCCGTAGTCAAATTATTGCATTTATTGGTAATGTTGTAGCTGGTTTTGCTGTTTCTTTAGGTATATTTTATCTATTGAGTGATATTCTAAATATTGAAGTTCTTAGTGAAATAAAAGCCCATCATTACTGGGAAGAAGTTGTAGTGATGGATTGGCATATTTTCTATTTTGGTGCAATTGCTGGTATATTTTTATTTTTATCAGGTTTAATATCTGGAATGACTATTAACAGTCAACGTTTTCATAATATCCCAGATCGTATTTATAATCATCCTGTATTAAAAAAGTTTTTCTCGGAAAAAAGAAGGAAAAAAATTTCTAATTGGTTCGAAAAAAACATGGGTGGTGTTGTTGGTAATATTGCGTTTGGTTTTATGATGGGAAGTGCTTTCCTTATCGGAGATTTTATCGGTTTACCATTTGATATAAGACACATTACATTTGTATCCGGAAATTTTGCCATTGGTGTAGGTCGATTAGGATATCATTTTGACCTAGTTCCTATGGTCATTGCTTTTATTTCTATTTTCTTAGTTGGTTGGTGTAACTTTTTTGTAAGTTTTATTTTATCTTTATTAATGGCAATGAGATCTAATAATATTCCGTTATACAAAATATTTACAATGATTTATCACACTGTCAAAGCCTTTTTTAGAAACCCAATTCCATTTTTCTTACCACCATTATTAACAAAAAAAGTTCAAGAAGAAGAACATAGTTTAAATGAAAAATAATAAACAAGATAAACAACTACGTTACGATAAAGCATATTTACGAATGGCTTATGAATGGGCTAACCTTTCATATTGTCAAAGAAAAAAAGTTGGTGCAATTATCGTTAAAAACAGAATGATTATTTCTGATGGATATAATGGTACTCCAAGTGGTTTTGATAATAGCTGTGAAGATGATGAAGGAAATACTCAATGGTATGTTTTACATGCTGAAGCTAATGCAATATTAAAATGTGCAACTTCTACTCAATCAGCAGAAGGTGCAACTCTTTATATAACTCTTTCTCCGTGTAAAGATTGTAGTAAACTAATTCTACAAGCAGGAATTAAAAGAATTGTTTATATAAAACAATATAAAGATACATCTGGATTAGAGTTTTTAGAGAAATCTGGAATTGATGTTCAACAAATAACAGAAGAAGAGCTATATAAATAAATGAAAAACTTGTTCAAAATTATTAATGTTATTCTATTAATTATTATCATTTTTTTAATAGGATTCTTAGTCGGTAAAAAATATGATTTTGCATTCGACGAAAATAAAGATATTGTAGGTTTACAATATTCTAATAATGAACAAAAAATTAGACGATTAGTATCTTTAATAGATAACGAATATGTAAATGATGTTAATTCAGATAGTTTAGTTGATGATGCCATAAATTATATGGTAGGAAAGCTAGACCCACATAGCAAATACATCGATAAATCTTCTATTCAACAAGCTGATGAACAATTAAAAGGTGAATTTGTTGGGATAGGAATAAAATTCAGAGTACTTAATGATACCATTATTGTTGAAAGAACAATTCCTGGTACACCAAATTATGGAAAATTAGAATTTGGCGATCAGTTAATTGCTGCTAATAATGAATCTTTAATTGGAGCAGATAATGCTAAAATAGAAAAATTATTAAAAGGTAAAAAAGGCTCTGAAGTAAATTTATCTGTCATTAGAGATCAAAAACCTATTTCCATAAATGTAGAAAGATCTATTGTCCCAATAGAATCTGTTACAGGAGAGCATATGCTTACAAAAGATATAGGCTATATTAAATTAGTTCGTTTTTCAGAGAATTCTGCTATAGAAGTACATCAAGCATTAGAAAATTTATTAGACAAAGGAATGAAAACTCTTGTTTTTGATCTAAGAGGTAATCCTGGAGGCTTAATGCATATTGCTGAAGAAATAGCTGATGAATTTTTATCTAAAAATGAGCTTATTGTTTATACACAAGATAAGCAAAAAAGAAAAAAATACATATACGCAACAAATAAAGGCTTATTTGAGAAGGGAAAAATATATGTCTTAATTGATGAAAATTCTGCATCTTCAAGTGAAATTGTGACAGGAGCAATACAAGATTATGGTCGAGGAATAATTGTTGGTCGCCGTTCTTTCGGAAAAGGTTTAGTACAAAGAGAAATTAATTTAGGAGATAACACAAAAGTTAGATTAACTGTTGCCAACTACTTTACTCCTTCTGGTAGATCTATTCAAAAACCTTTCGACAAAAAAACAGCTAAATACAGTGACGATTTATACCAAAGATTAAAATCTGGAGAATTATACAGTAAAGATTCAATAAAAATAAATAAAGATTTAGAGTACACTGCTCCTTCTGGTAAAAAAGTTTACGGCGGAGGTGGAATTATTCCTGATGAATTTGTCGCACTTGATACAAGTTCTCTAGCAAATTGGTTGTATTACAATCAAGATGCTAATTATTTCAATAGTTTTTTATTCAAAAAAATTTATTCAATTCATGACTTTTTTATGTTCCATAATCAAAGTATTTATTTAAAATATTTTGGAGCTGGAATTTATAGAAATGAATTTTTAGGTGTTTTAGGAATCAAACCTAATGAATTTAACCCAGAATACTCATCGACAATAGATAACTATATAAAAGCTAGTATAGCTGAAGATTTATATGGTTCAAGAGCATTTTATCAAGTTTGGATACCAGAAGATGAAATGATAAAACGTATTTTTGAACTAGAAAAAAATACTAAATAAATGCAGTGGAAAGACGCTTTGTACGATTATCAAATGTATCTGAAATTAGAAAAAAGAGTTTCAGTAAATACAATTGAAGGTTACTTACGTGATATTCAGAAATTAATTGATTATTCAGATAAAAAACCGTTAGATTATTCACAAGATGACATCAAAGAATTTATTCACAATTTTGCATCTAGTGAATATAGCGTTCGTTCACAAGCACGAGTTATTTCTGGCTTAAAAAGCTTTTTTGGTTATTTACAATTAGAAGATTTTAGAGAAGATAATCCTACATCTTTATTAGAAACTCCAAAAATAGGAATGAAATTACCTGACGTTTTATCTGAAAAAGATATTGATAAAATGATAGAGGTTATTGATTTATCTAAACCAGAAGGCGAAAGAAACAGAGCAATTATTGAAACACTTTATGGTTGTGGATTACGTGTTTCTGAATTAATTAACCTAAAAATTTCTGATTTATTTTTTAACGATGGTTTTATTCGTGTTATTGGTAAAGGAAACAAACAAAGATTAGTTCCTATTAGTGATTATACAATAAAATATATTAACTTGTACAAAGAAAACATACGTACACATATTCCTATTAAAGAAGGGTTTGAAGATTTTGTTTTTTTAAATAGAAGAGGTAAAAATCTAACGCGTGTTATGATTTTTACAATTGTAAAAGAGTTATCAATCATTGCAGGAATAAAAAAAACAATTAGTCCTCATACATTTCGTCATTCTTTTGCAACGCATTTACTAAAAAATGGAGCCGATTTACGTGCAATTCAATTAATGTTAGGACATGAAAGTATAACAACAACGGAAATTTATACGCATGTAGATCAAGCTTTCATTAGAGATGCTATCATAAAATTTCATCCAAGAAATAAGTAGAATTTAGAAACCTAAAATAAATACTATGATAAAATCATTCAAATTTTGCCCAAATTGTGGTCACTCAATCGATACATTTGATTTTAGAAGAATGTCTTGTTCAAATTGCGATTTAGTTTACTATCAAAACGTAGCTACTGCAGTTGCGGTAATTCTAAAAAAAGATGATAAAATTCTATTCACAGTTCGTAATAAAGATCCAAAAAAAGGAATGCTAGATTTGGCTGGTGGTTTTACTGATCCAGATGAAAGTGCAGAAGAAACTTGTCAAAGAGAAATACAAGAAGAACTTGGAATTAAAATTCCTACAAATCAATTCAAGTACTTTATATCTAAACCCAATAATTACGAATACAAAGGAATTCCATATAAAACATGTGATTTAGCCTATATTGCTGATTTTCCTAACGAAGATATAATCATTGAAAAAGAAGAAATAGCTGATGTAAAATGGATTAAAATATCAGACATTAAACTAGACGAAATTGGTTTTGATTCGTTGAGAAGTGTTGTTGAAAACTACATAAAAACTCAACAATAATATTTATAAATCTCATCTAAATTCATAAAAAAATGAAAAAAATAATTTTATTAAGTATTGCTTTTTTTACTTTCATTTCATGTAGTACACAACAAAAAGTTGCTGTAGATTATGACAGAGACTTTGATTTCAATTCCAATAGAACATATACATTCTCACAATCAGATCATTTAAAATTAAACGATTTAGATTCTGCTAGATTATTTAATTCTATTGAAAAAGGTCTACTTTACAAAGGGTTTCAAAAAAATAATTCTAGTAACCTTGTTATTTCTGTTTATCCTGAAGAATATATTTCTAAACAACAAAATTCTAGTGTTGGACTTGGAATGGGAACTGGAGGATTTGGACGAATTGGAGGAGGAATGTCCGTAGGAATTCCAATTACTTCAGAAAAATTAAATCAAAATTATACTGTATCAATGCTAAATCAAGGACATTTAGTATGGCAAGGAACATTAAAAATTCAAATGTCAGTAAATTCTTCTCCTGAAGCCAAAGAAGCTATTGTACAAAAAGGAGTTATGAAATTATTTTACAAATTTCCTCCTAACAAAAAATAATATTCACAAAATCATAAAAAAATATCATAGCTAATTTTAACTATGATATTTTTTATTTTAAGGCAAACCCTTCGGGCCACGCTTTCACGTTCCCAATCTTTTATAAATAAAAACTTCGTAAACTTCAGCCTTTACTTATAAAAGGATTTCCACTTCAATCGTTTTTGCAATCAATCATAAAAAATTAATGAGCTTCTAACCAATTATCTCCTACTCCAACTTCAGCTATCAAAGGAACATCCATTTGCATTGCAGCTTCCATTGTTGTTTTTATTAACTCAGATACTTTTTCGACCTCATTTTTAGGTGAATCAAAAATTAACTCATCATGCACTTGTAAAATCATTTTTGTTTCGTAATTCTTCTTCAATTCTTTTTGAATCTGAATCATTGCAATTTTTACAATATCTGCAGCTGTACCTTGTATTGGTGCATTTACTGCATTTCTTTCTGCATGAGAACGAACAACATTATTACGAGAATTAATATCTTTTAAATAACGACGACGTCCCAATAATGTTTCCACAAAACCTTGTTCTCTAGCAATCTCTACTTGTTTTTCTATATAGGCTTTCAATGTTGGATAAGTTTCGTAATAAGCATCAATTAATATTTTTGCTTCTTTTCGAGAAATATTTGCTTGATCGGCTAAACCAAATGCAGAAACACCATAAATAATTCCAAAGTTTACTGTTTTTGCTTGACTACGTTGTTCTCTTGTTACCTCATCCAAAGCAACATTAAAAACTTTGGCAGCAGTTGCAGCATGAATATCCTCTCCTTTCTTAAATGCCTCAACCATTGCTGGGTCTTTAGACATTTGTGCAATCAATCGTAACTCTATTTGAGAATAATCGGCAGAAATCAATACATGATCTTCATCTCTTGCTACAAAAGCTTTACGTATTTGTTGCCCAGCCTCAGAACGAATAGGAATATTCTGTAAATTAGGATTCACAGAAGATAAACGTCCTGTAGCAGCAACTGTTTGTGCATAAGTTGTATGTACTCGACCTGTTTTTGGATTAATCAAATTAGGAAGAGCATCAATATAGGTAGATTTTAATTTTTGTAATTGTCTGTATTCTAAAATATCTGTAATTATTGGATGTTTATCTTTTAATTTCGATAATATTTCTTCTCCTGTAGCATATTGACCAGTTTTTGTCTTTTTGGCTTTCGGATCTAACTGCAATTTATCAAATAAAATATCACCCAATTGTTTTGGAGAATTCAAATTGAATTCTTCTCCTGCATCTTGATAAATTTTTAACTCAAGCTCTTTTAATTTAGCTTCGTGTTTTACAGAAAGTTCTTTCAAGAAATCAACATCAAGTCGAACACCTTCTAATTCCATATCCGCTAAGACTTGCATCAATGGCATTTCTAAATCTGCAAATAATTTATAGGTATTAGCATTCTTTAACTCTGGTTCAAAAAGATTCTTTAATTGATTTGTAATATCAGAATCTTCAACACCATATTCTGTTTGCTCCAATAAAGGAACATCTCGGAAGTTTTTCTGGTTTTTCCCTTTTTTACCAATCAAAGTTTCAATTGAAACAGGTTGATAATTCAAATACGTTTCAGATAAAACATCCATATTATGACGCATATCTGGATTAATCAAATAATGAGCAATCATTGTATCAAAATTTTCTCCTTTTAATACAATATCATATTTTGCTAAAACTTTAATATCATACTTTAAATTTTGTCCTATTTTCGTAATAGATTCATCTCCAAAAAAAGGTTTAAATTCACTTATGATTTCTTTCGCTTCAGAAAAATCTACAGGAAATGGAATATAATATCCTTTTCCTTTTTCCCATGAAAACGAAATACCAACCAATTCTGCTTCTAAAGTATCTAAAGATGTTGTTTCTGTATCAAAGGTTACTTCTTTTTGTTTTAAAATATTTTTTAATACTATTTCTCTTCCTTTTTTTGTATCAATCAATTGATAAAAATGATCTGTTGTAGAAATATCTGTAAATACACTATTCTGAGGAACAATTTCTTCATCAGAAGTAAAGTCAAATAAACTTTGTTGAGCTGTTTGAGAATTGGTTGCTTGACTTGCAGCAGATATTTCTTCTTGAGCTTCTTTTATAATTTCTGTTGTATCTAAACCATATATTTTGTAGACAGTTTCTAACATTCTTCGAAACTCTAATTCAGTAAATAATTCAGTTACTTTTGGTATATCTGGTTGACAAACTGTTAAATCTTCTTCATCAAATTCAACAGGAGCATCAGTAATAATTGTAGCTAATTTTTTAGATAAAATACCTAATTCTTTATTTTCTTCAATCTTTTCTTTTGCTTTACCTTTTAGTTTATCTGTATTCTCTAATAAACCTTCTAACGAACCAAATTCTTTCAAATATTTACTTGCTGTTTTTGCTCCAACTCCTGGTAATCCAGGTATATTGTCCACAGCATCTCCCATCATTCCAAGATAATCTATAACTTGAATAGGATCATCAATATCAAACTTTTCTTTTACCTCTTCAATTCCCCAAATTTCTACACCTTTACCATTCGCTGCAGGACGATACATTTTTATTTTATCGGTTACCAATTGTGCAAAATCCTTATCAGGAGTAACCATGTAAGTTGTATAGCCTTCTTTCTCTGCTTTCTTTGCAAGCGTTCCAATCACATCATCGGCTTCGTAACCTTCTGCAAAAAGTACTGGAATTTTTAAAGCTCTTAATATATCTTGAATAAATGGAACTCCTTGACGAATTGCTTCTGGTGTTTCATCTCTGTTTGCTTTGTATTCAGGAAAATCTACTGTACGCACTGTTGCTTGACCAACGTCAAAAACAACTGCTAAATGAGTTGGTTTTTCTCTTCTAATCACATCAAAAAGTGAGTTAGAAAATCCCATGATTGCAGATGTATTAAAACCTTTAGAATTGATTCTCGGATTTTTTATAAATGCATAATATCCTCTAAAAATTAATGCATATGCATCTAATAAAAAAAGTCTTTTATCTTCTGATTGATTCATTTTGTAAGTTTAAAGTATTACATTTTACGCTAAACGTAATTTTTAATTGATAAACGTAGAACGTAAAGCTTACTACGTTAAACTATATATTAATATTCCGGAGCTAGTTCTAATTTCAATCCATCCATTTCTTCAGAAATATGTAATTGACAACCCAAACGAGAATTTTCTTTTACGTTGAAAGCTTCTGCAAGCATTGCATCTTCATCTGGTAACATTTCTGGTAATGGAGTTTCTGGAGTTAAAATATAACACTGACAAGAAGCACACATTGCCATTCCTCCACAAACACCAATTGTTCCTTCTGGAGCTAATTCGTATGCACGAACTAATTCCATAATATTCATATTCATGTCTGTTGGAGCGTCCACTTCATGAGAAACTCCGTCTCTATCTATAATAGTTACTTTTATATCTGACATAATCTTTATTTCAAGTTTTACAAAAATACGGATTGTTTATCGGCTAAAAAAAGATTAAACAGTAGAAAAAATATCTTGATAATGTTGTTATAATAAATTAACCATAGAATTAAAAAAATAAAGTTTCAATCCCTTTTTTGATTCTTTTATAAATATTGCTTTATAACTTGTAAATACAAAATCCATGATCTTAGATCATGGATTTTATATTGTATTAAACTTCAGTTTTTATTTAACGTAAAAGGTATTATATTATTACTATAAATTTTAACTTAGTTGATATATTTAAATTTATTTATCATTAAAATAGTTTCTGTATTGTTCTTTCTCAATAGATACCCCTCCTAAAGTATATCCATTAGCATAAAGCTTTTTTATAACTCTAGGTGCTAGACTATCATTTTTGATAAGATTAGAAGAATAATTTGCTCCTTTTATTTGAAAAGATTTACCATCATATGTATTTAACATTAGAGCTTTATTCAAATTAAAATCACTATTACTTGAAAAAGTAATTTTAGCAATTTCTGTTTTATCAAGATCAAAAATAGAATATACAATTTCATTCGAAAATGCTGGTCCATGATCAATTTCTTTTCTCACTAAGAATCCAATTTTTTTGTCATTCACAAATATATTACCATACTTATCATAATCTAATTTGTTAGCTATTGCAATAGAATCTTCTATTGCATTAATTTTTTTATCATATTCAGCTACATTATCTTCATTAGTAGAAATTGTCCTATCTTCATTTTTGAAAAAATCATCAACAATAACTTTATTAATACCTGTATCTGTTAAAAGTTTTTTATCATTAAGTAATAAATTTTTTAATATTAATTTCTCAGAACTAAATGTAAATGAATTATCAGGTAATAATTCAACTTCCTTTATGTTACCATTTTTTACACTAGTTAATTCTAACCAGTTATTATAAACAATATTTCCTTTAGGTGTTTTATTATTTATAGAAGCCGTAAATAATTCTTCCCCTTCAAGATTACTAATTATATAGTTCCCTTTTCCTTTTTTTATTTTAGCTATTAATTTTCCATCAACAGATATTTCTTCTTTTTTAACTTTAATTTTTTGGGAAAAAACAAAAGGATTAATAGAGATTAATAATAGAAATAGTATTTTTATTTTCATAAGTATATAATTTAAACAAAAATATAAAATATTATATTAATTGTAAATTAATATCAAAATATCAGCAATTTCTAATAAAGAATTATCTACTTAACATAAAACGTGTTATGCGTTCGTACATGTTTACATTTCATTTGTTATTTTAGATATAATAAACTCTGCAAATTCATTGGATAGTAAAATTTTATCTTTTTTAAAATTTAATGCACCAAGTGTTTTTCCTCCAACATGTGTAATATTTTTATTGGCATTAATTTTTAGAAAGTCCACAACTAACTTATTTGCATATAGATTTTTTTGCATCCAAATTCTTCCAAATTCAGGAGTCAAATTTTCGCTTTTTACATAATATGGCCATCTTTTTTTCCAATCTTCTTTATTTTTTTCATTCTCATCTATTTTTAGAACTTTAGACATGCCTTTGTAAACCCCTAAAATACGTTTTGCACCAATCCCATAGGCAATGAAAATATCATTCTCTTTAATTGAACTAGGGTAGACAGCAAAATGAAGATCGAAGAATTGTTCTTCAAAAGTGTTCTTTTCAGTAATTGGATTTTCTGTAACTCCAATTGGTTTTAACCAATATCTGTTTTGACTTATTGTAGATGGTTTATTCCAAATTCTTGGAAGATTGAATCCGAATTTTTCATCATTATTATGTTTTTTGATTGGAATATCATCTAATTTAATTTCATTAATAGTTTCAGATTTTCGCCACCAATTTTCAAATATTTCGATTGTTTCGTTTGCTTCATTATCATACAGAAATACACCAATTTCATGTCTTTTTGTGAAAGCTGTTTCAGTTAAATTTGCTGAAGTGATTAAACAATTATTATCAATAATATATATTTTCGCATGAACTCCTGGAAGAGATTTCAATTTAGAATTTTCTAAAAAATTGCTAATGAAAGAATAATTAATTTTTGACAGTTCATCTATATCGGTAATTAATCTTAAATCAATTTTTTCATCTATAAACTTGTGTCCTATTAATTGTAGAATAAATTTTTCACTTCCAATAAAAGGACAACAAATCCAAATTCTTTTTTTTGAATTTTCACATAGTTTTTTCAATTCTGATGAAAGTTGATTTCCGTATAAAGTTTGCATTTGTGGTTATTTTGTAATTGTATGACGCATGACGTTTCGGGGCTTAGCGTCAGTGGCGGAAATTGAAGCGAAAAGCCAATTAATTGAATAAATTTAAGAAAAAAGTCAATATAATTGGCTTTTTGCGGAATAGAAAGCCGAAACTTCAAATTTTAGCCTTATCCCGCCATTTCGCCAATACGATGTTAGCGGTAGTTTTTATTCATTTTCGTAAAGTAAAAATTTCTTATTATCAAGCATATATAACACATCATTATTCATACCTTTTTCTCTAAGCATTTCAATTAAATCTTCGTCTGATAAAGAAATTATTAATTTACCCTCTCTTAAAAATTTCTTTTGAAGAGTTACGGCATTTTTATTAACACCTTTACGAGAAATAACAATCACAACATTTCCTATAGTATTATTCATATATTTAGTTGGGATTAACAATTCATTTTGTTCCAACTCTTCAGCATAATTTTTAAAGTCGATTAATACAATATTAGAATTAAAATCATTTTTAATATCTCCCCAAAACGAATTAATGTCTTTGTAATTATTGTTGATGATTAAATCTCTTCTAAATATTCCATTTTCGCTATATGATTGTGATTTTGATGTATACTTTCTAAAATAATCCTCGAGTAAAAATTTCAAAATTTCTTCACAAATAGATTCATATTCAGCCCAACCTTTTATGCCTAATTTACAATTTCTTAATTTCTCAATTAATGATTCAGATTTAATTTTAGAATCAGATTTGTTGATTTTAAAATGTTTTAATTCATTCTGAATATACCAATGAAGAATTATACTATTATTGTTATTTAAGTATTCTGTGGATAGAGAGTAAATCGAAATAAAATTTATGTTCTCTTTTTCTAGGGCTTTATGAAAATCTGAATAAACTCTATATGTTGAAACGAAAGTAACTCTTTCATTATCTTCAAACTCTTCAAGTTTTCTTTTAATATTCTCAATATTTTTCAGTTCACCTTTTACGAATATGAATTTCGTAATTTCGTCATTAAATTTTGCAGTAAAGTCACATCTATTATCTTCTTTTTTATTGAAATAGTTTAAATAATACCCTCTACATTTTAAAAGAAACTTAAGAAAACTTTCTCTTTCCAATTCTTCAGCATTAGATATATAAATATTTATTAATTCACTATGAATTTTATGTTCACTGAAAAATAAGTTTCCTCTAATTTCAAAATCTTCATACAGACGCATATAAGTAGATAATCCTCCAACAATATTTTGTTCTGTTAACTCAATATTTTCAAATTCATAAGGAGTGAAATCTAAAGAATATGGATATACAAATAGTTGATGTTCATCAATTGGATTTTTGTAGTGATAAATCCGCATATGAGCACCATTATCTCTAAAATTCTTAAAGTAAATTCTTGTTGTATTGTCGAAATATTTAAACTCACTTTTAATAGATGGATAATTCTGAAATATATAGTTTTTATATTCATCTATTTTTGATTTGAAAAAATCAGTTATTTTGTCAACAAATTCATTAGGTATTTTAGCTAACTTGGATGTTTTAGTTATTCTAGTTTTATCAGCAGTTATAAGTTCTTTATACAACAAAAACTCGGTTTCATTGGATATATTTTTATAAATAGGAAATTGACCGATATGTTTCTGAATGATAAAGGAATCCTCTGAATTTAGTTTTATTTGTTTATATATTTCTATGAACTCTTGATAAGGAAGTGAAATTAAACTTTTATTTAAGTTTATAAAATAATTGGGTTCGTTATCAGAATGATAATCAGTTTCGAAAGAAGTTTTCATTAGCGATAATGATAATTTCGCTAAAATTTCAATTCTTTTTAAAGTTATTTCAGATTCAGACTTATTTTCTAAAATATCATAAAATGAATCATCTAGTTCTAATTTAAATAAATTATATTGTTTAATTTCTTTTAATAGATTATTTAATTTATGAAGTAACTCAAAATATACAATAATACTCGCGGTTCCTCTCTCACAAATATCCTTGATTAAATTTAAAATATCTTCAAAGTATTTTCTTGTTATAGTCATTTTCTACAAGTTGTAATTTAAAATTACCGCTAACATTGTTATTTTACGAAATAAAACGGTGTGTAGTTTCGTAAAATAACACCTATATCCGTATTTCGTATAATTACTTTGTTAAAAATAGTAAATTCTTTATTAATCTATAGTATTAAAATATAGTTTGCATAAATAACGAAGTTATTTTCCAATAATTTTTAATATTCAGTAATGGATAGCGAAACTCTACAATTAACTTCTACTAAACATAAAGGTTATTATACATCTTTTTTATTTGATTTAAAAACATTCATTTAGTACAAGTACCGTTTTAAATAAATGATTTTAAACTTAAAAACTTTCTAAAAGATACATTTTACTACTGAATAAAGATTTCAAAAACTAATAAAATAACAACTTAATTTAGTTTAGACTAAACATTTACTTTTAGTAAAAAATAAATAGAACAGCAATAAATTTTAAAATTAAACACATTAGAAAATATTTTTACTTAAAATATCGTTTTATAAATAATTATTAAATGATTAATTAAAAAATATAAACTATGTATGCACACGAAATAGATTACGAAATACATGGGGAAGAAATGCAATTTGTAGAAATTGAATTAGACCCTAATGAAACTGTTATTGCAGAAGCAGGTAGCTTTATGATGATGGATGAGGGCATAAAAATGGAAACAATTTTTGGTGATGGATCTAGGAAAACAGAAGGTTTATTTGGAAAAATTGTTAATGCAGGCAAAAGATTATTAACGGGAGAAGGTTTGTTTATGACTTCTTACACAAACTATGGGCATGGTAAAAAGAAAGCTTCATTTGCTGCGCCTTATCCTGGAAAAATTGTCCCAATAGACTTAACCGAAGTAAATAATAAATTTATCTGTCAGAAAGATGCTTTTTTAGCTGCAGCAAAAGGTGTTTCTGTCGGAATTGAATTCAATAAAAAAATAGGAACTGGCCTATTTGGTGGAGAAGGATTTATTATGCAAAAATTAGAAGGCGATGGAATCGCATTTATTCATGCTGGTGGAACATTACATAAACGCATTTTAAAACAAAATGAAGTCCTAAAAGTAGATACAGGATGTATTGTTGGTTTTGAAAAATCCGTTCACTACGATATTGAATTTATAGGAGGAATTCGCAATACATTCTTTGGAGGTGAAGGGGTTTTCTTTGCTACATTAAAAGGTCCTGGTGTAGTGTATGTACAGTCGTTACCATTTAGTCGTTTAGCAGATCGTATTATTGCTCATGCTCCTTCTGTTGGTGGTTCATCGAAAGGAGAAGGTTCTGTATTGGGTGGTCTTGGTAGATTAATAGATGGAGATAGATAATTTATAATATTTGAAAAATAATTTGAAAAAAATATTTTATACTTCTATATTTCTCTATTCATTTATAGGATTTGGGCAGAATACATTATCATTTAGTAATGATCAATACAGTGGAATAAACGGTTCTGTTTTATCTCCAACTACACCATATTTTAATCCTAATAAATGGGATGTGAATATTATATCAAGTGATGTTTTATTTAGAAATGATTATGCTTATATTTCTGACCAAACTTTCTTTGGATTATTACATGGTAATACGAAAAATGCTCAACCAAGAAAAGGAATTACAGGTAAAACACAATCAAATATTTTAGATTACTCTACTAAAAATTTTATTTCATATAATCTAGAAAATGATATTATGGGACCATCATTTTCTATGAAACAAAAAATAAATAATCAGACTTTTCGTCTTGGATTATTCTCCCGCTTACGCCAACAAGGTTCTGTAAAAAATCTTGACAATTACATGAAATTTCATAATGATAGAGTTTTACTCCCTTCTGATTATAGTTTTAACTCTGCAAAAACTAATTTTATGAATTGGAATGAAATTGGCTTAAATATTTCTACAAATCTTTATACTACAAATACACAAGAATTAATTATTGGAGCCAATATTAAATATTTAATAGGCTTAGACGGAGCAGTTATTAATAGTAAAAGTCCTATAAAACTTGAAGCTAATTATATAGAGATAGATTCTATTCATAAAAAATCAGAAATATATGCTAGCGATTATAATATAGAAGCAAGTTATGCGACAAATTATGATTTTGATAGAGATAAATATGTGTATAGAAATCGAGGAAATGGAGTTGGTATTGATTTAGGAATATCTTTAGTTGATAGAAGAATTAATGATGAGTTATATGATTTTAAATTAAGTGCTAATTTACTAGATATAGGTTATGTTAATTTTAGAGGAGAAAAACATGTTTTTTATAATCCAGGGCAGCGTGTAAAAATAAAAGACAATCCTAATTTTGATGATGTAGAATTTGAAAGTATTGAACAATATTTAAAAGTGATTAGTAAAGAAGTTTATGATGATGAAAATAAATCGAAAGTAGGAAATAAATTTACAATTGGTTTACCAACCAGTTTACATGTAAGCATGAGTAAAATGATAAAACCTAATCAATATTGGAATGTGAACTGGATACAAAGAACTCCTATTTTCGAAAATAGTTTAAAGCGAACAAATGTTTTACAAACATCTTACTCTATTCAAAATAATGGAATTGGTTTTGGACCTTCGGTATCACTTTATAACTACGAGAAAGTTACTGTAGGAAGTTATTTACGTCTTGGACCTTTAGTTATAGGAAGTGATAATATTTTACCTTTATTTATAAAGCATAATAAATTGAATGCTGCGAGTATATTCTTTGCACTTAAATTTTATCCATTTTGGGATAATGAAGAAAAACGTAGAAGTAGAGAAGATTGTGATTGTTGGTAATGGTGCTTTCAAAAATACTATTTTATTCTGCAATAGCGATTGTAGCGGAAATCCTTTTTATGAAGAGTTAAAGCGAAATAGAAAGATTGGGAGCGATAAAGCGCGGCACGTAGTGATTGCCAAAAAAAATAAGCTTTACAAAAAATGCAAAGCTTAATTATATGTTTTATACTAAAATTAGTCTATTGCTTTTACAACAGCTTTTTCAGCTTCTTTACGAGTTCCATCAAACCCATCAACTCCAGAAACAGTTGTATATTTTAATACAAATTTCTTTCCTGGATTCATTCTGTTATATACTGATTGACACATTAAAGTTGCTTCGTGAAAACCACATAAAATTAATTTTAATTTACCTGGATAAGTATTAACGTCACCAATCGCATAAATTCCTTCTATGTTTGTTTGGTAATCTAATGCATTATTTACTTTTATTGCATTTTTCTCTATTTCTAATCCCCAGTTGGCAATTGGACCTAATTTTGGAGAAAGTCCGAACAATGGAATAAAATAATCTGTATCAATATCAAAAGTTTCCCCTTCTTTTTCGATAACTAAACCTTCTACTTTGTCTTGCCCTTTTATTCCAACAATTTCTGCAGGAGTAATTAAATTAATTTTTCCAAGATTTTTAAGTTCTATTACTTTATCAACAGAATCTAAAGCTCCTCTAAATTCATTTCTTCTATGAACTAATGTTACACTTTCTGCGATATCAGCTAAGAAAATAGACCAATCTAAAGCAGAATCACCACCTCCTGCAATTACAATTTTTTTATCACGAAATAATTCAGGATTTTTAACAAAGTATTCTACTCCTTTTTCTTCAAAATTCTCAATTTCCTCAATTACTGGTTTACGTGGCTCAAAAGAACCTAAACCACCTGCTATAGCTACAGAATTACCATGAACTTGTGTTCCTTTATTTGTTGTTACAATAAAAGTTCCATCCTCTTGCTTATCAATTGTCGTTGCTTGTTCATTTAATGTAAAACCTGGTTCAAATTGTTTTATTTGCTCCATTAGATTATCTACTAACTCACCTGCACCTACTGATGGATATCCTGGTATATCAAAAATTGGCTTTTTAGGATACAATTCTGTTAATTGTCCTCCTGGTTGTGGTAAAGCATCAATAATATGACATCTCATTTTTAATAAACCTGCTTCGAATACTGCAAAAAGTCCTGTTGGACCAGCTCCGATAATAACTATATCTGTTTGAATCATTTTTTAATATTATTTAGAATCTAACTAAATTATATACAAATTTAATACATTTGATTTAATTAATTGATGATTAACGTCAGAAGAATTTTAATCTTTATTGAATAAAAAAAGACAAATTCAAAAAAAATGAATTTGTCTTTAAATATGTAGCGAAGAGCAGAATCGAACTGCCGACCTCAGGGTTATGAATCCTGCGCTCTAACCATCTGAGCTACCTCGCCTTGTTTTTAGTGGTGCAAATATAAGAGGATTTTTTAGATTAAAACAAATATTTTTCAGAAAAAATTTCAATAAAAATCAATATATTTTTTAACCATTTGAAAATCATTAAATCATAAAAACTTTTTTTTTCAAATCATAAGATTTTTTTTGAAAAAATATAGTATTTATACTACTTACAAAGGATATTTTGTATAAATAAAATGATAATAATTTATAAAAAAAGCAACCTCAAAAGAGATTGCTTTTATATTTAAAATAAGATATTTTCTTTATTTAAGAATTCAATGCTTCTGCACCACCAACAATTTCTAAGATTTCGTTAGTAATTGCTGCTTGACGTGCTTTGTTATATTGAATTTTCAAACCTTTCTGTAATTCACTAGCATTATCAGTTGCTTTGTGCATAGCAGTCATACGAGCACCGTGTTCTGAAGCATTAGCATCTAAAATTGCTTTGAATAATTGAGTTTTTAAAGTTTGAGGAATTAAATCAACTAAAATTTCTTCTTTAGAAGGATTAAAGATATAATCTAATTCTGCTTGATTTGCATTTTCTTGAGATTTTTCAATAACAACAGGTAAAAATTGTTCGTCTTGAACAATTTGAACAGCTGCATTTTGAAATTGATTATAAATAATTCTGATTTGATCAAAATCTTTATCTTCAAATTTCTTAATTAAATCTTCTCCTATTTCTGCTACTTCATCAAAATTTATATTACTCCAAATATCAGAAGCATTTTTATAGATTGTTTGAGTTTTTCTATAAGTATCATTTGCTTTTTTACCAATAGTCAAAAGCTGAACTTCTTTACCAGCCAACTCTCCAGCTAATAATGAATTTACTTTTTTAATAATACTAGAATTATAACCACCACATAAACCTCTGTTTGAGTTTAAAACTACTAATAGTACTTTATTAACCTCACGTTGTTCTGTAAGTGCTCCTCCCACTTCAGCTTCCAAAGTCGAACTTACATTTTCTAAAAGTTCACGTAATTTGTCTGCATAAGGACGTAACTGAACAATATTATCCGTAGCTTTCTTTAATTTTGCAGCAGAAACTAATTTCATAGCACTAGTAATCTGCATAGTAGAACCTACAGAAGTAATACGGTTACGTATATCTTTTAAATTTGGCATAAAATTCTGTTTGAAATGAAGGATAAATAAAAGCTTAAAAACTAATTTCTAAGCTTTTATTTTATTTTTATTAATATTTTGATGTTGTTTCTGTAACAACTTTCTTCAATACCTCTATAATTTCATCTGTCCATTTTCCTAAACGGATAGATGTTAAAGTATCAGCATATTTGTTTTTCATTAAATCAACAAAATCTGCTTGCCATTCTCTAACTTTATTTACAGGAACGTTTCTTAATAAACCGTTAGTACCTGCAAATATAATTGCTACTTGTTCTTCTACTGGAATTGGAGAGTTAACAGCTTGTTTTAATAACTCTACGTTACGCTCACCTTTACCAATAACACTCATTGTAGCTGCATCTAAATCAGATCCAAATTTAGCGAAAGCTTCTAACTCACGGTATTGAGCTTGATCTAATTTTAATGTACCTGATACTTTTTTCATTGGTTTTGTTTGAGCAGAACCACCAACACGAGATACAGAAATACCTACGTTAATCGCTGGACGAACACCTGAGTTAAATAAATCTGACTCTAAGAAGATTTGTCCATCAGTAATAGAAATTACGTTTGTTGGGATATATGCAGAAACGTCACCAGCTTGAGTTTCGATAATTGGTAAAGCAGTTAAAGAACCTCCACCTTTTACGATACCTTTTAATGATTCTGGTAAATCATTCATTTGAGCAGCAATTGTATCATCTTTAATAACTTTAGCAGCACGCTCTAATAAGCGAGAGTGTAAGTAGAATACATCTCCAGGATATGCTTCACGTCCTGGTGGGCGACGTAATAATAAAGATACCTCACGGTAAGCAACAGCTTGTTTAGATAAATCATCATAAACAATTAATGCTGGACGACCAGAGTCACGGAAAAATTCACCAATAGCAGCACCAGACATTGGAGCATAAACTTGCATTGGAGCAGGATCAGATGCATTTGCAGCAACTACTACTGTATATTTATCAGCACCATGGTCTTGTAATGTTTTCATAATACCAGCTACTGTAGAACCTTTTTGTCCTACTGCAACATAAATACAGAAAACTGTTTCACCTCTATCGTAAAA
>DLJQ01000014.1:245079-245494 GCA_002484335.1 Flavobacteriales bacterium UBA7612
TTTCCTAACATATCTACAACACGTCCTAACATTCCTTCTCCTACGTTAATAGAAGCAATTCTGTTTGTACGTTTTACTGAGTCCCCTTCTTTAATTCCTTTTGAAGGTCCGAAAAGTACAATACCTACGTTATCTTCTTCAAGGTTTTGTACCATTCCTTCTAATCCGTTTGAGAATTCTACTAATTCTCCGTATTGAGCATTGTCTAACCCGTAAACGCGAGCAATACCATCCCCAACAGTTAGAACGGTTCCAACTTCTGCTAATTCAACTGCTGAATCAAAGCTAGATAGTTGTTGTTTTAATATAGCTGAAACTTCAGCTGGATTTATTTCTGGCATTTCTGAAATATTTAAAATTTAGGAATGTATTTTTATTTTGAAAAATCTTTTTTTAATGTAGCTAATTTTGTTTT
>DLJQ01000014.1:245814-246455 GCA_002484335.1 Flavobacteriales bacterium UBA7612
GCTTCTACAGATGCAGAATTTTTCGCCTCGTTGATGATATTTTCTTTCATTTCACGCGCTTCTTTTAAGATTGCATCACGTTCTGCACGAGCTTCTTTTAAGATTTTCTCGTTTTGAGCGTTTAATAAAGCCATCTCTTCTTTCGCTTTTTTAGCTGCGTCTAATGCATCTTGAATAGATTGTTCTCTATCTTTAACAGCAGATAAAATTGGTTTCCACGCTAATGATCTTAACAATACTAATAAGATGATAAAAACTACCGCAGTCCAAAAAATAAGACCAACTGAAGGTGTAATTAAATCCATTGTGTGTATGTATTAAATTTTATTTTCTAATTAATTTTTTAATGAATTAGCTTCAACAACCAACCGTTACTGAAGCTAATTTAAATTCAAATATTATCCGTTACCTAATAACGCAACTACGATACCAAATAAACCTGCACCCTCGATTAAGGCTGCTGCGATAATCATAGCTGTTTGAATTTTTGAAGCCGCTTCTGGTTGTCTAGCGATTCCTTCCATAGCTGATCCACCGATTTTACCGATACCTAAACCAACTCCTAAAACTGCTAAACCAGCTCCGATTGCTGCAATACTTCCTGTCATGATAATTGTATTTAATTATTAAAAAATTATTTT
>DLJQ01000014.1:246681-247261 GCA_002484335.1 Flavobacteriales bacterium UBA7612
AATAACGTTAATAAATATGGCATGTATTTCGCATATTTCTTTTTACCAATATTAGGAATTGCTACTTCATCACGAACAAATAAAATAATTGGTTCTATAAATGATGCAATACCTTTAGGGACTAAATTTCCTTTTTTGTAGCTCGATGCAACAGCAGAGAAAATTAGAATTAATAAAACAAAAGATAAAAGCATTGAAGCTACATTTTTTGTAATAGAAAAATCTAAGGGTTTTTCATTCTGTAAATGAATAGCACCTTTCTCATCAACATGAGGCTCTATAGAACCTTCAGCATCAGTTTTGTATATCTTTTCATGTAAATTAATATAATAATTCCCATTACTTTCTACAACCTTTTCGTTGTGATGGAATTTAGAAGACATAAATACATTCAATCCATTGTTATCCCATAAGATAACTGGTAATGGAATTGAAACACTTTTCTCTCCTTCTCCCCAAAAATGCCAATCGTGTGCATCTGCTATATGGTGCATAATTACTGGCACCGGGTTAAATGTAGATTAGCCAGATTTCACTTTAGCAGCTTTCTCGTGGTTTTTTGTCTCCTCACTTTTAACTA
>DLJQ01000003.1 GCA_002484335.1 Flavobacteriales bacterium UBA7612
TCTGAAATTGGAGTTAAACGTGTCGTACTTCATCACTTCGTAGACAATAAATATAATTATTTTAGTTTTGATTTCAGTATTTCATATGGAGTTTTTCCTTTAAATGATCCATGTGGTCTATTGAAATTATAAAAATTCTCCCATTGCTCTAATTTTTGACTTAAATCAACATCATCAGTGTAGCTTAAAAGTTGATAAAACTCTTTTTTATCAGTTAAATGAGATCGTTCAACTTTCCCATTTAATTGAGGTGTTCCCACCTTTATAAATCGATGTCTCATTCCTAAATCTTGAACATGCCAATGAAATTTTGATTGAAATTCATGTCCGTTATCTGTTTGAATTGTATTAATTCTGAAAGGAAATTTATCTACAACATAATTTATGAAATCAATAGAACTTAATTGGTTATGTTTTTCATAGATTTTAAGCGCTCTAATTCGTGTAGCGTCATCAATAGCTGTATACTGAAATCGCTTGATTTTAGTGCCATTTGAATCATGAAAAATCAGAAACTTAACATCAACCTGTACCTGATGACCTGGTGTTTCTTTTTCATATCTAATACTATGCATAGCTCTTCTAGTTACCTTTCTGTCTAATCGACCTACATTATTGCGTTTTAGAATACGATAAACACTTGATTCTGATATTAAAATATCATGATAGCGTTCTAAATACCATTTAATTCGCCAAGTCCCTAATTTATGTTCTTTTCGAAGTTCTAATACTTTATTTACAATTTCTTGCTTGATTTGATTGGGAAAAGTCCGAGGAATTGGTTTCTTTCTAAGTAAACCTTCTTCTCCATGTTCTTCATAAGCTTTTTTCCATTTGTAAAACGTACTCTTTTTTATACCATAAAATTTATAAGCGATTGAATTATTTCCATATTCTTTAGCGTATTTTAGAACTTGCAATTTTTTAATATAAGTTAAGTAAGCTTCAATTTCTTTTGTCTTTTTCATAATCATAAGGCTATATTAGTTTTTTACTAATTTAGTCTACGATGATCTGACGTACCCACAGTAGAAAACTACAACAATTGCAGGTGTCATGAGGCTTTGAACAATCTTACGCCTTCGGATGTGTATTTTGGTAGAGCAGATAAAATTTTAGAACAAAGAGCAATTATTAAACAACAAACAATTGCAAAAAGAAGGCAATTGTATTATCAAGAAAAAATAATAAATTTATAAACCAAACACTCTCTTAATTTTTAGAAAGAGGTGTCTCATTTATTTTGACAACATACAGTTAGTTATACTATAGATAGTGAAATGTATATGCCAAAAAATCCTCAGTTTCCTACTCCAGAAAATGAAAAAATAGATTGGATAAATGCAGACGGTCCTTTACAATTAGTAAAAGGAATCAATGATCTAAAAGAATTAAGCAAGCCAAATACAATAACACTTTTTAAGTTAAATTCACAATATTCGCCTTACAACAATTCGAAGTATTTAATCAATGTAAAATCTAGAATTTTTGGAGAAAATATAGTTCCTCAAAATGGTAGATTTACAACAGATTATTTTCAATATGTGTTTGTATTGAGAAATTCTCAGGCACTTACAAAAATGAAATAGAAACAAATTTTTAAAAAATGTTAGATACAAGATCATGACAAATAACGTTTATATTTGACTTTCGTTTTTTTGATACTCTCTCCAAATCATTTTTCATTTTACAATATTTTAATTTGCATTAAGGTTTCTCCAAAAATCACATGAACTATTTAAAAAAAACAACTAAAAGTTTATAATACATTTTACAATTCAAGCACAGCATGACAATAAACAGTTGATATTTTGAATAAAAAAAGGCTGAATTCCTTTATAGAATCAGCCTTGTATGATGTATTGAATAATATTTTAGTTTAAAAACATTTAGATGTTTACGTTACTATATTATTATTAAAGTTCAATTACATTCTTCTAACGTTAGTAGCCATAAGGCCTTTTTGCCCTTGCTCTACTTTAAATGAAACTTTGTCATTTTCTCTAATATCATCAACTAAATTTGATGTATGAACGAAAATTTCATTTCCTGTTTCTTTAATTGTAATGAAACCAAAACCTTTAGCATCATTAAAAAACTTTACTGTACCTTCTTGCATAATATTTTTTTTAAAAAAGAGAATAATAAATAATTTCTATAATTATACATAAAGGAACTATTTCTATTCTAAAAAAAGAAATCGTTCATTATTCTCAATAAATTCATCAACTTAACGCGTGATAATTAACGTGAAATACTTGAGATTAAAATCAATTTAAAATTGAATATATTGAAAAGTGTAAAGTAAAAGTGAAAAAATACAATGTTTTAAGAAGTATAAGGCTTGCTGCCACAAAAATAAAAAAAGGTATGTCTAAAAAATTTAGTTGTAACTAATAATATCTTATCTCTGATATCGGTACAAATGTAAAGTAAATAGTTGGATAAATAACAATTTGAAAAAAAACTTTTTTTATTTACTATAATTTTAAAACGCTAAATGTATTGTAATCTCCCCCTTGTTAAGAACACTTAAAAGTAGAGTTTTTATTTAATATTATTGTATTATTATTTTGATTAATTTGATTAATTTGA